>CACYUZ010000006.1:0-83433 GCA_902777645.1 uncultured Prevotellaceae bacterium | reverse complement strand
AAACAGACGGCCAAAAATAAAACAACTTAATTCATCCTGCAATTTGAGCTATTGAGTACCAACTACTCAAAATTATCCTGCAAAATGAGCTATACGCCAAAATTTCTCGGGATTCCAGTAGACGGGAGCAAGTCTGAGATGAGACGTAAACTTATCTCGAAAGGATTCACGCCTAAGACGGTCTTTGGGGAGGAACGTCTTGAGGGGGAATTTAATGGGACAGATGTCTATGTAATGATAGGGACCAATAACAATAAGGTATGGCGGATAGCAGTTATTGACCAAAGTTCAATGGACGAAAAAGATATCAAAATCCGTTTCAATAGACTCGTGAGCCAGTTTAAGAAAAATGAACGCTATATTGTTTCCAGCAAAGACTTCACAATACCTGAAGAGGAAAATGTAAAGCACGAATACCACAGGAAGACCTATGAAGCGGTGTTCTACCAAAAGCCCGATGAGAATAAGATTGACACTGCCACTATTCGTAAGATATTTGAAGAAGAATTACCCAGCAAATATACAGAAGAAGAATGGGCCAATCTACCCGACAAAGAGAAAGAAGAACTTTTATCTGACGTTTTAGAACCCATTACAAAAAAGCCTGTATGGTTCCGAATAGAAGAAGAAATGTACGGCAAATATTACATCATGATGTTTTATGACAATGAATACAACCATGCAAACGGGGAAGATTTATAATCCCCGTTTTTATTTTTTTGGTTTGGGTAGCCTAAACTGTATGGGTAAATTGTACTTTACACGGACCTCGACACCATTTTGACGGCCGGGATTCCAGAGCGGCATTTCATAGCATACTCTTACGGCTTCTGCATCCATAGAGGGATGGATACCTCTTATCACCTGCACATTGCTCAAGGTGCCGTCTGGCTCAACGACGAATGAAACGACAACTCTTCCCTGAACACATGCATCCAATGCTTCAGCCGGATACTTGATATGGCTTTCCAACCATTTCATCAATGCTCCGTTACCCCCAGGGAATGAGGGCTGCTGCTCCACAACATCATATATCTTGATTTGTCTTTCAGGAGTATTATTGTCAGCAGATTCCTCATGAGAGTTCAACTCTATTTCCACTTTCAAACTTCTTTCTGCATTGAGAATCTTTTTATCATCTCTATGAGTGACCTGTCCGAAAGCCGTCTGTGCAGCTATGAGGGAGAATAGGAATAATATAATGGTCTTCATCATATTTTTATTAAAGGGCGCTTCGTATGCCGTTGCAAAAATAATGATTTTGTTTGGATAACCGTGGCTTTGGGGGTGATAAAAACGGACATTTCAATCCTCGCACGTCAGCTGCTCATTTTCGGTAAGCAGCTGCAGCAGTTCTATATCGATCATGGAGAGATGAAAGAGCGTATCTTTCGCCCGGTGGCGTTCAAAGAAATCGAAATGCTTCGACTGCTCCAATACGTCATTAATACACTGATGCGCCTTTTCTATCTGGCTGTACATCCACTCCTCATTTTTCGTTTTCTGCGGCATAATGGCAATGGCTTTGTTTTCCTTTTCCGCGAAGATAGGACATCGACGCGGTAACACCTAATGAATTAACTTTATTTCCGTTTTTCGCGCATTTGTTAATAAGGAAGAAAAAAGTCTTAGCTTGTGCTACACTTTGAGACAAAAAGATGTTATTTTTGCGGAAAATATTATTTAAGGTGATGATGTGACAAATAATGTATCTTTTAAATAAGAACTTTATGACTTATAAGCACATTTTTGAAGAGTATCAATCTGAATTCTACAGATTCATGATATTAGAAGGAAACATACGCCATAAAACGAGTAAAGATTACATATCAAGGCTAAACTTCCTCTCCGATTATTATAAACTTGACGATACGATTACACTTGAATATATCAAAGACATTTTAGCTGAAGAAGACAAAAAGAGAATGCACCGGGATGTCTACCGCACTAAGAAGGCGATGGGTGATTTCAGTGCCGGGCTCAAGAAATTCCTTTCTTTTATTAATTCTAACTATCATAAGAGACTGCAAGACAGTATTATCAAAGAAATCTCCATCATAGAAAAGACACAAGCCTTAAAACAGACAGAAAAAGACTCCCTTATCCTATCCCGAATAGGACAAGGACGATTTAGAAACGAACTCATCAAGTATTGGGGAGGTTGTTCTGTAACTGGCTTTTCTGCCACCTGGATGCTTATAGCATCACACATTAAACCATGGAGAGACTCTAACAACCAAGAACGTTTAGACTCATTCAACGGTTTGCTTCTTTTGCCCAACCTTGACAAATTGTTTGACAAAGGATACATCTCTTTTAGACCTAACGGGAAAGTTATCTTTTCAAAACTATTGGGAAAAGAAGAGCGGCATCAGCTACAATTACCAAATGACATGCAACTAAAGCACATCGATGCGAGACATTTGTCCTACCTCAAGTATCACAATGAATATTGTTTATTATAAATCAACTTCAAAAAATTGCGAACAATCTATGTCCCCCTGTAAACCAAGATTAACCATAATTAACGGGAAGGACAATAATAAGAGCAGAGACCCCGCCCCTACAAGGGGTGGGGAGTGAGAATTGCAACTCATTGGGACAGGATTCTTGATGAGCGAAAAAGGTGGGCATGGCCCAGTAAACGCAATTTTTATGATAAAAAAGCGGGAGTTTTGATTTTTTTTGTATTTTTGTGGCATAATAGGGCCTTATGAGAGGCTGAGTATAAAACAAAAACATTTTACTACGTATGAGTCAGAATAATTATAACCTGATGAACGGCGAGACTATCATAGCCGAAGCTCAATTCCATTACTTCCTCTACTGGCTGCCGGCACTGCTGGTGCTGCTGGCCGTGGTGCTGCCCTTCCTGCCCCTGCAGGCTCCCGTAAAATATATGCTCTATTGCTCGGGCGCCCTGCTCGTGGTGGCGCTGCTCTGGATTGTGGCGCTCAACAACGGCAAGCGCTATATCCTAACCAACAAACGCATCATCAAGAAGACAGGCATCATACAGCGCGAGACGGCCGAGCTGATGCTGCGCAAGATAGAGGCGGTGAGCACCAAGCAGAGCATAGCCGGACGCATCTTCGGCTACGGCGACGTGGAGGTGTCGACGGGCGAGCAGACCGACAGCTTCGAGTTTATCCTGCGGCCTCACCAGTTCAGCAACAAGATTCACGAGCAGATTGACCTGATAGCATCGGCCGCTGCCGCCGCAAGCACTCAACTGGCCACCGGCGACGAATAGGTGCGCCTCAACCGGCCGGCGGCCCGCCCGCGCCACAACCGCAAAAAGACAACAACAATCATAAAAATAAAAAGAACAATGAAAACATTCGTAACCAAACATTTCATGAGGAGCTGGCTCCTCGCTCTCACCGTCGTGATTCTCGCCTCCTGCGGCACCACCAGCACCGTGCCCATCACCGGCAGGAAACAGCGCATCGCAGTAGACGACCAGACCATTCTGAGTCTGAGTCAGCAGCAGTATCAAGAGTATATGAGGACCGCCAAGCCCTCGACCAACGCCGCCAACACCGCCATGGTGAAGCGCGTGGGACAGCGGATAGCCACCGCCGTGGAGACCTACCTGACCCAAAACGGCTATGCCAACGAGGTGCAGAACTTCAAGTGGGAGTTCAACCTGGTACAGGACCCCAACGTGAACGCCTTCTGTATGCCCGGCGGAAAAATCGTGGTCTACGAGGGACTCCTCCCCGTGACACAGAACGAGGCCTCGCTCGCCGTCGTGCTCGGACATGAGGTGGCACACGCCGTGGCCAAACACTCGGCCGAACAAATCACCAAGCAGCAGCACGCCTCGACCGGAACACAGATTCTGGGCGGTGTGCTCCAGGCTGTGGGTGTGGACGCCGGCACCGCCAGCATAGCCACCGCCGTGGCCGGACAGGCTGCCAGCCTCATGAACCTGAAATACTCGCGCAACAATGAGACAGAGGCCGACCACATGGGTCTCGTCTTCGCCGCCATGGCAGGCTACGACCCGCGCGTGGCCGTGAGCTTCTGGCAGCGCATGGCCAGTTCGGGCGGTGCCAACACCCCCACCTGGCTCAGCTCGCACCCCTCTGACGCCCAACGCATCAGCGATATTCAGAACAAATTCCTGCCCGAGGCGCTGAAATACTACAAAGGAAAATAATCATTCTCCTACGACATGATTGACTATCTTTCACAGAACATCTGGCTCATCTGGGTGCTGGTGTCGTTGCTCTGCCTCATACTCGAACTGGGCTCGGGCGACCTCTTCATCCTCTCGTTCTCGGTGGGCGCTCTCTGCGCAGCCGCCGCCACCGGACTGGGAGCCGGCGTGGTGCTGCAGATTATCATCTTCGTGGTGTGCTCGCTGCTCAGTGTGTTCTACCTCAGGCCGCTGGCCAAGCAATACCTGCACCGCAACACCGAAAACCGACTGAGCAACGCCGAGGCGCTGCCGGGACGCATCGGTACCGTGAGCCAGGACATCGAGGCCGGCGGATACGGACGCGTGGCCGTGGACGGCGACGACTGGAAGGCGCTGAGCGCCGACGGCTCGGCCATCGCCAAGGGCGAGCGCGTGCGCATCGTGAGCCTCGACAGCATCATCGTGACTGTGGAGCGGGTGGCCGAGGCTTGATGGCCGGCCGCTCCGCCCCTACCCTATTGCTTCAAAAAAACATTTCACCCCATAACCCCAAAAATTGTTTTATCATGAGTGTAACATCCATCGTTCTGATCGCGCTCATCGTGCTCGCGGTCATCATCGCCAAGAAGACACTGGTCATCATACCGCAGTCGGAAACCAAAATCATAGAGCGGCTGGGACGCTACCACGCCACCCTGAGCCCGGGCATCAACATCATCATCCCCTTCATCGACTCGGCCAAGAGCATCGTCACCCTGCAGCGCGGACGCTATATGTACTCCGACTCCATCGACCTGAGAGAGCAGGTGTACGACTTCGACAAGCAGAACGTGATTACCAAGGACAACATCCAGATGGGCATCAATGCCCTGCTCTACTTCCAAATCGTGGACCCCTTCAAGGCGGTGTATGAGATAAACAACCTGCCCAACGCCATCGAGAAACTGACTCAGACCACCCTGCGTAACATCATCGGCGAGATGGAGCTCGACCAGACCCTCACCTCACGCGACACCGTGAACACCAAACTGCGCGCCGTGCTCGACGACGCCACCAACAAGTGGGGCATCAAGGTGAACCGCGTGGAGCTGCAGGACATCACACCGCCGGAGAGCGTGCTCTCGGCCATGGAGAAACAGATGCAGGCCGAACGCAACAAGCGCGCCGCCATCCTCACGAGCGAGGGTGAAAAGCAGTCGCAGATCCTGCAGTCGGAAGGCGACAAGGCGGCCATGATAAACCGCGCCGAGGCACAGAAACAGCAGGCCATACTCGAGGCTGAGGGTGTGGCCACCGCACGCATCCGCGTGGCCGAGGCCGAGGCCGTGGCCATCAAGAAGATTACCGAGGCCGTGGGCGACTGCACCAATCCGGCCAACTACCTGCTGGCGCAGAAGTATATCCAGATGATGGAGGAGCTGGCCAAGGGCGACAAGACCAAGACAGTGTATCTGCCGTATGAGGCTACCAATGTGATGGGCAGCCTGGGTGGCATCAAAGAGCTGTTCAAAGGGCAGTAATTTAGGGGAGGAGTCGCTCTGCGAGCGAGAAATCTGACAAAATCTGATCAAAATCAAACAGAATCGATGATGACAGATTGGGGAAGCCCCTACGGGACTTCTGATTCTGGGTCGCTCTGCGAGCGAGAAATTATTCAAAAATTAAATTCAAAAATTAATCGCGCTGCGCGCTGAAATTGAGAAGCCCCTACGGGACTTCTGATTACTCGGAATAATCTGAATAATCTGATGACTCTGACTAATCTGATGACTCGGAAGATACTGACAAAACAAAAACAAGAAACAGACAAGAGACAATGAATATTTGCATAGTGGCCGGAGCTCGGCCCAACTTCGTGAAAGTGGCCCCCATTGTAAGGGCCGTGGAGAAAGCACAGCAGCAGGGACGCGACATCAGCTACACCCTGGTATATGCCGGTGTGGCCGATGACCCTACCCTGGAACCCTCGCTCTTCGACGACCTTCAGATGGCACCGCCCACGGTGTATCTGGGAGTGGACTGCCCCAGCCTCAACGAACTGACCGGAAGGGTGATGGGCGAGTTTGAGAAATACCTGGAACAGCACGACACCGACGTGGTGATAGTGGTAGACGACCTGGCATCGACCATGGCCGCCGCCATCGTGACCAAGAAGCAGGGCAAACGCCTGGCGCACCTCGTGGCCGGCACCCGCTCCTTCGACATCAAGATGCCCAAGGAGATAAACCGCCTCGTGATTGACGGACTGTCCGACTTCCTCTTCACCGCCGGAGAAGGTGCCAACAACATCGTGTCGCGCGAGGGCGTGAGCCTCTCGCAGACCTATATGGTGGGCAACATACTGATGGACTCGCTGCGGTTCAACCGCAACCGACTGCAACGGCCCGAGGTGGCCGACCAACTGCAACTGGCCGACGGCGGATACATCGTGTTCACCCTGAACCGGAAGGCCCTCGTGGCCGACACCGCCAACCTGCGGCAGATGCTCAAGGCCATCGTGAACACCACACAGGGATGCCCCGTGGTGGCTCCCCTGCGCGGTCTGGCCCGCGACACCGTGGAGCGGCTGCTCACCACCCTCAACGCCGACACCGACCACTTCCACCTCATTGAGCCGCTCAGCTACCTGCAGTTCGGCTATCTCACCGCCCACGCCAAAGGCATCGTGACCGACTCGGGCAACGTGGCCGAGGAGGCTACCTTCAACGGGGTGCCCTGCATCACGCTGAACAGCTACACCGAACACATAGAGACCGTGCGGCAAGGCACCAACGTGCTCGTGGGCGAGGATGCCGAACGGCTGCGCGACACCCTGGCCGACATGGTGGCCGGACAATGGAAAAAACACTCGCTGCCCGAACGCTGGGACGGACGCTCGGCCGAGCGCATCGTACAGATACTCATCGACGAGGTAGGAAGGGAATAACAAAATGCTGCAGAAAACACTTCCCATCGTGGGAATGATGTGCGCCGCCTGCTCGGCCAAGGTGGAACGCACCCTGGCTGCTATGGACGGCGTGAACAGCGCCGCCGCCAATCTGGCCGGGCGCACCGTGACTGTGGAATACGACGAGCAACGGGTATCGCCCGACGCCATGAAAGAGAAACTGGCCGACGCCGGCTACGACCTCATCACCGACACCGAGGTGAGCGTGACGCAGATAGAACGCCGACGCATGCAGCTGCTCAGCAGGAGGGTGCTGCTCTCCTGGGCTTTCGCACTGCTCACCATGGCGCTCTCCATGGGATGGATACACATAGGAGGGCGCGACTTCACCAACCAAGTGCTGCTCATCATCGCCGCCGCCAACCTCTGGTTTTGCGGACGGGAGTTCTATGCCACGGCCTGGCGCCAACTGACGCACGCCTCGGCCAACATGGACACGCTCGTGGCGCTGAGCACGGCGGTGTCGTTCCTCTTCAGCACGTTCAACACCTTCGCCGGCGACGCCGTGTGGGGCGCCAGGGGCATCGAGTGGCACACCTACTTCGATGCCTCGGTCATGATTATCACCTTCGTGCTCACCGGACGGTGGCTCGAGGAGCGCGCCAAGAACAGCACCGCATCGGCCATCAGGCAGCTCATGGGCATGGCACCCAAGACGGCACGCCTGGTGAGTGGCGGCGAACTGAGCGAGGTGCCCGTGGCCACCCTGGAGCGCGGCGACACCATCGAGGTGCGGCAGGGAGAGAAGATACCCGTCGACGGCGACGTCTTCACCGAAGACGACGCCTATGTAGACGAGGCCATGATAACCGGCGAACCGGTGCCGGTGAGGAAACAGCCGGCCGACCGTGTGCTGGCGGGCACCGTGGTGAGCCACGGCAGCCTGCGCATGAAGGCGCGCCAGGTGGGCCAGCAGACCATGCTGGCACAGATCATACGCATGGTGCAGCAGGCGCAAGGCTCCAAAGCGCCCGTGCAGCGGGTGGTGGACAGGGTAGCTCTCGTCTTCGTGCCCGTGGTGGTGGGCATAGCCGTGCTCACCTTAGTTATATGGCTCGCCGTGGGCGGCATGGACCGACTGCCGGAGGCCTTGCTGTCGGCCGTTTCCGTGCTGGTGATAGCCTGCCCCTGCGCCTTAGGACTGGCCACCCCCACCGCCCTGATGGTGGCCGTGGGAAAGGCGGCGCAGAAGAATGTGCTGGTGCGCGACGCCACCGCCCTGGAGCAGGTGCGCAAAGTAGACGCCCTCGTCATCGACAAGACCGGCACGCTCACCGTGCCCAAGCCCGATGTCGACTTCCGCCAGGCGGCACAGTTGGCCCCCGAGGAGCGCGAGACGCTGAAGCCCCATGCCGACGAGGCCATGCAGGCCCTGGCTGAGGAGGGGGTGACGGTGTATCTGATGAGCGGCGACAAGGAAGAGGCCGTGGACTACTGGGCCCGCAAGGTGGGCATAGAGCACCACCGCAGCGGTGTGCTGCCGCAGGACAAGGAAGACCTGGTGAGGCAGTTGCAGGCCGAGGGAAAGACGGTGGCCATGATGGGCGACGGCATCAACGACACGCAGGCCCTGGCGGCCGCCGATGTGAGCATAGCCATGGGCAAGGGCACCGATGTGGCCATGGATGTGGCCCAGGTGACGCTCATGGGCACCGACCTGCGGCGGGTGGCCGACCTGATAAGACTGTCGAGGCAAACGGTGCGAATGGTGCGCCAGAACCTGTTCTGGGCCTTTATTTACAATCTGGCCTGCATACCGCTGGCTGCCGGCGTGCTGCGTCTGGTGGGGGTGCCGTTTCAGATTACGCCCATGTGGGCCAGTGCGCTCATGGCTTTCTCGAGCGTCAGCGTGGTGCTGAACAGCCTGCGGCTGAAACTGATAAAATGATTTTTTGGGGGGCGGATGATTATCCGCCCCCCAAAAAAGATAGGTTTTTACTAGGTTTGACTAGTTTGACTAGTTTGGGGCTTTCAGGAAGCCTTCTGATTGCTGGAGGCGGCCGGTGCGGCAGAGATGCCCGATGGCGGCGGAGACGAGCTGGTCGCTCTTGATGGTGCGGCGGGTGAAACCGAGCAGTCGGGGCACCTGCCGCTTCAGGTCTTCCTCGGAGATGGAAACCTGCTGCTCCACCGCCATGACCACCACATTCATAATCTCCACCACGGGTATGTCGGCCATCTCACGGGCGGTGCCAGTGCGGTAACCTTTGTATTGGGCGGCATCGGCCTCGCTCTTCCAGTAGGTGGGGTTGGCAGGGTCGGAGAAGGGGTCGCGGTAGCAGCCGGCGGCCGACCGCTCCACCAACTCGCGCAGCCCGTTGCAGCGGCCTGCCATATTATAGCCCTTCTTCATGCGGTCGCATATCACGCTCAGGAGCACCGGCTGCTCCTTCATCACCACACACTGCACATCCTGAGCCGTGCGGCGGGGCGTGCCCGCCAGGTCTCTCACCGACCTCGACTCCGTGGCCTTGATGGGATAAAGCAGTTGATAGGGTTTGTAGACCGTGGCCAACTTGTTGTCGGGGGCTGTCAAGATTTCGTCCTTGCTCACCTCGAAAGGAATATCGGCCAGACCGGCCATCATCTCATTTCCTCTTTTTCCTGATTTTCCGGCGGAGGAACTGGACGTCTTTTCGGCGGACTGCCCAGCGGCCGACTGTCCGGCGTTGGACTGCCCGGCGGGCAGTTCTTCTGCGGCGGCTTCGGCCTCGGCCTGCGCCTGCCGTTTCTCCTCCTTGACCTGCTCCAGACGCTCCAGAATCTTGCTGATGACACGCTGCTTGTTGAGCAGCCAGTCGACACTCCATATACGCATGAGTTGCCACCCCAGTCCGGCCAGCACGCCCGGCTGGCAAATCTCTCGGTCGCGCTCGGTGCTCGTGCTGTAGTAGCCGGTGCCGTCGCAGAGCAGGCCCAGCAGATACTGCCCCTCGTTGTCGGGGTCGAGCACGGCCAGGTCTACCTTGAAGCGCGAGCGGCCCACCTGTTTATCCACCTTGTAGCCCTGGGCGGTGAGCTCGCGGGCCACATCGTCCATCAGGTCCGTGTCGTGCTGCTGGGTGAACTGGTCGGAGGCCACCGACATGCGTCCGTTCTTGGCAAACTCGAGGAAGCGCTTCAGACCTTCCACACCCCTTGCGCGGCTCCGGTTCAGGTCTATCTGTTCGGGCTGCATGGTGGAGAAGACCATCATCTCGTAGCGGGCGCGGCTCACCGCCACATTGAGGCGCCGCTCGCCGCCGCGGTTGTTGAGCGGTCCGAAGTTCATCGACACCCTGCCGTTGCGGTCGGGTCCGTAGCCCACGGAGAAGAGGATGATATCGCGCTCGTCGCCCTGCACATTCTCCAGGTTCTTCACGAAGATGGGCTCGGGGCAGTCGTAGGCGGCGCGCTCCAGCAGAGGCTGCTTGCTCAGCTCCTCTACCAGGATATCCTCGATGAGGTCTTGCTGTGCCTTGCTGAAGGCCACGATGCCGATGCTGCGGTCCTTGAGGCGCGGGTCTTTGAGGCGCCGCAGTGTCTCGGCCACGATGGCCTGCGCCTCGGCGCGGTTGCTGCGTGTGCGTCCCATGTCGTAGGTGCCGTCGATGCTCACAAACTGCACCTTCGACACCCTGTCGTCGACCGAGGGGAAGGTGTAGAGCTTGCCGTCGTAATACTGTGCGTTGCTGAAGGCGATGAGGCTCTCGTGGCGGCTGCGGTAGTGCCAGGTGAGGTAGTGGTCGGGCAGCGAGAGGGTGATGCAGTCGTCGAGAATGCTCTCCATGTCGTCGTTCTCGGCGTCGCCCTCGTCCACCTGGTTGGTGGTGAAGAAGCTGGTGGGCGGCATCTGTTTGGGGTCGCCCACCACGATGACGGCCTTGCCGCGCGCTATGGCGCCCACCGCCTCGCTCGTGGGCATCTGCGAGGCCTCGTCGAACACCACGAGGTCGAATTTCTCCTGGTCGAGGTCGATGAACTGCGCCACGGAGATGGGGCTCATGAGCATGCAGGGGCACAGCTTGGGCAGCAGGGTGGGTATCTGGTCGAGAATGTTGCGGATAGAAGTGTTGCGCCCACGGGAAGCAATAAACCGCTTCAGGATGCCCATCTCCGAGCTGTTGGCCGCCTCGATGGTGAGCGAGGGGATGCGCGAGGCCAACTGGCAGTAGAGGGCTTTCTTGGTGAGTTCCTGGAAGTGGCGCGCCGTCTGACGGTACTGGTCGATGGTGTTCTCGAAGAGTTGGCCGTTGAACATGCTCAGGGCGGGATCGGCGTCGATTACGCCCAGCGCCAGTGTCTTATAGGTGGAGCGCAGCATGGCGTCGGCGGCCTGTGCGCTGTCGTGGCCCTGCTCGATGTAGCGGACGAGCGGCTCCAGATGGGCCTCGCGCAGACTGGCCTTGCGGGTGGTCCACTGCGCCCAGTCGCGGGTGAGGCGGATGTTCGCGGTCCACTGCTCCAAGCGCTGGGCCATCTCCTCGAGCGTGACGCCGGAGGCCACGGTGGCATAGGGTGCCATGGCGGTGCAGAGCTGGTTGAAGCGGCGCACAGCGCTCAAGTCGGCTCCCAGCACATGGTCCTTGGACAGCAGCGAGAGGCCGGCCAGCGGGGTGCCGTTGTGCTGCAGCAGCTGCAGCACCTCGGGTGCGCTGTCCAGGCAGCGCTTCATGTCGTCCCACCGCTCGGCGCCGGCGGCGGCCAGCGGGCCGAACACCTGCTCCATCTCAGCATGGACACCATCGACCAACTGCTGGGCAGCCTGATAGCGCTCCATCAGTTCGAAGAGCTGCTCCACATTGGTGGCCGAGAGCGACAGGCAGAGCGGTTGGAGCCGCTTCACGAAACTCCGCTTGGCGAAGAAACGCGGCAGCAGCCACTTGCCGCAGGCCTCCGCCCACTCGGCACGCAGTTGGGTGAGCGACTGGTTGAGCAGTTCGGGACTGCCCTGCTGGAGCAGCTGCGACCGGGCGGCATCGCGCGCCACACCCAGTTGTATTTTCTCCTGCAGGGCGGCCTTCTTCCGGTCGTCGGCCACGGTGCGGAGCAGGGCCTCGCTCAGGGCGGGCATGGCGGCGGCGGTGTCGGCCAACTGCTGTGCCCACTGTGCCCCATCCGGGGTGGCGGCTATGAGCAGGCCGTTGCTGTTGGCCAGCAGGGTGAGCTGGCGCTGCGTCTCGGCCAGCAGCGGCCGCAATTGGTTCAGGCAGTCCACTATCTGGGCCTGTGCGCTCACGGTGGGGTCGGTCACCTCCAGCCCCTTCAAGGGGTGTACGGCAGGGTCGCCCGTGATGTCGAACACGGTGGCCAACTGCCGCAGGGCGGCCTCGGCCTCAGCAATCCGCTCGGCGGTGGCCTCCTGCAGGAAGAGGGGGTCCATGACGAGGTCATCGTCGCCCTCCACCGCCAGGTAGCGCGTTATCATGCCGTAGAGAGAGAGGCCGCAGTGCTGGGTGCGGTGCAGGCGCTCAATTTGGGCAATGAGCTGCTTGCGCTGCTGGAAGAGGCGTTCAGACTCTTCGGCGTATTCGGACGAAGACTTGAGGCGTGTCACGTCGAGCGCCTTCTGCAACTGCTGCAACAAGTGGTCCTTGGTCATCTTGTTGGAGTGCATCTCGAGGCAGAAAGGATCGAGGCCGATGCGGGCCAGGCGTTTCTGCACCACCTCGAGGGCCGCCATCTTCTCGGCCACGAAGAGCACACGGCGGTTGTGGTAGAGCGCATTGGCTATCATGTTGGTGATGGTCTGGCTCTTGCCCGTGCCCGGAGGTCCATAGAGGATGAAGCTGCGTCCCTCGCCGCTCTCTATCACCGCCTCGAGCTGCGAGGAGTCTACATCGACGGGGATGGCGAAGCGGGCCGGCTCCATCGTCTTGTCGAGCGAGCGCGTGTCGGTGTCGGCCTTGCCCTCGCTGTTCACCAGCCGTTTCTGTATGAGGCTCTCTATGATGTCGTTCTGCCGCAGTTTGTCGGCATTGTTGTGAATATCGTTCCACATCACGAACTTGCTGAAGGAGAAGAGGCTGAGCAGGCTCTCCTCGACGATGTCCCAGCGGGGGTGATCCTTGAGGCAGGAACGCACGATGGCGAACACCTTGAGCACATCGATGCCGGAGTCGTCGGTGGGCAGCGGGGTGAGGCCGGTGAGGTGTAGGTCATACTGCTGGCGCATCATCTCCACGAGGGTGGTATTGAAGGTGATTTCCTCGTCGCGCACACGCAGTACATAGTTGTTGCCGCTCTTCTTCACGATGGTCACGGGCAGGAGCAGCAGGGGTGCGTAGCGCGGCTTCACGCTGCGCTCCGTCTCGTACCACTTGAGCAGGCCCAGCACCATGTAGAGGGTGTTGGCGCCATTCTCCTCCATGGCCGTACGCGAGTCGCGGTAAAGTTTCTTCAGGATGTCGTTCAGTTCGTCCTGCTGCAGGTAGGAGCACAGGTGGTGGCTCTTCATGGCCTCGGTGACAATCTGCTCCAGCCCCATGCTGTGCACCTTCGACTGGTACATGCCGCTCTCGTCGGGCCGTATCTTATCGGTGCCCGGGCAGGGCAGGATGAGGTAGTCTTCCTTGGCCTGCAGGTGGTCTTCGAGCAGGTCGATGTCGATGGAGATGAAGGGGATGGTGCGGCGTCCGAGCCGCAGATTGAGCAGGTTGTTGCGCAGGGAGAAGTCGAGCAGTTTGCGCTCCCATATCTCCAGACGGGTGGCGTTGCGCGCGGCCTCCTGGGCGGGCAGGTCGTACTGCGTCTGCTCCTTCACGCCGTGGGTGGCGTGGCCGAGTTCGACTCCCTCCTGCTGCCACACGCCGTCGATTTTGACGGGGAGGGGCCGTATGCCCTCCATGCGGCAGCGGTGTATGTCGAGCGCCATGATGAAGTCGGACGCCTCGCCGTAGATGTGGCGTTCGGCGGCCTGCACAGCCATTTCGAAGGGCACATTGGGCTGTGTGAGCATGGTGGCCTCGACGAGCACCAGTTCGTTGATGCCGTCGGCCATCGACTTGGAGAGGAAGCTGGCATCGTCGCAGTAGACCTGCGGGTAGAATTTCGCCACAAGCCAGCACCCCACGAACATGTGTCCGTGGCACATGATGAGCAGGGGCCGCAACCCCATGCTCTCCAGCACCGAGGCATAGAGCACGGAGAGGTCGGCACAGGTGCCCATCTTCTCGGCCAGCACCTTGTCGGTGAGGCGAAGGCGCTGCCCGCTCTCCTCGAAGCTGGCTGGCGGGGTGATATAGACCATGCCCACACTGCGCAGCGCCTCGTAGACGGCGGCCACCTGTGCCCGCACGCGGTTGGGGTCCTGCGTCTGATAGGCATCGAGAGAGGGCGACCCGGTGAAACGGCTCAGGAATTTTGCTGTCTCCATCCGCACGTCGGCCAGTTCGGGAGCGTTGGGGGTGACGAAGGCGGCGGTGGTCTCCGGCATGACGCTGATGCCCGGCCACTCGTCGAAGGCCAGCAGGCGTATCTCGCAGGTCTGGGCGCACAGCTCGTCATCGCCCATCATGACACGGGCGGTGAACTGTGTGGGGGTGCTCTCCGACAGGTCGCGGAGTTTGTCGACATCGGCGGTGACATCTATTTTGTCGATACTGACGGTGGCGCCCGCCGGCACGCGGTCTATCCACGCTTCGGCCGGCTGTATGAGTTCGCCGTTCAGGGTGATGTGCACCTGGCACCAGTCTTCGCCGGTGTCGTTGGCCAGTTCGCAGGTTTCTATGCACCGGCGGCCGTTCACCGCCATGGCGTAGTTGAGGCAGGGCAGGTGGCGGAGGGTGAGGACTGCTGTCTTAGGAGTGGTGCTCTCAGGAGTGGTAGGAGTGGAGGAGTGTAGGAGTGGAGACATATGCTTTTCAGGAGTGTGGGAGGTAGGAGTGTAGGAGTGGAGACATTTCCTTGCCTTTCCCCTCTAATACGAGACGGAGCAGGGGATGCCGGCGGCCTGCACCTTGAGGCAGATGGCGTCGAGGGCGGCCGGGCTGGCCTTTCTGAGGCGCGGGTCGGGGGTCTCGCGGTCGATGGTGTAGATCATGACCTGCTGCGGAGCGATGCGGCGCAGGGCCTCCAGCCAGGGCTGCACATAGGCATCGCCGGTGTTGTCGAGGTCAACGCCGTCGACGATGCCGGTGAGGAACATCGTCTGCACGATGACCTTGCCCTGGAAGTCCTTCAGCCGCTCTATCACCTGCTCCACCCGGTAGCGCGGACTCACCGGACGGTCGAGGCGGGCGATATAGGCGGGGCTCACGGTGTCGAGCTTCTGTATGTTGTTGTCCACCCGCAGCAGGGCCTCATGCACGGCGGGGCGGTCCAGGTAGGTGGCATTGCTCAGCACCGACACCTTGGCCTGCGGGGCGTACTGGTCGCGCAGCCGCAGCGTGTCGTCGATGATGCCGGCAAAGTCGGGATGTCCGGTCGGCTCGCCGTTGCCGGCAAAGGTGAGCACATCGGGATGCACCCCCTCAGCTCTCATCTCCTTCAGTTTCTGCTCCAGGGCCTGCGCCACCTGTTGCCGCGAGGGGCGCGGCTGGTGGGGACGATGGTCGCTGTTGAATCCGCACTCGCAGTAGATGCAGTCGAAGGAGCATACCTTGCCGTCGCCGGGCTGCAGGTTGATACCGAGTGAGATGCCCAGGCGCCGGCTGTGGACGGGGCCGAAAATGGGTGAGGGATAGATAATGGTGCTCATAACGTAAGTGACATAAAAATACTCATGTTTTCAACAGGCAGCCGAGATGCCGCCTAAATTACTGCAAAAATAGGGAAAAAAACTGAGAATGCCACCTAAATATACCTACTATTTTTAGTTCACTTTGTGCACCCCGGCTCAAGCCATGGCCGGATACTGCTTCTTGAGCATGCGGCGGTAGCGGCAGGCCAGGGTCTTGGCCGTGTTGGCATTGGAGAGGCCCAGGATGCCGGCCATTTCCTCCCAGCTCTTCCCCTCCAGGTAATGGCCTGTCAAGAGGCAGCGGCTCTGCTCGGTGAGTCCGGCCAGGATTCTATCGGCCAGCGCCATCTTCTCGCGGCGGGCATCGCATGCCTCCTGGGCCTCGAGAACCGACTGCTCCATGAGCAGCCGGGTGCCAACATTCTCCTCGTCGCTGACCGACAGCAAGAGCATGCGCTGCTGGCGGGAGACCATCTTGTGGCTCAGGTTGATGCAGATGCGCAGGAAGTAGGTGTAGAGCTGGCAGGTGACCGCTTGGAGCGCTCCTGCGGCCTCCTTGCAGAGGAGCACTATCGAGGCCTCCTGGTAGATATCCTCGTAATCCTCCCTACTGAGGGTGGTGAATTGCTTCCGCAGGAAATTCAAGGTTTTCTCACGGTACTTGACAACAAACTTTTCGATTTTTTCGTTCTCTTTCATAACTGTCTCATTTTTCACGATGCAAATATAAGGACAGAAAAAATGCCCGTGAAACTTTGGCCCGTCCGTTGTATGAATCCCCCTTTTTGTTGTACGAACCGCAAAATCTTCCTCACGATTCCTTACAAAACACAAGAATCGTTTTGCCGTTTGGATAGTTTGCGCTAAATTTGCAATCAAAACGAGCCATCATGATGACAACGATAAAACACTACCTGAAAATGAGTGTCCTCCTCCTCATGGCCATGACCGCTACGGCAGCCGCCGCACAGGAGCTGGAAACCGAAGAGGAAGACGGAAGCGACAACGTGACACGCGAGATTTTCATCTACTCGCCCGACCCCACACAAGGCCTGCACGCCGCCTACATGGACTTCGACGGCCTGTGGCAGGAGATAGGACAGCTGTGCGCCTCCGACTACGGCCGGTGGGGCAGCGAGAAACGCATGTACGCCCCCAATGTGGTGCACGCCGCCGACGGCACCTGGCGCGCCGTGTGGCAGGTGAACAGCGTGTCGCCCTGTTTCGCCGCCGCCTACAGCGAGGACCTCATCACCTGGCGCCCACAAGACTATCCCCGCGTGACCACGAAGACCTGCCTGCGCCCCATCGTGTTTGAGGGCGAAGACGGCTCCTACGACATCTTCTTCCAGAGCGGCGACGAGAAACGCTATCTCACCGCCTCGAAAGACTTCCGCACCTTCACGGCCGACACCCCCAGCACCATCAGCGAGGTGGCATGGGGCAACGACACGGCCACCGTGGGCGGCAAGCGGTTTGCCGGCCAGATATTCGACATCACCCAGGGCGAACTGGTTGACCTGCTCACCTATCACGAGCTGCTGCGCCGCGACGCCGAGCTCAACAAGGAGCGCATGACCGACGATGCCCAGCGCTACAAGAACCTGAGCATGGCACAGGTGAAGCTGGTGGTGGACGAGAAGAAGCAGAAGGCGATAAGCGACCGGCTCATCGGCGTGTTCTTCGAGGACATCAGCTATGCCGCCGACGGCGGCCTCTACGCCGAGATGGTGCAGAACCGCGACTTCGAATACTGCAGCAAGGACCGCAAGGAGTGGACCGCCACCACGGCCTGGAGTTCGGAAGGCGCCATCGCCACCGGCACCGAGCAGCCGCTGAGCGAGAACAACCCCCACCACGCCCTGCTCACCGACCGCGCCATCGCCAACGAGGGTTGGGACGGCATGGTGGTGCAGGCCGGTGCCGTCTACCATCTGAGCCTCTACGCCCGCTGCACCGACTGCGAAAAGAAAACGCTGATGGTAGCCCTCACCGCCGAGGGCGAGACGAAACCGCTGGCAGAGGTGAAGGTGAAGGTGGAAGGCAGCGCCTGGCGCCAATATACCGCCACCCTGACCCCGAAGAAAGGCTCCGCCCATGCCCGCCTGCTGGTGACACCGCAGAAGAAGGGCACCGCCGCGGTAGACCTGATAAGCCTCTTCCCGCAAGACACCTTCAAAGGCCGTAAAAACGGTCTGCGCAAAGACCTGGCACAGGCCATCGCCGACCTGAAGCCGAAATTCGTCCGTTTCCCCGGCGGCTGCATGAGCCACGGCGATGGCATCGACAACATCTACCACTGGCACCACACCGTGGGACCGCTGCAGGACCGCAAGCCCGACTTCAACATCTGGCACTACCACCAGACCCGCGGACTGGGATTCTATGAGTACTTCCAGTTCTGCGAGGACATCGGCGCAGAGCCCCTGCCCGTGCTGGCCGCCGGCGTGCCCTGCCAGAACTCCGGCAACAACGCCGACGGATGGGGCGGACAGCAGGGCGGCATACCGATGGCCGACATGCCGGCCTACTGCGAGGAGATACTCAACCTGATAGAATGGGCCAACGGCGACCCCGCCACGAGCCCGTGGGCCAAGATGCGCGCCGACGCCGGCCATCCCGCCCCCTTCGGCCTGAAGACCATCGGCATAGGCAACGAGGACATCATCTCGTCGGTCTTCGAGGAGCGCTACCTCATGATATGCAAGGCGGTGAAGGAGAAATATCCCGACATTGAGGTGTGCGGCACCGTGGGACCCTTCCACGCCCCCTCGGCCGACTATATCGAGGGCTGGGACTTCGCTGAGAAGCACAAGGACGTGATAGACCTGGTAGACGAGCACTACTATGAAAGCACGGGATGGTTTCTGAACCACCGCCGCTACTACAACGACTACGACCGCCAGGGACCCAAGGTGTACCTGGGCGAATGGGCCGCCTCGACGCCGGAGAAACGCCCCAACGTGGAGACAGCACTGGCCGAGAGCATCTACCTGACCGACATAGAGCGCAATGCCGATGTGGTGACCATGACGAGCTACGCCCCGCTGCTGTGCAAGGACGGACACGCCAACTGGAACCCCGACATGATCTACTTCTCCAACACCGAGGTGCGCACCACCCCCGCCTATGAGGTGCAGCGGCTCTTCGCCACCTACAGCGGCAACCGCCACATAGCCTCGAGCACCGAGGGCGACGACACCGTGACGCACCGCGTGGGCGCCAGCGTGGTAGACGACACCAAGACCGGGCACCGCTACCTGAAGATAGCCAACGCGCTGCCCGTGCCCCTGACGGTGAACGTGGAGGGCATGGCGCTGCCCGAGGAGATGAGCTACGAAGGATTTGCCGGACAGCCCGCCGAACAGCAGGTGAGCACGGAGAAAGGCAGCTGCCACGGCGGTGCCCTCACACTGCCCCCCTACTCGCTGCGCATCTTCGTAGTGAAATAACCCCATCAGAACCATGATGAAGAGACAATACCTACTGCTGTTTGTGGCCACACTGCTCGCGGCCCTGCCCCGCGGAGCGGAGGCCCAGGAGAAAGCCACCGCCGACAACCTGGTGGTGAACGAGGTGATGGCCGCCAACATAGACCAGTTTATGAGTCCGACGGTCAACTTCGACGGATGGGTGGAGCTCTACAACCCCACCATCGGCTATGTGAGTCTGGCCGGCATCTACCTGAGCGACGATGCCAACCAGCTGCTCAAATGGAAGGCTCCCGCCGACATGGGCGTCATTCCCCCGCACGGCTTCGTCACGATATGGTTCGACAACAACGCGCTGAAAAGCACCAACACCAACTTCAAGCTCGATGTGGGCGGCGGCACCCTCTACATCAGCGACACCATGGGCAACCTGATTGTGGAGCAGAGCTACCCCGAGGCCGTGGAGCGCACCTCCTATGCCCGCACCACCGACGGCGGCACTGAATGGCGGCTCACCGGCTACCCCACCCCAAGCGCCACCAACACCACCAGCACCTTCGCCGACGAAGAGCTGGAGGCCCCCCATGTGAGCCACGACGACCAGCTCTTCAGCGGCTCGCTCACCATACATGTGGACATACCCGAAGGATGCACCCTGCGCTACACGCGCGACGGCACCCTGCCCACGCTGACCAACGGATACAGCAGCTCATCGGGCGACTTCGACATATACAACCATGCCGTGATGCGCTTCCGACTCTACAAAGAGGGGGCACTGCCCGGCAAGGTGGCCACACGCAGCTACATAAAACGAGACAAAAACTACACCGGCCCCATCCTCTCGGTGGTGAGCGACCCCGACTTCCTCTACGGCGACAAGATAGGCGTGATGGTGAGGGGAAGCGGCGGCAAGCCCGGACACGGACAAGACACCAAGTGCAACTGGAACATGGACTGGGAACGGCCCGTGAACTTCGCCTTCCTGCCACAAGACGGACAGGCCGTGAACCGCAATGTGAACCTGGAGATGTGCGGCGGATGGAGCCGCGCCTGGGAACCCCACTCCTTCAAGCTGAAGGGCAACAAGGAGTACGGCACGAAGAACCTGGACTACCGCTTCTTTTCCGACAAACCCTACCTGCGCAACCGCACCCTGCAGATAAGAAACGGCGGCAACGACAACTACTTCCGCTTCAAGGACCCCGCCCTGGAAACGGTGATACGCCTCTCGGGCATCGACATCGACGTGCAGTGCTATGAGCCCGTGCACGAGTTCATCAACGGCCGCTACATCGGCGTGCTCAACATGCGCGAGCCCAACAACAAGCACTTCGTCTACGCCAACTTCGGATGGGACGAGGAGGAGATAGACCTCTTCGAGATGAACCCCGACTCATCGTATATACAGAAATGCGGCGACGCCGAACGCTTCGACCGCCTGTACGAACTCACCGCGACCGCCGCACAGCCCGACAGCTACGAGGAGATAAAAGAGCTGCTCGACATAGAGGAATATACCAACTACATGGCCATGCAGCTCTACCTTGGCGGCACCGACTGGCCCCAAAACAATGTGAAAGGCTACGCCCGGCACGACGACGGCCGCTACCGGTTCGTCTCGTTCGACCTCGACTTCGCCTTCAACAGCAACAGTCCTTTCGTGACATTCGCCAACAAGCAGAACTACACCTTCGACTACTGCTACGACCTGAAACGCCGCATCAGGGCCGAGATAAAATTCGTGACCATCTTCCTGAACCTGCTCAAGAACGACGAATTCCGCCGCCGGTTTATCGACACCTTCAGTCTGATGGGCGGCAGCGTGTTTGAAAGCAGCCACTACACCCCCATCGTAGACTCGCTGCTCACACGCGCCAAGGAGATGATGCGGCTGGAGAACATAGACCCCACCCAGGCGGCCAACGAGATAAAGAACAACTTGGGCAGCCGGCTCAACACCATGACCAACGCCCTGCGCAGCTACTCGCCCATGAAACTGAGCGGCAAGACCGCCCAACAGGTGAGCCTCGGCAGCGACGCACCCCACGCCCATCTCTACATCAACGGCCTGAGAGTGCCCACCAGCCGCTTCAAGGGCCATCTCTTCGCCCCCATGCGCATCAGGGCCGAGGCGCCGGCCGGCTATACCTTCAAGGGATGGAAGGACCAAAGCGGCGACATGGAACAGGTGATAGGCTACGGCAGCAGTTGGCTGTACTACGACCAGGGTTCACTCGACGCCGCCGCATGGACCGCCGAAGACTACAGCACCAGCCAGTGGAAACAAGGCAACGCCCCGCTGGGCTACGGCAAGACGGGCATCAAGACCACGCTGAACTACGGCACCTCGAGCAACAACAAGCGGCCCACCTACTACTTCCGCCACACCGCCCAGCTCACCGAGGAGCCGACAGCAAACACCATCTTCAAGCTGAAATTCACCGTCGACGACGGACTGGTGGTCTATGTGAACGGCACCGAGGCCGGACGCTACAACATGCCGCAGGGCTCTGTGGGCTACAGCACCTACGCCACCACCTACGCCCCCGGCAATCCCGACACCGGCGAGCTGACCCTGCCCGCCCATCTCTTCAAAAAGGGCAGCAACACCATCGCCGTGGAGGTGCACAACAACGCGGCCAACAGTACCGACATCTACTGGGACGCAGCCCTGGAGACCGACCTCTACGCCGGCGAAGCCTCCTTCTGCAGCACCAATCCGGAGATAGACCTGCCTGAAGGCAATGTGACCCTGACCGCCTGCTATGAGCCCATGACGGCGCAGGAACGGGCGGCAGCCGGTCTGCACCCGGTGATGATCAACGAGGTGAGCGCCGACAACAGCATCAGTGTGAACGACCAATGGAAACGCAACGACTGGGTGGAACTGGTGAACACTACTGACCAGGACATCGACATAGAGGGCATGTATCTGAGCGACAACGAGCAGAAGCCCCAGAAATGGCGCATCAGCGCGGACGGCTCCGACGCCCCCACCGTGGTGCCCGCCCACGGCCATCTCATCGTGTGGTGCGACAAGCTGCAGCCCATCACCGAGCTGCATGCCGACTTCAAACTCGACAATGACGGCGGCGTGGTGCTGCTCACCGCCGCCGACGGGAGCTGGGCCGACCGCCTGCCCTACCCCGCCCATGACGGCAACAGCAGCGTGGGCCGCTACCCCGACGGCACCGGCGACATCTACCTGATGCAGCCCACCATCAAGCGTGAGAACCGCCTCACGGTCTACGACACGCTCTTCATGAACGCCGCCGACGGCATCACGGCACCCACCTTCGCCGCAAAAGACGCCCTTCGCATGGGCTACGCCCTGGGCACCCTCACCGTGAGAGGCGCCGTAGGCGACCGTTGCCGCATAGAACTCTACACCCTGAGCGGACAGCGGGTGCGCACACTCCATGCCGGTGTGAGCCACGGGACGGCCACCTGCCCCATAGACATGCCCGCCGGAGGCTGTTACATAGCCAAAGCCACCGACAGTGAGGGGCGGACGTGCACCTGCAAATTCATCGTGGACTAAAGGGTTGTGAAAGGGAAGTTAAAAGGAAGTTAAAGGGAAGTTAAAGGGGCATATGTATTGGTGCAGTCTTTATACTTACCTGTGACAGTTGAGTAAAACTAAGAACAAATAGAAAACAAATACAGCAATGAGAAAGACGACTATGATGTGGCTGCTGGCCATGCTGGTGAACTGCACCGGGCTGCAGGCCCAAGCCCAGATGACCATGGCCCAGATACAGGAGAAAGCGGTGAAAGGCGACCCCGAAGGACAGACCCTGCTGGGCGAGTGCCTGCTCAGCGGCAACGGCACCAAACGCGACTATGCCGAGGCCGTGAGATGGTTCACCAAGGCCGCCAAGCAAAACTATCCCCAAGCACAGACCGACCTGGGCTACTGCCACGAGGCCGGACTGGGTGTGGAGAAGAACTTCAAAGAGGCCGTGGAATGGTACACGAAAGCCGCCAACCAAGGCTATGCCCCCGCCATGAACAGTCTGGGACACTGCTACGACGCCGGCGGCGAGGGATTCGACAAAAACTACGCCGAGGCGGTGAAATGGTACAGGAAAGCGGCCGAGAAAGGCAATGCCGCCGCCCAGTTCAACCTGGGCTCCTGCTACTACCTGTACAAGGGTGTCGACAAGCTCGACTATGCCGAGGCCGTGAAATGGTGGACCAAGTCGGCCGACCAAGGCAACACCACCGCCCTGTACCACCTGGCCCACTGCTACAAAGTGGGTGAGGGTGTGGAGGCCAACGCCGAGCGCGCCTTCGCCCTCTACAAGCAGGCCGCCGACCGCCGCCACGTGATGTCGCAATACGAGGTGAGCAACTGCTACCACCGCGGCACCGGCGTGGCCATTGACGAGGAAGCCAGCCTCAACTACCTGCGCAGCGCGGCCGAAGCCGGCTATGCCCCCGCCCAGTTGGAGTTGGGCAAGTGCTACGACATGGGCAAGCGCCTGGAGCAAGACTATGAGGAGGCCGCCAAATGGTATCTGAAAGCCGCCAAGCAGGAAAACGCCGACGCACAGTACAACCTGGGCAACCTCTACTTCTACGGCATGGGCGTGACAAAAGACTATGAGGAGGCCGCCAAATGGATGGAGATGGCCGCCCAGCAAGAGCATGTGGGCGCCATGTGCGGCATAGGTATCTGCTACTACTACGGCTATGGCGTGAAGCGCGACCGCGCCGTGGGCCGGCAGTGGGTGAACCGCGCCGCCGCCATGGGCAGCGAATATGCCCAGGAGGTGCTCAAGCAGATAAAGTAAACACTTCTTTTTGTTGAAGAAAAAAGCCGGTTGGCTGAATGTTTTTGCCCAACCGGCCCCACAATGGTATCTTTGCATCGAATCTCAATAGTATAAACGATAAAAACAATGTCACTATGAAGAAGAGTTTGCAAATGATACTGATGGCGGCGGCGATAGCAGCCGCATCGTGCTCCACCGACGACAACGACCTCTTCGAAGAGTGGGGAGCCATGCCCGGACAGGACAACATGATGTCCGGCGGCACCAACGACAGCAATGGCAGCGCCAGCATAGGCGACCTGACCAGCTTCGACATCCAACTGAACGAAGAGACCCTCGCCGAGAGCGAGACTATTCCCGCCGACGACGAGGACTACATCGAGAACAACACATTCGGCAACACCATCGCCATTGTCTACAACGGCACCTCGGCCACTGTGAGCGGTGCCGTAGACGGTGTGGAGGTGAGTGTGAACGGCGCCCATGTGACGGTGAACAGCACCGTGAAATGCGCCTATGAGCTGAGCGGCAACAGCAGCGACGGCTCCTTCAAACTGTACAGCGAGAAGAAATACAGCGTGGTGATGAACAACCTCACGCTCACCAACCCCGCAGGGCCCGCCATCAACAGCCAGAGCGGCAAGCGCGGCTACTACGTGATGGCCGACGGCACCACCAACACCCTGACCGACGGCAGCAGCTACACCGCGCAGGGCGACGAGGACATGAAAGGCACCCTCTTCAGCGAAGGCGAGATACTGTTCAGCGGCAAAGGCAAACTGCTGGTGCAGGGCAACTGCAAGGCGGGCATCTGCTCGGACGACTATATCCTGACGCGTCCCGGCAACAACATCCACGTGAAGGTGACCCAAGGACACGGGCTGAAGGCCAACGACGCCGTCATCGTGCGGGGCGGCGTGCTCAACATTGAGGCCAGCGGCACGGCCGCCAAGGGTATCAAGACCGACGGATATGTGGAAATAAGCGGCGGCCGCACCACCTTGCTCACCACCGGCGGCGGCGAGTATGACAGCGACGAGCAGGATGTGAGCGCCAGCGCAGGCGTGAAGTGTGACAGCATCTTCACCATGAACGGCGGCGAGCTCTACATCAAGAGCACCGGTCAGGGCGGAAAGGGCATCAGCAGCGACCAGAGCATCACCATCAACGACGGTACGGTGAAAGTGATCACCACCGGCAAGGCCTACACCTACGGCAGCAACGACTCCAAAGCGAAAGGCATCAAGGCCGACGGCGACCTGACCGTGAACGGCGGTGCCGTGGCCGTGCGCGCCACCGGCGGCGAGGGCAGCGAGGGCATAGAGAGCAAGGGCACCATGAGCATCAATGCCGGCACCGTGGAGGTGTATGCCTACGACGACGCCCTCAACGCCAAGAAAGCCCTCAACATAAGCGGCGGCTATGTGTTCGCCTATGCCACCAACAACGACGGCATCGACTCGAACGGAGCACTCAACATAAGCGGCGGCACCGTGATAGGCTGCGGCACCACCCAGCCCGAGGACGGTTTCGACTGCGACCAGAACACCTTCAGCATCACCGGCGGTACGGTGATAGGCATAGGCGGCGGCACCTCGCTGCCCTCCTCGACCACCACTACACAGCCCGTGGCCGTGGTGGGAGGCTCCAATCTGAGCAGCGGGACCTATCTCACCCTGAGCAGCGGCGACAACACACTGCTGGCCTTCAAGACACCCCGCAACTACCAGGCCTACACCGTGGTGATATCGACACCGGCCATGAAAAAAGGCAACTCCTATACGCTGGCCAGCGGCGCCACGGTGAGCGGCGGCACCGACTTCGACGGACTTGTGACAGGCGCCACCGCCAGCGGCGGCACCACCCTGGCCAGTCTGAGTCTGAGCAGCATGGTGACCACACAGAACTACAGCGCCATGGGAGGCGGAGGCGGTATGCCCGGCGGCGGAGGCCCCGGCGGACGCTGACCCCACACCACCCCCAGCCGGCCGCCCCGCATGGAGCGCATCCTGCGGAGCGGCCGGTTTCAACCACCACCCTTATACAACAAAATAACAACCGCTTATGAAACACATCTACACCCGCTGCAACCATGAAAAGGAATGAGATAATGGAGAACCTGGTGTATGCAGGCATCTGGTTCATGCTCCTGCTCACCCCCATCATCAGTCTGCTCATACGCATGTCGACCGACTCGAACATACAGTTCTCCTGGAACGAGGTGTTCGACTCCTGGCGGATGATGGTTCCCTTCCTGCTGGTCTTCGTGCTGCACAACTTCGTGATGGCACGCCTGCTGATATACAACCACAAGACGGTGCTCTACCTGACGCTCACACTGGCCCTGCTGGTGGTTTTCCAACTCTACGAGTGCCAGCACCGGCCCCGTCCCATGGACGAAGAAGCCGGACCGCGGTGGACAGCTGCGCCCGCCCCACCCCACGCACAGGACGGGAGGCCCATGCCACAGGCCGACGGCACACAAGCCATGCCCCACCCGGCCGACATGCATCCCAGACCCCAAGCCGACGGCCACAGCACCCTGCAGGGTCCGCCGCCCCCACCCCACGACCGCGACGGGCGGCATGACGGGATGGACGATGGTCGCCCGCCGCTGATGGACCACAGCGGCCCTGTGATGCCCCTGCTGGCCCTGATGCTCATGCTGGGACTGAACCTGGGCATAAAGAGCTTTTTCAAGAGCCGGCAGGAGGCCAAGAAGATGGAGGCGCTGCAAAGAGCCCATCTGGAGCAGCAACTGGAGTATCTGAAATATCAGGTGAACCCTCACTTCTTCATGAACACGCTCAACAATATACATGCGCTCGTGGATATAGACCCCGAACAGGCCAAGACAACCATTCTGGAACTCTCGAAGCTGATGCGCTACGTGCTCTATGAGGGAGCGAAAGACAGGGTGCCCCTGCTCAGAGAGGTGGGTTTCCTGCAGAACTACGTCACACTGATGCGGCTGCGCTATACCGAGCGCGTGAAGATAGACATGACCATCGACCCCGACCTGCCCGACCGGAAGGTGCCGCCCATGATACTGATTACCTTTGTGGAGAACGCCTTCAAGCACGGGGTGAGCTACCGCAATGCCTCGTTTATCGACATCAGGCTGCACCACAGTGAAGGAAGGCTCTACTTCGACTGCATCAACAGCCGGCAGGACAACGAGCAGACAGAGCATGGCGGTGTGGGACTGCGCAATGTGCGCGAAAGGCTGCAGCTGCTCTTCGGCGAAGACTATACACTGCAGACCGAAGAGAGCGCCGACCGCTATGAGGTGCATCTCGACTTCCCCACCTACGACTGACTTTCATCACCTACAGAAAACACCTAAAAAGAAAAGACCATGATAAGATGCCTTGCCATCGACGACGAGCCGCTCGCCCTGCGGCAGTTGGCCGCCTACATAGAAAGAATACCCTTCCTGCAACTGGTGGGGAGCTGCCAAAGCGCGCTCGACGCCCGCCAGCTGATGGAAGAGACCGATGTTGACGCTCTGTTCGTCGACATCAACATGCCCGACCTCAACGGCATGGAGTTTGTGAAGTCGCTCTCCGTGCCGCCCCTCATCGTGTTCACCACCGCTTACTCGGAATATGCCGTGGAGGGCTACAAGGTGGACGCCGTGGACTACCTGCTGAAGCCCTTCGGCATGGACGACATGCTGCGCGCGGCCAACAAGGTGAAGAAACAGTATGACCTGCAGAACACCGCCATCCTCTCCGAGCCCACCGACGACGGCGAGCTCTACCTGAAGACGGAACACCGCGTGGTGCGCATAGTAACGGACAGCATACGCTACATAGAGGGCATGAGCGAATATCTGAAAATCTATCTCGACAAGCCGCTCAAGCCCATCACCGTGCTGCTGAGCATGAAGAAGATGGAAGAGCGGCTGAAGAGCGGTCCCTTCATACGCATACACCGCTCCTACATCATCAATCTGAAGAAGATTCAAGAGGTGAACAAGAACCGGGTGATTATGGATGCTGACACCTACCTGCCCATCGGCGACATGTACCGCGATGCCTTCAACGCCTACCTGGAGTCGAAATTTATCCACTAAGAGTGTAGACATTACCTATATATAAAAAAGGAGTGTAGGAGCATTTGTCATACTCCTACACTCCTATATTTCTATACTCCTAAAAAAGCACTACTCCTCTGCTTTGGGAGTCGCCTTTTTGGCTCTGGATGCCCTCTTTGGTTTCTTGATTTCAGCAGCCGGGTCGGTAGCGGGTTTCACGCCGGCCAGTTCGGGATCGATCATGATGCGTCCGCAATATTCGCACACGATGATTTTCTTGTGCATCTTGATGTCGAGCTGACGCTGCGGCGGAATCTTGTTGAAGCAGCCGCCACAGGCATCGCGCTGCACATAGACGATACCAAGGCCATTGCGTGCATTCTTGCGGATGCGCTTGAAACTGGTGAGCAGGCGCGGCTCGATGCGGGTTTCCAGGTCCTTGGCCTTCTCGCGGAGTTTTTCTTCCACTTCCTTGGTCTCCTGCATGATTTCAGTGAGTTCGCTCTTCTTCTCGGTCAGGGCCACCTCACGGTCGGCCACCAATGTCTGTGCATTCTTCAGGTCTTCTTCTTTCTCGGCAATCTTTGTCTCTGCCTCGCGTATTTTCTTCTCGCACAGCTGTATCTCAAGAGTCTGGAACTCAATCTCCTTGTTGAGTGTGTCGTACTCGCGGTTGTTGCGCACATCGTCGAGCTGCTTCTTGTAGCGGTCGACGGTGGCCTGAGCCTGCACTATCTCATTGTTTTTCTGAGCGATGGCATTCTTGAAGTCCTGAATGTCCGTATTGATTTTCTCGATACGTGTGGCCAGTCCTTCGAGCTCATCCTCCAAGTCGCTCACCTCGAGGGGAAGTTCGCCACGGAGGGCTCTTTTCTCGTCGATAGCCGAAAGGGTGGTCTGCAGTTGGTAAAGGTTGACGAGTCTCTCCTCAACCGACAAATCTGTAAGATCTTTCTTTGCCATAATGTTGTATTATAGATAAATGATTGGATTCGTATGGGTCTGCGCGATATGGCAGGTCACTCCCGGGCACTCGCGCTGTATGATTTCGCGGAAGATTTCGGAGGTGAACTGTTCGCTCTGGTAGTGGCCGATGACACAGATCTGTATCTGCTGGTCGTGGCCGAAGTACTGGTGGTAATGCATCTCGCCGGTGACGAAGGCATCGGCACCGGCAGCGATGGCGTCGGGCAGGAGGAAGTCGCCGGCTCCTCCGCAGAGCGCCACCTTTTCGAGGGGCCGCTGCAGCAGTTGGTTGGCCATGACGCACTGCACGCCAAACTGCTGCTTGAGCAGGCTGATGAAGTCGGCAGCCGCCATAGGTTTCGGCAGAGAGCCCACCACCCCGCTTCCGCAGAGTGTGTCGCCCACGGTGCGTGGCTGCAGGAGCCGCACCTGTGTGAGTCCCATTTTCTCGGCTATCTTATAGTTGACGCCTCCCACGGCATTGTCCATATTGGTGTGCATAGACACGATGGTGATGCCCCTCCTTATGGCCTCCATCACGCACTGCTGCACATCGTCGGCTCCGACGACTCTTTTCAGTGGATGGAAGATAAGGGGATGGTGCGACACGATGAGATTGCATTCGAGGCTTACGGCCTCGCGGATGATGTCGGGTGTAATGTCGAGACACAATAAAGCCCCTGACACCTCCGCCTCTGTCAGTCCTACCTGCAGGCCGGCATTGTCGAAGTCTTCCTGCAGTGGCAGAGGCGCGAATTGTTCAAGGGCATCGAGCACTTGTCTTATCTTCACGCTTAAATGGTTTTAAGAATGCAAAGATACGCTTTTTTTGGCGGCGGTGCAACTGCCGCTTGGTTGTTTAACTATTTTTTAGTATTTCGGCTGTCATCGTCGTTGAATTCGTAGTGTTTGATTTTCCACACTTTCCATTCCTCTATCAGGTCTCTGTGCCGCTGGTCTTCGACGGTCTGTTCCACCTTGTCGTCGAGCAGGGGGAAGAAATCGATGCCGGTGAGGCTTTCTATCTCGTCGATAGAGCGCACATACTCTTTCATGTTGCGGTGCTTGCCATTGTTGGGCATGACGAATCCGATGGCATTCGACTTGCGTTTGTCGGCCAGTATGACCTTGAAGAAGGCGTCGGGCACCGCCACCTTGTTGCGTCCGATGGTTTTCTGCACGCCCTTATAGAAGACGGGGCCCGCCACAATGTAGATGTCGCCGTACTGCCGGGCCCAGTAGCGGCACTGTATCTCCAGGTCGTTCCAGTCGCCCTGGTTCAGGCCGTGGTTCTGTGGGCAGATATTGGTGAAGAGGAACGACTCCTCCTGTGCCTTGGCGTCCCACTGGTTGTCGCCCGAGGGGCACATGTGCCCGCGGTCGTAGCGCGAGTTGTAGTAGTCGTTGTCGGTGGCGCGTGGTGCGGGCACGGTGTTGTCTTCGGTGAACACCATGTTGTAGCGTTTGTGCTCGCCGCGCGAGTGGGCGGCGGTGAGGTGCCATGCCACCCAGTTGGGGATACGCCAGTCTTTGTTGTACGACGTGGTGTATCCCCTCCGGGTGATGATCATCTCCGGCTGTGTGCGGAGGGCAGCCGGTATCTCAAGACTGTGCGGGCGCCGCACCTCCACCCTGCTGTCGGCCGAAGGTTTTTGCGATTGGTAGAGCAGTCCATCCTGTGCGGCGGGGTCCTCGGCGGCCGTCTTTTTGCGGCAGGCCGTGGGCAGGGTGAGCACGAGGAGTGCCAGGAGGAGGGTAAGGAGATGTTTGCGTCGCATGGTCTTGAAGAATTGAATGTTTCTACTAGAATGAAGAGGTTATCTCACCGCCTTGTCGGTGCGTATGGTGCCGTCGGCGTAGCGGGCCACCCGGATGGAGAGGCCTTTTGGAGCGCCAGTGCGCACACCGCCCACGGTGTAATAGCTCACGCTGACGGGTCGGGCATCCTGCACGGCATCTTCCACGCCGAGCTCGAAGTCCTTAACCGTGGCATGGGCTGCATTAAAGACGATGTTGTTGTTGCGATTGTCCTCATCTCTGTTGTTCACAAATGCGACCACCCCCACATGATGCGCATTCCACAGTTCGGGGAGCGTGATGCTGTAGGTGCGCTCGGCGGTGCCGTCGGTGAAGGTCACGGGGTCGCCCCACACATCGGAGAGATGTCCGCGGTTCACATGGCGGTGGTGGAAGGTGGAGGAGCTGTAGCCGGCCTGGTGGTGGTGGAGGATGCTGTCTTCGACCACGAAGACGGTGAGCCGGGGCTCAGCGCACTGGGTGTCGAAGATGTCCTGCTTCTCCATCCTCACGGTGACGTCCATCTGCCGTGTGTCGGCGTTGTAGCTGAGGGTAGGCGCCACACTGACGAAAGCCGGGAAAGCGAGGGCCGCCTCGAGCTGCGGCCGCACATTGTCGGGATAGGCCACCTGTGTGACGGGCACCACGCCCATGCCGCTGCTGCCGTTGGAGCCGCCATAGTCGGTGAAGGGCCGGCGGTCGTACATGGCAGCGGGTGCGAAGGTGCCGTCTATGCCGTAGAACCAGGTGTAGGCCACATCGTCATCAACGGTGAGCCAGTCGGTGTAGAAACCCACATGATGCACCACGCTCACCGTCTTCTCTTCGAATCCCTCCTCCATGAGCGTGGCGAAGGTCTCGATGGCGCGGGGGCAGTTGGGGCACTCCTCGGTGGAGAACTCCTCGATGAGCAGTTTGTGCTCATAGGAAGTCTCGTAGGTGGAGAAGAGCGCGGTGGCCGTATTGTTGCCGGTGCGCTCATCGCCTTCGAGCGCGGCCTCCACGGTGACGGTATGGTTCAGTCCGAGGGGCACCAAGTCGGAGTTCACCTGGCAGGAGAAAGATTCCTGCTGGCGGTGGCTCAGCGAGGTGTCGCTGGTGAAGCGGGCCACCTCATGGCCCTCTACGCTCACCGTGTAGCTGGCGCCGCTCACCGGCTCCATGGCCTTGTTGCGCACGGTGAAGTCGACTTGGAAGGTATCGCCGTAGCGCACCTGAGGGCGGGCGATGGTGGCTGCCACGACCGCGAGGTCTTTCTGCGGCAGACTCTCATCCTCTATCACCACTTCCACGCACACCGACCCGAAGTTGTCGGCTGAGCGGTTCTCCCAGGATCCGTTCTTGCAGAGCCAGAAGCCGTCGGCGGCCGGTGCGAAGCCTTCCAGTTCGTCGGGTCCGGCCACAGAGATACACTTGCACGACTTTGTCTGCTCGAACGAGTAGCCGAACACGAGGTCGGTTTCGGCGGGGATGGTGACCGGCGTGTCGAAAGCCACCTCATTCCATCCCACCTGTGGTGCGGTGATGGCGGCGGTGGCCAGGTCGTCGGCATCGAGTGCTGTGCGCACCCATCCTCTGAGGTCTGTCAATCCGTAGCCGAGGGCCAGCCCCACCCTGATGCGGGTGATTTTCATGCCGCTGTAGGGTGCCAGCAGCTGTTTCGGGAAGATGGTGGCCGCCGAAATGGTGCCGCTGCCCGGTTTGCTTTTTCCCTTGGCGGGGTCGCCGAGCTGCCCGTCGCAGAGTCCTTCTATAACCGAGGCGGCGTGTGCCGTGCCACCCATGAGGGCGAGCAGGACACACGCGGCCATTGTCAGAAAAATATGTTTTCGCATATTCTCCCAAAATTTAAATCCGTATTTATTTCACCACTTTAAAGGTATCGTTGCCGATTCGCACGATGTAGGCGCCATGAGCCAGGGCCACGTTCACCTGGGCTGCCGTGCTGGTGCGTGCCATCTGTGTGCCGTCGGCGGCGAAGACGCTCACCTGAGCACCCTCGGGATTGTTCACCACGATGCCGTTGCCAGTCAGAGCCACACGGCCAGCCGCTGCGGCCACCTGCTGGATGGCGTCGGTCCGCTTCACGGTGATGACGTTCGACTGCTCACTCTTCATGGAGGCGAAGGAGCCCACCAGGTAGTATTCATAGACATCGGTGGGTGCGAAAGGCACCTCCACATTGTAGGAAGTGGCGCCTGCCGGGATGGTATATGAGGCATAGAGGCTCTTGCTCACATCACCCTTTACCAGCTCGGTGCTGATATTGAGGCTGGTGAAGGCCACCAGGTCGCCACCCTCGGCGGCATCGGTAATCTGGAAGATAATCTGCTTGTCGGCAGCTCCGCCTTCCAGTTCCACCTCGAAGGAGGAGCCTGCGGGCAATGTGGTAACCTCCACCTCCTTGGCGCCCTCGTCGTAGTTGACGGTCATTTTCCAGGTGGCGGGGTCGACACCGAGTGTGCCGAAGCCCACTTTCACCACAGCGTCGTCCACCTGTGTGAAGGCCGTGCCGGTAATCTTCACCTTTCCGCCGCCGAGCGAGTAGTCGTCGACCGGTCCGATGAGCACGCCGGGGAATCCGTAGGCCTCATAGAGGTTGGTGATGGCGAGCACGCCCTTGAAGACAGAGGCCAGGAAGACCGACCATCCGGGATAGGCGATATAGTCGTCGAGGGTGATGGGCTGGCCGGTGGTGGTCATGACGGTGCTGCGCGAGTCGTCGGAGCTCTCGATGGGAATCTCGCTGAAGTCCTCGTCCATATAGGTCATCACCTCGCCGTCCTCGGTCACCTCATGGGTGCGGTTCAGGTAGAGGGTGTAGCTAGCGGCGAAAGGAGCGGCCTCCCAGTTGGCGGTGAAACCGTTCTCCGTCACGTTGGTAGCCTCGAGGGCGAGCGGAGCGCCCACCTCTTCGGGCAGCAGTTCGGCAAAGTAGAGACCGGGATAAGAAGTGTCGTCGCCGTTGAGGGCGGTCACATAGATGCCCATCATGCTGCCGGCCTCGAAATCGCCGCTGAGCACCAGTTCGGTACCCTCAGTGGTGGCGGTGGCTATCTCACGGTCGCCCTGCACCCATTGCACCAGATAAGACGTGGCGCCTTCCACAGCGTCCCACGAGCATCGGATGGAGTTGGCGCTGGCCAACTGCATATTGATATTCTGCGGCACATTGAGGGGGAAGATGAGTTCTTCGAGCGACATCTCATCGACGAACATCTTGCCACTCCACGCGAAGAACATGATGGCGGTCTGTGCAACGCCTTTGCCGCCGACCACCTCCACGTCGCTGTACTCCTCACCGTTCATGGGGAGAGTCGAGGCGAGCATCATGCCACGGTTGTCGGGGTCGTTGTTGAGCACAAAGTACTGCATGCCCTGACTCATGGCATTCTCGTTGGCATTCTTGATGCGGAACTTGGCACGGAACACGCCCTGGTTCTGGGTCAAGTCGACATTGGGGGTCATCAGGTAACCGGGGTTGGGCTCCCCCTTCGAGTCGACACCGAGTCCGAGATAGGCTTTGCCGCCTGCCTGGTACACCTCCACACCATCCCATCCGGGGGCGTTGAAATAGTCGTCTACATTCTCCAACAGCATCACATCGGTGCCGTCGGGGGCTTCCTCAGAACCAGCGGTGAACTTGGAGAAGTCTTCGCTGAGCAGCACGTTCACCTGCACGTTGGGACCAATCTCCACCCTGCGCGGACCGGCCACGGCCTGCAACGGGTCGACGGAGATGTTTTTAGCGTTCAGGAAGTTTTGCACAGTGGAGGTAGTGGCACCCTCGCCCACGTGGAATTTCACGGGTCCAGCCAGGGCAGAAACCGAAAGAGCAGCCATGCAGGCTGCAGAGAGTAAAAATTTTCTCATAAGTTTTTTAATTAGATTGAAAGGTAACTGACTAAAAAATTGTCCGCAAAGGTAACACTTATTAATGATTTTGAAAAATAAAAAGGGACAAAAAATGTAAACCAACGATTAATATACCAAAGAGTATGCCTAACTGGGCTCGGGAAACCATTTTTTGTCATTCAAGCCTTTCCGGCAAGGTTAGAAACCCAGAAATAGTCCTGAAAATGGGCACGAGCGCATGGAAAAACGTGTTTTTTAGCCCTTAGTCTAAAAAACTTCCCTCAAAATTTTGCGGAATGGAAAAAAGGCAGTACCTTTGCAACTGCTTTCGATGAGAGCAATGATCCGCTAGCTCAGCTGGTAGAGCACAACACTTTTAATGTTGGGGTCTTGGGTTCGAGCCCCAAGCGGATCACAGAAAAGCCAATCTGCCGACAGATTGGCTTTTTTTGTTATATTTTTGCTTAATCAGCATAATTTGGTTACTTTTGCGGCGGAGAAGCCACCAAAGGGCCGTCTCCACTTATCATGACAAGAGAGAACGAAATCTACAAGGCCACCCTGGCGGGCAGCGCCGTAAACGTGGCGCTGATGACCTTTAAGTTCATCGCCGGCGTGGTGGGTCATAGCGCAGCCATGACGGCCGACGCCGTGCACTCGTTGTCGGACTTCGTGACCGACCTGGTGGTGGTGGTATTCGTGAAAATAAGCGCCAAGCCGCAGGACAAGAGCCACGACTACGGGCACGGCAAGTTTGAGACCATCGCCTCCTTCCTCATCGGACTGGCACTGGTGGCCGCCGCCACAGGCATTGTTGTCAGCGGCTCGCTCCGGCTCAGCGAATGGCTGCACGGCGGCCGCCTCGAACAGCCTGGACGGTTGGCCCTTTGGGCCGCCCTGATTTCCATTCTGTCCAAAGAACTGCTCTACCGCTACACGCTGCACAAAGGAAAGAAGCTGCAGTCGCAGGCACTCACGGCCAACGCCTGGCACCACCGCAGCGACGCCCTCTCGTCGATAGCGGCCGCCATAGGCATAGGCGGTGCCCTGCTGCTGGGGGAGCGTTGGGCGGTGCTCGACCCGCTGGCCTCTGTCGTGGTGGGCCTGATGCTGCTGCATGTGGCATGGCAGTTGCTCAAGACGAGCATCGGTGAACTGACCGAGGGTTCGCTGCCCGACGAGGCAGAGGCGGAGATAGAGCAGATAATCTGCTCCATGCCCGGTGTGAGCGAGCCGCACCACCTGCGCACCCGCCACATAGGCCACCGCACCGCCATCGAGGCCCATCTCCGCATGGACGGCAGCATCACGCTCGACGAGGCCCATGAGACAGCCTCGGCCATCGAGCGCCGGCTGAAGGAGCGGTTCGGCTCCGACACCCTCATCACCCTGCACATGGAGCCAGTAAAGAAAAAGAAGTGACGCTAACGGCTTATAAAACAAGACAAATAACAACATCTATTTAGACCAAAACCTATGAGAAAACTCTACACACTGATGGCCGCACTGCTCATGGCGGCCCTGGCAAACGCCCAAGACGTGGCTCCCGACAGCGAGGGCATGACACAAAGCGCCCAGGAATGGACCCGCGATGTGGTGATGGGCTGGAATCTGGGCAACTCGCTGGAGTGCCCCCAAAACGAGACAGAATGGGGCAACCCCAAGACCACGCAGGCCATGATAAAGGCCGTGCATGAGGCCGGCTTCAACGCCATCCGCATACCCGTGAGATGGATCAACCATGTGAACAACACCACTGAGATGGCCGTCGACGCCGAATGGCTGGCCCGTGTGAAGGAAGTGGTAGACTGGGCACTGGCCGAAGACATGTACGTAATGATCAACACCCACCACGAGGAATGGCTCGACCGCAATCCCTTCTACAGCAAGCAGGAGGAGAACAACCGCAAGCTGCGCGCCCTGTGGACCAGTATAGCCACCTACTTCCGCGACTACAGCCAGCGGCTCATCTTCGCCGGCACCAATGAGACCACGGTCAACTGGGCCGCTCCCACCACCGAGCAGCAGGCCGTGCAGAACAGCTACAACCAGACCTTCGTAGACGCCGTGCGCGCCACAGGCGGCAAGAACTACTACCGCAACCTTGTGGTGCAGACCTTCGCCTGCAGTCCCTACCACGGACTGAGCGGTTTCACCGTGCCCGACGACCCCGTGGAGGAACGACTGAGCGTGGAGTTCCACTACTACGACCCCTATGAATACTGCGGCAGCTGCACCTATTATTATTGGGGAGATGCCTACAAGGACAAAGGGCAGACCCCGAGCAGCAACGAGCAGACCATGGCCAACCTCTTCGACCGCATCGCCAACACCTGGACGACCAAAGGGCTGGGCGTGGTGATAGGCGAGTATGGCGTGGCCAACCACTACACCGAGGACGACAAACAGACACAGATGGAAAACATGCAGTACTATCTGAAGTGTCTGGTGAGCGAAGCCCGCGAGCACGGTTTCGCCGCCTTCGCTTGGGACAACAACGCCTTCAACAACGGTCCGGAGAACTTCGGCATCTTCAAGCGGTGGCAGAACATGGCCGTGGGCAACGAATATTTTCTGAGAGGCATCACCGAGGGTTCCGGCTCCGAATACATCGAACCGCAGCCTCATGAAGACGATCCTTCGGGCGGTGTGACCTTCTGGGAGGGCGACGCCATGCTCGACTGGGGCAACGGTCTGCAGCTCAACGTGCCCGCCTCGCTCTTCGAAGGCAAGAGCAACGACGTGCAGCTGGTGCTCACCTACACGCAGGACTATACCGACTACGACGACCTGCAGTTCTTCTACGGCGACTGGAGTTCGCTGCTCCCCTTCACCGTAGGCGGCAACAGCTTCACGGGTGATTTCTCGCCGAGCGCCGTCTATAGCACCGGCAGCGGCACCACCCACACCACGGCCTTCTCCTTCAGCGAGGCCACGCTGAGCAGCATCCTGCAGAAGGGCATTGTGATTCAGGGCCACGGCATCCGCCTAAACAAAGTGGCGGTGAGCGACCCCGCCGGTATCGCCCTGCCCTCCATGAGCGGCACGCAGCACACCCGCTACACCCTCGACGGCCGCCAGTTGGCACAGCCCCGCCGCGGACAAATCTACATTGAGAACGGGCGGAAACGAGTGGCAGAATAAATCCTCTGGCTTTCGAATGAAATTATCGAAATAGGCGATGCTCATACAGCCTGCCTGAGTAATAGAAAAAGTCGAGACCTGTGTTTGGGTCTCGACTTTTTCATAACTAGTTCAACATAATCAGCCAACAATGACAGAATACAACCAAAATAGCGACAAAAATAAAAAATCGGAAGAAAAATTTGGCAGTTTCAAGCAAAGTGATTATTTTTGCAGCCGCAAAAAGACAAAAAGGATAATGACGACCCCTACCCTACAGAACCGCGCTTTGTGTTGTTGCGCTAATCGGCTGATTAGCGGCACATGTGGCGTGTAGGTATCGAGACGGTCTGGCATCGACATACAGAACACCCTACAGAAGGCTCCGCTAATCGGCATTGATTGGCGGAGCCTTCCGCATTTATTTTCAGAGCAAATCCACCACAAGCATTTTTCAACCATTAAAAATAAAAGCAATATGAAGATTTACCAACGACTTACCGACCTGATCGGGCACACCCCGCTCCTGGAAACCACACAGCAGGAGGGGCAGCAGGCCCGAGTGATAGTGAAACTGGAGTATGCCAACCCCGGTGGCAGTGTGAAAGACCGCGTGGCGCTCGCCATGATAGAAGATGCCGAGCAGAGCGGACGGCTCCAGCCCGGCGCCACCATCATTGAGCCCACCAGCGGCAACACCGGCGTGGGACTGGCCTGGGTGGGCGGCAGCCGCGGCTACAAGGTGATACTTACCATGCCCGATACGATGAGCATAGAGCGCCGCAACCTGCTGCGTGCCTACGGCGCCCAACTGGAGCTGACCCCCGGCGACCAGGGCATGAAAGGCGCCATAGCCCGCGCCGAACAGTTGCGCCAGGAGATAGAGGGCGCCGTGATACTGGGACAGTTTGAGAACCCCGCCAATCCCGCCGCCCATGTGCGCACCACAGGCGAGGAGATATGGAGCGACACCGACGGCGAGGTGGACGTGTTCGTGGCCGGTGTGGGCACGGGCGGCACCCTGAGCGGTGTGGGCAAGGCGCTGAAGCGCCACAAACCGCAAGTGGAAGTGGTGGCGGTGGAACCCGACACCTCGGCCGTGCTCTCCACCGGACAGGCCGGCAAGCACAAGATACAGGGCATCGGCGCCGGTTTCGTGCCGCAGACCTACGACGGCGGTGTGGTGGACCGCATCCACACCATGGGCTATGAGGAGGCACGCGGGGGCGCCCGTCGCCTGGCGCAGCACGAGGGTCTGCTGGTGGGCATCTCCTCCGGCGCCGCCTACGCCGCCGCACTCCGCCTGGCGCAGCTGCCCGAATACGCCGGAAAGACCATCGTAGCGCTGCTGCCCGACACCGGCGAGCGTTACCTCTCCACCGACCTTTTCGTATAACCCCTCATCATCAAAAAAAGACATGAACATCGACCCAATCACCGCCGAGGCGGCCCGGCACATGCAGTATCTCCGACTGGAGAAAGAGAGGGAATGGCAAGGCACAGGCTTCCTTCCTTCGGTAGAAGACATCGGGGCACTGATGCAGGTGCTGCGCCGCCTCTTCTTCCCCACCATCTATGCACCACGACAAGAAGTAGCCGCCCACTCTACGGCACAACAGCTACAGACTGTGGCCGCCCTCGCCCGCCCGCTGATAGAGGCCGGTCTGCGCGCCACCGCCGCCGAAGACGCCGAGGAAACGGCACAACGCACAGAAGCCATGACGCAACGGTTTGTCAGTGAGTTGCCCTCCATACAGTCGCTCCTCTACACCGACGTGGAGGCCGTGGGCCACAACGACCCCGCTGCCACCTCGCCCGTGGAGATAGTGAGTTGCTACCCCGCCATCACCGTGATGCTGCACTACCGTGTGGCCCACGCCCTGTATGAAGCCGGTGTGCCCCTGGTGCCCCGCATGATGACAGAGCGTGCCCACTCCATCACCGGTGTCGACATCCATCCGGCGGCACGCATAGGCGCCTCGTTCGGCATCGACCACGGCACGGGCATCGTAATCGGCGAGACGGCCGTCATCGGCAACGAGGTGATGATATACCAGGGGGTGACACTGGGTGCCAAGAACTTCCACCGCAGTGAGGAGGGCACGCTGGTCAACGAGCCCCGCCACCCCATCATCGAAGACCGTGTGACCATCTACTCCAACAGCACCCTGCTGGGGCGCATACGCATAGGACACGACTCCGTCATCGGTGGCAACCTGTGGATTACCAAGGACGTGGCGCCCCACTCACAGGTGCGACAGCCGAAGCCCGTGAAATTCCACGGTTTCATCGACGGTGCCGGTATCTGAGCCGTCAGACAACACAAGTTTTACCAAGAAGAAAGGCCGCCAGGATGATGTCCGGCGGCCTTTCTGTCGTTGAGAGGGGTTAGTCTTTACTTGATAATCATCTTTTGTCCGTTGACCAAGTAGAGGCCCTTCAGACCTTTCAGGTCGGCTGCTTGGCGGCGCACCAGACGTCCGTCGATGGAGTAAACGTCGAAGCGGTCTTTTCCGGTGACGTCGGATAGTTCGGTGATGCCATCGGTATCGGTGATGCAGATATTGTCGAGATACATGGTATCACCCCAGCTCCCCACCTCGAACCAACCGGCATGGGTGGGCACCTGGAAGTCGACCGAGAAGACGATGCGCGAGAAGCGTCCGCCTGCCACGGCTCCCACGGGCACCTCAATGGTGCTGTATTCGGTGGTCACCGGATAGGTGCCGAGCGGTTGCAGTGCACCATACTCCGAGCATCCGTAGAGAGATATCTCATGGATGGTCTCCGACTTGGCATCGAAGGTGAGCATGGGCTGGTTGATGCATGAGCTCAGATCAATCTTACCGGTGGTGATGGTGCCGGTGCCCGGTTCCTCGAGTCGGGTCATGCGCATGGCATGTCCGTCGCCCACTCTCTTATTTATCGGATTCGTAATTCCAAGCTTACTTGGACGAAGTTGCACGGGGAGCTTTCTTGATGTACATGTACTTGGGATACTTGCCCAGGACAAACAGAGTGACAGGGCAGAGCCAGATGTCGCGGTGGAAACCCTCAAGGTTGCGCACCTCATAGGTGGAGCCGCCGGTGAGCGAGTGATCCTTCTGAATCAGTTCGGCGTAACCCTCGAGCTGTAGTCTCTTGTTCGACGGACGAACCAGGATTTCGGAGGTCACATCATCATCCGAAAGGAAGGCGCACAACTTGTCGGCACCTGCCACCATCAGAAGATTGTGGTGATCGAAGGGCCAGTTGGGGAAATCCACATACCAAAGACCATCGTCCTCATGATTGAATTTGATGGTGTATTCATCCTTCTGACCGAAAATACTTCTCGACATCACTCTTGCTCCGTGCAACAAATCACTAACTGTGTACTGCATAAAATTTAATTTTTAAGTTAAATATTGCGTAATATTCACGCAATAACATAACCGCAAATAGTGTGCCAATGTTTTTCTGCCATTTTTCAGGGCAAAAAGGGTGAAAAGCATGCCAATATGTCGCGTAATATTTACGCAATAACAAATTTTGTCAGTCTTCGACATTTTGTCACGCCACCTTGCGTGCAGAACCTCTATGCAATACCAACCAACCACCCTAAAGAAAAAAAGAGAGTCACGATATTCGTAACTCTCTTATTCATGTAGCGGGAATCAGGATTGAACTGATGACCTCATGATTATGAATCATGCGCTCTAACCAGCTGAGCTATCCCGCCATCATTCTGTTTTGCGGGTGCAAAGGTAGGCATTAAAATTGAAACCGCAAAATTTTTTTATGATTTCTTTCTTTTTTAGTGGCAAAAAATTGTATTTTTGCAGCGGTATGGCACTATCTAACCTAAGCTGCGACATTTATGGAAAAGCAACAACTCATTTTAGAGCATCCACTGCATTCCCGTTCCAGCTCTATCATCTGGCAACTGATTAGCACCGCCGGAGGATTGAAGAAATGGGTGGCCGATGATGCCACAGAGCAGAAGGACCGGATACAGTTTATTTGGGGCGACCCCTGGCGCCACCAGGAGATACGCACCGCTACTATTTTAAATAAGGTGAAAAACAAGAGCATCACGCTGCGGTGGGACGATGAGACCGACGACCAGGCCTACCTGAAGTTTCAGATGCTCCGCAACGAGCTGACGGGCGACTACATGCTCCGCATCACCGACTATGCCCTGCCGGAAGAAGAAGACGCTCTGACCCAGATATGGGAGCAGAATCTGGAGCGCCTGCACCACTCTACCGGTCTGTAAAGGCTAAAAAACTGAAAAAGCTATCCGTTTCTTGATTATTTGTCGTAATTTTGCATTTTGGTAGCCACCATGGCGCCATGAGGAGATATTATGCTTCGAATCAGGAAACTCGACATATTCATCGTCAAGCAGTTTGGCTTGCTTTTCGTAGGCACATTCTTCATCAGCCTCTTCGTGCTGATGATGCAGTTTGTGTGGAAATACATCGACACCCTCATCGGCAAAGGCCTCACCCTCGACGTCATGGCACAGTTTTTCTGGTACATGGCGCAGATGATGGTGCCGCAGGCCCTTCCCCTGGCCATCCTGCTCTCCTCGCTCATCACCTTCGGCAACCTGGGCGAGTCGAGCGAGCTCACCGCCATCAAGGCAGCCGGCATCTCACTGATGCAGACGCTGCGCCCCCTCATCGTCTTCGTCACCCTCATCGCCATCGGCTCGTTCTATTTCCAGAACGACCTGGGTCCGCGCGCCAACAAGAAGATGGCGCAGCTGCTCATCTCTATGAAGCAGAAGAGCCCCGAGTTGGAAATACCGGAGGGCATCTTCTACGACGGACTGCCGCAGTGCAACCTCTACGTGCAACGCAAGGACATGGAGACGGGCAAGCTCTACGGCATCATGATATACCGCATGACCGACAGCTACGAGGACGCCGCCATCATCCTGGCCGACTCGGGCATGCTGCAGTCGACCGCCGAGAAGAAGCACCTGCTGCTCACCCTCTACAGCGGCGAGTGGTTTGAGAACATGCGACAACAGGGACTCATGAACAGCGCCGAGGTGCCCTACCGCCGCGAGACCTTCTGGAAAAAGACCCTGCTGCTCGACTTCGACGGCGAGTTCAACCTCACCGACGCGAGCAATTTCTCGCACGTGGCACAGGGCAAGAGCCTCAAGCAGATAGACGAGGACATCGACTCGCTGAACCACTACTACGACAGCATCGGATACAACTACTTCAAGGAAGCCAAACTCTACACCCTGACCCAGCCCAAGGTGGCGAGAGACGACTCGCTGCGCATAGCCAAGGCGGAGAAAGTGCCCTTCGACACCCTCTACGCCCGCTTCACCGACGACAAGAAACAGGGTGCGGTGAACATGGCGTCGGGCAAGGTGAGCCAACAGATCATGGAGCTCGACTTCAAGGGCATGCTCACCAGCGACGGTGACAAACTGATACGCCAGCACAAGATAGAGGCGCTCAACAAATTCGTGCTCACCCTGTCGTGCCTCTTCTTCTTCTTCATCGGTGCCCCGCTGGGCGCCATCATCCGGAAGGGCGGACTCGGACTGCCCATCATCATCTCCGTAATCGTGTTCATCATCTTCTACATCCTAGACAACGTGGGCTACCGCATGGCCCGCGGAGGCATGTGGACCATCTGGTTCGGCAAGAGCCTGGCCACCGCCGTGCTCGTGCCCACCGCCGTGTTCTTCACCTACAAGGCCAACAACGACTCGGCCGTGTTCAACCTCGACGCCTACACCGAATGGGTGATGCGCCTGCTGGGTCTTCGCCGCAAGCGCAGCGTCATGGGCAAGGAGGTGATCATAGAAGACCCCGACTACCCCGCCGACAAGCAGACCCTGGCGCGGCTCACACAGGAGTGCGCCGAGTACGCCCACACCCATAGGCTCATGTCGCCGCCCAACATCATCAGCGTGTTCTTCCGCTATCAGCCCGACCATGAGATAGAACGCATCAACGAAGAGCTGGAGGCCGTGATAGAAGACCTATCGAACACCCGCGACAAGGTGATACTCAATGAGTTGGGCAGATATCCCTACATAGCGGTGAAAGCCCACACCCGTCCCTTCGAGCGGCGGTGGATGAACATAGCCGCCTTCATCGTGCTGCCCGTGGGCATCTTCCTCTACCTGCGCATGTGGCGCTTCCGCCTGCGTCTGCACAAAGACCTGCAGGTGATTACGGAGGTGAACAACGCCATCACCGCCCGCATAGCGGAGAAATGGGAGGGAAATGACGACAAAACCATAACAGAAACGACACAACCATAAAACACCTATCATGGAAGAGATAAGAATAGACTCTATAGACGACGCCATCAAAGACGTGGCCGAAGGCAAGTTTGTCATCGTGGTCGACGACGAGGACCGCGAGAACGAGGGCGACCTGATTATCGCCGCCGAGAAGATTACCCCCGAGAAGGTGAACTTCATGCTCAAGCACGCCCGCGGCCTGCTCTGCGCCCCCATCACCATCTCACGGTGCCACGAGCTCGACCTGCCCCGTCAGGTGTCGGAGAACACCTCGATGCTGGGCACCCCCTTCACCATCACCATCGACAAGTTGGAGGGCTGCTCCACCGGCGTGTCGGCCCACGACCGCTGCGAGACGATACGTGCCCTGGCCGACCCCGCCTCCACCCCGCAGACCTTCGGGCGCCCGGGCCACATCAACCCCCTCTATGCCCAGGACCACGGCGTGCTGCGCCGCAGCGGCCACACCGAGGCCACCATCGACCTGTGCCGTCTGGCCGGTCTGTATCCCGCCGGCGCCCTGATGGAAATTATGAACGACGACGGCACCATGGCGCGCCTGCCCCAACTTCACAAGATGGCGCGCGAGTTCGACCTGAAACTCATCACCATACGCGACCTCATCGCCTACCGCCTGCAGAAGGAGTCGCTCATCGAGGTGGGCACCGAAGTTGACATGCCCACCCTCTACGGCCACTTCCGCCTCATCCCCTTCAAGCAGACCAGCACCGGTCTGGAGCACTTCGCCCTGATCAAGGGCGAGTGGAAGCCCGAGGAGCCCGTTATGGTGCGCGTACACTCATCGTGCACCACCGGCGACATCATCGGCAGCATGCGGTGCGACTGCGGCGAGCAGCTGCACAAGTCACTCCGCATGATAGAAGAGGCCGGACAGGGCGTGCTCATATACATGCAGCAGGAAGGACGCGGCATAGGCCTGATGAACAAGATAGCCGCCTACAAACTGCAGGAGGAAGGCTACGATACCGTAGATGCCAACGTGCACCTGGGCTTCAAGCCCGACGAGCGCGACTACGGCTGCGGAGCACAGATGCTGCGCCACCTGGGCATACACAAGATGCGCCTGCTCACCAACAACCCCGTGAAACGCGTGGGACTCGAGGCCTACGGTCTGGAAATCGTGGAGAACATACCCATCGAGACTACCCCCAACCCCTACAACGCCCGCTACCTCAAGACCAAGAAAGAGCGCATGGGGCACAACCTGCACATCTAAGAGGCTTAAGGACTGAAGGCCGAAAGCACACAGAAACAAGAAACAAAATCATACAAAAATACAACCACATGGCAAGACTATCCAACCGCCTGAACCGGCTGGCCGCATCGGCCACCCTGGTGATGTCGCAGCGCAGCAGTGAGATGAAAGCGCAAGGCATCGACGTGATCAACCTGAGCGTGGGCGAACCCGACTTCAACACGCCCGACCACATCAAAGAGGCCGCCCACCAGGCCATACGCGACAACTACTCGCGCTACTCACCCGTGCCCGGCTATGCCAACCTGCGCGAGGCCATCGCCGCCAAACTGCAGCGTGAGAACGGCCTACACTACACACCCGCCGAGATTGTGGTGTCGAACGGCGCCAAGCAGGGCGTGTGCAACGCCGTGCTCGCCCTCGTCGACGAGGGCGAGGAGGTCATCATCCCCGCCCCCTATTGGGTGAGCTACCCGCAGATGGTGAAACTGGCCGGCGGCCGCCCCGTGATCATCGAGGCCGGCTTCGAGCAAAACTTCAAAATCACGCCCGAGCAGTTGGAAGCCGCCATCACCCCCGCCACCCGCATGCTCATACTCTGCTCGCCCAGCAACCCCACCGGCAGCGTGTACAGTAAGGAAGAGCTGCGCGCCCTGGCACAGGTGGTGCTGGACCACGACGACCTCTACGTGCTGGCCGACGAAATCTACGAGCACATCAACTACAAGGGCCACCACGAGAGCATCGCACAGTTCGACGGCATGAAAGAGCGCTGCATCGTGGTCAACGGCGTGTCGAAAGCCTATGCCATGACCGGCTGGCGCATCGGCTACATCGCCGCCCCCGAATGGATAGCCAAAGGCTGCAACAAACTGCAGGGACAATACACCAGCGGCCCCTGCTCGGTGAGCCAGCAGGCCGCCGTGGCCGCCTACGAGGCCGACCAGGCCTGCGTGGAGGAGATGCGCAAGGCCTTTGAGCGCCGCCGCGACCTCATCGTGCAGCTGGCCAAGGAGATACCCGGTCTGGAGGTGAACGTGCCCGAAGGCGCCTTCTACCTCTTCCCCAAATGCAGCAGCTTCTACGGCAAACAGTATGGTGGAAAGACCATCAACAACTCCACCGACCTGGCCCTCTACCTGCTCGAGGAAGCCCATGTGGCCACTGTGGGCGGCGACGCTTTCGGCGACCCCGACTGTTTCCGTATGAGCTATGCCACGAGCGACGACAACATACGCGAGGCCCTCAGCCGCATCAAGAACGCGCTGGCCAAACTGCAATAAAAATTTAATTGTTAAAATTATTTAAGAGTAAGGAAAGTTTCTGCGAAATTATTATCTTTGCGAAGTTAAATGCACACATACGTTGTGCGAAGACACGAAAAGAGAAAGTTTAACGTTAAATCGGTATATTTCAACTTAAATTTATTCATAACTTAATCAAACTTTTAAAAACAAAATTATGGCAAACAAAACAACACAAGCCCCGGCTAAAAAGTCTGGCGGCTTTCAGGGAGTGAGAAACGCATTCTGGATCATCGTAGTATGCGTGATTGTAGCATTCACACTGTTCTTCACATGGTTCGGCAACCCGATGCACTTCCAGGATGCCAGCAAGGAGACTCCTGCTGACGTATGGGGTACCATCTTCAAGGGCGGTATCATCGTGCCTGTGATCCACTCGCTGCTGCTCACCGTGCTCGCCCTCTCCATCGAGCGCTGGCTCGCCCTGAGAACCGCTTTCGGTAAAGGCTCTCTGCCCAAGTTCGTGGCCAACATCAAGGCCGCTCTGAACGCCAACGACTTTGCCAAGGCTCAGCAGCTCTGCGACAAGCAGAAAGGTTCTGTGGCCAACGTGCTCAACGCTTCTCTGAACGCTTACAGAGAGATGGAGCAGACCAAGGGTCTGAAGCTTTCGCAGAAGATCGCCAAGATTCAGCAGGCTCACGAGGAGGCTACCCAGCTGGAGATGCCTACCCTGACCATGAATCTCCCGATGATTGCTACCATCGTTACACTTGGTACACTTACCGGACTTCTCGGAACTGTGGTCGGTATGATCCGCTCGTTCTCCGCTCTGTCTGCTGGTGGTGGTGCCGACTCTGCAGCCCTCTCCGCTGGTATCTCCGAGGCCCTTATCAACACCGCCTTCGGTATCGGTACCTCCTGGTGCGCCGTGGTGTCCTACAACTACTACACCAATAAGGTGGACAAGCTGACCTACGCACTTGACGAAGTTGGTTACTCTATCGCACAGAACTTTGAGGCAAACCACACAGAGGAGCTCTAATTTTTGCTAACCCTATTAAAATTATATCACTATGGGTAAAGTAAAAATTAAGAAAAGTGACGTCTGGATTGACATGACACCTATGTCCGACGTTATGACCCTTCTGCTCACCTTCTTCATGCTGACGAGTACTTTCGTCAAGAATGAGCCCGTGAAGGTGAACACCCCTGGGTCAGTGTCGGAAATCAAGGTGCCTGAAAACGGCGTCCTTACGATTCTGGTAAGCCCGGAGAAGGGCCCCGGTGGGGTTCCAACCGGAAACGGCCAGGTGTTCCTCAGCATTGACAACAGCGAGCAGCTCGGTCAGACACTGATGGCCGTGCTTCCCAATCTGAACGCCAAGCAGATTGAGAACTGCAAAATCGACGGTACTTGGGGTATGCCCATCAGCGAGCTCCCCGGCTACCTGGCCATGTCGAGCCAGAACCGCTCCAAGATCCTGCCCACAAAGGGTATTCCTCTCGACAGTATTGACGGTGGCGCCAGCGAGTTCCAGCAGTGGGTCTCCGCCGCCCGTGACGTGAACAATGACATCAAGATTGCCCTCAAGGCCGATGCCAAGACCCCGTACAAGACGGTGAAGCGCGTGATGAGCGAGCTCCAGGACATGGACGAGAGCCACTACTACATGATTACGAACCTTAAAACAGCGGAGGACGAATAAATGAGCAAGAAGAAAGAAAGCAAACAGAAAAAGATAAATGTCCGCGTAGACTTCACGCCTATGGTGGATATGCTCATGCTGCTTATCACCTTCTTCATGCTCTGTACTACGCTGAGCAAGCCGCAGACAATGGAGTTGACCCTGCCGAGCAACGACGAGAACGCCAACGAGGAGAACAAGAACGAATCGAAGGCCTCTCAGACCGTGACGCTCTATCTGGCAGCGAAAGACAAGATTTACTACGGCGAGGGTATCCCCGAGTACAACAACCCCCAGTGGCTGAAAGACGCTACCTGGGGTGGTGGCGACACCGGCATCCGCAACGTGCTTCGCAACCACCGTGTTGAGACCGGCGAGGTGCCTGTAAAGGAGATTGAGCTGGCTGTGAAGCAGCTGAACATGGACAAGACCAGCGGCAAGAAGCCTGAACTTGCTGTTGACTCTATCTTCCAGAAAGAGCTGTCAAAGCTGCGTAAGGGTGAGATGCCCGACGGACGCAAGCTTCCCACGCTGACTATTGTGATTAAACCTACGGACAATGCTTCTTACAAGAACATGGTCGACGCCCTCGATGAGATGCAGATTCTGAGTATTGGTACATACGTGATCGACAAACTCAACCCAGACGACGAGAAACTGCTCAAGTCGCGCAACGTTGAGATGTAGACGGTCGCTATTCACTAACACTTAAAACAAGAAAGTAAAATGGCAAAAATCGATTTGACTGACCCTAAATGGGTCGACATGGTGTTCGCCGGCAAGAACAAGGAATACGGTGCCTATCAGCTCCGTAAGGGAACTTCGAGCCGCAACATAACCTCGATTCTCATTCTGCTTGCTGCTGCTGCCATCGTAGGAGGTCTCCTCGTTTGGAAGGTACAGGCCGACAAGGCCGAGGCCGAGCGTATCGCCATGATGGAGCAGATGGAGCTCTCGAAGCTGCAGGAGCAGGCTAAGGAAGACAAGAAGGAAGAGAAGATTGAGAAGCCCAAGATTGAGCAAGTCAAGGAAATTCCCGAAGTACGTGAGACCCAGAAGTTCACCGCCCCCGAGATCAAGAAAGATGAGCTTGTGAAGGAGGAGAACCAGGTGAAGGCAATGGACGAGCTTGACAAGAACGTCGCTGTGGGTACCAAGGACCAGGAAGGTACGAAGGACCGTACCGTCGAAGCCGCCCGTGAGGCTGTGGTGGAGAAGGTAGAGGTGAAGGAAGAGCCGAAGGTCGAGGTACAGCAGAAGATTTTCGACGTGGTGGAGCAGCAGCCGTCGTTCCCCGGCGGCAATGGTGCCCTCATGCAGTGGCTTGGCCAGAACATTCACTATCCCGCAGTGGCCGAGGAGAACGGTATCCAAGGTCGTGTGGTGGTGTCGTTCGTGGTGGAGCCCGATGGTTCTATCAGCAACGTACAGGTGGTGCGCGGTGTTGACCCGTCGCTCGACAAGGAGGCCGTTCGCGTCTGCAAGCAGATGCCGAAGTGGAATCCTGGTAAGCAGAATGGTCAGGCTGTGCGCGTGAAGTACAATCTTCCCGTCCAATTCAAACTTCAGCAATAGTATGAGAAGGACCTCTCTCTATGCATTTTTCGGCATCTTGTTCATAGCCGCCGTTTTGGCCGGCTGTGACAAGAGGTCGAGAAATGGTAGAACTGATACACCGACGTCAGGGGCGATAACTTTCGCCTCTGACGAAAGTTTTGCTCCCATTATTGAGGAGCTTGTGGAGCAGTTTGAATACAAATATCCCAATGCCAAACTCACTCCGCAGTATGTAAACGAGATAGACGGCTTCAATCTCATCAAGGAGATGAAGACCTGTCTGTATTTCACTTCCCGTCCGCTCAAGGAGAGCGAGGTGGCCTATATGAAGACGCTGCGTCAGTCGCCGTCGGTGTTCCCCATCGGTTACGACGGTCTGGCCTTTATCTGCAACCTGAACAACAACGACACGTGCATCACGGTGAACGACGTGAAGCGTGTGCTCAGCGGCGAGATAACCGACTGGAAGCAGCTCAACCCCAACTCGAAGCTCGGCAAGATGAATGTGATTTTCGACAATGCCAGCTCCGCCACCCTTCACTACGTAGTAGACTCCATCCTGGGCGGGAAACCCATTGACAGTCCCAACATCACCCACCTCAACTCCAGCAAGGAGGTGATTGAGTATGTCGACAAGACTGCCAATGCCATTGGTGTGATAGGCTCGAACTGGCTCAACGACCGCCTCGACTCTGTCAACATCACCTTCAAGAAGAATATTCATGTCATGTCGGTATCCAGTCTGGACACAGCCACTCCCACCAACAGCCGCAAGCCCTATGCCGGCTACCTGCTCACGGGAGAGTATCCTTTCGCCCGCACACTCTATGCCATCGTGGTCGATCCGCAGAAGGCACTGCCTTGGAGCTTTGCCAACTACATCGCCAAGCCTGAGGGGCAGATGATAGTGCTCAGGGCCGGTCTGCTACCCTACCGCGGCGATATCACCATACGCCGTGTAAAAGTGAAAAATTGATAACAGATTAAACTTTCCGACAGACGTTCAGTCATATCAACAAAACGGCCCCCTGACAGGGCCAAGCTAACGGAACAGAAACAATCAAAAACAAACGTTATGAAAGCAGTTAAATATGTATTCGCAGGGTTGCTGATGATGGGATTGTCGGCACCCGTAATGGCTCAAAGCTATGAGTCGGCTCTGGAGACCGTATCCAAGGCGCTGAAAGCAGACCCCACCGGTCTGGCATCGGCCAAGGCCGCAGTGAAAGACTTCACCAAGAGTTTCAAGAAAGACCCCGCCGCCATGGTGGCTCTCGGCAACACCTATCTGGCCGTGAAGAACTATCCGAAGGCAGTGGAGTGTGCCAATCTCGCTCTGAAGAAGAACAAGAACTTCGGCGATGCCTATGTGCTCCTTGGCGACATCGAGGCACTGAAAGACGACGGTGGCGAGGCAGCCATGTGGTACCAGCAGGCCATGTCGCTCGACCCGAAGAACCCCGACGGCTACATGCGCTATGCCAACGTATACCGAAAGCGCAGTCCGCAGGAGTCGGAGCGCGTGCTCAACGAACTGCGTAAGAACATCCCCGACTATCCCGTGGAGGCTGAGTCGGCCCACATCTTCTACACCTCCGGCCAGTACGACAAGGCCATGGAGTATTTCAACAAGTCGAACCCCGAGAAGCTCACCGAAGGCCGTCTGGGCGAGTATGCCCTCGCTGCCCTGAGCAATGAGAACTTCGACAAGGGTCTTGAGATTTCGAAGATTGCCATCCGCCGCTTCCCCAGCAACCACGGTTTCATCCGTCTGGCCCTGCTCAACGCCAACAGCGGCAAGAACTACGGCGAGGCTGTGGAGTTTGCCAAGAAGCTCGTGGCCAGCGGTGCCGATGTGAACGCCGGTGACTACAGCTACTACGGACAGGCCCTGGCCGGCAACGCACAGTTTGCCGAGGCTATCGAGCAGTACAACAAGGCCTACTCGATGGACGCTGAGAATGTGAAGGTGCTGCAGCTCATCTCCGAGGCCTACACAGGCATGGGCGACGAGGACAAGGCGCTGGAGTATGCCCAGCAGTATATGGACAAGAACCCCACCCCGAAGGTGTCGGAGTATAACAAGCTGGCCACCATCTATATCGCCAAGGTAAAGAAGGGTGAGGATCCTCAGGGCAACTTCGCCAAGGCCATGGCCGTGTATGACAAGGTGGCCGAGAAGGTGCCTGCCGCCGGCACTTGGGCCAAGTTCCAGAAGGGCTACCAGGCTTATGCTGCCGAGCTCGACGACGAGGCGCTGAACCAGTATCTGCCGCTCATCACCGAGCTGGAGAACAAGGGCAACCTCGATGAGGACGAGACCAACTATCTGAAGACCGCTTACCGCTCTGTGGGCTACATCTACTGGAGCTCGAAGAAAGACCTTACTTCGGCCACTCCGTTCTTCCAGAAGCTGTACAACCTCGACCCCAACGACAAGCTTGCCAAGCAGGCTCTCGGCATCGAGGACACTCCCGCCGCTACAGAGTAAGAATATCCTAAAAATGTATAACCTGAAGAGGCATCCCCGCTGCGGGATGCCTCTTTTCTTTGTACATGCCTAAGGATGGACACGAAAAAAGGCCGGGTTAGAACCGGCCTTATGCAATAATGTTAGTAACTTCTCAATTACGGAAGGCTGATAGCCTCTGACGGACATGCATCAGCGCAGGTACCGCACTCTGTGCACATCTCGGGGTCAATAGAATAGCGCTCGCCCTCAGAGATAGCTCCAACGGGGCACTCATCGATACAGGTACCGCAAGCGATACAGTCTTCACCAATAACGTATGCCATAATAGTAATTATTTAAAGGTTTATAATGTTTATACCTACTTTTTGGTGATGCAAAGATACATTAATTATTTGAAATACCTACAAATGATGATGTTTTTTTTTGCTATTTATACAAAATCGAAATAATAAGCCGCCCCGATTTGCGTTAATATAGTGTCATGACAAGAAAACTATCACTTCTTCTCCTGCTGCTGGTGTGGGCCGCATCATTGTTGGCCCAGCAGCGCAAGGTAGAAAACAAGCCCTATATCGACCTCAGGCCGTTTCACTTCGGTGTGCTGGTGGGTTCGCACCTGCAGGACATCGAGTTTGTGAACGTGGGGCCGCAGATTATCACCCTGGAAGACGGCACCACCGAGCAGCGCCTCATCACCTGCGACCAGGACCGCTGGGACCCGGGATTCAACGTGGGTGTGCTGGGCGAGTTCCGCCTCAACACCAACTTCCAGTTGCGTGTGGCGCCCGCCATGTATTTCGGCACGCGCCACTTCACCCTGAACAACCTCAGCGACGAGCGCAGGGCTGAAGAGCACCAGGACCTGAAGACCGCCTACATCTCCACCGCTTTCGACCTGATTTTCGCCGGTCCGCGGTTCAACAACCGCCGTCCGTATCTCATGGCCGGTGTGAACCCCATGCTCAACCTTTCGGGCAAGGACACCGACTATATCCGCCTGAAGCGGTCGGACCTCTTCCTCGAGGCCGGTATCGGCTGCGACTTCTACCTGCCCTTCTTCAAGCTTCGTCCGGAGTTGAAATTTCTCTTCGGTGTGGGCAACAGCCTCGACGCCACGCACCCCGACCGGCTGCGCGACCCCAACATGAAAGTGTATGCCAAATCGGTGAAGGAGTCGCACACCAAGATGATTGTGCTCTCCTTCTATTTCGAATAGCAAGAAGACCTTCTTAACAGCAAGAAGGCCTTCATAGCAGCGGGAAAGTACCACACCCACTACTTGTTGCTCAATTCCATTTCTATTCTGCCCACCCAGATGGCATACTTGCCGTTCTGGTCTACCGGCACAGGCTTTCCCGTCTGGTCGTTTACATACTCCAACTGCTCCAGATAGGAGTGCGAGTGGCCGCCCAGCACGAGGTCGAGCCCTTCGGTCTGCGGTATCACATCATCGTCGGTAGTGCCCTGAATTTTCCACCCCAGGTGCGAGAGGCAGATAATCACGTCGCACTTTTTCTTTTTGAGCTCTTTGATCATCTGCTGTGCTGTGGCCACGGGGTCCAGATACTTCACACCGGGGCAGTTGGCGTCGTCGACGAGGCTCTCCAGCATGGGAGCCAGTCCGAACACCCCAATTTTCAGCCCCTGCCGTTTCAGGATGATGTAAGGTTTCACCAGACCCTCCACCACCGTGCCGGTGAAGTCGTAGTTGGCGCAGACAATGGGGAACTCCGCCAGCCGGAATAGGCGCGCCATATTGTCGAGGCCGAAGTCGAACTCATGGTTACCGATGGTGGCGGCATCATACCCCATCTTGTTCATCAGCCCCACCTCCACATCGCCTTTGAATAGGTTGTAGTAAGGCGAGCCCTGCGAGAAGTCGCCGCTGTCGAAGAGGAGCAAGTCGGGATGTGTGTTCCGTTCCTGCCTGATCATCTCCAGGCGCCGCAGGTAACCGCCCCGCCCCGCGAGGGCCGTATCAGCCAGGTTGGCATTGAGCGGCATCACACAGCTGTGCGTGTCGTTGGTATGCAGGATGAGCAAGTGTTTTTTCTTGGCATCCGCGGGAGCCGCCCCCACGAGCAGGGCGACCGTCATAAGCAGCAAAATTCTTCTCATAGTCATTCAACCGTTATACGTCCTTCTATCTTGCTTTCCACTTTCTGGCCCTGTGCGGCCTTTTCCTTGAAATACTCCATGATGATGGAGCGGGTCAGGTCTTTCTCCTCCATGGGGTCGTTGCGGTCGGTAGCGCCCTTGAAGGCATACATCTTGTCGTTGCCGTGCGACACATAGTCGATGGTGGCTATCCGGTACTTCGCCTGGGGGTCAATCTCCTTGTCATGGATGGTGGCGCTTACGAGTTTGAGGTCCCGGCTTACCACCAGTTTCACTTCATGGCTCACGCCCTCGCCTCCCCTGCCGGCTATCTGCTTGAAGAGTTCCTTCACCTTCTTGCCGGTGAGGGTGACGAAGCAAATCTTGTTTTCGAAGGGAGCGAGCGCATAGATGTCGCCGATAGTGATTTTTCCCTCCGGTATGGCCGCCCGCATCCCGCCGATGTTGTACACACCGAAATCAGGCTTCTCGTTGTAGAACTTGCCCGCCCACACCAGAATGTCGGGCAGCAGGTTGCCCAGCGTGCTCTCCGGCCGTTCGGCCGCCATATAGAGGGCCGACTCGCCCACCACAGGCGCCATCAGCTTGTCCACCTCAGCGGTGTAGGGCTGCATGAAGGCCGCCACCCCGCTGTCGAGCGGCTTGTCGTAGCGCGCATCAATCAGGGTGCGGGTGCGCTGCACGCCCGTCACCTTATACGAAGAGCAGGCGGCAGAGAGCAGCATACTGGCCACCAGCCCCAAGTAGATGATATTCTTTCTCATAGCATTCTATTATGTGTCTTTTGGCAAATATAGCTAAAAAAAACGAAAATCGGATAGTGAGCGGCCTATTTTGAAGAAAAAAATCAAATAAGAGGCTGATAATTTGGAAGAAAGGAAAAAAAGCAGTAATTTTGCACCGCTTTTCCGCGTAATCGCTGACAGGAAGAAGAGTAGCCTAGTTATGTTGCGCTGGAACGATAAACAATTTTATTACATTTAGATAAAAATGGATTTAATTAAAGTTGCTGAAGAAGCATTTGCAACCGGCAAGAAGTTCCCGGAGTTCAATCCTGGTGACACCATCACTGTCGCTTACAAAATTATCGAGGGCTCGAAAGAGCGTATTCAGCTTTACCGTGGTGTGGTGATCCGCATTTCCGGCCATGGTGACAAGCGTCGTTTCACCGTCCGCAAGATGTCGGGCACCGTGGGTGTGGAGCGTATCTTCCCCATCGAGTCGCCGAACATTGACAGCATCGAGGTGAACAAGCGTGGTAAGGTGCGTCGCGCCAAACTGTACTACCTGCGCAAGCTCACAGGTAAGAAGGCCCGCATCAAGGAGAAGAGAACTCCCATCAAGAAGGAAGCCTAATCTCAACACATGCGATAAAGAGGTCCCCCGAACAGGGGCCTCTTTTTTCGTTGAGACCCGTCAGGCCGCCCAAAAGAAACATTCAAACCCCAAACATAGAAACAATGAAAGAACTCCCGCTGAAGTACGGTTGCAATCCCAACCAGAAACCGTCAAGAATTTTCATGACCGATGGCGAACTGCCCATCGAGGTGCTCAACGGCCGCCCCGGCTATATCAACCTGCTCGACGCCCTGAACAGCTGGCAACTGGTGAAAGAGCTGAAAGAGGCCACCGGCCTGCCCTCTGCCGCCTCTTTCAAGCACGTATCGCCCGCCGGCGCCGCTGTAGGCCTGCCCCTTAGCGACACACTCCGCAAGATCTATTTCGTCGACGACATCCACGAGGAGCTCTCCCCCATTGCCTGCGCCTACTCCCGCGCCCGCGGTGCCGACCGCATGAGCAGCTACGGCGACTTCGTGGCACTGAGCGACACCTGCGATGCCGTGACGGCCACGCTGCTGAAGCGCGAGGTGTCCGACGGCGTTATCGCCCCCGACTATACCCCCGAGGCCCTCGACATTCTGCGTGCCAAGCGCAAGGGCACCTACAATGTGATTAAGATAGACCCCGCCTATGTGCCCGAGCCCATCGAGCGCAAGCAGGTGTTCGGCATCACCTTCGAGCAGGGCCGCAACAACATCTGCCTGAGCGACCCCGCCCTCTTCGAGAATATCCCCACCGAGAACAAGACTTTTACCGCTGAAGCCCGCCGCGACCTGATGATAGCCCTCATCACGCTGAAATACACACAGAGCAACTCCGTGTGCTATGTGAAGGACGGTCAGGCCATCGGCATCGGCGCCGGACAGCAGAGCCGCATCCACTGCACCCGACTGGCCGGCAACAAGGCCGACATCTGGTGGCTGCGCCAGCACCCGCGCGTGATGGCCCTTCCCTTCGTCGACGGTATACGCCGTGCCGACCGCGACAACACCATCGACATCTTCATCGGTGAGGAGTGCGACGACGTGCTTCGCGACGGCGAGTGGCAGAAATTCTTCAAGGAGCGTCCCGAGGCCCTTACGGCCGAGGAGAAAGCCGCCTGGAAGGCACAGCTGAAGGGTGTGGCACTGGGCAGCGATGCCTTCTTCCCCTTCGGCGACAATATTGAGCGTGCCCACAAGAGCGGTGTGGAGTATATCGCCCAGGCCGGCGGCTCTGTACGCGACGACCATGTCATAGCCACCTGCGACAAGTACGGCATCGCCATGGCTTTCACCGGTGTGCGTCTGTTCCATCATTAAACATTCTTCCGCCCCATGGAGAAATTCGACGAGATAGATGAGATCATAGCCGGCGGAGGCCTCGTGTTCGGCCGCGGAGGCGGAGGCAAGAAACCCTCCGACACCGACAAGGTGAAGACCAAGGCCAAGAAGAAGAAATACATCACCGGCGCGCACGGCAGCGGCAGTGCCCGGCAGAAAGCGAAATACCGCACTCAGCGTGCCAACAGGCATAAGAAGGGTTAGCACCGCCCGGGAAATATCGGAATACTCTGAGTAATCGGAATAAACAGAGTAATCGGAATAATAGGAGTAATCGGAGTAATCAGAAGACTCTGATTACTCCGATTACTTTAAAATCATCACGCCGGTGAATATTCTTCCTGAATCGATGCCCAAGCGGCGCGCGGAAAAAAATTCATCGGTGTTTTTATAGGTGCAGGTGCCATCGATGGCGATGTGGCTTTCAGGCACCCCAGCCCCAAGAAGCAGCAGTTTGTTGGCCTCCCAAAGGTCGATGTGCCACTTCTTGTATTTTCTCGCTATCTGCTCCATGGGAAAAGCGGCGGCCTCAAACTGCTCATACACCTCATCGCCCACCTCAAAGCTTTCAAGTGATATGCCAGGGCCGATGACAGCCTGCAGCTGCTGCGGCACGGAGCCGTATGTACCTGCCATGGCCTGCACGGCTTTCTGTGCGATGCGCTTCACCGTGCCCCTCCATCCCGCATGCACGGCACAGCAGGCATGATGTGCGGCATCGTAGAGCAAGATGGGGATACAGTCGGCCGTGGAGACGCCGATGCACACTCCGCTGAGGTCGGTCATCACGGCGTCGACACCTTCAAGGCTCTCCATTTTCTCTGCAGGGCTGAGGGATTCCATCCACTGGCCGTCGATGGCCTTCACCACGTCATCATGCGTCTGATGCGGATACACCAAATGCCACTGGTCAATGCCGAGCAGCTGGCACAGCGCAGCCCTGTTGGTCTCGATATCCTCCTGGCGGTCGCCGCAATAGTAGTTGATGTTGAAACTTGCGTAGTTTCCCTGGCTCACGCCTCCCTGCCGTTTGGTGCTGAAGGCGGTCACACCGTCGCCTAGATGGTAATAATGCAGTTGGGGCGACACCGTCATTTGTCGTCCTCCTCGTATTCGTAGTCGAAGTCGTCGAGGTCTTCCACCTCGGCGTCGTCGATGAATTCCACGTCATCCTCGCCCTCGGCTATCATCTCCATGGCCATGCGTGAGAGGTCCTTGTCGCGGTGCACGAGGGTTTCCTCCGCCATCACGGCCTGCAGTTTGTTGCTCTCACTGTTCAGTTCGGCCCACAGCAGGTCCTTCAGCGTGTCGAGGCCGTAGCCGGTGGCGGAAGAAATGAAGACGGTGGGCACATCGTCGGGTAGTGTGTCGCGCAGCATGTCGATGAGCTCCTCGTCGAGCAGGTCGCTCTTGGTGACGGCCAGCACGCGGTGCTTATCGAGCATCTCGGGGTTGAACTGCCTCAGTTCGTTGAGCAGCACCTCATACTCATGCTTTATGTCGTCGGTGTCGCCCGGCACCATGAAGAGGAGGAGCGAGTTGCGCTCTATATGGCGCAGGAAGCGCAGGCCCAGGCCCTTGCCCTCGGAAGCGCCTTCGATGATGCCCGGAATGTCGGCCATGACGAACGACTGCCGGTCGCGGTACTCCACGATGCCCAGCGAGGGTTCGAGGGTGGTGAAGGGATAGTTGGCTATCTTGGGCTTGGCACTCGACAGGGTGGAGAGGAGGGTCGACTTACCCGCATTGGGGAAGCCCACCAGTCCCACGTCGGCCAGTAGTTTCAGTTCGAGGATGACGGTCATCTCCTGCATCGGCTCGCCCGGCTGTGCGAAGCGCGGCGCCTGGTTGGTGGCCGAGCGGAACTGGAAGTTGCCCAGTCCACCGCGTCCGCCCTTGAGCAGGAGCACGGTCTGTCCGTCGCGCGACACATCGCACACAAACTTTCCCGTCTCGGCATTGTAGACCACGGTGCCACAGGGCACATCGATATACTGGTCCTTGCCCTTTGTGCCGTGGCACTTGTCCTTTCCGCCGTTGCCGCCATGCTCAGCGAACACATGGCGCTGATACTTCAGGTGCAGCAGCGTCCAGAAGTTGTGGTTGCCGCGCAGGTAGATGCTTCCACCGTCGCCGCCGTCGCCGCCGTCGGGACCGCCGTTGGGATTGTATTTCACATGCTTCAGGTGCATGGAGCCCCTGCCGCCCTTTCCCGAGCGGCAGTAGATTTTCACATAGTCGATAAAATTGCTTTCCATCAGCTGAGGGTATGGGTTTAGAGTTGGTCCACCACGGCGCAGATATCACTGAAGATGCGCTCCAGACTGCCCAAGCCGTCGATGTGGTGGCGCAGTCCCTCGCCTTCGTACCACTCAATGAGAGGTGCCGTCTGACTGTGGTACACATCGAGTCGCTTCTTGATGGTCTCGGCGTTGTCGTCGCTGCGTCCGCTCTCCTGCCCGCGCTTGATGAGTCGCGTCATGAGCTCATCCTCCGGTACATCAAGTTCTATCATGGCCGCCACGCTGTGTCCGCGCTGCGCCAACATCGCCTTCAGCGCCTCCGCCTGCGGGATGGTGCGGGGGAATCCGTCGAAGATGACACCTTTATGATCGGTTCCGAGGGCATCGTAGACACTGGCCAGGATGTCGATCATGAGCGAGTCGGGTATGAGCTGTCCCTTGTCGATAAAGGAACGGGCTGTCTGGCCCAGTTCGGTGCCTTTGGCCATTTCGCCGCGGAGCACATCGCCGGTGGATATATGGTTGAAGCCATACTTTTTGATGAGCAGGTCGCTCTGTGTGCCCTTGCCGGAGCCCGGGGCACCGAAAATCACAATATTTCTCATAGCTATGAGGATTTTATAATACGTACTTTAAAAAAAGGTTATACTATTCCACGATGGTATAGATGTCGCGCAGTCCGCGGCCCTGCTGGTTGTAGTCGAGACCGTAGCCCAGAATGAAGTCGTTGGGTATCTCGAGGGCCACATAGTCCACCTTCAGGTCCACCTTCAGGCACTCAGGTTTCTGCAGCAGCGTGCACACCTGAATGGAGGCAGGATGGCGGGTGCCAAGTGTCTCCACCATGCGTTTCACGGTATATCCCGTCTCCACGATATCCTCCACGATGATGACGTGGCGGTCGTGCAGGTCCTCGTTGATGCCTATTACCTCTTTCACCTTGCCGGTGGATGTGGTGCCCTGGTAGGAAGCCAGTTTGACGAACGAGATTTCGCAGGGGATGGTGATACGGCGCATCAAGTCGGCCGCAAAGATGAAGGAGCCGTTGAGAACGGCCAGGAAGAGCGGGTTCTTGTCGGCCATATCATGGTTGATGCGCTGAGCCACAGCGTCTACGCGCTTCAGGATTTCCTCTTCGGGAATGGACAGTTTGAAAGTCTTGTCGATTACTTTTATCGTGTTCATAGCAGCATTGTGTTATTTTGCCACAAATTTACGAAAAAACGAGGGCAGAACAAAATGAATTCATTCATTTTTTATGACGAGTGCCGAGTAAATTCGGCGACAGCCAAATTTACGAAAAAACGAGGGAAAAGCAAAAAGATTTTTCTTTTCACTCGTTTATTCTTTATTTTTGGCTTCACCGAAATTACTTGCACTCGACAGAGAAAATAAAAACATCCGTTTTTATTTTGCTCTGTTCTCGTTTATTCTTTACTTTTGGCTTCACCGAAATTACTTGCACTCGACAGAGAAAATAAAAACCTTCGTTTTTATTTTGCTCTGTTCTCGTTTATTCTTTAATTTTGGCTGGCGCCGAAATTACTCGCACTCGACAGAGAAAATAAAAACTCACGTTTTTATTTTGCTCTGTTCTCGTTTATTCGTAATTTTGCACGTATGAAGATATTTACACAGACCCAGATAAAAGAGCTCGACCAGTATACTATTGCCAACGAGCCAGTTAAGTCAATCGACCTGATGGAGCGTGCCGCCAAAGCCGTGGCACTGGCCATCGCCGAAGAATGGAGTACCGATACACCTATCGTAGTGTTTGCCGGACCGGGCAACAACGGCGGCGACGCACTCGCCGTGGCCCGCATCCTTGCCGCCAAGAGCTACGCCGTGAGCGCCTATCTCTTCAATGTGGAGGGACGACTCTCGGAAGACTGCGACAAGAACGCCCACCGCGCCGTGGACTGCGGCTACCTGAAACAGTATGTGGAGGTGAAGAAGAACTTCGACCCTCCTATCCTCGACAGCAACACTCTGATTGTGGACGGTCTCTTCGGTATCGGCCTGGACCGTCCTCTCACCGGCGGTTTCGCCTCGCTGGTACAGTACATCAACCAGTCGGGCGCCCAGGTAGTGAGCATCGACATTCCGTCGGGTCTGATGCCCGACAGCAATGAGGGCAACATACGCGCCAACATTGTGAAAGCCAACGTGACCTATACTTTCCAACAGAAAAAACTGGCCTTCTTCATGGCCGACAACCAGCCCTACCTGGGCAAGTTGCGCATTCTCGACATTGGTCTCTCCAAGACCTATATGCAGAAAGCCGACGCCGACTACCGCGTGGTGGAGAAGGAAGACCTGAAGAAGCTGCTCCGCCCGCGCTCCGACTTCGCCAACAAGGGCACGATGGGCCATGCACTCATCATAGCCGGCAGCTACGGCATGGCTGGCGCCGCCATCCTCGCCACAAGAGCCTGCCTGCGCTCGGGCGTGGGCAAGGTGACGGTGCAGACCCCGCAGCGCAACTATGCCATCATGCAGATGGCCGTGCCCGAGGCCATCGTGGAGATAGACCACGACGAGTTCCACTACTCCGACGTGGTGACGGGCAACCACTACGACTCCATCGGCATAGGTCCCGGCCTGGGACAGAGCGAAGACACCGCCATAGCCATGATAGCGCAGATACGCCGCGCCTCGGTGCCTGTGGTGCTTGATGCCGACGCCCTCAACATACTGGCCAACCACGGCACCTGGATGCAGCAGCTGCCCAAGAACATGATCCTTACACCGCATCCCGGTGAATTGGACCGTCTGTGCGGCGGACGGAGCCACGACGACTCCGACCGGCTGGCCAAAGCCATGGAACTGGCCCAGAAACTGCAGTCGTACGTCATTCTGAAAGGCCACTACTCCGCCCTCTGCCTGCCCAGCGGCAAGGTGATATTCAACTGCACGGGCAATTCGGGCATGGCCACCGCAGGAAGCGGCGACGTACTCACCGGCATAGTAACAGGCCTGCTGGCCCGCGGCTACAATGCGATGGAGTCGTGTCTGCTGGGCATGTACCTGCACGGGCGCGCCGGCGACCTGGCCGCCGAGCAGAAGGGGCGCGAGAGCCTCATAGCCAGCGACATCATCGACCATCTGCCCGGTGCCTTCAAGGAGATGGAATAAGAGCCTATCCTCCCCAAGGCGCTCCGCACCGAAAAGACATAAAAAATCAGCCGATTTCAAGTAAATCTTTGAAATCGGCTGATTTTTATGGTGCAAGGCGGAGCCCTTGAGCTCCTGCCTTCTGCGGATTAGTCGAGCTGAGCGAGCTTGTTGTCGGAGCCGAGCACATCCACAATCTTGTGCTTGTACATCTTCTCCATCTCGTCGCGTGCGGGACCACAGTACTTGCGCGGGTCGAACTCACCGGGTTTGTCGTGCAGCACCTTGCGCACAGCAGCGGTGAAGGCCAGACGTGAGTCGGAGTCGATGTTGATCTTGCACACAGCGCTCTTCGAAGCCTTGCGGAGCTGCTCCTCGGGAATACCAACGGCGTCGGGCAGTTTGCCACCATACTCGTTGATGATGTCGACATACTCCTGGGGCACGCTCGATGAGCCGTGGAGCACGATGGGGAAGCCGGGCAGCTTGACCATGATGGCGTCGAGCACGTCGAATGCAAGGGGAGGAGGCACGAGCTTGCCGGTCTTCGGGTCGCGTGTGCACTGCTCAGGAGTGAACTTGTAGGCACCGTGCGAGGTACCGATGGAGATGGCGAGAGAGTCGACACCGGTGCGGCTCACGAAGTCGATCACCTCCTCAGGCTTGGTGTAGTGCGACTCAGCGGCCACCACCTCGTCCTCAACACCGGCGAGTACGCCGAGCTCACCCTCTACGGTGACGTCGAACTGATGTGCATACTCCACCACCTTCTTGGTGAGGGCGATGTTCTCCTCGTAGGGCAGTGCGGAACCGTCGATCATGACAGAAGAGAAACCGAAGTCGACACAGCTCTTGCAGGTCTCGAAGCTGTCGCCATGGTCCAGGTGGAGAGCTATCTCAGGATGCTTGCAGCCAAGCTCCTTGGCATACTCCACAGCACCCTGTGCCATATACTGCAGAAGGGTCTGGTTGGCATAGTTGCGGGCACCTTTCGACACCTGGAGGATAACCGGGCTCTTGAGGTCGCTGCTGGCCTTGATGATGGCCTGGAGCTGCTCCATATTGTTGAAGTTGAATGCGGGGATGGCGTAACCGCCATTGATGGCACGTGCGAACATCTCTTTGGTGTTCACAAGGCCCAAAGTCTTGTAATCTACCATAGTTTATTGATATTAGAAATAGAATCCTTTTACTGCTGCAAAATTACCCAATATTTTTGTAAAACACAAAGTTTTACATTCATTTTTGGCGTTGTGGCGGTCAGCAAAAAGCGAAACGGGCGGCCACCACTTACAGACTGCTGCTTTTTGACAAACAGAAGTGACAAAACGCCACTGAGGGGCGGTGTCTGCACACAGCTCGACACCGTCCCTCAGCCATTACAGCAGCTGCCTATTCGGCCGCCTATTTCTTGTCGTCGGAACCTATCACCTTCCAGATGAGAGAGGCAAGAGCGCCACCCACCAACGGACCTACGATGAAGACCCAGAGGTCGGAGAGTGCCTGGCCACCCTGGAAGAGGGCAGGACCGATGGAACGTGCGGGGTTGACCGATGTGCCGGTGAAGCGGATGCCCACCAGGTGGATGAGGATGAGCGACAGACCGATGGCCAGACCTGCGAAGTTGCCGGCACCTTTCTTGGCATCGGTGGTGCCCAGCACCACGAGCACGAAGAGGGTGGTGAGCACAATCTCAACAATAAGACCGTTGGTCACTCCAAAGTTGCAGGCATTGGCGCCGGTGAGGGTAGACGACGACAATGGATCGCCGGCCACCGTGATGGTGACGCAATAAAGCACCAGCGAAGCCAGGATGGCACCGATTACCTGGAACAGCATGTACATGCCGCAGTCTTTGCCGCTCATGCGGCCGCTGAGGAACACGCCCAGGCTGATGGCCGGATTGATGTGGCAACCTGAAATACCGCCAATGGTATAGGCCATGGCCACTACAGAGAGACCGAAGGCCACTGCCGTGCCCACCACCGACGCTGTGTCGGTGCCGCAACTAAGTGCTACCGCTGTGCCGCAACCCAGGAAAGTGAGCACAAACGTTCCAATCATTTCTGCTAAATACTTTTTCATACCTTGAAAGATTTAATTACTATTTGAATAAATAAATACTGAAAACAAAACTAATTATTGCAAATGCAATGCAAATATAAGGAAAAAATCAGAGTATACAAAATTTTACTTAATTTTTTTTAATTTTTCATTCCACATAGACAAAAAAAAGGAGTACCGCCGTACTCCAACCTTTGTTAACCTTAAATCTAATACTATGAAAAACACATTGCAAATATAACGGATAAATCAATACCGTGCAAATATTTTTCAAAGAAAATCAGATTTTTCTTACGATTCTTGATTTAAATCAATGAAAAGTAACGAATTTGTTAGGAAAGAAGGCCTCTTGCTTTCATTTCCAAATATTTGTTCACCGCATCGACAGTAAGTTTCTCGGGGGTGGTGAGGAGCGAGTGGATGCCCTGTTGGGCGAGTTTGGCGGTGATGAGCCTTTTCTCATAGAGATACTTCTCGGCCACCACATGCTGGTAATACTCGAGCGTGGTGGAAGAAGGCGTGGCGGCATAGTCGGCCAGTTCGGCATCCTCGAAGAAGATGACGAGCAGGCGGTGCCGGCGGTTGAGTTCGCGCAGATAGGGCATCTGCCGCTTGAGAGCATCGATGCCGGTGAAGTTGGTGTAGAGCATGATGAAGCTCCGGCGGCTGAGCAGCTGCCCCATGCGGTGGCACACCACCGAATAGTCGGTCTCGCCGAAGGTGGTCTGCTGGTTGTAGAGGCTGTCCATGATGGTACGCATCTGCACCGGCTGCCTGGAGGCCGGCAGGAAGGTGTCGAACTGTTCGGCAAAGGAGATGAGCCCCACGTTGTCCTGCTTGCCCACGGCCACATAGGATATCATGAGGCTGGCGTTGATGGCATAGTCGAGGAGGGTCATGCCGCGGAACACCTGCTGCATGGTTCGTCCCTTGTCGATGGCGCTGTACACCTGCTGGGAGCGCTCCTCCTGGTAGACGTTGACCATGAGATGGTGGCGGCGGGCCGACGCCTTCCAGTTGATGGTGCGGTAGTCATCACCCTTGACATAGTCCTTGATGTGTTCAAACTCGGTGTTGTTGCCCACCCGGCGTATGCGCTTCATGCCTATCTCTGTGAGATGATGGGCCGAAAGCAACTGATACTTCTTGAGCATGAGAAACGACGGGTAGACCTTGACGCTGAACGGTTCGCCACTGGTGTAGCGGCGGCTCAGGAGCCCCACTGCGGTGGAGGCAAACACACGGATGCGACCGAAGGCATAGTCGCCGCGCTCCACGGGCCGCAGCGTGTAGGGACACTCGCAGCTCTCCCCTGCGCCCACCTTGGCCCGGAGGCGCAGGTCGCGCTTCTGAAATACGAAGGGAATCTCATCGATGAGGGTGAGTCGCACACCGAAGGGCGACGCATTGCGCACATGCAGCACCACGGTATTGTCGTCGCCGTTGGAGAACTGGTCGGCGCACTCGCGGCGGGCCACCACATGGCCCCGTGTGTAGAGCGCCACCCCCTCGGCCACCGCAGCCAGCACGAGCAGCAGCATGGCCCCCTGCCCCACCCTGAAGAGGATGGGGAAAAACTGGCCCATGCCCAGCAAAATGACGACCAGGAGAGCACAGAGATAGAACCGGTAGGTGAGATACATAGCGCGGCGGTATTTGGGAAGGAACTACACCGGGGCGGCCTACTTGGGCACCTCGACTGTCTTGAGGAGGTCGCTCACCACACGTGCGGAGCCCAGCCCCTCCATCTCGGCCTCGGCGGTGAGGAAGAGGCGGTGCTGCAGCACAGCCGGTGCCACCGCCTTCACATCGTCGGGGGTTACAAAGTCGCGGCCCTGCAGCATGGCAAAGGCCTTGGATGCCCTGAGCAGTGCCACGGCGGCGCGGGGCGAGGCGCCCAGGTAGACCGCCTTGTGGGTGCGGGTGAGCTGTACGAGCTGTATCATGTAGCGGAGCAGGCTCTCCTCGACCAGCACCTGCGACATCATGTCGCGGAAGTGGAGCAGATTCTCCTTGCTGAGCACCGGCTTCACATCATCGAGCCTGACAAGGGCTGCGTTTTGCTGATGGCGCTGCAGGATGAGCACCTCATCGTCGAGCGAGGGATAGCCTATCACTATCTTCATCATGAAACGGTCTATCTGCGCCTCGGGCAACTTGTAGGTGCCTTCCTGCTCCACGGGGTTCTGCGTGGCGATGACCGTGAAGAGGGAACCCATGGAATGGGTGATGCCGTCGATGGTGGCCTGGCGCTCCTCCATCACCTCGAAGAGGGCGGCCTGTGTCTTGGCCGGAGCGCGGTTTATCTCGTCGACGAGCACGAGGTCGGAGAAGACCGGGCCGGCGTGGAAGTCGAACTCCGACGTCTTCATGTTGAACACCGTGGTGCCGAGCACATCGCTCGGCATGAGGTCGGGGGTGAACTGCAGGCGGCTGAAGCGGGCGTCGATGAGCCGCGAGAGGAGGCGGGCCAGCAGGGTCTTGGCCACACCGGGCACACCCTCGAGCAGCACATGGCCGTCGGCCAGGATGGCGGTGAGGAGCATGTCGACAGCGCCGTCCTGCCCCACTATCACCTTGTTGATAGACTCTCTGAGCTGGACAATCTTCTCGGAGAAGGCGGTGAGGTCCATTCTCAATTGGGTATTCTCTTCCATATCGTGAAGGTTTTTACGTTTGTTTTCTTTTGTTATCGGAGGCTCACCGGCCTGTCTGCCGGCAGCGGGTGAGCAGATAGTTCATGTCGTCGACACAGCCGCAGAGCGTCTTGTTGTCGGGAGTGTCGTCGCCGTCGACATACACCCAGATGCGGGTGAGCACCCTCCGCACCTCACCTACCGGCACATCGGCGGTGCGTGCGAGCAGGGCTATCACCTCGTCGGAACGGTTGCGGTCGGTCAGGTCGATGAGCTGGCAGCGGCGCAGCTCTTCGCAGAAGTAGGTGTACTTCTTGCGCAGCAGGTCGTTGCCGTCGTGCTGCTGGCAGTAGATGCTGCCCATGAAGCGCACGAACTCGAGGTTGTGGTTGGCCGCCGGCGCCTTGTAGGGGATGACGCGCTGCCGGCGGCGCGCCGTGAACACCATGAAGAGCAGCAGGGCGGCCAGGGCGGTGTAGAGCGCCCAGCGCAGGGGCTCATTATCGAGAAGGTATCTCAAGGGCGACTCACCGAGGCCTTCGCCACTGTAATCAGTCTCGAGATACAAACGTTCCAAGCGCACGATGGGCCGGTCGTCGAGTTGGGAGAGCAGCTGGTGCTGATACCGGCACAGCTGGGGGTGGAGCGCGGCATAGTTGGTGAAGAGATACGGGGTGGTCACCAGACAGAGCTGCCCCTTTCCCATCCGGCGCACCGCCGCCACGACATTTGTTTCAGTTTTTTCAACGGTACCGTCGTCGGTATACTCCAGCAGGTTGAAAGGAGCCGCAAGCAGCTGCTCCCATTCATGCGAATACAATTGGACAAAGCCATTCACCAGCCAGGGGTTCACCCGATACTGCGACAACGACTGCGGCAACGGAGCGTCTTTCACCGGACTGACAAGCCGGGTGTCGCCCCGCTTAAAGGCCAACTTCAGACTGTCGGCAATCAGGTCTTTCTCGGTAGCCGTTTCCGCCTTCAGCATCTTTTTCAGAGGGTACTCCCAGCTCCGCAGATTCTCCGTGACCATCATCACATGGTTGCCCTTCTTTACGAAATCGAACAGCCGAACGGCGAGCAGGGAGTCGTTGATGGTCATGTAATCCGTCACAATGAGCAACGACAGAGGCTGCTTCATCTTCTCTATCCGCTCGAACGGCACGTCCATATAGCGGTAGCTGTGCGTGGCTGTCTGACTGGCAATACTGTCGAACAGGTACATGCCCAGGGGTTCGTCGCTGAGGTGGTTGAAATAGGTCTGCTTGTCGTCCCACCGGAAAATGCGGTAAGCATGCTTGACATAATAGACGGCAAGGAAAACTGCCAGGGCGATGCCCAGCACCAGGAGATTGCGTTTCATGCCGCACCTCCTTTCTCCCGTTCCACCTCCTGCGCCAGGGTGTCGACCCGGCGGTAGAGGGCCTCATCGGCGTCATAGCGGCCGTAGCGCACCCACAGGAAGTGGCGCGTCATCTCGCTGAAGGGCCGGCTGGCGGCCTCTGCGGCATATTGTGTAGGGGTCTTGTAGATGCGCCACACCACATGGCCGCCGTCGGCCAGGGTGCGCAGGGTGCGCAGATAGCGCAGCCGCAGCGCCTCGGCATAGTCGGCGCGGGCAAGAGCCTGCTCCAGCTCGGGCTGGAAATCAATCTCGTAGATATTGTCGGCCTCGGTGAGCGACTGGTTCCGGAGCCGGCTATAGGATCCGAAGAGGCCACTGCGGTACATCCACACGAAGAGCACGGCCAGGAGCACGACACCCAGCAGTATCCACACAAAGACCGGTATCTTGACAATGGTCTCTATCAGATTCTCAAAAAAATCGGCCATGGCCTGGAAGAATTTCTCGAAGACGGTGAGTGCCGTCCCACCACCATCCTCCGTCTCTTCCACGGCCTGTTTCTCGGCCATGCCCAGTCCGCGCTCATAGACATACTCCTTGCGGAATGCCTTTCGCAGGGTGTCGTTCATCATAATCTGACAGAGGAGTTGCTGCATGGTCCTGGCGGTTAAAGGTTTTCGAAACGGTCTATCTCACCGTCGAGGTTCTCGTCTTCATAGTCGGCCACGGCACTTCCGTAGAGATAGCAGAGGCCGAGTGTGACGAACGACGCCCCCACGAAGACGGTGTAGGAAACGAGTGCAAGGATGACGTAGCGCACCACATCGAGATACTCCTGGACGAAGGCCTCGCTCATACGGGCCACCAGACCGGAGAGGGAGAAGAACAGCGCCACCGGCAGCTGGACGGCGAACGACAGCATGAAACTGACAAACGCCATGAAGAAGAGCATGATAAGCAGTCCGAACCAAGAACGGAAGCCATGCTTCACCGAAAGTCTGACGGCACTGAGCAGATTGTTGTCGGCAAGGGTATGGGAGGGGAGCACAAACCACAGGGGAATGAGCACCACATAGAGAAACGTCTGGAGGGGGAAGGGGACGAGCACCACGACCCACACGGCCAAAAGGAGGAAAACGGCCGACCGGAGCGTCCTGACGAAGGAGGGCAGCCACAACAGGGCCAGCTGGCGCCATGTGAGGCCGGAGAGGCTCTCCTCTCTGCCGCGCCGCAGCAGACCCACCGTGAAGAGGGCCGACAGGAAGAAACCCGGCAGCAGGAAGGCCAACGACCGGCTTTGGCCAAAGGCATCGAACACCATGGAGAAAGTGGTGTCTATCGACTCTGCCCTGGCATTGGGCAACCACAGCAGGGCGATGACCATGGCATAGGGCAGCAGATAAATCAAGGTGCCCCTGAACCATACCTTGCGGTTCTGGCGCAGGAAATCGAAGGCAGCCTCAATGCTTTGGTTGATGGACCGCTTCTCGAAAATCTCTATGTCAGGCTGGACGGGCATCGCGGTGGCGCTTGATGGGCAGGAGTATATAATAGAACACGAGGAAAGCGGCCGAGCTGCCGATGATGAGCAGCCGGAAGCCGTTACCGATGAGGGTGTATCGGGTGAGGAAACTCTCTATGAAGGCCGCCACCACAAAGACGGGCACGGTAGACACCAACACCCTGACGGCGCGGCGGGCCGCCATGAGAAACGAACGCGGCCGGCTGTAGGTGCCGGGGAAAAGCCAGCCGTTGCCCAACTGGATACCGGCCCCGCCGGCGATGACGATGGCGGAGAGCTCGAGGGTGCCGTGCAGCATAGTGGCGTACAGACAATCGCCCAACAGGTGCTGCTGGTAGAAGAAGGTCTGGAAGGCACCTATCATGATGCCGTTGAACATAAGGGACACACCGGGGAAGATACTTGTGAAGACACCTAAGACAAAGCAGAGAAACGCCACCCGCACATTGTTGAGCGTGATGGCACAAAACATGGTCGACGACGGCTGGGTGCCATAGACGCCCATGGGAATGCCGGCCTCGATGTTGCGCCGCGTCATATCCATATAACCCTCGCCCATGATGAGCTCGGTGAAGGACTCGTCGCCCAAAGCGGAAATCACGCCGATGAACCAGGCCAGCAGGAAAACGGCCAGCGAGGCGAGCAGACACTTCCGACTGTCGTAGACGGCAAGGGGTATTTCGTGGGTCCAGAAGCGCAGCACATGGCGCCAGCGTCCGGGATGCTGGCGGTAGACATTGTGGTGCAGGGCAAGCGCCAGCTGGTTGAGGTAGCCCTCTATGCGCGAGCCGGCGAAGTGGGTCTGGGCAAACGAGAGGTCGGACATGACCTCGGCATATCCCTCGCTGATTTCATCGGGCGAGGCCGAAACCATGTCATCGACCATGAGTTCCAGATTGCGCCACTTGTCTACATTCTGTCTGATGAACGATGCTTCTGTCACTATCTATCAAGTTATGCCGGCCCAACGGTTCCTGCCAAGTGGCCTTAGGCATGGCCGTGGCGGGAAAAGGCGGGCTGAAAAGTCAAACTTTTGCTCTTACGATTTGCAAAAATAAAGATTAAATTTTACTTTTGCAAAATAAAACGTAGAAAATGGGACAGACCAGCATCATAACCGGACAACACGTGCGCCTGGAGCAGACCGCAGCCAGCGTGCTGCAGCGCTCACTGGCATGGGGAATTGACCTGATGGTGCTCTTCGCCTCCCAACTGGTGTTATGGCCCCTGCTACTGGCCGTCAACGCAGCGACACACAGCGACGAAGCCACTCTCATACTGGCCTTCGTCCTGGAGATAGCACTGTCGTCGTATCCACTGCTCATGGAGGTGTTCAACCACGGACAGACACTGGGCAAACGGCTGCTCAGCATACAGGTGATACGGCTGGACGGTACGGAGCCCTCGGTGAGCGACAGCCTGACGCGGTGGCTCCTCCTGCTGATAGACTTTTTCTACTTTATCATAGGTCTGGTGTTCATCATCTTCACCAAGAACAGCCAGCGGCTGGGCGACCTGGCCGCAGGCACCACCGTGGTGAAGAAGCACCAGTATGGCGAGCTCTACTTCGACCTGAGGGACTATGAATTCGCGAGCAAGAACTACCACCCGCAATACAAAGAAGCCGCACGGCTCACACCGGGACAAGCCGACCTGATACAGCGCAGCTTCTGGGTGGACAACTGGGACCTGAAGTACCGCCTGCAGTCGCGGCTGGCCACGAAAACGGCCGAATGGCTGCAAGTGGACATGGGCAAGCACAGCGACGCCAGCTTCCTGCGGAAAGTGCTCTCCGACTATCACTACTACGAGTCGATATCGGCAGAATGACCCTGAAGCGGTAATTCAAGTCATATCGACCGAACACTATGCTCCCTGAGCGAAATATCATTTCGCCTTCGTTAAAAATCAAAAAAACTTGAAATAACCTGCATGACCTATCTATAAATAAGGTATAGGATGCGGTAGGGACAAAAAAAAGGAGTACCGCTGTACTCCAACCTTTGTTAACCTTAAATCTAATACTATGAAAAACACGATGCAAAGTTAAGGTTTTAAACTTTTCCCTCCAAATATTTTTCAAATTAATAGTGTAAAAGTTACAATTTATTGATATAAATCAAGAAAAAGGGTGTTTTGCCCCCTATTCGGGGAGCAAAACCACCCCTTCCTGCTTTTTACCGTCCATCATGATGCGGAGCGGCTTGTCGAATCGGACATGCCGCACGAACTGCGTTTCCTCGACCGCCGGCATGGCATCGAGCACATCGAGCCGGCAGATGCCGTTAGAAGTGACATCGTTGATGGTGAAATAGCCCACGCCGAAGCTGGTGAGATTCTGGAAGAAGTGGGTGCCCTGGCTGGGGTCAACGCGGTAGTTCTTGAGCGTGGTCTCCACGATGACCCTCGAGGCGCTGATGTGGGGCCACTTGACCGGCACGCCGAGCCAATAGTCGCTGGAGCCCCACCGGCCGGGGCCGATGAGCACATAGTTGCGGTGCTCGTCGAGGAAGCGGCGGTTTATCTGCTCTACCTCGAGAGCTATCTCGGGATTGTTGGCGGCGGTGAAGTTTTCGGGTGTCTTGACGTAGACCACGTCGGTTACATCCTCGCTGATGCCATGGCCGAGCGACATGTGCGAGCGCAGCAGGCACTTCTCGTCGGGTATGGCCTCGAGGTTGGTCTCGAGCATCTGCTTGGAGTCGACGATGGGTCTTATCTGGAGCAGGTAGAAGTCGCAGGTGCGGTTGCTGTTGATGTTGCAGGCAAACTCTATCTCCACGGGGCGGCGCATACCTTCGGCGCCGTACTGCATGGCCATCTGCAGGATTTCGGGTATGGGGATGACATCGTGCTGGAGCACACCGGCAAAGGTGATGACCTTTCGTCCACCCTCATAGATGCCGTCGCGTATCACCTGGTCGTAGGGGTCATAGGTGGAGGCGATGTGCTGCAGGGATTGGTCTTTGTCGGCCTCTTTGACACGCAGGTTGAGGATGTTGAAACCGTCGTCGACCTTGAAATCGCTGCCCACATGCTCCATATCGAGGGCATAGAAGCGGGTCTGCGTCTCGCGCAGGGCTGTGTCGAGCTCGCTGGTCTGCAGCACCTGGTGGGGATGGTAGGGACTCACGCGCAACGTCTGTCCGCCGTCGACGATATACTTGCCCAGTCCGAGCGCCAGGCTGGCAATGCCGTCCTCGGCCTTCTCGTCGCCCACGGGATAATAGTTGAGCGACCGCAGCACGCCGCTGAAGCTGGGATAATAGCGTGTGCCGTAGGAACGCCCCACCACCTCCTGCAGGATGACGGCCATCTTCTCCTGGTCGATGACATTGGAGGTGGCGGTCATGTAGGCCTTGCTGTCGTGGTAGTAGACAGAGGCGTAGACACCCTTGATGGCACAGGCCAGCATGCTGAGCATCTCGTACTTGTCGTCGAGATAGGGTATCATATAGGTGGAGTAGATGCCGGCGAAGGGCTGGTAGTGGGCATCCTCGAGCAGCGACGAGGAGCGCACGGCGATAGGACTCTTGGTGGCCTCGAAGAAGGTGAAGAAGTCGGCGATGAGCGAGTCGGGCAGCTGAGCCTTGAGGAAGTGGTCGAGGATGACCTCGTCGGGGGCATCGCTGAGAGCTATCTGGTAGAGGTTGTTGGAGTCCATGAAGCGGTCGAAGATATCGGTGCAGAGCACCACGGTCTTCGGTATGGACACGGTGGCGTTGGGAAACTGGTTGAACTGCGGGTGGCGCTTCACGATATTGTCGAGGAAGGCCAGTCCCCTACCCTTTCCGCCGAGCGACCCGTCGCCGATTCGGGCGAAGTGGGCATACTGGTCGAACTTGCCGCGGTCGAAGACGGCCACGACACCGATGTTCTTCATGCGGCGGTATTTGACGATGGCATCGAAGATAATCTGGCGGTGGGCGTCGACATCCTTCAGTTTGTGCCAGGTGACGTGGCGGAGGAACTGCGACACGGGGAAGATGGCGCGGGCGCAGAGCCAGCGGCTCACATGGTTGCGCGACACATGATAAAGCATGGAGTCGTAGGGGATGTTGAAGATATTGTCCTGCAGCTCCTTGAGGCTTCGCACACGCATCACCTCGTGCTTGGTGACCGGGTCGCGGAAGATGAAGTCGCCGAATCCCATGTGCTCGGCCAGCAGGTTGCGCAGGTCGATGTTCATCTTCTTCGAATTCTTGTCGACATAATGGAAGCCCTCGGCCTGGGCACGCGCGCGGTTCTGCACCTCGCTGCTCTGCATGATGAGGGGCACATACTCGTCGCGGCTGCGTATCTCGCGGAGCAGGCGGAAACCGGCCTCCGGATCTTTCTTGCCCTCGCGGGGGAAACGCACGTCGCTGATCACGCCGATGGTGTTGTCGGCATACTTCTCATAGATGCTGATGGCCTCTTCGTAGGTGCGGGCGAGCACCACCTTGGGACGCCCCCGCTTGCGCTGCGCCGCAGTGTGCGGGTTGAGGGCCTCGGTAGAGAAGCGCTTGCTCTGCACAAGGATATAGCTGTAGAGATTGGGCAGTACGGAAGAGTAGAAGCGTATGCTGTCTTCCACCAGCAGTATCATCTGCACGCCGGCCTCCTGGATGTCGTGCTCAATGTTCATCTTGTCTTCAAGCAGCTTGATGATGGAGAGGATGAGATTGGTGTCGCCGAGCCAGCAGAACACATAGTCGAATATGGACATATCCTCATCCTGTATGCGGCGGGTGATGCCATGGGAGAAAGGCGTGAGCACCACACAGGGCAGATGGGGAAACGACACCTTTATATCGCGCGCCACGGCAAAGGCATCGTTGTCGGCATTGCCGGGCATGCAGATCACAAGGTCGATATCGGTGGTGCTGAGCACATGGTTGGCATCCTCGATGGTGCTCACCTGGGTGAAGGTGGGCGGATAGCGCAAGCCGAGCTCCATATACTCATCGAAAATCTTCTCGTCGACCCTTCCGTCGTCCTCGAGCATGAAGGCATCGTAGGGGTTGGCCACGATAAGCACATTGAAGATGCGGTGCGTCATGAGATTGACAAACGACACGTCCTTGAGGTAGAACTGGGACCATTCCTGAGGTATATTTTCCATATTTCGCGGGATAGAGGGTTGTATCAACTGCAAAAATAGGTAAAAAAAGTGAGATTTAAGCAAAAAGTAACGGCTTAGCTGCAAATTCACGTAAGATAATTTGGCAGTAACACAAAAAATACCTACATTTGCCTACCAACAATGACATTATGTTATCTTTAATCTAAAAAACACATTTTACTATGGAAGTTGAGAAAATCATGCAAGACCTGGAGAAAAAGCACCCAGGCGAGTTGGAGTACCTGCAGGCCGTAAGAGAGGTTCTTCTTTCGGTTGAGGAAGTCTACAATCAGCACCCTGAATTTGAGAAAGCAAAGATTATCGAGCGCATCGTAGAACCGGAGCGCATCCTTACTTTCCGTGTGCCTTGGGTAGACGACAAAGGCGAGGTTCAGGTGAACCTGGGCTACCGCGTGCAGTTCAACAGCGCTATCGGTCCGTACAAAGGCGGTCTGCGCTTCCACCCGTCGGTGAACCTTTCCATCCTGAAATTCCTCGGTTTCGAGCAGACTTTCAAGAACGCCCTCACCACACTGCCTATGGGCGGCGGCAAGGGTGGTTCCGACTTTGCTCCCCGCGGCAAGAGCGACGCTGAGATTATGCGTTTCTGCCAGGCCTTCATGCTGGAGCTCCACAAGGTGATTGGTCCGGACATGGACGTTCCTGCCGGCGACATCGGTGTGGGCGGCCGTGAGATTGGCTATCTCTTCGGTATGTACAAGAAACTTACCCACCAGTTCCAGGGTGTGCTCACCGGCAAGGGCATGGAATGGGGCGGCTCAATCCTCCGTCCGGAAGCTACCGGTTTCGGTGCTCTGTACTTTGTGAACCAGATGCTGAAGACCCATGGTATCGACATCAAGGGCAAGACCGTGGCCATCAGCGGTTTCGGCAATGTGGCCTGGGGTGCTGCCAAGAAGGCTACCGAGCTGGGCGCCAAGGTGGTGACCATCTCCGGTCCCGACGGCTATATCTACGATCCGGCCGGTCTGAACGACGAGAAGATAGAATATATGCTTGAGCTGCGCGCCAGCGGCAACGATGTGTGCGCTCCCTATGCCGACGAATTCCCCGGCTCCACTTTCTATGCAGGCCGCAAGCCTTGGGAGGTGAAGGTAGACATCGCTCTGCCCTGCGCTACCCAGAACGAGCTGAACGGCAAAGACGCCGACATGCTGCTGGCCAACAAGACGCTGTGTGTGGCCGAGGTGTCGAACATGGGCTGCACAGCCGAGGCTGTAGACAAGTTTGTGGCTGCCGGCCAGCTCTTCGCTCCCGGTAAGGCTGTGAACGCCGGCGGTGTGGCCACCTCCGGTCTGGAGATGACCCAGAACTCGATGCGTCTGGGCTGGAGCGGTGCTGAGGTAGACGAGAAGCTGCACGGCATCATGAGCAACATACACGACCAGTGCGTGAAGTATGGAACAGAACCCAACGGCTACATCAACTACGTGAAGGGCGCCAACATCGCCGGCTTCATGAAGGTGGCTCACGCCATGATGGCCCAGGGCATCGTATAATCCATACACGCATGCGACTGCTCCGCACACTATTTCTGGCCGCCGCCATAGGCGCTACCGCTCCTATGGCGGCCCAGCAATACAAGGGTAAGGCCTCGTACTATTCGAACGCCCTGCACGGGCGCCGGATGAGCGACGGCACTCCTTACGACAAGAACAGCATGACGTGCGCCCACCGCTCGCTGCCATTGGGCACCTTGGTGAAGGTGACCAATCCGAAGAACGGGAAGAGCGTAGTGGTGAAGGTGACCGACCGCGGTCCGCACCACCGTCGGCTGCTGATAGACCTGTCGCGCAAAGCCGCCGAAGAGATTGACATATTGCGTCAAGGCGTGGCAGATGTGGTGGTGGAAGTCGTGAAAAAAGTAAAGAAAGAATAAGGCTAGAACTATAGATACTAAGTGATACTATAGAAACCGGCAGCGAAGATGTGAATCATCGCTGCCGGTTCATTTTTATACAGGCGCCATTCCGTGGCCCTCAGAGCCTCTGGAAAGCGCCTCCCGCTACTTCTGCGTGGTGAGGGTAAACTCGTTGGAGTCGGCCACTATACGGCCGTTGTGCTGCACATAGACGTGGAAGGAGGCGTTGCCGTTTTTGAGCTTGCCGGTGCTCACCATGGCGGTGTAGCGCACGGCCCTGCCCGGCTCCAGGTTCTCTATAAAGGCGCTGGGCGAGACCCAGATACGCTTGTTGCCGCTCGTTTCCTCGACCACAGGCTGCACATTGTAAAGGGTGTGGCTGGAGACATTGCGCACCTCGAACACCAGTTTAGACACCTCATTGGAACGCAGCACGGCATCGTTGTCGCGGTTTACGAAGCGAACACGTCCAAGACGTACGGCATCGGCCGACGACTCTGATACAGCCTCATAGGATGATGAGGTGTCGAAATCGTAGAGCCGGTCGTCGTAGGCCTCCTCATTGCTGTAAGCACCGCCGTCGTAGCTGTTGTTGCGGTTGTTGTAGCCGGCATTGCTGTCGTAGCGGTCGCGCTGTTCCATGCGTCGCTGCTCTACCCTCTCACGGGCACGCTCATAGCCCTCCTGACGGTCCTGGTCGGCCTTGGCACCGATAGCGCCGCCCACGATGGCACCGCCGGCCATACCGATTATAGTGCCCACATCATGGCCATGGCGTCCGCCGGTGATACCGCCGATGGCGGAACCGAGCACGGAGCCGATAGAACTGCCCGTATAGGCACCCATGCCTGTATAGGAGCCGCATCCGCTCAGGAGCAGCAAGGCACAAAAAGGAAAAATCATCCAATTCTTCATGACTGTATAGTTTATATGTTTCGCAAAAATAACAAAAAATACTGACAAACGACACCCAAGCGGCCCGAAAAAATTCGAATTGTTCGCTTTTCGGGTGTAAAATTAAGAAAAAGGAACTACCCGGACAACGGAAAATCCCGACAGAAAGATAGGGGAAACCCTATATACGCCTATATACGCAAAAGAGGCCGCCTGGAAGGACCAGGCAGCCTCTATCAGGGAATCTCTCGGAAAAGAGAGGGAAGTAGGGAGTCTTACTCAGCGGCGGGAGCCTCAGCAGCCTCAGCAGCGGGAGCCTCGGCCTTGTTCGACTTGCGGCTACGGCGGGTCTTCTTGGCAGCAGCCTTCGGAGTCTTGGCCATATTCTCGTCGAAGTCGACCAGTTCGATGAAGCATACAGGAGCGGCATCACCCTGACGGGCACCGAGCTTCACGATACGGGTGTAACCACCGGGACGGTTGGCAATCTTTTCGGCCACGGGGCCGAAGAGCTCCTGGATGGCATACTTGTTCTGCAGGTAGCTGAACACAACACGGCGGGAGTGGGTAGTATCGTCTTTGGCACGGTTGATGATGGGCTCCACATACACGCGGAGAGCCTTAGCCTTAGGCACGGTCGTGGTAATGCGCTTGTGCATTATCAGCGAGATGGCCATATTGGCAAGCATCGCCTTACGATGATCAGCTTTACGGCCGAGATGATTGAATTTCTTATTATGTCTCATTTTAGGGTTCTTTGTTAAGTTGGTACTTCGAGATATCAGTTCCAAACGACAGTTTCAGACTCTCAAGCAGGTCGTCCAACTCAGAAAGCGACTTCTTACCGAAGTTGCGGAACTTGAGCAGGTCGGTCTTGTTGTACTGCACCAGGTCGCCGAGTGTCTCTACATCGGCAGCCTTGAGGCAGTTGAGAGCACGCACGCTCAGGTTCATATCGACCAGACGAGTCTTGAGCAGCTGGCGCATGTGAAGAGCATCCTCATCAAACTCCTGATTGACATCGGCCTCGGGAGTCTCAAGCGTAATCTTCTCGTCAGAGAAGAGCATGAAGTGATAGATAAGGATTTTTGCAGCCTCTTTGAGCGCATCCTTGGGATGAATGGAACCGTCCGTTGTTACCTCGATGACGAGTTTGTCGTAGTCGGTCTTCTGCTCGACACGATAGGGCTCGACAGTGTATTTTACGTTACGGATAGGGGTGTAGATAGAATCGATTGGAATTACGCTGACATCGGTGCAGAACTCACGGTTCTCATCAGCGGGCACGTAGCCACGGCCCTTGTTGATAGAAATGTCGATCTGCATCGACGCTTTGACATCTAAATGACAAATCACCAAATCAGGGTTTAACACTTCAAATCCAGAAAGATATTTTCCAATATCACCGGCGCGGAACACAGTAGTGTTCTCAACAGTGATGCTGACTTTCTCACTCTCGAATTCTTCTACTACTTGCTTGAATCTTACTTGTTTCAAATTCAAGATCATGTTGGTGACATCCTCCTTCACACCGGAGACCGAGGAGAACTCGTGCTCCACACCAGCAATCTTGATGGTGTTGATGGCGTAACCCTCAAGCGAGGAATAGAGGATGCGGCGCAACGAGTTGCCGATGGTAACACCGAATCCCGGCTCGAGAGGACGGAACTCGAACTTACCAAACTTGTCGTTGGCCTCAAGCATGACGACTTTGTCAGGTTTTTGAAATGCTAATATCGCCATTAATTTAATGATTTATTTAGAGTACAACTCAACGATTAACTGCTCCTTGATATTTTCGGGGATATCGGCACGTTCGGGCTTGTGAAGGAACTTGCCACTCTTGGTGTTCTCGTCCCACTCAATCCAAGGATACTTGCTGTGGTTGAAGCCAGCGAGAGCAGCCTCAATCACCTCGAGCGACTTGGATTTCTCACGTACGCCGATCACTTGGCCGGGTTTCACGGAGTAAGAAGGAATGTTAACCACCTGTCCGTCTACCACGATATGCTTGTGGCCGACGAGCTGGCGGGCAGCAGCACGCGTAGGAGCTATACCCAGACGGAACACCACGTTGTCGAGGCGGCTCTCCAGATTCTGGAGGAGCACCTCACCGGTGATACCCTCTGCCTTGGCAGCTTTCTCGAACATGTTGCGGAACTGACGCTCCAAAACTCCATAGGTGTACTTAGCCTTTTGCTTCTCTGCCAGCATGACAGCATACTCAGACTGCTTTCTGCGACGTGAGTTGCCATGCTGTCCAGGAGGGAAGTTCCTCTTGGACAAAACTTTGTCTTCGCCGAAGATCGGTTCACCGAACCGGCGGGCGATTTTTGATTTCGGTCCTATATATCTTGCCATAATAAAAAAAGTAATCGAAAATAAAATAAATGATTAGACACGACGACGCTTCGGAGGACGGCATCCGTTGTGGGGAAGCGGTGTGACGTCGATAATCTCGGTAACCTCGATACCAGCGCCATGAGTGGCACGGATGGCCGACTCACGTCCGTTGCCGGGACCCTTTACATAAGCCTTCACTTTGCGCAGGCCCAGGTCGTAAGCCACCTTGGCACAATCCTCAGCAGCCATCTGTGCAGCATACGGCGTGTTCTTCTTGGAACCGCGGAAGCCCATCTTACCAGCCGACGACCAGGAGATAACCTGTCCCTCGCTGTTGGCCAGGGTCACGATAATATTGTTGAAAGAGCTGTGGACGTGCAACTGTCCAAGAGCATCAACTTTTACATTTCTCTTCTTCGAAGTGACTGTTTTCTTTGCCATGACTTAAATGATTTTGATTAATTACTTAGTGGCCTTCTTCTTGTTAGCAACAGTCTTCTTCTTGCCTTTACGTGTACGGGCATTGTTCTTTGTGCTCTGTCCACGTACGGGAAGACCGTGACGATGACGTACGCCTCTGTAGCAGCCAATATCCATGAGACGCTTGATGTTCATCTGAATTTCCGAACGGAGGTCACCCTCCACTTTGTACTCAGCACCGATAATCTCGCGGATGCGGGCAGCCTGGTCGTCGGTCCACTCATTCACTTTGAGTGCACGGTCTACACCTGCCTTTTCCAATATCTTTGCTGAACTACTTCGACCTATACCGTAGATGTAGGTCAATGCGATTTCGCCACGCTTGTTCTGGGGCAAATCTACTCCAACAATTCTAATTGCCATTTGTTTGAAAAATAATTGATAATTTGGTTTGAATAAAAGTTGCGGCACTTGTGTGCCAAGAAGCTCTTAGCCCTGACGGAGCTTGTACTTGGGGTTCTTCTTGTTGATAACGAAAAGACGGCCCTTGCGACGTACGATTTTGCAGTCGGGAGTACGCTTCTTCAATGATGCTCTTGTCTTCATGATTGTATAATAGAGAATTATTTGTATCTGAACACTATACGGCCCTTTGTCAGGTCGTAGGGGCTCATTTCCACCTTTACCTTGTCGCCGGGCAGGATTTTGATGTAATGCATACGCATTTTACCTGAGATGTGCGCCGTGATGGGACACCCATTCTCCAATTCCACCCTGAACATCGCATTGGACAGAGCCTCGACGATGGTGCCGTCTTGTTCGATTGCGGATTGTTTTGCCATATTGAATCAGTTGGTACTAAGCTTTGGTTTCAATTTCCTCGAATGATGATAGAATGTCGGCCTCACCTCTCCTTACGGCGATGGTGTGCTCGAAATGTGCAGCAGGCTTGCCGTCGCGGGTGCGTACGGTCCAACGGTCGGGCGAGAGGTAAATCTCACGTCCTCCCATGGTGATCATCGGCTCAATGGCGATGCACATGCCAGCCTTGAGCATGATGCCGTTGCCGCGGCGCCCGTAGTTGGGCACGGAAGGCTCCTCATGCATCTTATGGCCGATGCCGTGGCCGGTGAGTTCGCGCACCACTCCGTAGCTGTGCTGCTCGCAGTAGTCCTGCACTGCCGAGCCGATGTCGCCGAGCCGGTGTCCGGCCACAGCCTGCGCGATGCCGCGGTAGAGCGACTCGCGCGTCACATCGAGCAGCGCTTTCACCTCAGGGGCCACCTCGCCCACACAGAACGTGTAGCAGGAGTCGCCGCAGAAGCCGTTGAGCAGCGTGCCGCAGTCGACGGAGATGATGTCACCGTCCTTGAGCACGGTCTTGTCGTCGGGTATGCCATGCACCACCACATCGTTGACCGATGTGCAGATGCTGGCGGGGAAAGGCAAGCCGTAAGGATTGGGGAAGCCCTTGAAAGTGGGCTGTGCCCCATGGTCGCGGATGAACTCCTCGGCCACCTTGTCGAGCTCGGCGGTGGTGACGCCCGGTTTGATGTGGCGTCCCACCTCAGCGAGCGTGGCGCCAACCAGAAGGTTGGCCGCCCGCATGAGTTCTATCTCATCCTCGGTCTTTAAGTAAATACTCATTGAGACCGATTAATAGGCAGAGACACCGCCGGCGCGTGTGTGGCCGGCTTTGAGCAATCCGTCGTAGTGGCGCATCATCAGATGGCTCTGTATCTGCTGGAGGGTGTCGATAACCACACCAACAAGAATCAGCAATGATGTGCCGCCGAAGAACTGGCTGAAGGAGTCTTGCACATTGAGCTTGCCTGCTAGAGCTGGCATAATGGCGATGAAGGCAATGAAAAGAGAGCCGGGCAACGTGATGCGTGACATCACGGTGTCGATATACTCTGCGGTGTCTTTACCTGGCTTTACGCCGGGGATAAAACCGTTGTTGCGCTTCATGTCCTCAGCCATCTGAGTAGGATTAAGAGTGATGGCTGTATAGAAGTAGGTGAAGGCTATCACAAGGATAACATACACTACATTATAGAGCAGACTCTTAGTGTTCATCAGATTCTGAAGAACGGGGCTGGCATTATCCGTTGAATACTGAACGATGGCCAATGGTATGAACATCAATGCCTGAGCAAAGATGATAGGCATAACGTTGGCTGCAAACAGCTTCAAGGGGATGTATTGCCTGGCTCCACCATATTGCTTGTTGCCTACTAAACGCTTAGCATACTGGACAGGAACCTTGCGGGTACCTTGCACGAGAAGTATTGATGCGCATACAACAAAGTAGAGAATGACAATCTCGACGATGAACATCACCAGACCACCACCTGTAATGGCGGTGAACCTGCTGCTCACTTCCTGGAAGAAAGCCTGCGGCAGACGGGCTATGATACCAATCATGATGATGAGCGAGATGCCGTTTCCTACGCCCTTATCGGTTATGCGCTCACCCAACCAGAGGATGAACATGGAACCTGCTGAAAGGATTACCGTGGCAGAGATGATGAAGACCGTCCAGCTGACACCTGATGAAAGGGCGCCCTGGGCCTGCATCTTCAGATTGAAAAGGTAAGAAGGAGCCTGGAAAATCAAGATGAAGACAGTCAGGACTCTTGTATACCAATTAATCTTCTTTCTGCCACTCTCACCCTCGCGCTGCATCTTCTGGAAGTAAGGCACAGCGACAGCAAGAAGCTGCATAACGATTGAGGCAGAGATGTATGGCATGATTCCCAACGCAAAGATAGACGCATTGGAAAATGCACCACCGGAGAACATGTCAAGCAATGACATAAGGCCACCACTTGTCTGCGACTGTAATTTCTGTAACATGCCCGGATTGATACCTGGAAGTACCACAAACGAGCCAAAACGGT
>CACYUZ010000005.1:0-83865 GCA_902777645.1 uncultured Prevotellaceae bacterium | reverse complement strand
ACAAGACAAAACCAACCAAACGACCATATAAACCATTCTTCAATAATGAGCACCTTGACAAAATTGATATTTAGCTTGCTCCTCATTTCCATAACTGCTGAAAAAGCTGTCGCCTCAGAGACACTGCTGCAGGAAGGGAAGGTGTGGAACTATGTGCTGCACTATGTCACCCAAGACTTCCAATTCATGACATGCGAGAGCCAAACCTGGATAGACGGCGACACCATTATAGACGGGAGGCCCTGTTACAGAGTCTGCACCACCGACTGTTATGAAAGTGGAGCGGAGCAGTCAGTGCGTTACATGTACGAGAAGGAAGGGAGGGTGTACCAAATGGCCAGCCATAGCACCATCATCCTTTACGACTTCTCAGTGGACGAAACCACCGGTCTCACGGATGATATACTCCACTCTGGCTGGTGTCCGGAAGACTGCCAGGTGAGTAAGACCGACACGGTTTTCGTGAAGGGGCATTACCGCAAGCGCATCCATTTCAGCTGGGCCGACTGGTGCTGGGTGGAGGGCATCGGAAGCACAGCCAATCTCAACCAGCCTTTCGGGAACCCCGTCAGTGACGGAAAGCGCTATGAGTTTGTCTCCTGCTATATGGACGGCGAGTGCCTTTTTGAGAAAGACGATTTCTATGCTCCTGGAGTGACGGATGGCATTCATAATTCCTACTTACCAATGTTGCAAGATGGGAAAAAATGGGTGACAACTATTGGCACATATTCATATACGCATTATATAGAAGGAGACACTTTAATTGGCGGGAATACATGGAAGAAGGTCTATGCCAATAATTATGACCAGCCTGTTTTTTCATATTATGGGGCCATACGTCAAGAAGGAGAGATGGTTTACGGCATTGCCGCAGAACAGGACGAGCCACTTCTCCTATATGATTTCGGACTGAATGTTGGGGATAAACTGTATTGGGTTGAGAAACAATTACCGGGAGGGAAACCAGAAATCTATTACATTAGCAAAAGTGCAGTTCTCGGTGTAGGCCATAAAATTACTGTGGAAGATATCGATACCATTCAGGTTAATGGACAAGAGCTTCGCCGGATCACACTCAAATCAATGTATATAATCAAGGCTCCACCGACATCATCCGGCTCAGCCACTGCATTCAATCCATACTATGTCTGGGTGGAAGGCATTGGTTGCGAAGGAGGCCTTTTTGTGTCAGGCAGAAAGATAAAGGATGACTGTGAGCTATACTGCATGATGAACGACTCTGTAATCTTCGAATATGAAGATTTTCATCTGCCGGGAGTGACGGATGGCATACAAAAATATGAACAGGCTGTTAGTCAAGAAGGTGAAATCTACGACCTCCAGGGCCGAAGACTGCAGGCCGCACCCGCCAAAGGGCTCTACATCCGTGGCGGCAAGAAATATCTCGTGAGGTAAGGCCTTACAACATCCTCACGACATTCCTGATACGGCCAGCTACTTGCCTTTAGGAAAGCGGGACTGAAGGAAACTGTCGAACTGGTCGCGATAGGCATCGGTGACGCGGATGATTTCATCGCCGATGTAGATACAGTCGTTGCGGTCGACGCTTCGGATACGGCCAAGTGCCACGATATAGGAGCGGTTCACCCGCATGAACTGCCCCGCCGGCAGCATTTCCTCGACCGTCTTCATGGTGAGGTGTGTGATGAGCGGTTTGCGGCTGTCGGTGACATAGAACATGACATAGTCTTTCATGCCGCTCACATAGAGGATATCATCCAAAGCCACTTGGCGGTAGGCACCGTCCACCTTGAGGAACACCGTGGAAGGCTCCTGTGCCTCTTCTCTTACTGTTTGTTCCTGCAGGGCGGCTCCCTCTTTCATGACGAACCATTGCCGCGCCTTCTCCACGGCGGCGAGAAACTTGTTGTAGCGTATGGGCTTGAGCAGGAAGTCGAGAGCGCTCACCTCATAGCTCTCGAAAGCATACTCCTTGAAGGCCGTGGTGAAGATGACCCGGGTCTGTTCGGGGAGCATGTGGGCCAGTTCCATGCCGCTGAGATCAGGCATCTGAATGTCGAGGAACAGCAAGTCGACAGGACGGCTTCGCAAGGCTTCCACAGCCTCTACCGAGTCGGTATACGATGCTACGAGCTGCAGGCCGGGCGTTCTGCCGACGAAAGACTCGAGCAGCCGGACGGCCAAGGGCTCGTCGTCGACGATGATGCAGGTAAGAGGGGTATTCATAAGCGGATGATTATTTTCACATGGTAGATATTGTCGCGCACCTCCTGTTGCCACTCATAGCGCCGGTGATAGAGCAGTTCGAGGCGCCGGCGGGTGTTTTCCAGGCCGATGCCCGACCCGCTGCGGTCGGCGGTGCTCTTGGGATAGTTGGTGTTGTCGCAGCAGAACTCCACTTCCCCACCCTGCTGCCGCAGGGAGATGTGTATGGCCGACGGCCTGCTGCTGCTCAGTCCGTGCTTGAAAGCATTCTCAATGAGCGAGATGAAGAGGAGCGGTGCCACCGGTGTATGCGGATTGTCCACCTTGAAGTGCTCGGTCACCACGGCACGGTCGTTGCAGCGCAGTTTCATGAGGCTGATATAGTTGCGCATGAACTCCACCTCACCCTCTATGGGCACCATAGGCTTGTTGGTCTCATACATGGCATAGCGCAGCAGGTCGCTTAGCCGCGCTATCATATCCTGTGCCGCATCGGGGTCAATCTGCGTGAGACTTGAGATATTGTTGAGCGTATTGAAGAGGAAATGCGGATTAATCTGGTTTTTGAGCCATGCCAGCTCAGCCTCCGTGTTTTTGGCCTTCTCCTCCTTGAGCTGCTGCCGGAGCCGCCGCACCCGTATGAAATGGCGGATGCCCACAGCCAAGGCCGCCATGATGCCGTTGAGCAGGAAAAACATGAAAGCCCCCGAGAAGAAGCCAATCCATGCCTCGCCGGTCATCTCCGGCATCTGTTCCTTCATGGCGAAATAGCCAAAGAAGAACCCGTAGTTCAGGCCCAGAATCAGCACCAGGTTGCAGAGAGCGAAGAGCCAATACTTGCGCCGGAAGAACAGAAAAGGCGCCAGGAGATAGAAGTTGGCGAAATAGACGGCCAGCGGCGCCCTGAGCAGTTGCCACACCATGAGCATGGATGTGGAGGTAGACTCCCAGTTGCGGGTGCCGAGCAGCATGACCAGGGGGAAGAGGAGCAGTATGGCCGCCCACACGCCCACCTGTGCCGCGAAGAGCCAGAGGTCTTTTGCCTGTATTCTTCTTTTCTCCATCGGGATGGCCTTTTCTATCAATCCGAGCACAAAAGTACGAAATTATGGTTGAATGTCAAAATAATCTTATTGCTGACCGTTGCCGAGATTGTTGATCATCTCGCCCTGCGTCTGCTGCTCGATATAGTCGTTGGTCACTTTCGACACATGCTGGCGAGCCTGGCGTTTGGTATTGCCAAAGGCATACGACACGGTGAAGGTAAAACCGCTCATGGGCACCTTGATGGTCTGGTGAGCCGTGAAGTCCTTGCCGCTGGTGTATGACTCCATCTTGAGGTTTCCGCCGTCGGAAAGACCCACCATGCCCTGGAGGCTGAGTGTGAGCCTGTCGCCAAGGAGTGTTTTCGACACATTGGCCGACAGCATGTTGAATCCGCTGCTCCATCCCTGCAGAGTGTACGACTTCGACGAGGTGATGAGGTAGGCGCCCATCTTGAGGTCCCAAGGCAGCGTCTGCTGCAGGCCCATCATCAGGTTGCCCTGCCATCCGTGGTTGCTCAGCGCGAGAGTGCTGCTGCTCATGTGGTTGTAGTTGAGACTGCCGTTCATGAAGAGGCGTGTGTTTTTTGCGGCGAGCCAGTTGGCATAGGCGTTGACACCGCTGAGGTGCCGCTTCACGATATTGCCGTAGGTAGTGTTGAGCAGTCCGGTGGCCGTGTCGTAGAAGCTGTACTGGTCGATGGCGTTGTCGGTGAAGTTGTGGTGCAGGTTGAGGTTGAGCATGAGTTTCGGTCCGAAGAGGTTGTAGACCAGTGAGAGGTTGTGCGACTTCTCCACGTCGAGGTCGGTGTTGCCGTAGGAGAGCGCTGTGGGGTTGCTGTGGTCGACATAAGGATTGAGATAGGAGATGCCCGGGCGCGAGATGCGCATGTTGTAGGTCAGACCGATGTTGCTGCCCTGCGAGAGGTTGTAGGAGAGGTTGGCGGTGGGCACCAGGCTGCCGTAGTCTTTCTTGAAGTTGGTGCCGTTGCCCAGCCGGTACTCCACATCCTGCCAGGTGTGCTCGTAGCGCAGGCCCGCCTTGGCACCCAGTTTGTTCCAGTTGGCCGCATACTCGGCATAGCCGGCCAGTATGGTGTTGGTGTAGAGATAGTCCATGCTGGAGCGCTCGTCGTAGACATCCTGCAGGTAGTATTTGGCGTCGGAGGTGGCGCGGCGCGTCATCAGTTTGCCGCCCATGCTCAGGGTGTGGCCCTCTCTCACGGGGTGTGTATAGTCTATCTGGAAGGTATGGTCGGTGGTGCGCTCCTTGTTGAGCGAGTAGCGGTCAGTGAGGTCGACGAAGTCGGTCGACCCGTTGTCGAAGATGCTGCGCGTCTTGTTCTCCGAGGGACTGTAGGAGAGCTGGTAGGTGAGCACGAGCGACTGTGTGCGCTGGCGGTTGAAGAACCGCTGGTAATCGAGGTTGCCGCTGAAGGAGGTTCGTCCGAACTTCATGTTCATATCGGTGCCATACTGATAGCCGCTGCCGTAGTTGCCGCCCCGCATGACCGATGTGTTGGCCATATCGTTGCGCGACTGGAAGCTGGTGATGCTGGCGGTGGCATTGACGGAGCTCATGGAGTCGAGGTCATACCCCAGACTCACATTGCCCATGGTGAAAGGCAGTTTTACCGAGGTGCTGGCCGTACCCAGGATGGTGCCCTCGCCATTCTGCTGCTCACTCTCCACGGTGGTGGTGCCCGGGCGGGAGTAGTTGACCATCGCATTGGCACTGTAGGAGAAGCGGCCCTGCTGTCCGCTCACAAAGGCGCCGCCGCCCACGGAGCGGTTGCCCGCCGAAGCCCTAAGGGTGCCGTTGTAGCCGTTGAGCGACTGCATGGCCTGCGGGTCCTGCCTGTTGAGCACGATGTTGAGCACACCGCTGGCCCCTTCGGCATCGAACTTAGCCCCCGGATTGGTGAGTACCTCGATGTTTTTCACCGCTGTGGCCGGCATGCTCTTGAATATCATGGAAGGATTGCTCGCGAACATGGGGTTGGGTTTCCCGTCGACATAAATCTGGAAGGATGAGGAACCGTTGACGGTGATATTGTCCTGTCCGTCGACGGTCACCATGGGCACCTTGCGCAGCATGTCGAGCACAGTCGACGCCTTGGCGTCTCGGTCCTCGGCCACGTTGTAGCTCATCTTGTCGACCTCCATTTTCACGAGCGGTTTCATGGCCACCACCTCTACGGCGCTGAGCATCTTGGCATCGTCCTTGCAATAGAGCGTGTCGAGGTTGAGCACCTTGTCATCGCCCAGCTGCACCGTTTTTTTCAGGTCGAGCTTTCCGATGCTGCTGACGGTGATGTCGTGCATGCCCTTGGCCTGCACCTTATGGCTGAAGCGCCCCTCCTCGTCGGTGAGGAAGATATCGACCGGATTGTCGGTCTTTCCCTGTTTGAACACGCGTACGGTAGCGAAGGGTTCACCCTCGGCGGTTGTCTCGCTCACCACCACGCCTTTGATGGTGGTCTGTGCCATGGCAGCTGAGGCTGCTGTGAGCATGGCAGTGATGAAGAAAAGTCTTGTCCGTTTCATTTATCCTTTGTTTTGTATTTTGCTGTTTGACTGAAAATTCTGCTGCAAAAGTAATGTGTATGGTGGATGCCGCCAAATGATTTTCGACGAGATACTGAAAACTTTTCGACAAAATAGGCTGTTCGGACAGGATGTCCATTTTCCACCCGCCTATAAAACAAAAATCGCCTCGACATAATTAACAGGACCCACCTAAATTAAGAGGAAATGTTTGTTATATTAGATATTATTGTTTACTTTTGCACTGAAATGTTATGGTCGTAAAATTTTCAGGCATAAAAATCTACGACTAAAATGTTGCAGAATTAAGGATATATCATTAAGGAAGCTGCATCTCAAAAAAATGACTATTATCTCGAGAAGCATCACCCTGCTGCTCCTATTCTTCACAGCAGCAGGCACCATGGCACAGCGCTGGGACAACTACCGCCCCGACAACCGCCGTGTGGCCCTGGACAGCACCAACCTGCCCATTCTTTTCATCGACACCGATGGACAGATGATAGACCGCGAGGAACGCATCACCGCCCGGATGAAGATAATCTGGAACGGCGACGGCCAGGTGAACTACCGCGACACCCTCCGCCACCCCGGACAAAACATCGACTACGACGGCTATATCGGCCTGAAATACCGGGGCAATTCCTCGTTCGACTCCTCCGACAAGAAGCCCTACTCCATCAAGCTGCTGGAGACCCCGCTTGAGCAAGGCGGCGCCAAGCGCAAGGAGCCGCTGCTGGGCATGGGCAAAGACAACGACTGGGCCCTGCTGGCCCCCTACTCCGACCGCAGCATGATACGCGACGTGCTCGCCTTCACCCTGGCCAAGCCCTATTTTGACTATACCCCGACAGCCCGCCACTGCGAGCTGGTGCTCGACAACATCTACTACGGCGTATTCGTGCTCACAGAGCGGGTGACGAAGGGCAAGCGGCGGCTGAACCTCGACGACCCCGGCGACAGCGGCGACGCGCTGACCGGCGGCTATCAGGTGCAGATAGACCGCGACAACGAGCCCCATATCTACCTGTCGAAACACCATCCCACGAGCGAATGGGGGGAGATAAGCTGGAAATACATCCACTACCAGTACAAGCACCCCGAATTCGAAGAGATGAGCTACCAGCAGCGGCGCTACCTGCAGGGCCGCATCGACGCCATGGAGAACGCGCTCGCCTCCGCCCACTACAAAGACGCCACCACCGGCTACCGCCGCTATCTCGACGTGACCTCCTTCATCGACTACCAACTCTCCACCGAGTTCTCGCACAATGTGGACGGCTACCGTCTGAGCACCAACATGTACAAGCACCGCGACAGCATCGACGCCCGTTGGAAACTGGCTCTCTGGGACATCAACCTCGGTTTCGGCAACGCCAACTACTACGACGGCTCCGCCACCGACACCTGGGTGTATGAGCAGAACGACATCATGGCCTGGCAAGACGACCTGCTGGTGCCCTTCTGGTGGGAACGGCTGATGAGCGACGCCAGTTATGTGGACGAGCTGAAAGCCCGCTGGACCCAGTACCGCCGCGAGTTCTACAGCGACGAGCACGTGGAGGCCGTGGTCGACTCGCTCTACGACGTGCTCACCTGCATGGGCGCCGAGCAGCGCAACAGCAAGGCATGGCCCCGCTGGCACCAGCACCTCTGGCCCAATGAATACGTGTCGACCTCCATCGACGACGAGTTCGACTACCTGCGCGGCTGGATAGCCGACCGTTTGGCCTATATGGACAGCGAATGGCTCGACTATGCCGGTGTGAGCGAGCGGAGCATGGCCGACAGCCATCCCGCCGTATGGCCCCAGCCCGCCCGCACAGGGCACCCGCTGCACGTGAGCACCCCCGGTGCCGAGCATCTGCGCCTTGTGTCCACCGACGGCAAGGTAGTGGCCGAGGCCACCACTGAGGGTGAAGTGTGCCGTCTGAGCCTGGCCGGCGTGCGGCCCGGCCTCTATGTGCTGGAGAGCCGCGGCGGCAACCGCAAGATAACCATCCTGCCATAAAATCAGATTACGAAACCATTATAATACCATACCATTATGCGAATTACACCATTTCTTACCTTGGCAGCCGCGCTGCTGCTCTTCTGCCCCAACGTCCGGGCGCAGGACAGCCACTTCATCAGCGATGCTGCCTACCGCCAGAAAGTAGAGCAAGCCTTTGAGCACACCATGCAACTGAGTGCCCAGAGCAGTATCGAGAAGGGGCAGCAGCCCTTCTTCAAGACCGACGGTCTCTCCGTGACCCAGGAAGAGACCGAGGCCCTGAAATTTCTCTATGCCTACATGCCGCTGGCCGATGTGACCGACTACCCCACCAGCTACTTCCTGGACAATGTGCGGAGCTCGCTGCGCACCCGTGAGGAGATGAGCTGGGGCAAGAAGGTGCCCGAACTGCTGTTCCGCCACTTCGTGCTGCCCATCCGTGTGAACAATGAGACACTGGACCGCTCGCGCATGGAGTTCTACAACGAGCTGCGCGACCGCGTGAGCAAGCTCAGCATGAAAGACGCCATTCTTGAGGTGAACCACTGGTGCCACGAGAAGGTGACCTACCAGCCCAGCGACGGCCGCACCTCGTCGCCCCTGCAGTCGGTACGCACCGCCACGGGCCGCTGCGGCGAGCAGAGCACCTTTACCGTGGCCGCCCTGCGCTCCGTGGGCATACCCGCCCGCCAGGTGTACACCCCCCGCTGGGCCCACACCGACGACAACCACGCCTGGGTGGAAGCCTGGGCCGACGGCGAGTGGTACTTCCTGGGCGCCTGCGAGCCCGAGGCTGTGCTTAACCTGGGATGGTTCAACGCCCCCGCCTCGCGCGCCATGCTCATGCACACCCGCGCCTTCGGCGACTACAACGGTCCGGAAGAAGTGATGCTGCGCACCTCCAACTTCACCGAGATCAACCTCATCGACAACTATGCCACCACGGGACGCACCGACTTTCTCATCACCGACCGAAACGGTAAGCCTGTGGAGGGTGCACGCGTAGACTTCAAAATCTACAACTACGCCGAATACTGCACCGTGGCCACCAAATACACCGACGCCCAGGGCCGCACCTTCCTCACGGCCGGTAAAGGCGACATGATGGTATGGGCCTCTCACGACGGCTACTACGGCTACGCCAAGGCCTCCTTTGGCAAGGACAAGCAGATAGACATCCGCCTTTCGCGCCATGAGAGCACCGACCGCGAGCGCACCGTCTTCGATGTGGAGTCGTTCGACATCGTGCCCCCGCCCGAGGATGTGCACATGCCCGAGGTGAGCGAAGTGCAGCAGCAGGTGAACAAGATGCGCTTTGCCTATGAAGACTCGCTGCGCCACGCCTACACCGCCACCTTCTTCAACGAGGAGACCGCCTGCAAGGCCGCCCAGGCCGCCGGTGTGGAACCCGACAGTGTGGTGAACTTCCTGGTGAAGTCGCGCGGCAACCACGAGAGCATACTCAACTTCCTGCGCAACCACCGCGACAACCTGCCGCGCGCCTGCGCCCTGCTCCGCACGCTGAGCGACAAGGACCTGCGCGACATGCAGAACGACATACTGGAAGACAACTTCAACGCCCAGAGCGAGCAGCTGAGTCCGCGTGTGGAGAACGAGCTCATCATCAGTCCCTTCAAGCAGTTCCTGCGCCAGCAGTTCAAGGCCAAGGACATCAAGAAGATGCAGAAAGACCCCGCCCTGCTGGTGAAATGGGTGCGCGAGAACATACACCTGAATCCCGACACCAAGGCCGAGCGCATCACGCAGACCCCCGTGGGCGTATGGCGCAGCCGCACAACCGACAGCCGCTCGCGCGACATCTTCTTTGTAGACCTGGCGCGCAGCCTCGACATCAAGGCCCGCAAGGACTATGTCACCTCGAAGGTGCAGTATTGGAAAGACGGCCGCTGGGTGGACGTGAACTTCGACTCGGCCGTGCAGCAGGCAGCCCCCACGGGCACCTTAGTGCTGCGCTACACCCCCACCGCCATTGTGGACAATCCCAAATACTACAGCCACTTCACCATCACCCGCATCGACAAGGGTGTGACCCGCCTGCTCAACTTTGAGGAGGGTCAGGTAGACATGGGCGAGGGCGCCAGTTGGAGCAACACCTTCAAGAACGGTGTGGCCATCGACGAAGGCACCTATGAGCTGGTGACCGGCATGCGCTTGGCCAACGGCAATGTGCTGTCCACCTCGCAGATATTCAACATACGCGCCGGTGAGACCACCACACTCGACCTGGTGCTGCGCCAGAACGAAGACGAGGTGAACGTGATAGGCCAGTTCGACTCCGAGTCGAAATTCTACACCCTCGACGGCAAGGAAGTGAGCATTCTCTCTCAGACCGGACGCGGTTTCTTCATCACCGGCCTTGTGGGAGTAGGCCAGGAGCCCACCAACCACGCCCTGCGCGACATAGCCAAGGTGGCCAACACGTTCAATCTGTGGAAGCGCCCCATCCTGCTGCTCTTCGAGAACGAGACAGAGGCCAAGAAATTCAACAAGAAGGAGTTCGGCGACCTGCCTGGCACCATCCTCTATGGCATTGACAAGAACGGCAGCATCAAGAAGCAGATTGTGGAGAACATGAAGCTGCAGAGCGACAAGCTGCTGCCCATCTTCATCATCAGCGACACCTTCAACCGCGTGGTGTTCAAGTCGCAGGGCTACACCATCGGCCTGGGCGAGCAGATGGAGAAGGTAATCCTGAAACTGGAGGAACAGTGAAAAAGGGAAGTTAAAAGGAAGTTAAAAGGAAGTTAAAGGGAAGTTAAAGGGAAGTTAAAGGGAAGTTAAAAGGACAATAGCAAGGGGAGGTAAAGCGACATTCGTTCACTTTACCTCCCCTTTTTTGTCATTTTGAGAAAAGCAGTCGGGCTGGCATTACATCAGGCCGACACCGATTTTCCACGCCACATAAGCCTTTTTCTCGGCCGACTCGACCTTGTTGTCCACCCGCATCACCTTTTTGATGAAGCCGTCGATGACAGCAAGGATGGCCGTTCGCTCATCGTCGTTGAACCCCGCCACGAGCTGCTTGGTCTCCTCGAGCACCTCATCGAGGGTATAAGTATGGTTCACACTGTCGAGCACGGCATTTTTCACCTCATCGTCGACGGAGCCTATCTGCTCGATGCCAGCCAGGAAGCCCTCTACGAAATCGCGTTCGCGGTCGGTATAGTCACCGTCGCAGTGGGCGAAGAAGAGTCCCGTCTTCGCCATCAGTTTTATGGTATCGATAATTCTTTCCATAATAGCATTCAGTTACACAGTTAGACACATTTATTTCATAGAGCCGCCGGCCAGGCCGATGGTTTTGAGCACCCCCTTGGCGATTTCGCCGATGTTGCCCAGATTGAGTCCCTTGCCGAGCAAGATACTGAGGATGCCGCCCAGACCACCGAGCGAGCCGAGGTCGATGCCGCCCTGAGGCGCAGCCTCCTCTTCCTCCACCGGCTGAGTGCGGGTGTTTTTCCGTGAAGTCTCCCTCACCGGTTCCTCCTCCACGTCCATGCCCATTTTTCGGCGCAGGTCCTTGACCACATCGTCGAGTCCGCCGCCCTGTGCAGTTTCGTCCACCTGCTGGGTGGTGGTGCGCTGCGGTGCCGAGCCCGAAGCTCCGGCATTCTGGCGGATGTCGCGCAGGATATCGTTCAGGTCATTGTCTTGTGTAGAGCGCCGGGTGGTGGTCGACGTCGTGGTGGTCGACTGCCCGCCCGTCATGTCTTTCAGGATGTCCTCGAGTCCGCCGCCGGAGGTGCTTCCCCCTGCATTGCCGAACACGTTGCCGAGTCCGCCTTTAATGATTTCTTCTAAAAAACTTCCCATGGTTTGTATGATTTATCGGTTAGTAGTAATGTCAGGAGAGAGGGAGTCCTACTGCAGGAAACTGAGTGCGGATCCGATGGCCGTGCAGAACTCCGAGTATTTGGGTATGCGGAAGTGCACCCCGTAGAGCCGCTCGATGAGCGGGAACACCTCGCGCGTCTGCGGCAGGAGGGTGAGGTTGCCGATGAGCACGAAGTCTTTCACATCGCTGTTGATGGCGGAGAGCACCGAGGCGCTTCCGATGGCCTGCAGCACCATGTGGATGATGCCCAGTGCGATGTCTTCTCTGGTGGAGTCGGTGTCGGCATTGCCGAAGAGCGATGCCGTGGCATTCATGGGCAGGCCCGGCAGCGGTTTGGCGCTGATGTCGCCGATGAGCAGGTTCACATTGGCCAGGTCGCCGTGCATGGCGAGTGCCGACACCTGCTTGATGTCCGATGTCTGGAGCATGATGCGTGACAGGCCCTGGAGGGTGCCGCCTCCAATGCTGATACCGCCTATATGGCGTATCTCGTCGCCGTCGCAGAGCACGAGCGAGGTGCCGGTACCCATGCTCACCACGATGATGTGGTCGAGCCCCGACTCAAATTTGGCACCCAGTCCGTCGCAGAGGAACTCATCGGCCTTGGCCGTGGGCAGGCCGTACACCTCTTTGTCAATATAGGCACTGCCCACACCGGTGAGCATCACCTGCTCCACATCGGAGAGTTCCACCTTGTTCTCATACAGATATTTGCCGAAGGCCCCGTAGAGCGAAGTCACCGGGTCGGCAGCCGTGATGCGCATGGGCGACACCACCTTGCCGTCTTTGATACCCACGATTTTTGTCGTGCTGATACCGACGTCGATTCCAATAATAATTCCCATCTTTCAGTATTTGTGATTGATGGGGCGAAGATAGCAAAAAAAACGAAAAAGGAGGGTAGCGCAGGCATTAAAAAATGATTTCGTTAAAATTTATTATAAAAAATGATTGTTTTTTCCACTTATCGACTTATTTAATTATATTTGCATTAAGTAATCTTCGATGAGTCTATCATTCACTAATACCATAACATTTATGACCTACAAAATTATCGACATTGAGGGCATAGGCCCCGTTTACGGAGAGAAACTGGTAGCCGCCGGCATCAAGACCGACAAAGACCTGCTTGAGAAATGCGCCAAACCAGCCGGCCGTAAGGCACTGGCCGAGGAGACCGGCATCACCGAGAAACTCATTCTGACCTGGACCAACCACTGCGACCTGATGCGCATCCACGGTGTGGGACCTCAGTTTGCTGAACTGCTGGAGGCCGCCGGTGTAGACACCGTGAAGGAATTCCGCAACCGCAAGCCCGAGAACCTGCAGCCCAAGCTGGTGGAGGTGAACGAGCAGAAGAACCTGGTGAACCGTGTTCCCAGCCTGAAAGAGGTGGTGAAGATGGTGGAACAGGCCAAGGAGTTGCCGCCGATGATGGAATATTGATATTCTTTTTTTACCTATCTATAATGATGAGCCCCGGACAGCTGCCCGGGGCTCATCGTATAATACAGGTGTGCATCATTCAGGCTCACCCCATTCTGAATTTTGCCGGCGACATGCCGAAATGCGTCCTGACATACTTGCCGAAGAAGGAAGGATTGGGGAATCCGAGCACATCGCTCACCTGCTTGACGGAGAAGTCGGTGAATTTGAGGTAGTATCGAATGTCCTCCATGACATGGATGCGTATCCAGTCGCTCGCCGTCTTTCCGGTATTCTTCTTGCAGATGGAGGAGAGATACTTGGGTGTGATGCAGAGTTTGTCGGCATAGAACTCCACGGTATGATATTTTACCGACTGGCTGTTGAGCATATCGAAAAACTGCTGAAAGAGATTGTCCGACTGCCGGTGTCCCCCACCCGACTCCGTATCGGGCACACCCACCAGAAGGAAGCTGCAGAGTCCCAGGAATCCCGCCCTCAGCAGACTCAGCGTGATATCCCTTTTGAAGGCCATATCTTTCGGTCCATTGACAAAAGAGCTGATCATATCATAGTAATTCTCAAAGAATGCCATCTCCATGGCGTTGAGGTCCACCACATGGCGTTTATGCAGATAGAGCAGCCGTGTCCATACATTCATTCTCTCCCTGAGCACCGCCTGGAGGAGCCGTTGCGACACCACGATGACCTTCAGCTCGAAATCGGGGCTGATCATGAAATCATCGAGCGAGGTGTTGGGCGGGCAAATAAGGAGCTGATGCTCGGAGAACTCGATAGGACTGCCATTGAGATTGGCCTGCATCCGTCCTTTGGTGCAGAAAGCCAGCGTATTCATGTGGAGCCTTGTGTTGTCGGGTTCGGAGAAAAGCCTCACATTATCAATCATCATAAAATCCTCGTCCACATAGTCGACCACCGCATCGGCTTCCACCGGATTGGTCTGCGCTATCTGCTTGAGCAACATCTCCTCATTTTCCATAATCTGACCAATTTTACTGATTCATCTGCAAAATTGGGAATAAATAATGAAAAAAAAGAGCATCGAAGCGACGAAAAAGAAGAATATGCCACAAATTGCGCCATATAGAACTCTAAAAACAGAGAAAAAATCACCATATTTGCAGTCGATTTGAGAAAAACAGGAAATCTATACTAAATATGAGAAAAAAAGTCTACCTGCTGATGCTGCTCCTCATTGCCGTGCTGAGCAGCTGCAAGGAGAAAGAAACAGAGAGAGAAAAAGCCCCCACCCGCGTGATGACCGAGACCGTGGAAGCCACCGGCATGGCCGGCGGGCAATCGTATGTGGGTGTTGTAGAGGAGAATGAAGGCACCGCGGTGAGTTTCACCGGCATGGGCGCCGTGCGCCGCGTGTATGTGGACGAGGGGCAGATGGTGCGCCGCGGCCAGTTGATAGCCGAGATGGACGACACCCAGGCCCGCAACGCGCTGAGCGCCGCCGAGGCCCAGATGGCCCAGGCCAACGATGCCCTGCAGCGCTACGGCATGCTGCACGACAACGGCTCGCTGCCCGAGAGCCAATGGGTGGAGATACAGAGCAAGGTGGCCCAAGCCAAATCATCTCTCGAGATGGCCCGCAAGAATCTGGCCGACTGCAAGCTGACCGCCCCGGTGAGCGGCATCGTGGGCCGCAAGCAAGTATCGACGGGCGAGACCGCCATGCCCTCGCAGGCCGTGGTCACCCTGCTCGACATCAGCACCGTAAAGGTAAAGGTATCCATTCCCGAGGCCGAGATGAGCCGTCTGAGCAGCCGTACCCCCAGCACCATCAGCGTGGCGGCGGCCAATGCGCAGGTGAGCGGCGGCTATATTGAAAAAGGTGTGCAGGCCGATGCCCTCACCCATACCTACGATGTGCGCATACGCGTGCAGAACAATGCACACCGGCTGCTGCCCGGCATGGTGGCCGATGTGACCTTCCACACGGGAAGCGGCGAGGGCGGCCCCGCCATCACCCTGCCCGTGACGAGTGTGCAGAAGAATGCCGGCGGCACCCTGTTTGTGTGGACAGTGGACCAGGCCCGCACGGCGCACCGCACCCCCGTTGAGACCGGGCGCACCATCGGCAACCGCGTAGTAGTGACCAGCGGTCTGCAGGCCGGCCAACGCGTGGTAGTGGAAGGCTACCAGAAACTGAGTGAGGGAACCCAAGTAGTGTATTGACCGCAACGCCATGGACAAGAAAACCGACTGGATGAGCTGGCCGCTCAACCACTACCCCATCACCCTGCTTATCGTGGTGATGCTGTTTGCCCTGGGCATCTTCGGCATGTACGACATGCCCAAGGACGAGTTTCCGCAATTCACCATCCGCCAGGGCGTGGTGGTGGCCGTCTACCCCGGTGCCACTGCCGAGGAGGTGGAAGCTCAGGTGGCGCGGCCCCTGGAGCGCTACCTGTTCACCTACGGCGAGGTGAACCGCGCCAAGACCACCACGACCGCTCAGAACGGCATGTGCATGGTGATGCTGCGGTTGAACGACGATGTGAACAACAAAGACGAGGTGTGGAGCAAGATAAAGCACGGTCTGGCCCTCTTCAAGCAGAGTCTGCCCAGCGGCGTGCTCGCCCTGGTGGCCAACGACGACTTCGGCAACACCTCGGCCCTGCTCATCGCCATAGAGAGCGAACAGCGCTCCTACCGCGAGCTGCAGCACTACAGCGACCGGTTGGCCGACCTGCTCCGGCGCATTCCCTCGGTGGCCAACGTGCGTCTCTACGGTGAGCAGAAAGAGCAGATAAGCCTGTATGTGGACCGCCACAGGTTGGAAGCCTACGGCATAGGGCAGCAAGCCCTCTTCAGCAAGCTGCAGGAGCAGGGCATGACCATGATGAGCGGTAGTGTGTCGGACGCCGACCAGCAGATACCCATCCATATCGCCCCCACGGAGAACAGCGAGGAAGAGATAGCCAACCAGATTATCTTCAACGACCCCACAACCGGCAAGGTGGTGCGTGTGCGCGACATAGCCCACGTGGTGCGTGAGTACGACGCCTCGGAGAGCTACATAGAGCAAGACGGTCACCCCTGTGTGCTGCTCTCGCTCGAGATGACCCCCGGCAACAACATAGTGCAATACGGCCGCGAGGTGGACAAGGTGCTCGATGATGCCCGCGCCCACGAACTGCCCGACGACGTGACCCTGACCCGCATAGCCGACCAGCCCAAAGTGGTAGGCACGAGCGTGAGTTCCTTCCTGCGCGACCTGCTCATCTCGATGGCCATCATCATCCTGGTCATGATGGTGCTGTTCCCCCTGCGCTCGGCCATTGTGGCCGCCCTCACCATTCCGCTGAGCACCTTCATCTCAGTAGCCTTCATGTACGCGGCCGGTATCGAGCTCAACATCGTGACGCTGGCCGCCCTCATTGTGGTGCTCGGCATGGTGGTGGACAACTCGATAGTGGTGATAGACGGCTATCTGGAATACCTCGACAAAGGCTATGCCCCCAAAGAGGCCGCCATCACCTCGTCGAAACAGTATTTCATGCCCATGATGCTCGCCACACTGTGCATCTGCGTCATCTTCTTCCCCCTGCTCATCACGATGAAGGGTTCGTTCAACGATGCCATGCACGATTTTCCCTGGACCATCACCATCAACCTGCTTGTGTCGCTCTTCCTGGCCGTCACGGTGATACCCTTCCTCGAGGTGCTCATCATCAAACCCCAGACCCCTGAGGAACGTGAGCGTCGGAAGAAGCGGCGCGCTCTGACCGATGTGGTGCAAGACCTCTACGACCATGTGCTGAAGTTCACCTTCCGCCACCCCTGGCTCACCATCGGCGGCGGCATCGGCGTGGTGCTGCTCAGCTGCCTGTTGTTGCCCACACTGAAGGTACGCCTCTTCCCCTACGCCGACCGCGACCAGTTGGCCGTGGAGATATTCCTGCCCGAGGGCAAGGGACTGAAAGAGACGCGGCAGATAGCCGACACGCTGCGCGAGGTGATGCAGCGCGACAGCCGCGTGAAATGCGTGACCAGTTTCATAGGCTGCTCCTCGCCCCGTTTCATGACCTGTTACGCCCCGCAGATGGCCGGCAAGAACTACGCCCAGTTTATCGTGAACACCACCTCGCAGGATGCCACGCTCGAAGTGCTGGCCGACTACCAGCCCCAATGGAGTGAGCGCTACCCCAACGCCTACATCCGCTTCAAGCGGCTCGACTTTCTGGAGGTGCCCGAACTGGAATACCGCTTCTACGGCGAGGACATCGACTCACTGCACGCCGTGGCCGAGGAACTGATGGCCGAGATGCGCAAGATGCCCGAACTGGAATGGGTACACACCGACTATCTGCAGCCTTTCCCCCTGATCAATGTGGAGCTCGACCCTGTGGCCTCCGCCCAACTGGGCATCAGCCGCACCACGGCCGCCCTGGCGCTGAGCGCTACGAGCAGCGACCTGCGTGTGGGCCAGGTGTGGGAGGGCGACTATGAGGTGCCCATCGTGGTGAAAGACGATACCGACATGACCTACTCGGACGTGGAAGACCTGGGCATCACCTCGCCCATGACGATGCTCTCCTCAACCCTCTCCGCCGGTCTGGGCGGCAACTACTCCTCATCGAGCAGTGTGCCGCTGCGGCAGATAGCCAAGGTGGAGCCCCGCTGGAGCGAGAGCCGCATCCTGCACCGCGGCGGCGAGCGCTGCCTCACGGTGACGGCCCAGTTTGCCCAGGGTGTCTACGCCGCTCCCATCGAGAGCAAGGTGGCCCAGATTATGGAGCACGACATCCGTCTGCCGCAGGGAGTGCGCTCCGAGGTGGGCGGCGAGATAGAATACGACGGCGAATCGCTGCCTCAGATTATGGGCGGTGTGGCCATCGCCATCGTCATCATCTTCTTTTTCCTGCTCTTCAACTTCAAGAAATACGGTATCACCACCGTGTGCATCTCCGCGCTCGGTCTGATGCTCCCCGGTGCCCTGCTCGGCCTGGCCCTGATGAACCGCACGCTGGGTCTCACCTCGGTGATGGGACTTATCACCCTGATGGGTATGATTATGCGCAACGAGATACTCATCTTCGAGCACGCCAACGACCTGATGCACAAGTTTGTGGCCGCACATCCCCGTCCCGCCACGGTGACCGACGAGCAGCGGCGCGACTACCGCCGCGCCTACAACGAAGCCGTGAAGCAAGCCGCCATGGACGCCGGCAGCCGCCGCATGGTGCCCATCTTCCTGACCACGGCCACCACCGCCGTGGGTGTGGTACCGATGATTATCGCCCAGTCGTCGTTCTGGATGCCCGTGGGCGTGACCATCTTCGCCGGCGGCATCGGTTCGCTCATCATGGTCGTGACCATGCTGCCCGTGGTATACTGGAAGGTGAATCTGAAATAGAAAAACAGACAACATGAACAAAAAATATCTATACACCACCCTACTGGCACTGACACTCACCGCCAGCCCGGCCTGTGCCCAGACAGTCCCTGCATTCACCCTCGCCCAGCTCACCGACTCGGCGCTGCAGAACAATGCCCGCATGAGCAAGGCCCGTCAAGACATAGAAGCCGCCGGCGAGCAGCGCAAGGAAGCCTACACCCATTACTTTCCCAACGTGAGCGGCACCGGATTCTGGTTCACCACCAACCACGGCATGGCCAAGATGGACATCAACCCCGGCGAAATGATAGACCCCGCCCTGGGGCAAGCCCTGGCCCAGTCGTTTCCGCCCGAAGCGCTGGCCGCCCTGGCCAACCCCACCAGTATGACAATGATGAAAAACGGTGTGATGGCCGGTGTGAGCGCCGTGCAACCCGTCTTCGCCGGCGGGCAGATAGTGAACGGCAACAAGCTGGCCCGTCTGGGCGAGGAAGTGAGCCAGCTGCAGCTGCAGCTCACCGAAGACGAGGTAGAGAAGAACGCCGCCCAATACTTCTGGCAGATAGTGTCGCTGCAGGAGAAGATGCGCACCCTGCAATCGGTAGAAGCCCTGCTGGCCGACATCCACAAAGACGTGAGCGTGGCCTTGAAGGCCGGTGTCATCCTGCGCAACGACCTGCTGCAGGTGGAGCTGCGCCAGAACGACATAGCCAGTCAGAAACTGAAGCTGCAGAACGGTCTGTCGCTGGTACGCATGCTGCTGGCCCAGTATTGCGGTCTGCGCGACACCGCCTTCACCCTGACCTACGACCCCGCCCTCACTACCCCCGCCCTGGTGCGGCAAGACCATGAGCAGGCCCTGAGGGGCACCGCCACCTACCAGCTGCTCAACAAGCAGGTAGAAGCCGCCGACCTGCAGCGTAAGCTGGCCATCGGCGAACAGATGCCCAGCGTGGCGGTAGGCGCCGGCTACAACTTCCACAACATGCTGGAGCGCGACCACAGTTTCGCCATGGTGTTCGCCACCGTTAGCGTGCCCCTTTCGGGCTGGTGGGGCGGCAGCCATGCTATCAAGCGGAAGAAGATAGCGCAGCAGCAAGCCGTGGAGCAACTCACCGACAACTCCGAACTGCTGAAGATAGGCATGCAGAAAGCCTGGAACGATGTGCAGGAAGCCTACCAGCAGACCGAGCTGGCCCGCAAGGGCGTGGAACAGGCCGAGGAGAACCTCCGGCTGAACCGCAACTACTACCGCGCCGGCACCGCCACCATGAGCACCCTGCTCGAGGCACAGCTGCTCTACCAGCAGACCCTCGACAAGCAGACCGACGCCTACTGCGACTACCAGAACAAAGTGCTGGCCTACCGTCAGGCTGTGGGGATGTAGGAAGGGTCGATTCCCTTGCTATGCCCCTGAAGATTTCTGCTTGATGATGCGGGTTTCGAGAAACGCCTGAAAGGTCTGTTGATAGCCGTCGGGGATATGGATGATTTCCTTACCAATGTAAACGCAGTCGTTTCGGTCTACCTTCTGAATTTTATCAACAGCGATGATGTAAGACCGGTGTATACGTAAGAAACGGTCTTTGGGCAACATATCCTCAACGGCTTTCATTGTAAGATGGGTGACAAGAGGCTTGGCCATATTGTCGAGATAGAACAACACATAATCCTTCATGCCGCTGACATAGACAATCTGCTCTATCGCCACGTTTCTCCACTCGCTGTCTACCCGGATAAAGACGGTGCTGGGCTGTTGAGGCGGCGTGGGCGGCGACGGCATAACCACGTTTCGTGCCTTTTCGACAGCGGCGAGGAACTTGTTGTACCGTATAGGTTTCAAGAGGAAGTCGAGAGCATTCACCTCATAACTCTCGAAAGCATACTCCTTGAAGGCAGTGGTAAAGACGACGCGTGTCTTTTCGGGCAGGCAATGCGCCAGTTCCATCCCGTCGATGTTGGGCATCTGGATGTCAAGGAACAACAGGTCAGGCTTGAGCGCTTTGATGGCGTTGACAGCCTTGATAGAGTCAGTAAACGAAGCCAGCAGTTCCAATTCAGGTGTTTTCTTTACGTAAGACTCCAAGAGCCTAACGGCCAGAGGCTCGTCATCGATGATGATACAGGAGAGAAGCATATTGTTTTTAGAGTTATGGTATACAGAATCCTTTATATCCCGACGGGCAGAGATCAGTCTGTTTGGAGGGTGATGCTGACGTGGTAGATGTTGTTCTCCAGCGTCTGCTCCCATCGGTAGTGTCCGTGATAGAGCAGTTCCAGACGCCTACGGGTATTCTCCAGACCGATGCCGGAACCGCTACGGTCTTTGGTGGGTTTGGGATTGTTGGTGTTGTCGCAGGTGAAAATGAGCTTGCCTTCTGTCTGGACCAATTTAATGTATATTTGGGCGGGGGCATTGCTGTCCATGCCATGTTTGAAGGCATTCTCAATAAGAGAGATAAAGAGCAGCGGTGCTATTTCTTCCTTGGGAGAGAGTACATTGAATTCCATTCCAACCACTGTCATTTCGTTGCAGCGAAGTTTCATCAGTTCAATGTAGTTGCGCATGAACTCCACCTCATCCTCCAGAGGCACTTTCGGTTTGTTGGTCTCATACATTGCATAGCGCAGCAAGTCGCTCAACTGCATGATGGCCTCCTGTGTCTCATCGCCGTCTATCTGTGCAAGACTGGAGATATTGTTGAGGGTATTGAAGAGGAAATGAGGATTGATTTGGTTTTTCAGCCATGCGAGTTCCGCCTCCACCTCTCTCTGTCTTTTTTCTCCCTGCCGCATCATATAACGGATGCTCAAGGCGATGCCTACAGCCATTAGATTGACGAGCACGGCAATAATGACAAATGAGGAAAAGCCGGCACGATAGATGTCGGGAAGAGCATTGATGTTTACGTAAAATAAGATGTGGAAGTTGCAAGCCCCGATGAGGAAGGCGTTGACAAGGGCGAACAGCCAAAAACGGTGTCGGAACCATAACAACGGCACACAAAGATAGAAGTTTAATAGGTACATAACAAGAGCAGGTGCGAGCCAATAGGCGGATATCTTAAGCGAATCCCATACCACACCTGCGTTGTTGCTCGTAATGAAACTTATCAATCCCGGCGACAACAGCACGAGCGACAACAATAATAATTGTGCCAAGAACAGCCAGATGTCTTTTTTCTGAATTATCCTCATCGCCCTCAAAGTTAAGCTAAAATTATGAAACGACAAAATCTCTTCCGCATAATCTCCATGCGGAAGAGATAATCCGTACTTCATTTACAAAAATACTTCTCTTTATTTGCTGGCAGAAAGTTGCTCTTTGATGCGGTCGGCCGTATTCTTCACCGTCAAGTCGAGCATCTTCACATACTTGTCGTACTGCTTCACATCGAGAATCTTTTTTATCGTTGCCTTATGGCGAGCTTGTATTTTCTCCCATGCCTCACCACCTTTCGAGACATCGTCCAACTGATAGTAAGCCTCCATTGAACTATTGAATTGTTCCATAGCAGTCTTCATAGGTTCAACCTGGTCTATTCTCAACTCCAGGAAGTTGCTTATCCGGTCGAACGACGCCGAAGTCATATTGTCACTCTGAGCATTCACACTCATTGTCATCATCACCATTGCTATAAGCGCAATCATCATCTTTTTCATATTCTTTGTGTATTTATTTGTTTATGATTTGATTTTTATTAGACATTGTAAAGATAGGGGGTGCGGAATCTTTAATGGGCTGTTTCTTGGAAGAGAGCCACATGCTTGTCCGTTGCCACGGTCAGCATATCCACATATACAGCATATTGTTTTTTTGTCAGAAAGATTTTCATATTTTCCAAATGCTGTGCATTGACTCTTTCGACGGTCTCCTTCTTCCTCTCATCAGCCTTCAGCCGATTTGCATAGTCTATCGATACGCAGTACTTTGAAAAAGCTTTTTCAGCGAGTCTTTTTTGGCGTGCAGAGAGGTTAAGTGTTTCGCACATTTTCTCGAATGTGATGGGATAGTTAATATCGAGGTGAATGGTTTGTGCAGACAAAGAAGTTGTCAACAACAGTGTGAAAATGGCTAAAAGTAATTTTTTCATATTGTCTTGAATTTTAATTGTTTGACTTTTGTTTCTGAATTACGATGCAAAAGTAATGACCCGGTCTACCTTTTTCCAAATCACCTTCGACGTTTGCCCCAATGCTTTTCGACAAATAACCTTCTCACACAAGAAAATGGAGCCATGAGGGTGTGCGCAACTGTCACAACGGCAGAATCATGTCAAGCAGAAACCATACCATTGCAAAGACAGTTTTTTTTTGATAAATAAGGGTAAAATGGAAAAAAACATGTAACTTTGCAAGTTAACGCTAACCCTAAGGCAGAAAAGCATAAACAAACAAAACATAAGACCTATGAAACACCTCCACTACCTACTGGCGCTTGCAACAGCCCTCCTGCTGCACACAGCCGTCCAAGCTAAGAGCGACCTTGTGCCCATACCCGACCAAGTGACCTGGCAAGACGGCACCTATGTGCTGCCCTCCACTCCAAGCATCAGCTATGCGAAAGCCGACCTGAAAGAGGCCGCCCAATACTTGAGCAGCAGTCTGGCCAGGCTGCAAGGCAAGCAAGCCACCACCCTGCCGGGCAAGGGCGGCGACATACGCCTCTCGCTGGGCTATAAGGGAGCCCCGGGCAGCTACCGGCTCACCATCGACGGCAGCGGTGTACAGATAGACGGCCGCGACTATGCCGGTGTGGTGAACGGCATCGCCACGCTGCGGCAGATGGCCGCCGAGGCCCAGCTGCAATATGTACGGATTACCGACAGTCCGCGGTTCAGCTGGCGCGGTTTCCACCTCGACTGCTCCCGCCATTTCTTCACCAAGGCCGAAGTGAAAGAGGTCATCGACCTGATGGCCATGTACAAGCTGAACCGTTTCCACTGGCACCTGACCGACGACCAAGGCTGGCGCATAGAAATAAAGAAATATCCGCTGCTGACCGAGAAAGGCGCCTGGCGCCACTACAACAACCAAGACTCCGTGTGCATGCGTCTGGCCGTGACCGAGGACAACCCCATGCGCCTGCTGCCCGCCAAGAACCTGCGGGTGAACGGCACCGACACCGTCTACGGCGGTTACTACACCCAGGACGACGTGCGCGAGATTGTGGCCTACGCCCGCCAGCGCGGTGTGGAGACCGTGCCCGAGATAGACATGCCCGGCCACTTCCTGAGCGCCGTGGCCAACTATCCCGGTCTGTCGTGTTTCGACGAGGTGGGCTGGGGCGCCGTATTCTCCTCCCCCCTCTGCCCCGGCAAGGACAAGGCCCTCCAGTTCTGCCGCGACATCTGGGACGAGGTGATTGCCCTTTTCCCCTTCAATTATGTACACATCGGCGGTGACGAAGTGGAGAAAATAAACTGGAAGAAATGTCCCGACTGCCAACGCCGCATCCAGGAGAAGAAGTTGAAAGACGAGGAGCAACTCCAGTCGTGGTTCATCCACGAGATGGAAGCCTACATCAACAAGAAAGGCCGCAAGATGCTGGGCTGGGACGAGATTATAGAGGGAGGTCTCTCGAAGACCGCCACGCTGACCTGGTGGCGCACCTGGGCTCCCAACGCCATCGGCGATGCCACCGCCCAGGGCAACGACGTGATTTACTGTCCCATCTCGCCCTTCTACTTCTCGGCCGGCGAAGAGAAGACCAGTCTGCAGAGCGTGTACGAATATGAGCTGATGCCCTCCACGCTCAGCGCCGCCCAGAAGAAGCACATTCTCGGTGTGCAGGGCCAGGCATGGAGCGAATGGATTCCCACCCGCGAGCGATTGTTGTACACCTACTTCCCCCGCGCCTTGGCACTGGCCGAGCTGGCCTGGAGCAAGCCAGAGCGGAAAGACTACGCCGACTTCTACAACCGGCTTACCAGCCACTTCCGTCTGCTGAACCGCCTCGGTGTGCCCTACCGCACCCCCAGTTTGGACGGTTTCTACGGTGTGAACGCCTTCACCCACAAAGGCACCCTCACGGTGACGAGCAAAGACCCGATGGTACAGGTGCACTACACCACCGACGGCAGTTTCCCCACCAAGGAATCGCCCCGCTATGAAGGTCCCATCACAGTAGACGAGACCACCCACTTCATGCTGCGCACCTTCACCCCCGACGGCCAGCCCGGTGAGACGGTGAAGGCCGAGATGGTGAAACAAGGCCTGCTGGAGCCCGTTGCGGTATCCGGCGAGACAGAGCTCGGACTCAGCGCCGCCTGGCACGAATTCCCCGGTGTGAAATGCGCCCTGATAGACAAGGCGCCGGTGAACGGCACCTACTGCATTGACGACGTGTGCATCCCCGACGGTGTGAAGGGCAACATCGGCCTCATCATCACCGGCTATATCGACATACCCGCCGACGGCATCTACACCTTCGCCCTGATGAGCGACGACGGCAGTTGGCTGAAGGTAGACGGCAACATGGTGGTGGACAACGACCGCGAACAGTCGCCCCATGAGGAGGTGTGCCAGCAAGCCCTGCGCCGTGGTCTGCACCGTGTGGAGGTGCGCTACTTCGACCACAACGGCGGCATGCTGCGCCTCAAGGTGACCGACGCACAAGGCAAAGCCGTGAAGGCCTGGCTGCGAGATAAGTAAAAAAAGGACACCCTGACCTATCAGAGAAACAGAAAAACCGTAGATTTGTAAAATGCCGCGCAACCGCGCGGCCACCACAGCATGACAGACGACTGGGACGACAACAACACCTACACCGACCTTCCGCTCAACTATGAAGAGATGGAAGAGATGGAGAACGAGTGGGCCGACCGCTATCAAGAAGGCGGCGACCACTACTGGGACGTTGTGGCTCCTGTAAGCACCGGTCCTCAGGACCGCTTCGGGTCCGGCTACCGTCTGGACAGTGTGATAGATGCCCCGCAGCGCATCCGCCAACTCTACGAGATGTGCCAGCACGACCGGTGGCAGACCGACCGCGCCAAATGTTTCTACCGTCAGGCACAGGCCATGGCCGACTATACGGACGACTGTCCGGAGATAGCCAACTTCCACATCTTCCGCCCCACCTACGGCGACATGAGCATCCTGCAGATGCGCAGCTACTTCACCCTGCGCACCCAGTTGCGCCAAGGGCGGCACCCGGAGATGACCGACTCGTACCTGCTGGTGTACATCTATGAGACACTGATGCTCATCGGTGTGGAGCATGCCGATGAGGCACTGGAGATACTCGACGACCTCAAGCGCCACTACCAGTACAGCAACCAGCAAGCGGTCAAGTACCTGAGCGGCTGGATTAGAGACTTTGTGGTGTACTACGGTATGGAAAAGGAGAAAGCCCGCTACTTTGCCACCGAAATGGCCAACGACAAGACCGCCATGGCGCTGGCCAACTACAACAAGCTCAGCGACGAGACCTTCTTTGCCATTCTGGAGCCGATGCTGAAATACAACATCAAAGAGGCCGCCCTCTATAAGAAAGCTCCCAAAGACACAGGCATCGCCGCAGGAAGAGCCCTCAAGGCAGCCGCCCACATTCTGACAAGACGGTTCCAATACCCCCTCGACATGCTGCTGTTCGGCATCAGAAGGAAGCACTATCACACCATGTTTGAGAATGCCGTGTTCTATGCTGTGGAGAAGGGTACCGACCGTGTATTCGAGATATCCCCCCGGCGCAAATACACCTACAAAAACGGTTTGTGGATAGAAGATGTCTTTGCACAAGGCTTTCTGGCCAACGTGAGCGGCCTACTGAGCGAAGTGCTGCATGAGACCGACCGCCTGCTGCGCCCCGCCCTCGGCATAAAGATCAAGATAAAACAGCGGCTGCGAGACCCGCTGCTGCTCGAATCCACCGCCCAGGCGGTGAGCGACTACATGAAAGAGAAAGCCGAGGCCGCCCGCCCCAAGATAGAGGTAGACTTCAGCAAGCTGGCCCGCATCCGGGCCGATGCCGACGTGGTGCGCGACGCTCTCCTTGCCGATGAGGAAAAGGAAGAGGCGGTGCCTATAAAGGAAGCTGATACCACAGAAAAAGAGGAGATTGTAGAGAAAAAGGAAGCCATAGAGGGAGCTGAGCGTCTCAAAGACCATCAGGAATTAGGGGCCGTGCCCCCTTCGCCCAGTTTCTTCACCGCCGAGGAAACCCATTTCCTGCAGCTGCTGATGAACGGCGCCGACTGGAGCGCCTACCTGCGCTCCATCCATGTGCCCGCCGGTGTGATGACCGAGAACATCAACGGAAAGATGATGGACGAGCTCGGCGACATCGTGCTCGACGACGACGGCAGCGGTCCAATGATCATAGACGACTATCTCGACGACGTAAGAGCCAAAATGGCGTGAAGCCAACAACACGAACAATGACATGAACACAGACAACCCAACAACCCCTACCAAGATACCCCGGCGCATTGCCCAGACCGTGATCAACTCGCTCAAGGGCGGCGTGGTGCCCCGCATCGGCCTGCCCTACATCACCGTGGGCCGCCGACAGGAGATAGAAGCCCTGCTGCGCGATGTGGAAATCGTGAGCGAGGGCGGCGCCACCTTCCGTTTCATCGTGGGCAAATACGGCAGCGGCAAGTCGTTTCTGCTGCAGACCGTGCGCAACTATGTGATGGACCGCAACTTTGTGGTGGTGGATGCCGACCTCTCGCCCGAACGGCGCCTTCACGGCAACCAGAACCAAGGTCTGGCCACCTACCGCGAGCTGATCAAGAACCTGAGCGTAAAGGCCCGCCCCGAGGGCGGCGCCCTCTCGCTGGTGCTGGACCGCTGGATAAGCACGCTGCAGACCGACACCGCCCTGGAGACCGGTCTGGACGCCGACGCTCCCGGCTTTGCCGACAAGGTGGAAGCCCGCATCATGGAGGTGATACGCTCCATGCACGAACTGGTGCACGGTTTCGACTTCGCCCGTCTGCTCACCCTCTACTACCGCGCTTTTACTACCGGCGACGAGGAACTGAAAGGCAAGGTGCTGAAATGGTTCCGCGGTGAGTACGGCACCAAGACCGAGGCCCGTCAGGAGCTCGGTGTGAGCGTGGCCATCACCGACTCCGACTGGTACGACTATCTGAAGCTGATGGCCTACTTCTTCCGTCAGGCCGGCTATCAGGGATTGATTCTCTTCATCGACGAGCTGGTGAACATCTACAAGATACCCAACAGCATCTCTCGTCAGTACAACTACGAGCGCATTTTAGCCATGTACAACGACGCCCTTCAGGGCAAGGCCCAATACATAGGCACCATCATGAGCGGCACCCCCCAGTGCATAGAAGACCGCCACCGCGGCGTGTACAGCTACGAGGCCCTTCGCTCGCGCTTGCAAGAAGGGATATTTGCACAGCAAGGCGCACAGGACCTGCTGGCGCCGGTAATACGGCTGCAGCCGCTCACGAGCGAGGAGATGCTCGTGCTGACCGAGAAACTGGCCACCATGCACGCCGACCTGTACCGCTACACCCGCACGCTCGACGAGCAGCACCTAGCCGACTTCATCAAGATAGAATACAGTCGCATCGGCGCCGACACCCACATCACCCCCCGCGAGGTGATACGCGACTTCATCGAGCTGCTCGACATTCTGTACCAGCACCCCGGCACCGACCTCCGGAATCTGCTGCAGGCCGACAGTTTCAACTTTGCCAAGCCGGCCGAGGAAGAAGGCAAGGAGATAGACAGCCGTTTTGCCGAATTCACCCTCTGACACCATGGGCCAGCACATCTTCGACCGATTCTCCCCCACCATCCAGCAGTATGTGTACCAAAGCGGCTGGACGCAGTTGCGCGCCATCCAGGCCGCCGCCGCCGACGCCATTTTCCATACCGACAGTCATGTGCTGCTCTCCGCCTCCACGGCTTCCGGCAAGACCGAGGCCGCCTTCTTCCCCATCATCACGCTGATGCAGGAAGACCCGCCCCGCTCCATCGGCTGCCTGTACATCGCCCCTCTGAAAGCCCTCATCAACGACCAGTTTGTGCGTCTCAACGACATCTGCGCCGAGAGCGGCATACCCGTGTGGCACTGGCATGGCGACGTGTCGCAGACGCACAAGCAGAAACTCATGAAGCGTCCCTCCGGCATTCTTCAGATTACGCCGGAGAGCCTTGAGGCCATGCTGCTGCACCGCCACGGCCAGATACCCCATCTCTTCGGCGACCTGCGCTTTGTGGTAATCGACGAGATACACTCCTTTCTTCGCGGCGACCGCGGCGGGCAGACCCTCTGCCTGATAGAGCGTCTCTGCCGCATGGCCGGTGTCCAGCCTCGGCGCATAGGCCTCAGCGCCACCATCGGCGACACGCAGATGGTGGGCCGTTTTCTCAGCGCCAACACCGGTCGGAGCACCGTGATACCCCGCATACAGAGCACCGGCACCCGCTGGCGCATCTCCATGCAGCACTTCTTCAACAACGGTCCACAGGCCGACGAGCTGCTGCCCGACGGTTCCACGACGCCCGCACCGGCCACCCCGCCGCCCGCAGCTACCGAGGCCGCCACCGACACAGCCCCTGCCGCCGCCGACCCCGGTATGGGCTACATCTTCGAACACACCCGCGGCCATAAATGCCTCGTTTTCTCCAACTCGCGCGAAGAATGCGAGGCGGCGACCTCCACGCTTCGCCAGTATTGCGAGTCGCAGCATGAGCCCGACCGCTTTCTGATACACCACGGCAATCTCTCCGTAAGCTACCGCCTAACGGCCGAAGACGTGATGCGGCAGGACGACAGCCTGGTGACCATCTGCACCACCTCGACCCTGGAACTCGGCATCGACATCGGCCGGTTGGAACGCGCCTTCCAGATAGACGCCCCCTTCACCGTGTCGTCGTTTCTGCAGCGCATGGGCCGCACGGGCCGCCGCGGCGCCCCCTCGGAGATGTGGTTCGTGATACGCGAAGACCCCGCCGAGGCCCGCGCCCTGCTGCCCGAGACCATCCCCTGGAAACTGCTTCAGGCCATCGCCCTGATACAACTCTACATCGAGGAGAAATGGGTGGAGCCGCCCCGTGCCGGCCGTCTGCCCTACAGTCTGCTCTACCACCAGACCATGGCCACCCTGGCCTCGGGCGGCGAAATGGCCCCTGCCGAACTGGCTTCGCGCATACTGACCCTGAGCTATTTCGAGCACGTGACGCAAGACGACTTCCGCCTGCTGCTGCGCCACCTGCTGCAGATAGACCATGTGCAGCTGACCGAGCGCGGCGGTCTGATAGTAGGTCTGGCCGGCGAGCGCGTGGTGAACAACTTCAAGTTCTATGCCGTGTTTCAGGAGAACGAGGAATACAGCGTGCGTTGCGAGTCGGAAGAGCTGGGCACCATCGTGAAGCCGCCTCCCGTGCGCGACAAGATAGCCATAGCCGGCCGCGTGTGGGTGGTGGAAGAGGTGGACCGCAACCGCCATGTGGTATACTGCCACCCCGTGAAAGGCATCGTGCCCGCCTACTTCGGCGAGGAGCCCGGCGACCTGCACACCAAGATACTGGAGCGCATGCGCCAGCTGCTGGGCCAGACCGACACCTACCCCTATCTGCTGAGCCATGCCGCCGCCCGCCTGTCGCAGGCCCGCAATGCCGCCGTGCAGTCGGGTATCGGCCGGGAGTGGCTGCTGCCCCTGGGCGGTAAGATGTTCTGCCTGGTGCCATGGCTGGGCAGCTACGCTTTCCTCGCCCTGGAGCGATTCTTGCGCATCCACTGCGGACCGCGCCTCAACCTGAAAGGATTCGACTCGAAGCGCCCCTACTACATGCAGTTCACCATGGACGCCACCCCCGATGAGTTTTTCGAGATACTGGGCGATGCGATAGCCCAGCCCATCGACCCCATGACCCTGCTCTACCCCGAGGAAGCCCCTCTCTTCGACAAATACGACGACATCCTGCCCTTGGAGCTCACCCGGAGAGGATTCGCCCACGGTGTGCTCGATGTGGAAGGCATGGTGCGCCGTGTGAAGGAGATGGTGAAGACACCCCATCCACGCTCTTAGCGGAAGAACAGCTACAAAACAAATCAGACATGAAAAAAACAAGCCTCATCCTTGTGCTCCTCGCCGTGCTGGCAGCGGCACAAGCCGGTCCCTTCACCCTGAAACACGGTCGCACGGTACAGGTAGCGTGCGACACCACAGGTGCTGCCCCCATCGTAAAAACCGCGCTCAAACTGTTGGAAAGCGACCTGCGGCAAGTGCTCGACGCTCCCCTGCGCATCGGGTGCAAAGGGCGCATCATCGTAAGCGAAGACGCCGCTGCCCTGCAGCACCGTAAAGAAGCCTTCCGGCTCAGTGTGACGAACGGCAGGCTACACATCACCGGCAGCGACAGCCACGGCGTGGCCTACGGACTGCTCGAGGTGTCGCGTCTGCTGGGTGTATCACCCTGGGCATGGTGGGCCGATGCCACGCCCCAGTCCCTGCAGCGGTTCACCCTGCCCGCCGACTACCGTCAGGAAGAGCATCCCAGCGTGGAATACCGCGGCATCTTCATCAACGACGAAGACTGGGGCATGATGCCCTGGGCCAGCCAGACCTACGAGCCGGGGCCGGAAGGCCGCATCGGTCCCAAGACCCACGAGCGCATCTTCGAACTGCTGCTGCGTCTGCGCGCCAACACCTTCTGGCCCGCCATGCACGAGTGTACGGAGCCCTTCTTCCTCGTAGCCGGCAACCGCGAGACCGCCGCCCGCTACGGCATCTACATAGGCGGCTCGCACTGCGAGCCCATGGCATCGAGCACGGCCGGCGAGTGGCCCCGCCGCGGCACCGGCGACTACGACTATGTGAACAACAGCGCCGAGGTGCGCCGTTTCTGGGAGAGCCGTCTGCGCGAGGTGGCCCGGCAGCCCATCCTCTACACCATCGGCATGCGCGGTGTGCACGACGGCGCCATGCAAGGCGCCAAGACCATAGAAGAACAGAAGAGCGTGCTGGAACGCGTCATCGCCGACCAACGCCAGATGCTGCGCCAATATGTGAACAATGATGTGGAGCAGGTGCCTCAGGTGTTCATTCCCTACAAGGAAGTGCAGGACGTGTACGACGCCGGCCTTCAGGTGCCCGACGACGTGTGCCTGATGTGGTGCGACGACAACTATGGCTACATACGCCACTTTCCCACCGCAGCCGAACGGCAGCGTCGCGGCGGCAACGGCATCTACTATCATGTGAGCTACTGGGGCCGTCCGCACGACTACCTGTGGCTGGGCACCTTCTCGCCCCATCTGCTCTTCCACCAAATGACCACCGCCTATGACCGCGGCATACAAAAGATATGGATACTGAACGTGGGCGACATCAAGCCCGGTGAATACCAGACGGAACTTTTCCTCGACATGGCCTGGGACATGGAAAAAGTGCGGGCAGAAGGAGCCAGCGCCCATCTCCGCCATTTCCTGGAACGCGAGTTCGGCGCAGCCTGTGCCGAGCTGCTGTATTCCGTGATGGAAGAGCACTACCGCCAGGCCTTCGTCAGGAAGCCCGAGTTCATGGGCGGCACCCGCACCGAAGAGCGCGACCGCTCCTACTGGAGCACCCTTCGCGACCTGCCCTGGAGTCTTTCCACCATCGACGCGCGGCTGAAGACCTACCAGCAACTGGAAGATGCGGTGGAAGCGGCCGCCCATCTGGTGCCGGCCGCCCGCCGTGATGCCTATTTCGAGCTGGTGCAATACCCTGTGCAAGGCGCTGCCGAGATGAACAAGAAACTGCTCATGGCGCAGAAAGCCCGCCACGGTCTTTGCGGTTGGGAATCCTGTGACGCCGCCTACGACAGCATCAGCGTACTGACCCGCCGCTACAACCAACTGCAGCAAGGCAAATGGAACCGCATGATGGACATGCAGCCCCGCCGGTTGGCCGTCTTCGGGCGCGTGACCCACGACACCACCGGCATAGCTCCGCTGGCCACCGAAGCGCCCCTGCTGGTGATGGGAGGCAGCGACGGCGAGGGCAACGGCTGCACCCCGTGCCATGGTTTAGGCTATGAAGGCAAGGCTGTGGAGATTACCAAAGGTCACAGCATCGATTTCGTTTTTGAAACCCCGGCATTGGCAGGCGAAACGGCCGACTCACTTGTGGTGGAGATACGGCTGTTGCCCAACCACGCCCTTGAAGGCAAGCAACTGCGCTTCACCCTATCCCTTGACGGGCAGGAAAGCAGCGCCATCAACTATGAGACCTACGGCCGCAGTGAGGAATGGAAACAAAATGTGCTGCGCAACCAAGCCATCCGCCGCATTCAGCTGCCCCTTCAGAAAGGGCAGAAGCACCACATCAGCCTAAAAGCCCTTGACGAAGGCGTGGTATTGGACCAAGTGGTTATATGGCAGCCCTAACCCCCATCACCAAGAAAGGCAGCCTCTCGGCTGCCCTTCCTTTACCATAATTTAACCTAATAACAAACTAATTCCTATATTGCGGGTTCTGATAATCGATTTTCTCCTGGTCGGACATCATCAAGCCGTCAATCTGTCCCTGCGGGATAGGACGGAGGTAGAAGCCAGCGGTGATAGTGCGTTTGAAGCTCTCCAGATCCTTATCAGTATAGCCGCTGCCGGCAATGCGGTAGTTGGTGGCCCGCTCTGCCCACTTCTGCGTACGGACGAGGTCGAACCAGCGGTAGCCCTCACCCCAGAACTCACGGCTGCGCTCATCGAGGATATAGTCGATAGTGATAGTGGCCGGTGTGGCAGCCAACATCTCGGCACTGTGGTCGACGGAAACAGCCACATTGTCGTTCTGCGAGAAAGTCTGCTTGCCTGCACGTGCGCGGAGCACATTCACCAGGTTGCGTGCATCGTCGTTCTTGTTCAGTTTCACAGCCGCCTCAGCAGCGATGAGATAGAGTTCGGAGAACTTGGCAATGTTCCAGGGACGCGGGCTTCCGCCGTTGACCTTTGAGCCGAGACCACCATTGTTGTCAGTGCGGTAGATACCGAGTTTCCAGTTGATGGGATACTTCTTACGGCTGATGTGGTTGACAGCCACTACGAAGTCGGGACGTCCGGGCATCTCGCCGAATCCCAGTTTGCCGTCGGCGCCGGTATAGTTGATTTTGCTGTCCTCGCTCTCGGGCACCCAGCTGAAGTAGACCTCATCCGGTCCCACCTGCATGCCGTTGGCACCAATCACATAAGGCTCCGTATTGCCGGCCCTGTGCCAGTTGGTGTGATAGCGCAGTGTGAATGTAGCATCGTAACGGGAGTCGATAGCCTTGACAGCATCCTCCCAGACACCGCCCTCCATGAAGTTGTCGGCGATAGGAGCCATACGTGTCCAGGGACGTCCGAGTGCCTGCACGGCCTCACGCTGAATGGGATTGATGGTAGCGCCCGATGCGGCCTTTGCAATCATCTCGGTGTAGTTCCAGGTCTCCATCCAGTATGCGAAGTTTTCAGGAGAGCCACCGCTGCCCCATCCATATCCGGTGCCGCCGTTACCGAACTTCTCATCCTCGTCGTGGTCGGCATAGAGCATCACCTCGGCATTGCGGTCATTGGTAGCCACGTTGACATCGTAGAAGGTAGGCTGCAGTTTATACGGTCCGGGGTTGTTGATAGCCTCCATGGCCACATTGTAAGCCTTCTGGAAGTAGCTCTGTGCATCGGCAGCGTTGCGGCTGCACTCCGGATAGGTAGGAATCTTGTTGGGATTCTCCAGCCACCAGGCATAGGTAAGATAAGCCTTGGAGAGATAGAGACGTGCAAGGTTCTTGGTAGCCGTACCGGTGAGTCGCGGATTGTCGGGCAGGTCGGCAACAGCCTTCTCCAGGTCGGGGAAGATACATTTCTTATACACCTCCTCCACCGTGTTGCGCACGGAGGTTCTGACGGTGGAAGTGTTGAACTTCAGTTCGCCGGCACCCAGGTCGAGGGGCACGCCGCCGTAGGTCTGAACAAGGATAAAATAGTCGAAAGCCCGGAAGAAGTAAGCCTCAGCCAGGAGTGCGTCGCTGATGCCTGCTGCGGCACCGTTCTCGATGATACCGCTTGCGGTGTTGATGTTGGCAAAGGCAGCGCCCCAGCATCCGCCGGCCACGCTACTGCTCGGTGTGAGATTGCCCATGCCCGAGAGGTCGGCCTCCTTGAAGTTGCCGTCGGCCGACTGCGCATAAGTATACTCATCAGTACCCGTCTCGAGGCTGTTGAGATAATATCCGTTGCCATAGAAATAGCGCAGGTGTGCATAGAGCGAGGTAAGACCTCCCTCGATACCCGTCTTCGTGGTGAAGAAAGTGGGGTCGAACTGGCTGCGCGGCTGCTCGTCGAGCACATCGGAGCAAGAGGTCATCGTGGCAGAGAGTCCACCGCAAACCAATCCCGCAGCAAGAATATATTTTATACTTTTGGTCATCATAATTCTGAAATATTAAATATTTATCCTTTTATTAGAATGTGACATTGATACCGAACATGAAGTTGCGGGTAGCCGGTGTGTTGTAACCAACGATAGGCATTTTGTGCTTGCCGGAGTACTCGCCATAGGCGACGGCTGTATTCTCGTTGGCCCAGGAGTTGGTCTCAGGATCAAGACCGCTCTCGTTGTTGTACGGTGAGAACAGCACGAAGGGGTTCTGAACCGTAGCATAGAGGCGCAGACGGCTGATGCCGAGGTCTTTGATGGCCTTGATGTTGTCGAAGTTGTACCCCAGGGTGATGGCACGGATTTTCAGGTATCCGGCATCGAAATAACCCAGGGTGGAACCATATTTGGGGTTGTCGCTGCTGATAATGCCACCGGGTTTCGGGTACTTGGCACCCGTGTTGTTCTCTGTCCAGTAGTCCACGTCGAGCTGTCCGCGGCGACCGGTGAGCATATTGAGGTAACCATTGGAAGAGTGGATGGCGCTGATGAGCTTGCCACCAATCTGGAAGGCACCGATTACAGTGAGGTCGAAGCCCTTGTAGCCCACGGTGGTGTTGAATCCACCAAGGAGGTCAGGCTCCATGCTCTGGATACGGCGGTCGTCGGCACCGATGGCGCGGGTCGGCTTGCCATTCTCATCGAGCACATCGTCATTGTACTTCACCTTGATCATACCCAGGTTGCCGCCCGGCTCAAGGATATCGAAGTTGGTGATGGGGTTGCCGTCGTCGTCTTTGCCCACCACATAGACATCCTCTTCATTCCAGAGACCGTCATACTCATAGTCGTAGATTACGTCGATGGGATAGCCCACGAACCAGCGGTTGCCCTCGTCTCTTTCCTTCTGTACCTTTCCGTCTGGAGTGACGGTATCGGTACCGGTGAGTTTGGTCAGTTTGTTGCGGTTGGCATAGAGGTTGATGCCAGCCTCCCAGTTCCATCCATTCTTGTTGTCGATGATGACGCCGTTGAGGGTGAACTCGAAACCTTTGTTCTCGGTGTTACCGATATTGCCGGTGAAGCTGCTCACGCCTGATGTGGAAGGCATGGAGACATCGAGCAGGATGTCGTTGGTCTTCTGCGAGTAGTACTCGAACGAACCATAGAGTCGTCCGTTGAACAGCGAGAAGTCGAGACCGAAGTTCCAGGTCTTGGAATACTCCCATCCCAGTTCGGGGTTGGGCAGTGCGTTGACATAATAGCCAGCCATATAGGTGCTGCCGAAGTTGTAGTTGCGCACGGCGAGTCCACCGAGTGTGGAATAAGGATTGATACTCTGGTTAGAGGTCTCGCCATAACCGATGCGCAGCTTGAGGCTGTTGATCCAGTCGAGGTCCTGCATGAAGTTCTCGCGTGCGATGTTCCAACCCACGCTCACTGCGGGATAAGTGTGCCACTGATGGCCCTTTGCCAGACGCGAGGAAGCGTCGGAACGGACGGCGGCCGAAATCATGTACTTATTGTCGTAGGAATATATGACACGTCCCATCCACGACATCAGACCGCTCTGCCAGTAGCTGTAGTTGTTGAGGTTGGCCTGTCCGGTGGCCTTGTCGAGCGCATAGTACTGGAAATAGTCGGCGGGGATGATCTGTGCGCTGCCTCCGGTAGACTCGTAAGTGGTCTGCTCGGCCGAGTACATGCCCACCACATTGAGATTGTGCTTCTCGGCGAAAGTGCGGTCGAAGGTGATAAGGTTCTCAACGGCCCAGTTGCGGGTCTGGTTTTCCGAAATCCAGCCGCTGTTGGTGGCGTTGGCATCCTTGTTGTTGATACCCGTGCCGGTGAATCCACCGCCCTTGGAGGAACGGAAGTTCAGACCGATATTGATGCGGTAGCTCAAGCCTTCCACCCACGGGCACTTCACCTCGCCGAAGAGCGTGTTGTAGGTACCGATACCCTTGTTCTCGCTGAGCCAAGCGTCCTTATCTCTCTTCACGGTCTCTTTGGTGACTACCACCTGGTCGTCGGCAGGAAGCGTGTTGTAACGTTTCAGGTTTCCGTTCTCGTCGTAAGGACTTGTCAGCGGCGATGCACTGAGAACGGCGTACATATTGTTGACACCCTGTGTCATGCGGTAGCTGGTGTTGGTGCTGAGTCCGAAGTGGAACCACTTGCCCACCATCTGGTCGAAGTGGCCTCGAACCGACACACGGTCATACCCTTCGGTGGGGACGACCGACTCATCGCTATAATAACCTGCTCCGAAGCTGTAGCTGCCCCCATTGGTACCGCCGGTGACACTCACGTCGTGGCTGTGACCGATACCCGTCTGGTAGTAGAGGTCCTGCCAGTCGGTGTTGACATCATCGCTCTCATCGAGTGTGTTCTGATACTTTCCGGCATACTGACGGAATTTGGAGAAGGTGGGGCCATCCATCATGGGATACTTGTGGAAGACCGTCTTGAAGTTGACGTATCCGTTGTAAGAAACCTTTGCGGGTGTGCCCTGCATACCCTTCACGGTGGTGATGATAATCACACCGTTGGCACCGCGGCTACCGTAGATAGCGGTGGCGGAGGCATCCTTGAGGATATCCATCGACTTGATGTCGGCGGGGTTGATATCCGAGAGCTGTCCCATGAAAGGAATACCGTCGAGCACGATGAGCGGGTCGTTGGAAGCGCTGAGCGAGCGCTGTCCACGGATGCGGATCTGCATTTCGGCACCCGGTTTCGACGAAGTCTGCGTCATGAGCACACCGGCCACACGTCCTTGGAGCGCCTGTGCGGCATTGGTGGCAGCAATCTGGTTCAGTTTCTCGCCGTTCACATTGACCACAGAGCCCGTAACGGCCTCCCGTCGCTGAGTACCATAACCGATGACGACCACCTCGTTGAGGTTACCGCCCTCCGCCTCGAGCACGATGTTGAGAATAGACTGGTTGCCCACTCTCACTTCCTGGGTGACATACCCCACATACGAGATGACGAGGGTGGCCCCCGGTTTCACATCGATGGTGAAGTTGCCGTCGAAATCGGTCACGACACCATTGCTGGTGCCTTTCTCCAAGACGGTGGCGCCGATGAGGGTACCCTCAGTATCGCTGACCCGTCCTGTCACTTTCTTAGCCTGCTGCACCTCGTTCACCGCATTGGCGTCGGGCGCGGCTGCCATAGCCTGCGTGGTGCCCGAAAGTCCGAATATCGAGCAGAGAGCCACGAAACAGAATGTTTTTCCTAAGTTCACATGCATAGCAGTTGTTTTTAGATGTTAGTATATATTATAATAGGTTTTCAATCAGATTTTCAAGAAACAAATCAAAATTTAGCATTATGTCACAGCGCAAAGGTAGAATAATAATTGTTTCATGATGTTAACTGACGTTTCAACGATGTTTAAAAATGTTTCATGCAGGGAAAAGTGAGAAATTTTGACTTTTTAGGCATTTTATTCATATCTACTGAAACACAAGAGTGCAAAAAGCACAGATACCTCACGACAAGGAATGAACAGGGTATATGCAAAGGACAACATCAAGAAGAGATAAAAAGAGGCTGTCGCGAATGAAGCAAAATAGTAGAAAGGTAATAAATTTAGTCCATTTAGGCAGATAATTGTGTTTTTTTTAGTATTATTGCAGCCGCAAACTCCATAAAATCCCGATTATTAGGCAAAAGGAACGATATGGAGGAGAGAGCGCTACTTTTTGAGGATGCGACAGCTGATGCGCTGTGTAGGTTAGCAGTAGCTTGCAACCCTCCAGGGAGATTCAGCAAGATACCCCGTTTTCTCTTTTTGTGGTGGCAGTAAAATATAGGAATCGTCCGTTCTGGGTATTCATCGGACATCAACTGATTGGCAGAAGAGCTGCATTATGCTATTCAATTCTTTCGAATTTTTGATTTTTTTACCGATAGTGTTCATGCTCTATTGGTTTGTTTTCCACAAACGGCAATGGCAGAACCTATTGGTTGTTGTGGCGAGTTATATCTTTTACGGATGGTGGGACTGGCGTTTCCTTTTTCTTATAGCTTTAACCACTTTATTCAGTTTCCTCAGCGGTTTGCTGCTGGAGCACTATGAGGGCAGGCGGAACCGCCAAAAACTGGTGAGTGCAGCCAATATCGTTTTGAACCTTGGCATATTGGGCATATTCAAGTATTACAATTTCTTTGTGGATAACCTTGACGCCTTGTTACGCCCTATAGGATGGCAGCTTGACTGGGTGACCATGGACATCATTCTGCCTGTGGGCATCAGTTTCTATACCTTCCAGGCATTGAGCTATACGATAGACGTTTATCAGAAAAAGTTGCCCGCCACCCATGACATAGTGGAATTCTTTGCCTATATCAGCTTTTTCCCCCAGTTGGTTGCTGGTCCTATTGAACGGGCCACCAATCTTCTTCCACAGTTTCAGCAGCAGCGCAAGTTTGACCGGGCCAAAGCTGTGGATGGTCTGCGGCAAATGCTTTGGGGTTTTCTGAAGAAGCTTGTCATTGCTGACAACTGTGCCACTATTGTAAACGGAAATTGGGACCAGTATCAAGACATGAGCGGTGTATCGCTGTTTGTCCTGGGCATGTTTTTCACGTTTCAGATATATTGCGATTTCTCAGGCTATTCCGACATAGCCATCGGCTGTGCCCGTCTGTTTGGTTTCAATCTGATGCAGAACTTCAACTTTCCCTATTTTTCGCGGAGCATTCCCGAGTTTTGGCGCCGTTGGCACATATCACTGACCACCTGGTTCCGCGACTACATCTACTTCCCGCTGGGAGGAAGCCGCTGCGAGAAGTGGAAGATTATCCGCAATGTCTATATCGTATGGGGGGTGAGCGGTTTATGGCATGGTGCCAACTGGACATTCGTGTGCTGGGGGCTGTTTCATGCCACCTTGCTGGCCATTTACAATCTTCTGAACATCAACACCAAGCGCAAGCGGGTGGTGGCCTCTGGAAGGTTATTGCCCAATATCAAGGAGACATTCCAACTATGCCTGACATTTTTCCTTGCCGTAATAGGTTGGATTATCTTCCGTGCAGAATCAATGCCGCAAGCCGCCGACTACCTGAGAGCGATGGTCAGCAACCGGTTCTTTGACGCCTCTGAGATACAAGGTATCACCTTATGGTGCCTGATTATCGGACTGTTTGTAGCAGAATGGTTGCAGAGAGACAAGCAGCATGCACTTCAATTGCCCGACATCAAGCCCTTCAACTATCGGATTGTACGTTGGGCCATCTATTATCTACTGCTTATCATCATCGCTGTACATGCCGGTTCAAGCCAGACGTTTATCTATTTCCAATTCTAAGCTACTATGAAACAATTTTTGAAATATTGTCTCCTATTCATACTGCCTGTTCTGGTATTTCTTGTTGTGTTGGAAATCGTTGTAGGCCGCATACCCAATTCATACAGTTACAAATACGACTATGTATTGAAAAACGGGCAACAGATAAAAACCTTATCCATAGGCCATTCCCAACTGTATGACGGTTTCAGGCCTGCGACCTTCGGTGCCTCCTCTTTCAATCTGTGCAATTCTGAACAGACCTATACCGACGGTTACTACCTGCTGCACGAGTTGCTCCCATACATGCCGAATCTGAAAATGGTCATATTGCCCATAGGTTACTATCATGTCGGCAAGCTTGACAGGAATGGCAGCTCTAACCGTGAACTGACAGAAAGGAGCTGCTACTATCATAAGTATATGCACCTCGACTATGATGGTCAGGTACCCCTACAATACCTCTATGAGTGCCTCAATCCGTATAAGGCCTGGCAGAAAGTCTATTCCTATTATGTGAACCATACCGACATGGTAGGGTGTGACTCTTTGGGAGAACGGGGGGCGAAACATATCAGTAAACAAAAGTTCAAACTTGGCTCATTGAACATTCTGCGAGGGTACACGGTGAAGGAGACCGACAGCCGGAAGTTATGCATAGAAGATGATGAATACCTCATCAAAATTATCGAAACCCTATTGAAGAAAGACATCAAAATTGTGATGGTCTCACCACCCTATTACTGGAATTGCGGCTTCGACAAGGTGAACTACGCACAGAGAAGGTTTCCCAAGGACTACATGAAGAAACTTTGCCAGAAGTATCCCATCCAATACTTGGATTATGAATCGGATACGACCTTTGTTGCAAGCGACTTCTTCAATGAGACCCACCTTTCGGCAGCTGGCGGTGACAAGTTTACGAAAATGCTTGTCAGAGACATCAAGAATAAACCATAACAAAAGAGGTGGGAAGAACAACCCACCTCTTAATTTTATCAAAGCCAGCACGATTCATTTATCTTTCGGATTCTCGGCAAATTCAGTAGGCGTTTTGCCATAATATTTCTTGAAGACGGTGGAGAAATAAGTCTGGTTGTTGAATCCCACGGCATAGGCCACCTGGGTGATATTGATTTTGCCCTCCTTGATAAGTCGTGCCGCCTGCTGGAGGCGCAGGTTGCGTATGAACTCTCCGGTGGAGATGCCTGTTATCTCCTTCATCTTGCGATGCAGCTGTGCCCTGCTGATGCCCACCTCCTCGGTGAGCCGCTCCACATTGAAGTCGGGATCCTGCATGTGCTCATTGATGGTCTTCATGATGCGGTCCATAAGCGCGTCGTTGTTGCCTTTCACCTCCACGTTCTCCACCTTGTCCTCCTGCGTCTGTGCGCCGGTGAACTTGCCCCGCAGTCGTCGCACATTGTCGATGATATTGTCGACGAGAATGTGCAGTTCTTCCATGTTGAACGGTTTGGCCAGATAGGCGTCGGCTCCTTTCTTCAGTCCCTCGAGCCGGTCGCTCACCTCCGCTTTTGAGGTGAGGAGAACCACGGGGATATCACTGATGTTGGGATTGCCCTTAAGTTGCCGCAGCAGGGTAAGACCGTCCATCTCCGGCATCATGACATCGCTGATGACCAGGTCGTAGGCATTGTCGCCTGAGAGCAGCACCTTGAGTGCCTCTCGCCCATTGGCAGCGATGTCGATACGGTACCACTGTCCCAGTTCGTTCTTGATATAGCGGGCCACCTCCTGGTCATCGTCGACCACCAGCAGGCGGAAGTTTTTCGAAGCCTGCCTTCGCAGTCCCATCATCTTAGGCGCCTTTTCCTCCTCTATTTCCTCCGGCTTGAGATGTCCCTTGCCCAGGGGAACAGTCACCTCCAGACAGGCGCCCCGCAGTCCGTCGGTGCGGTTGTACGCCTTGATTTGTCCGCCATGCATCTGCACGATGGCCTTGCTGAGATTGAGTCCGATGCCCGTACCTTCCAGATGGAGGTCGCTGTTCTGGCTTCCCTGGTAGAAGCGTTCGAAGAGCCGTTCCGTATTTTCCTCATTGAATCCGATTCCGCTGTCGAGCACTTTCAGTATGACCGTCTTGTCGGTCTGGCTGAGGAGCACCTTTACCTCTCCCCCGTCGAAAGTATACTTGAAAGCGTTGGAGAGGATATTGCTCACCACCTTGTCGAACTGAATACGGTCTATCCACGCATGAATGCTCTCCTGTTCCGGTTCGAAGGTGAACCGAATGTTTCGCTGCTGCGCATTGTAGTGATAGAGCGAGCAGATGCCCGAGACGAAAGGCACCATATCCGTTTCAGTGCAGTGCAGGTGCATCTGGTTCTTGTCTATCTTGCGCTCATCGAGAATCTGGTTCACGAGAAGCAGAAGGCGCTGCGCATTGCGGTCGATGGTATCGATATCCGTCTTGCTCTCAGGGTCGGTGACCCGTGTCTTAAGTTTATTGAGTGGTCCCATGATGAGGGTAAGCGGCGAGCGTATGTCATGGGTGGCGTTGATGAGGAAGCGCATTTTCTGTTCCTCGAGGTCGGCCTTGCGCCGCCGTTCATTGTAGTAGAAGACGAAGGCCGCCAGTGCCATGGCCAGGAGCGCATAGGCCAGATAGGCCCAGGTAGAGGCGTACCATGGTGCCCTTACCACCACGGTGAGCAGGCAGTTGTTCACGGTGTAGGACCCGTTCTCCTCGGCCCTCACCTCAATCTCGTAGGTGCCCGGTTTCATACGGTTGAAAGAGATGCTGTTGGTTCCCTCATCGAGCGAGACCCACTCGCCACCGTTGATGCGGTACTGGAAGGAAATGTTTTCCTGGTTGAGGAAATTGAGCATGGAGAACTCGAGGGCGAACGAGTTTTGGTCGTAAGGAATGGTGAGCCGGTCGGTCGGGCAGGCCACCGGGTGCCCCTCGACGATGATGTTGGTGAGGTAGACCTTTCCGTCGAGTTGGTTGGCTGCTCCCCTCACCTCTTCGGGATAGAACGCCACGACGCCCTCATTGCTGCCGTAGAAGAGTCGGTCGTCGGATTTCTGCACCACTGCCCCCACGATATACTCACGGGTTTCAAGGCCATTACCGTTGACATGGCTGAGGAACCGCTTGTTTTTCCAGTCATACTGCCAGATACCGTTGGCCGAGCTAATCCAGAGGTCGCCGCTTCGCGACCTTGCCAGGGTATAGACCGGTTTGTTGTCGATGGGTTCTGAACCCGGAAAGAGCGTAGTCTCGTTGGTTTCTTTCTTATACTGGTACAGCCCATAGTCGGTACCTATGAGCACAGTGCCCTCTTCCAGTTCGAGGAGCGAGAAGCACTGTCGGCCTTTGAGCTGCAGGTCCCAGCCCATGTGGCGGAAGTCGGCCGTGGCGGGATTCATCACGCACACACCGCTCGAGGTAGCTATCCAGAGCAGTCCGCGGCTGTCGAGCATAAGCGCCTTGATCCAGTCGTTGCAGAGTCCGCCTTTCTGTGCATCCACCTGGTACATGCTGAACTGCTGCGTTTCTCCGGTATGCGTATTGAAGAGGTATAGTCCCTTTCCGTAGTTGCACACATAGAGATGCCCCTCGCCGTCGTCGGTCATGCAATTGATGCCCCATCCGTCCACTTTCAGGCGCGGTGTGCTGGCCCCGGTGGCAGGATTGTAGCTATAGAGAGTATTCTCGCTGCCCACCCAGTAGTTGCCCAGTCTGTCGCGGTAGATGCAGTTGGCCCCTGCCGGTGAAGCCGGAGCCGGGGTGATATGTCCGTTCTTATCGAAATGGTAGATACCACTCTTCTGCACGGTACACCACACGCCGCCATCGGCCGCCGGCGCCACACTCGAGACACTGCTTCCCAGCACAAAGTTTTGCGCGGCAAACTTCCAAGTGCTGAATGCCATCTTGCCCTGGTTGAGCTGGTAGAGTCCCTTCTTATAACAGCTCACCCACAGGTTGTGGTTCTTGTCTTCGAAGATATGGTTCACATTGGCCGAGGCGAGGTCGTACTTGCTGTTGGAACTGTCCACCTGCTGCAGTGTTTTGGAGCCCTTCGGCACCACGAGCAGTCCATGTCCCGATGTTCCGAGATAGAGATTGCCCCGGTGGTCGATAAGTGCGCCGCGTATGGACACCTTGCTGTCGAGCGCCTTCATATCGAACCCCGCATCAGTAAGTTGTCCGGTGGCATAGTCGTAACGCAGGATGCCATACATGCACACAGCGAGGAACCCCCTGGCATCGGCCTGGAGGAAAGTCACCACCGGTCCGCAGGGCGACTGGAAGTCTTTTGTGGCCGTAGGCTTCAGTCTGCTCACCTTGATACGGGTGATCATGTCGTTCTGATATCCCCTCCACAAATTGTGCTGCGCATCCTCAAAGAGCACCATGAAGAAATCCTTCTCCTTGCTCCTTGAGAGCTGCGTCTCACGGACGAGGCGGTCCTGCCCCTTGCGTATGGAGTAGAGTCCGTAGCCGGCCGTTCCCACGAGCAGATTGCCGTCGGAATCCTCGACGATGCACTCCACACGGGGCTGCTTGGTATCGGGAAACTCATATCGCACAAAGCAATTGCGCTCATAGTCATACCGGCAGAGGCCCTTGGAAGAGCCAATCCACAGCCGATGCTGGCTGTCGACCATCATGCGCGAGATATCGTTGCCCGGTATGGAGGTGGTGTCGTTGCGGTCGGTGAAATAATGGGTGAAGCGATAGCCATCGAACTTGTTCAGTCCATACTGCGTGGCCACCCAGATGAATCCGTAAGCATCCTGCGTCATGTAGTCGATCATGCTGCTCGACAGTTGATCGGCCGTGTAGAGCCGTCCGAAATCGGCACGAGCAGAAGCGCCTGTCAAGAGCAAGACAAGCGGCAAGAGCATCCGATGGAACTTATTGATACGCATATGCACCCAGCTTAATAAGATTAGATGTAGTAAGAAGGGAGCTCAATCAGGGAGCCACTTTTTTGGGCGACTCGTCGCCATAGAGGAATGTCGGCTGATAGCCGCCGCAGTCGACCACAATTTTCTCGAACACGATGCCCGGGTCGAGCGGTTCAATCGTCAGCTCATGCTGTCCCGCCGCTGCGGTGAGGCTGACGGTCGATTCCACCACCCTTCTGGCCACGGTGGGATAATAGATGCTGTAAATATTCTCTGGCCGCTCGTTGAGCAGACTGTTGAAGTTGACCACCTGAGGCTCACCACCGTCGATAGAGACCCGATAGCGCAGTCCGCCCTGGTTGAGGAAGTCGAGTGTAGACTTCACCACGACGATAACCCTTTTCACCTCCGACTGCGTATTGAAGCGGTAGGTGAGCGCAGACCCGCCCACCGGTTTTGTGTAGGGCCGCAGTGAGATGCCGCTCAGCGTTCGTCCCATGAAGGGAATGACCTGCCAGGCAGCCTCTGCGGCATCGGTCTTGGCGAATACATGCTCCGCCTCGATGGCCACCACGCCGTCGCGCTCTGTGAATACGGAGGGCGCACCGGGCTCCACACTTATGCGGTGCACCTGCGGCATGACATTGCCGGGTGCGAAATCATCGTTCCATGACTTGTAGCCGATATGCTTCTGCGTCATCATGCCGTTCCACTTTCCACCGGCTATATCATGGTTGTAGGCGGCACAGAGAAGAGAGTCGCGCAGGAAAGCCTGCTCCACCTTGTCGGCCCAGAGATTGGCATCGGGATTGCCCTCCTTGTAGAGCTGGTGGTTCATGGCCTGTGCATAGTACATCTGGTAGACATTGGCCATGGCCTGTATGGGGAAGAGGAGCAGTTGCTGATAGGCGTCGCGGTACTCCGGCTTCAGGGTGACATACTGCCGGAGCGCCTCCACCTCAAGCTGGTTGTACTGCTCCACCACCTGTCTCCACTCGCCTGAAGCCAGGTTGTAGGTGTTGCGGTCGAGCATCTCGGCCGTGGTCCTGCCATTGTACTTGCTGCAGAGATTGAGCAGCCGGGCAGCCTCGTCGGCCTGGTCGGCGCCGAACTGTGCCCGACAGAAGTCGAGCGTATGCTGCGGTATGGTCTCCCCACCCTTCCATGCCATGTCCATGAACAGCTGGATGGGGTATTCCATCGGTTTCAGGTCGCCCACATTGAGCACCCAGAGGCGGTCGAGTCCATACTCCAGCGCCAGGGTGAGCTGTTCCCACATATTCTGTATGGGCGTGACGTTGAGCCATTTGGAGTTGCGGGGTGCTCCCACATAATCGACATGGTAATAGAGTCCCCATCCGCCCTTATGCCGGCGTTCCTTGGCTGTGGGCACCCGCCTCACATTGCCCCAGTTGTCGTCGCAGAGCAGCATGATCACATCGTCGGGCACGCGCATGCCCTTGTCGTAATAGTCGAGTACCTCTTTATAAAGCGCCCACACCTGCGGTGTCTCCTTGGCCGGTCGGCCGGTGACCTGGCTGATTATCTTGCGCTGGTTTTTCACGATATCAAGCAGCAACTTTGTATCGGCATCCTCGCTCATGGCCTCGTCGCCGTCGCCGCGCATGCCGATGGTCACGATATCGTCGGTATTCTTCATTCGCTCAATGCCCTCGCGGAAGAAGCGGTCGATGACCTGCTGATTGGTCTTGTAGTTCCATGCGCCATATTCAGCACGGTGGCGTGCCCACTCCTGGTGATTGCGTGCCATGGGCTCATGATGCGATGTGCCGATGATAACCCCCATTTCATCGGCCGTGGCCGAATTGAGCGGGTCGTCGGCATAGAAGGCCCAGCTCCACATGGCCGGCCAGAGGAAATTGCCCTTCAGGCGGAGGATGAGTTCGAACACCTTGGCATAGAATTCATGACCACCGTAATTGGTACCGAAGGTATTCTTCACCCATGAGGTGAGGCAAGGCGCTTCGTCGTTGAGGAAGATACCCCGGTAGCGCACGGCCGGCTCGCCGTCGGTATAAGTGCCGGGGCAGAGATAGATGCTGCCATGATGCTCCACCGGCACATCGGCCCAGTAGTACCAGGGTGAGACCCCTATTTGTCGTGATATCTCATAGATTCCGTAAATGGCGCCCCGTTTGTCGCTGCCTGTTACAGATACCTTCCCGTCGGAAATCTGCAGGATGAACTTTTCAGTGGCTTTCATCTTCGGGTCTACGCTGACGACGATTTGCGCCCCCTCTGCCTGGCCGGTGATGGAGCACTTCGCACCGCACACCCTCTCCAAGTCGTAACAGAGGTCCTGAGCAGCCCTTACCACTCCCTTGTCGGCGCTGCCGTCGACAAAGACGCCAACCTTGCCGTCTTTGTTGAGCAACCATCCGTCTCCGTTGAAGTTTACGAACTGCTCAGCGCCCTCTGCACTGAAAGTAACGAAACAAACTGCTAAAACTGTAAATATCCGAAGTATACTTTTCATAATCATAACGGTTAGTCCATGCAAAAATAACATTATTATCTTTTAGATAAAAAAATGGTGCATGAAATAATTTCAAATGAAACAAAATGAAACAAGCCTGTTACAATTTTGTTTTGAAATCTTACTACGACATCTTTTCACAGCATAGCAAATAGATTTTGTCGAAATAAAGCAGAAAAAGGAAAAAGATTTCGTAATTTTGCGAGCAAAGTGAAAGTTATGTTTTTCCACAGCGTCCATCTCAAAAGACCTGCTGCCACCGCCTCCTGCAAGGCGCGGTGCAGAATCATGGCAGTACTGGCCATCATGGTCGTGCTGCAGCCCCTTGGATGGAGTGTGAGCGCCTCTGAAAATCAGACAGATGCCACCACCTACTATAACAAATACAACTTGCTCAGCACCGAGCAGGTGTACAAGCAAGGACTGAAAGAGATACAGGCGGGACACATGAACGAAGCCATGGTCTGCTTTACTATTGCCGCGGGCCGCTATGAGGACGACATGGATGCAGCGGAGAAACGCACCTGCACTTATGCGCTCAACAACGCAGGCGCCGTGGCCATGCTTCGCTCCGACTATTCGATGGCCTTCTCCTACTTTACCAAAGCCATCGAGATAGCCGACGACAGTCTGCTGTACCAGTCGTTCAACAACATAGCCGGTGTGTACCTTTACTTCAACGACTATGCCAATGCGCGAAAGTATCTGAACATGGCCTATGAGACCGGGCTCCGGCAGAAAGGCTGGAACTCCGTTTACAACACGCTTCACAACATGCTCGACCTGGATTGGGACACCGACAGCCTTCAGAACTCGATGGAGCGCATAGCCCGGTTCCGCCAGTTGAAAGAAGCGCCCCGCGACGCGCAGTACCAGTATATCGCCTGCATCTGCGACGGCATGGAAGCCTATCACCACCATTCCTACGCTACAGCGATAGCGTATTTTGAGAAGGCCATAGCCGCATGCCAAGGTCTGCCTTTCCAGACGAGCCACGAGATACCTGTAAACCTCTACATCGCCAATGCCTATCTGCAGCAGCACGACTACGCCAAGGCCACCCACTATCTGTCGCTCTGCGAGAAGGCATCGAAAGAAAGCGGTGCCCTGGACTTGCTTATAAAGACCTACCGCTACCAGAGTCTGTGCTATGCCGAGGCTGGCGACGAGGTACGCTCGCGCGAAGCGAAATACCGCTACATGGAGATACGCGACTCTATCAACAACGCCAATGAGTACGGCAAGATCAAGGACATGCAGTTCTACCATGACCTGGGCAACTATGAGAAGCAAGTGGCCCGTCTGACAAGCGAGAAGAAGATGCACGACACCGTGCTCTTCTCCATCATAGGCTTTCTGCTGGTGGCGCTGGTGTTCCTGGTGGTAAGCATGATACAGAACCGCAAACTGAAGCGGAGCAACAAAGACCTGTTCGACAAGAATGTGGCCCTGCTGCGCCAGGAAGAGGTGGAACAGCAGTTGCGCAAGGCCTATGCTTACAAGAAAGAGCAGCTGGAGGCCATGGAGAACGACAGCAGCCGCTACAAAGGCAGCAGTCTGACCGACGAGAGCCGCGAGCAACTGCTGTCGCGCATCCGCGATGTGATGCACAATCCGGCAGAATTCTGCAAGGAAGACTTCACCATAGAGCGGCTGGCCAGTGCCATCGGTTCGAACACGAAATACGTGTCGCAGGTAATCAACGAGATGCTGGGCAAGAACTTCAACACCCTGCTCAACGAGCAGCGCATCGGCGAGGTGTGCAAGCGGTTGGTGGACACCGAGCACTACGGTGGCATGACTCTCGAGGCCGTGGCCGCCGAAGCCGGTTTCAAGAGCCGCAGCCACTTTATCCGTACTTTCAAGAAGATAACCGGCCTCACCCCCTCACAATACCAACGCATGGCCAAAGAGGAGTTTGAGGCCAGGCAGGCATAGGAAACATGTAAAACAGGCAGGAAACAGACCTACATAAAAAACCACCAGGCATGGAACTGTCTGGTGGTTTCTTATGTAGTAGATAGTCAGTTGAAACTTTGGTCAACTGTACTCGATACGCACTTTCTCGTCGATAATCCAGCGGCCGCGCTCCAGATGCGCCTTGCCCGGATGGCAAATGTAATGGATAGACTTGGCACCGGAGAAGTTGCAGGCCCTTTCGATATATTTTTTCGAACTGTTGTTGGCCTTGTTGAGCTGTGTCTCGGTCATGGTGACGAAGCGCACATCAGCCTTGGTGCGGTCATCGTGCAGGGAGAACTCATAGTACGTATCCTCCGTCTGCGCCAGGAGGCGCGCAGCATCGTCGAAAGTGCCGTCATCGGCCGGCCACCGGAAATAGATGACCGTGGGGTCGACCACCACCGTTTCAGCAGCGCCCATCTCCGTCTGTCGCCCGTCGTTGGGCTGACTGAAGAAAGTGCGCTGTTCGAGCGAAGCCATGCGCTCGCCAAGGGCTCGCAGTTGCTCCGCCTGCTTCACGGTGAGCCGCTCGGTGGTGGCGTTGAGTCCCTCCTTGGTAGAGAACCGACTGTTGGCATCGCGCTGGTCTTCATCCATCCTGTTGGAGAGCGCTCTGAAGCGGTACTCCACATAAGCGATGGCGGCCACGAAAAGGAAAAGTGACAATACGGTCTGCATATTGCTGAGATTTTATCGGTTTTTTGCGATATGGTCGGCCAGTCGGCTGATGCCTCCGGTGAGCGGGATGAAGAAGAGCGAGTCCTTTATTTCAGGATTCTCCTCATCGGCCATCTCATCGGCGCGGCTCTCCATGGCCTTGTTGAAGTCCTGTTCGGCCTTCTCGGTGAGAACGGTGCGGAACTGCTTGAATTCTCTTTCGTTGCTCACGCCGAAATACTTGGCGAAGCTGAACTTTTCGTTGAGCTGGAAGAAATAATCCACAAAGTCGAGATAAGCCTTGAGCACCTCTGCGCGCACGGCATCGTTCACATCCTTGTAACGCGGCACATTGAGCGTGTCGAGCAGTTTGGACCCCGTGCAGAACTCCGTGATTTCCTCCACGTCGGCCACCACGAAGCGCTGCTTCATGTTCAGTCCGCCCTTGCAGGTTATCTCCTTGGGGTTGTCCACCTGTTTCAGTTCCACATTGCCGTCGTCGTGAAGCATATCGTTGAAAATACGCTTGGCCATCTTCTGGAGGGCGTCGTAGCTGCCGATGAGTCCGAGCACCTTCGAGGCCGTGCCGCTCACAGTGATATAGGCCGGTGTGGAGAGGCCCTTTGCGCGGAGCAGCCATGCGGCGTAGTAGATTTCGGCAGCATAGAAGAGCAGCAGCACCACCCTCAGTTCTTGGTTGGCGCGCAGTTCCTCGGAGAAGGAGATGCCCTTTCCTGCCATGCGCGGGTTGTTGTCGAGCGAATATAGGAAGGAGACGAACTCCACGCTGCTGCGTTTAGACTTTGCATAGACATCGCTCACGCCGCTGATGTCGCGCAGGCGTGCGTCGAACTGCGGTGCGAAGGCCGTCATGAATCCGTTGTACTCGGTGCCACGTCCCAGGAAGTCGCCATAGATATTGTTGCCGGCGAAACGCACGGAAGAGATGACCACCGCCTCATTGCCATGGTGGTAGACCACGAAGTCGGTGGTACCGCCTCCGATGTCCATCGACACCACGGGCCGTGATTCAGCGTCCACATCCTCTTTCTTGGTATAATAATAATAAGGAGCGAGCGACTCGGCCACTTTCTGGATTCTCACCCCCTGCGGTGCGATGAGTTTGCGGCAGAGTTTGTTCCATGCGCTGTCGAGGTTGTTGATCTGATAGGGCTGCATGCACACCGGATAGAACCAGGTGATGGAAGTGCGTGCCAGTTCGCCGCCGGAGAGGAGTACCTTGTTGCGTATGAGCATGAGTAGTTCCTCGAAGTAAGCCTCCACGAGCAGGTTGTTGCCCCGCGAGTTGTCCCACTTCAGGTCAGGCCGTGTCTCATTATAGTCGTAGGTGTCTTCCTTCTCGTAGTGGAAACCGATGTTGTAGTCGGCCAGCGGGAGCGCATCCCTTCCCTCCACCACATGTCCGGCACGGTAGCACAGGTTGGTGCGCATGGGGAATCGGGCTATCTCGCCCTGCCCAATATAGAGCGGCATAAACTCCTGCATGAAGGCCTGTGCAGGTCCGCCGTAGAACGACTCGAGTCCCTCCTGGTCGATCATGTCGACCGCCTTCTTGGAACATGAGTTGAGCGGCAGCATCTGCACATCGGCAGGCATTACGGTGAAGGGCACCGCCTCGTCGTCGGTGTCGCTCTTGTATTCGATATGTGTGTTGGTGGTACCGAAGTCGATGGCAAAATCGAAGACCTTGCTGCCCTGCTTCACACTGCGGAAGAGCGGCACGAGCACACCGCTTGCGATAGAGTTGGTGACCAGCAGATAGTCGTACTCCTCCTTGAGGCAGAAATACTTTGACGTGAGGAACTGCTGCCGCTTGTCGGCCCGGTCCACCTCGACATGCTGCAACGGCTCCGCCTCGCAGTCGCGGTAGGCATAGACCGTGTAGCGGTACTGCTCTTTCTTGTAGCCCGACGTATCCTCGTCGACGAGATAGATGCGCTGCGGCTTCTCGATGGTGGGGTCGTCGATATGGTAGCTGGGGAAGAGGAAGAGGTCGAAGCGGCACTCCACGATGGGCCACACGAGCAAGTCGCGGTTGGGCTGTGCCTGTGCGGCGGTATACTCCCTGTGCAGGGTAACGTAGCGTCCCTTCTGTATGGGTATGTTCACCACGGCCTGGATGCGTCCGTCGGGCATCTCCACGAGCTGGAACACCGGTTTGGAAGTGTTGCCGGCAAATCCTGTCAGCGTCTTGACCGAGAGGTATCGCAGCAAGAGCGGCTTGATAGGCATGAGATAGGGGCACTCATCGGAAGTGGCGTGGTTGGCGCGGTAGAAGCTGGTATAGAAAGCCCCCTCATTGACCGGGAAGAGGAGTTTCACGAGATAAGGCTCGAACACATCATCGGCGGTGAGGTAAGGATACTGTGTGGTATCGAAGGGCAGCGTGCGCTCGTCGATCGGCCTGACGTCGTGCAGCGGCGCATGCAGCGAGGCGTTCCACTTGGAGGTGGTATAGAGCAGGTCGGGCTCGAAATACGGTTCCGAGGGGAGCACGAGGGGCAGCTGCTCGCCCGGTCTGTCGGCCAGGATGCGGAAGTCGCTTTCCTCGGCGATGCGGTTGCCTCCGAGGCAGGAGAGCGGTATATTGCCGGTGAGCATGAGTTGTGTGCTGCCCGTGGCGAGCGGCTGATAGAGGGTGGCATACATGGCCGGGAGCGTGGCATTGACCTGATTTTTGAAATCGGTGTCCACATCGGCCTTGAAGCAGGCATCCACATAGGCAGCCACCTCGGGATAGAGCGAGATAAATTCGGGTTGCTTGGCCAGCAGGTATACAAACTGGCGGAAGTCGCGGTCGCGGTTGGTGAGGCTTCGCCAGGTGCCGTCGGCATCGGCGTGAAACGCCTCATGGTAGTTGCTCAGGTACACCCCCGCCACATAGCTGAGGTCGTTGGCCGATGCCATGCAGACCGAAGTGGGCGACGTGCCTCCCACGATATTGAGCTGTCCCACGGCACCGGGTCCCACATAGTTGAGCATATAGACATGCTGCATGCGGTCGAAGTGGAAGGCACCGGAGTCTTGCGAGAGGAAGAGGGCGAGTGTGGCTGCCATGCTGGCATGCTCCGTCACACCGTCGTTGGCCAGGCGCGCCAGGTCGGCCGCCTTGTCCCACGCCACGATTTGGAAGAGGTGTGCATACTTGGTTTTATAGCCGAAGAATATCTCGAGCACATCGAGTGCGTTGGCCACCATTTTGTGGTAGATGGTGGTACCCTCCACCTGTCCCGGCTCGGCACAGAAGCCGAAAGCCGTCTTGGTGAGTTCGAATCCGGCGAAGGGAGTCGGTATGGAGGTGATGGGCAGCGAGGCTTTCGCTCCGTTGGGATCGTCGATGGCTTCGATGTCCTTCACACCCAGTTGGGCGGTCTCCTGCCATCCGTCGATGGTGTCGGTACCCTTATGGAATCTGAATACGTGGGCCATATATCAAATGTTGTATTTCTTTTTTATCACGTTGTTGATTGCTTGCTCATGGATGGTCATGAAATAGTTGTAGGCATCGAGACCGCGCAACTTTTTCATCGACACATCCGACACCTCGCTGTCGATGGCCGGATAGCCCTTCAGGTTCTTGCCGAAGAGGCGTTCCAGTCGCGACGACTTGCGCGGCGCCACCTGCATGATGGTCTCGAACACATCGTCGTCGTTGGAATAGAGGTCGAACGGCTGGAAGCAGCGCTGGTTGTCGGACATTTCCTTGAGCCACTCGTCCTTGTAGGCGGCGCACATCTGCCCGAGGTCGACGAAGAAGGCATCGCTGTAGCTCACGCCCTTCATCTGCGGTGTCTTGGCCCATGCGTAGTCGCGAGTGAGGTGGAAGTGCTCCAGGTAGAAACGCGAGAAGACATAGAAGCTGATCATCTGCCGTCCCATTACACTGAAGGTGCTGGTGGCCAGGTCGTTGAGCGAGAGCGGATTCTGGTCGTTGCGTACGGAGAACTCCCGGAAGGAAGTGTGGTGCGACACCTTGTCGTGTCGGATGTCGGAGCGTGCGAAATCGACGATGCCCAGGGCAGCCGCCATTTCCACGAAGTGGGCCTGGTTTTTCTGTTCTGTCGAGCCCTCTACGTTTTTATAGCGGTTTTTGATGGAGTCGCAGATGTAGTAGAGCGCGTCGACATCAAGATTGCCGATATAGTATTTCAAGGCCGCCTTCGTCTTGGAGATGAAGGTCTCCATATTGATTTGACTCTGCTTGTCTTCTTTCAGTCCGAAGTAAGGCAGCACGGTGACAGCGCCGATGGAGGCGTTGGCGATGGCGGCCGAGTTGGGAATATCGAGCGATTCCGCCTCGCGGAAAGTCTTCTGCAGGAGGGGGAATCCGGCCGCTCCCGTACCGCCGAAAATGCTGCTCACCACAAAGAGCCGGTCGTCGGTCTGGAAATGCTGCAGCAGGTCGATGAGCGATGCCGTGTTTTTGGGGTCGTTGAGCACGATGCTGCCCATATTGGGGTTGCCTTTGAATCCCACGTCGAGCGGGCAGGCCAGGTTGGAGTCGGAGAAGAGCAGGCTGAGCAGCGCCTGGTTGCTGTCGGCCTTTCCTTCGGAGGGGAATCGGTTGTAGGCGATGTAGTCGGCAAACTTCATGTTGGCCACATTGTTGAGGTGTAGCCTGAAGTTGGTGCCCATGTCATCAATCTGCACTTTGAAGTAGCCCTCTTTTCCGGGTCTGTTGTCGAAGGAGAGCTGTGTGCGTATTTTCTGATAGAGCTGCATGAGCGACACGGTCCGTGTGAGGTCGCCGTTGCTGCTGTCGGGGTCGATGATGACGGGCACCACCGTATCGATTTTATCGCCGAGCGACACCCCCGACGCCATCAGCATGGTGAGGGAGCGCAGCACACGTGCCCCGGTGCCACCGATGCCGAAAATATACAATTTACTCATAGTGTGAAAATGTTGTCAAAAAAAGGAGTGTGGAATCCATCAGAAGGGGATGTTGCGGCACCTGCTGCTGAACGACTTGAGCACGACTGAGAGCACCACATAGAGCAGTGCGGCATAGACGAAGACGATGAAGCCGAAAGAGAGCACATCGGCGCTGGTGACGTCGGCATCGGTGATGTTCTGCATGAAGGTGAATCCCTTGATGCGCTGATAGGCGATGCTCATGCACACTACTGCCGCCACGGCCGCGGAGACGCCTCCCACGATGGTCCATTTCCTGACCTGTGCCAGGAGGATGTGGTCGAGCAGGATATAATAGACGAAGGTGACGAGCAGGGGTATTCCTACGGTGAAGTAGAAGCAAGTGGTATAGGCCCCCGACTGAAACATGAATTTGGAAAAATCGCCCAGATAGGCAGCTCCGAAAAGTTCGAAGAACTCAGTGATGATTCCCATTACTTAACTGATTGCTATATATGTCTGATTGTTGTATATGTTGACTACTCATAATTGGCCACTTTCACCTTGAGGCGGAAAAGGTCTTTGTTTTTGCGGTCGCGTGCGTTGTAGAAGGCGCCGTAGATACCCTCCACCATCTCATAGAGCGCGTACGACTTGTGCTGTGAGGGCAGCGTCATCATGCGGGTGTTGTAGCTGCACTTCTTGACCCAGGCCGGTATCTGGTTTTTCAGCCTCACGGTCACCTCGGGTGCGAAGCTCTTGTCCTCGGTCTTAATTTGCACGCAGATGGGATGGTCGAAGTAGTCGCACTCGGTGAACTTGGCCTGGTCGGTGACCTGCTCCAGGTAATACTGTTCCGGCTCCACCTCATAGTTGTCCTTGTCGAGCAGGTAGTAGCGTGCCACGAAGAGGTTCTGCACACCCAGTCCGAAGGAGAAGGTGAGGTCGAGCTTGTCGTGGTCGGTGATGATGTTGCGAATGTTGAGTCCGTCGTGTTCAGGCTGTATGCGCAGGGCATTGGTGAATCCGTTGGTGAACACGCGTGCCGTCTGGTGGTTGAGGTCCCAGGTGTCCTCGCTCGAAATCATGAACTTATGGGTGAGTCCGGGCAGTCCGGTAGGCGTATTTTCAAGTTCCAGGTGCTCGTCGAGTTCGAGCACGGCCTCTTTCTTGCCCATGATGATGACATAATAGGGCCGTATGCCGTTGCACACCATGGGCATGTTGCCCTCATAGTGATAGCCGTAGAATTTCGACTCACACTGCATGAGTATGACGGCGAAATCGCTGTTTTTCTCCTTCGCCTGCCTGATGGCCTTCATGAAAGTGCCGGTGGTGGAGCTGGAGGCTGCCGAGAGCAGATTGCCCACATTGTCGACATCGTAGACACAGTCGCTCACGAGTATGGACACGGTATCGTTTTTGGTGCGGTCGAGAATCATGCCGAATATTTTGTTTATATCGGTAGAGCCTGTATTGCCCACCTGCATGGTCTGCGGGTTGAGGTGGAGCACGAAGTCGTTGAGATTATCGCACACGGCGGCGTGATGAACCGCATCGTTGATGAAGAAGAGTTTGGTTCCCTCGTAGAAGCCGTTGGTTTTGGCTATGAGGTGTCCGAGTGCGTTTTTAAACTCCGAGTTGATGGTGACGAAACCGTTCATGCTGCCCGAGTTTTCCATGAAGATGCGCACGGTGGGTTTCACCGTCTTCATGGAGGCGCTGTCGGCAGGCAGGTGGTTACCGTCGTCGGTTCGGCTTGCCCTACCCCGTCCCAAAAAGATAATGCCCGTCACGACGAGCGCGACGACGAGCAAGGCTATTATTTTCCGTTGCATAGACTTATTTTCCTTATTTTGCCATTCGATTTGGCCTTTTCCACCAAATCGGTGCAAAATTAAGAAAATAAATCAACAATACAAAATAAAGTGTCGTTTTATCACGGGCAGTCCGTTCACTTTTTTGGGCGGTGTCACTCATTGAGTGCCCCGCAGTGCGGACAGATGCCCTTCTCCTTGATTTGCTGCCCGCAGTTGCCGCAGAGGAAGTCGCGCTTGGTGACGGTGAAATACCGCCATAGAGCGAAGGCCACATAGGCGATGAGGAGAAGATAGCCCACATAGTACAACGTGCTGACTGAGAAGACGATATAATTGAGTGCGCAGATACCGACGAGTCCGAGCAGATAGAGCACGGCCTCGCCGATGGGCAGGTGTCGCAAGGTATCGTCGACGGCCGCGAGGGCCACGATGAGCATGGCCCATACGGTGGAGAGGAAGCAGGCGATGAGCGGTGTCTGCGAGAAAGGGTTGAGTGATGGATGGAAATAGAACTCCTGCCAGTCGTCGGGTTCGAAGAGCTGCACGCTCGAATAGGCCGTGGCCGCGATGGCCACCACGAGGGTGAGCAAGGTGGGATAGAAGGTGTCGATATCGTTGAAATGCACGATATGTGCATTCATGCGGAAAAGTTTCCTCAGTCCGTAGGCCACGATGATGAGTACGAAAACCACCATGAAGATGAGCATGTGCTCGTCGGAGAAGAAGGAGATGAACTGTGATATGGGGTCGTCGGGGTCGGCTTTCTGCAGCAGTTCGCTCTCATGCACCCATCCGAACATACCGTTCACGTCGGCCAGCTGCACCCATACGGAGTCGACCGTGTCGTTCGGCAGCACGTGCACATCGGCCACCACCAATTGGGCATTCCTCCTCACGGCAAACGAGTCGGTGGGCAGGTCGCTGAGCGCCTCTTCGGGCAACTGCCGCGTGAGCATGACCGAGTCGGCCGACACCACGAAGTTGAAGTTCATGGTGTAGTGATGCGTACGGGCGAAGGTGATGGAGTCGAGCTGCTCTTCGGTAAACTGCACACTGCCGTGCGGCCTTGTGAGCGGCCTGCGGTAGCAGGAAGAGAGCAGCATGAGGAGGCAGCAGCCCACCAGCAAGAAAACGAGACACCTACTTTTCTGCATAGACAAACATCTGACAAATGTTACAATTAAACTGCAGGGGGAACCGCCGTCCGTCGGGGAGCACCAGCCTCAGCGGTTCTTTCCAGACTGGTCGCCGTCCGCCGTTTTTCACACAATAGCCCAGGGTATAGCGCAGACAGTGGCGGCACTGCATAAGGAGCGCGCCGGGGTGAGCGCTCTGCAGTTCGAAAGCGTTTTTCCCCAGGTCCATCTGCTGCCGGCGGTAGAAAGCCACGGCATGGACATTGGCCACGTTGTAGAGATAAGGATACTGCCTATAAAGCGGTGAGGCAGAGGGTGCCGTCGGCGCTTTTCCGGTATCTTCAGTCTCTATAACCCGTGGAGTGTCGTGCTTGCGGTCCTCCCGCGCCATGTTCTGCAAGAGCGTGTCGACCAGGTTCCGCCGCCATTCGGCCAGTCGTCCGGCTGGGATGAAGCATTGAGCCACCTCATCGTCGACGACGGTCTCCTCCGCCACGAACGCCGTCTGTCCGAGGCGCTCCAGCTGTTGCTGCTGCGCCTGGCGCTGCGGTGTGCGCGCCGGTTGCATTTCCATTTCGCCCACCACCTGCGCCGTTATCGGTGCACCGATGACCGAGGCAGAGAGTAGGAAGCCCCCCTCCGTTTTGGAGAGGTGCAGCCGCAGCGGTATCTGCCGCTGGGCCGTCGGCTTGGCCAGGCGGCGTTCGAAGTCCTGGTCGAAATTGCGGTATAGCGTCATGCCCGGCAGCAAACCCTGCGGCATGCGCTGCGGGTAGATAAGATTGGCATCGGCCCTGTTCACCCTGAAGCCCTCGAGACGTCCCTGGCGGTTGAAGAAGCAGAGTCCGTCGCCGTTGGCAATGGGAGCGAAGACGGTGGCCCTGACGGCGCCGTTTCGCACCGCCGTCACCTTCCCTATCTCTGCCCCGATGGCTTTGGGAGAGGCCGTGGCAGCGATGTCGGTCCGTCGGCCGTCGATGAAATACGGTGTAAAACCGCGGTTGAACGATTTGGCCACATCGGGCACGAAGGAAAGCGCCACCCTTCCGAGCGATGCCCTCCTGTAGGTGTCGGGGTGTTTTCTCACCAGTCGGTCGAGTGCCTGGCTGTAGGCCGCCACCACATTCTTCACATAGCTCACCTCCTTGAGGCGTCCCTCAATCTTGAACGAGGAGACGCCCGCCAGGGCCATCTGCTCCAAGTAGTCGAGGCGGCACATATCCTTGAGCGACAGCCAGTGGGCAGGCGGTGCCACCCGTCGACCGTCGGCATCCTCGAGGTCGAACTCCAGTCGGCAGAACTGTGCGCAGGCACCTCGGTTGGCGCTCCTGCCGAAGCAGTGCTGCGAGGCATAGCACACCCCGGAGAAGCTCACACAGAGCGCCCCGTGTACGAAAGCCTCGAGCTGCACCTGCGGTACCTCTTCGTGGATGGTGCGCATCTCATCGAGCGAGAGTTCCCGTGCCAGCACCACCCTTGAAAAGCCCTGGCTGTGGAGCCACGCCACCTTTTTGGCATCACGGTTGTCGGTCTGTGTGCTGGCATGCAGTTCCACCTTCGCATCGCGGAGCCACTCGCGGCAACGGGCAAGGAGTCCCATGTCCTGCACGAGGAAGGCGTCGGTGCCGGCGTCGGCCAATTCTTCCACCAGGTGCCGCATCTCCGTCATTTCGTCATCGTAGACCAAGGTGTTGAGGGTGACGTAGACCTTGGCTTGGAACTGGTGCGCATGGCGGCACAAGCGCCGTATGTCGTCGACCGTGTTGACGGCGGCGGCCCTGGCGCCAAACTTCGGTGCGCCGATATAAACAGCGTCGGCGCCGTGGTCGATGGCGGCGATGCCGCACTCCAGGTTCTTGGCCGGTGCCAGCAGTTCCAGTTCTCTCATGGTTCTTATCGTATGGCGTTGATATCGTAGGGAGTAGTCTGGTAGACGTAGTAGTTGATCCAGTTGGCGAAGAGCAGGTTGGCATGTGCCCTCCATGTGACCATAGGTCCCTGCTCCGGGTCGTCGTTGCGGTAGTAGTTGCGCGGCAGTTCCACATCGTCTCTTATGCCGATGTCGCGCCGGTATTCATTGTCGAGCGTATCGGGGTTGTACTCCATGTGTCCGGTGATGAAGAACTCCCTACCCTCCCGTGCCATGACGATGCCCACGCCGCTTTCGGGCGAGTCGGCTATGATGTGCAGCCTTGGATCGGTCTCTATATCGCTTGCCCTCACCTCCGAGTGGCGGCTGTGGGGCATGGCGAAATTGTCGTCGAAGCCCCGGAAGATGGGCAGTCTCGGGTCGGCGATATGCTGTTTGAAGATGCCGAACCTTTTTTTTGCGAGCGTATACTTGGGTATGCCGTAGTGGAAATAAAGTCCGGCCTGTGCCGCCCAGCAGATGTAGATGGTACTGGTGACGTGGGTTCTGGCCCACTGGAATATTTCGGTCAGTTCCGGCCAGTAGCGCACCTCCTCAAACTGCAGTTGCTCCACCGGCGCCCCCGTCACGATCATGCCGTCGAACCGCTGCTCGCGCAGCGACTCGAAGTCTTTGTAGAACATCATCATGTGTTCCACGGGTGTGTTCTTGGGCGTGTGGCTTTTGAGCTTCATGAAGCAGATTTCCATCTGCAGCGGCGTGTTGGAGAGCAGACGGATGAGGTCGGTCTCCGTGGTGATTTTTACCGGCATGAGGTTCAGCACCACAATTTTGAGGGGTCGGATATCCTGCGATGTAGCCCTCGAGTCGTTCATCACGAAGATGTTCTCCTCTTTGAGGAGGTCGATGGCCGGCAGGAGGTCGGGGAGTCTTAACGGCATAAACTAATACTTTAAAGAGAAGTGTTCAAATGTTTAATTATGAGCAGAGTGAAGCGATGCTCCACTCTGCTCTTTGTATCCTGAAAGCCGACAGCAGCCGACTGTATTTTACCAGAGGCTGAGGCGCTGCTCTTTGGGCACGAACATCTTGTCGGTCTCCTTCACGCCGAAGGCATCGTACCACATATCGATATGCGGCAGTGCGCCGTTCACGCGCCACTCGCCGAGCGAGTGAGGATCGCTCTTGGTGCGGTTGCGTATTTCGGCCTCGGTGATGTTGCCTGCCCACACGCCAGCATAAGCCAGGAAGAAGCGCTGTTCGGGTGTGAATCCGTCGAGGGTGCCGAGGGGGTTGTCCTTCATGGCGTTCTTCAGTGCGTAGAAAGCCACCTGCAGACCGCCGTGGTCGGCCAGGTTCTCGCCCAGCGTGAGTCGTCCGTTGGCATTGAGGTCGGGCAGCACCTTGATGGCTGAGAAGAAGTCGGCATACTTGCCGGTGCGCTCCTCGAAGTTCTTGCCGTCGCTGTCTGTCCACCAGTCGGTCATGTTTCCGTCCTTGTCGTAGTGGCGTCCCTGGTCGTCGAATCCGTGGGTCATCTCATGTCCTATCACCACACCGATGGCACCATAGTTGAAGGCATCGTCGGCGGTCATGTCGAAGAAGGGCACCTGCAGGATGCCTGCGGGGAAGCAAATCTCATTAGTGGTGGGGTTGTAGTAAGCGTTGACGGTCTGCGGTGTCATGTGCCACTCGTCTCTGTCGACCGGCTTTCCGGCCTTGTTGTCGATGGTCCATTTGTTCCAGAAGGCGCGGCAGGCCATCACGTTGTCGTAGAACGACTTGGCGGGGTCGATGTTCAGTCCGTCCATGTTCCTCCACTTGTTGGGATATCCCACTTTCACATAGAAGGTAGCCAGTTTGTCGAGTGCGTTTTTCTTGGTGACCTCGTCCATCCAGTCCTGTGCCTTGATGCGCTCGGCCAGGGCCACCTGCAGGTTGGCCACCAGTTTCTCCATGCGCTCCTTGGCGGCGGCGGGGAAGTAGCGCTCCACGTAGATTTTGCCAAGCGCCTCACCCATCTGCGACTCGGTGAGGTTGGTGGCCAGTTTCCAGCGCGGGTGGTTCTCCTTGCGTCCCGACATGGTCTTGCCGAAGAAGTCGAAGTTCTCAGCCTCCACCTCATCGCTGAGCAGGTGAGCCGACGACACCATGACATCCCACTGCATGTAGGCCTTTTTCTCGGCCGGTGTCATTGTGGCGAGCACCTCATCGGCGCCCTTCATGAAGTCGGGCTGTCCGAGCACGAGTTCTCTGAAGTGGTCCGGCTGCACGCCTTCTGCCTCGAGCAGTTCGGAGAGTTTGACATGAGGATACGTCCTTTCAAACTCGTCGACGGTCATTTTGTTGTAATTGGCCTCCACATCGCGCAGTTCGGTACGCGATTTCGACACCTTGGCCAGTCGGGTCTCCACATTGAGGATGGCGTTCATTTTCTGCTCGGCCACCTTCTGCTTGAAGCCGAAGAGGCGGAACATGCGCACGATGTGTTTCTTATAAGCCTCGCGTATGGCGGTGGTAGCCTCATCGTTGTCGAGGTAATATTCTTTCTGTCCGAGCACGAGTCCGCCCTGATAGACATTGAGGATGTTCATCTTGGCGTTCTTCTCGTCGGCGCCGAAGTAGGTGCCATAGGGCACGCCGTAGCCGAAGGGCGCATACTTGAGCTGTATGCGGCGCAGTGCATAGGCTGTCTTGGCCTTCTCAATCTCGTTGATGAGCGGCATGACGGGCGCCACGCCCTCTCGGTTGCGCCGTGTGGAGTCCATGGCGAGTTTGTAGAAGTCGCCGAGTTTCTGCTCCACGCTTCCGCGTGCGGAGGTTTTGCCCGACAGTTCGGTCAGGATTTTGTTGATGCGTTCGTTGTTGTCACGGGCCAGGCGGTCGAAACTGCCGAATCGTGAGTAGGCAGCGGGCAGCGGATTGGCTTTCATCCATCCACCGCAGGCAAACTGATAGAAATCATCACCGGGCTTGGCGTTCTGGTTGAGGTCGCCGAGATTGATGCCCGATTTCAAAGGCCCCTGCGCCGATACTGTCAGAGCAAGCGAAGCAAAAGCCATAGCAGTAACAATAGACTTTACATTCATATAGGGTTTGTTTAAGGATTACTCAATTGTTTTCCTGCTGGATTTCCTCCAGCTGCAGGGAGGCCTCCTCCCATCGTTCCACCTCGGCATCGAGCCGTTTCTTCACCTCGGCATACTCGTCTACGAGTTTCATGTCGGCGGCTCCCTCGGGTGTGGAGAGCAGGGTGTCGAGCTCGGCGAGGCGCTTCTCCATCTTCTCGATGGCCGCCTCGCAGTCCTTGACGGTCTTCTCCACCCTGCGCAGGCGGCGCTGCCACTCCTTCCGCTCCTCGTAGCTGAGCCGGCCTGCCGACGGCTCGGCGGGTGCCGGTGCCGCATTGTCGGTGGCAGCCGAGGGCGACCCCTGCTGCGAGAGTCCCAGCTGGCTGAGCGACTCTATCTGCCGGTTTCGCAGGAAGTCGTAGATGCCGCCAATGTGCTCGCGCACCTCGCCTCCGCCGAACTCATAGACCTTCGATACGAGACCGTCGAGGAACTCGCGGTCGTGCGACACGATGATGGCGGTGCCGTCGAAAGCCCTTATGGCCTCCTTGAGCACATCCTTCGAGGGCATGTCGAGATGGTTGGTGGGCTCATCGAGAATGAGCAGGTTGACAGGCTGGAGCAGGAGGCGTATCATGGCCAGGCGGCTTCTTTCGCCGCCGCTGAGCACCCTCACCTTCTTGTCGGAGGCCTCGCCTCCGAACATGAAGGCGCCCAGTATGTCGTTGATGCGCAGGCGGATATCGCCGGTGGCCACCCGGTCGATGGTATCGAAGACGGTAATCTCGCCGTCGAGCAGCTGGGCCTGGTTCTGTGCGAAGTAGCCTATCTGCACCTGATGGCCTATCTGCAGGCGGCCCTCGAAGGGAATCTCGCCCATGATGCACTTCACGAGGGTGGACTTTCCCTCGCCGTTCTTTCCCACGAAGGCCACTTTCTCACCGCGCTTGATGGTGAGGTTCACGTTGTGGAACACATTGTGCTCGCCATAGTCCTTGCGCACCTCGTCGCAGATGACGGGATAGTCGCCGCTGCGCAGGCAGGGCGGGAATTTGAGGTGCATACGCGAGTTGTCCACCTCGTCGATCTCGATAGGCACAATCTTGGCCAACTGCTTGATACGGCTCTGCACCTGCACGGCCTTGGTGGCCTTGTAGCGGAATCGTTCTATGAAGTCCTTCATCTCGGCTATCTCGCGCTGCTGGTTCTCGTAGGCACGCAGCTGCTGCTCGCGGCGCTCTGCCCTAAGGCGCACATACTCGTCGTAGCGCACCTTGTAGTCGACGATTCTTCCACACGAAATCTCGAGGGTCCGGTTGGTGACATTGTTGATGAAAGCCCGGTCGTGGCTCACGAGCACCACGGCGCTCGACGATGCGGCCAGGAACTGCTCCAACCACTGTATGCTCTCTATGTCGAGGTGGTTGGTGGGCTCGTCGAGCAGGAGCAGGTCGGGCTGCTGCAGCAGTATCTTGGCCAGCTCTATGCGCATGCGCCATCCGCCGCTGAACTCCGACGTGCTGCGGTCGAGGTCGGCCCGTACGAATCCCAGTCCGGTGAGGGTGCGTTCTATCTCCGCCTCATAGCCCTCGGCGCCCATCATGAGGTAGCGCTCATGCTCCTGGGTGAAGCGCTCCACCAGGCGCGCATACTCCTCCGAGTCGTAGTCGGTGCGCTCGGCCAGTTGCTGCTGCATATCGTCGATTTTCCTTTTCAGCCCGATACGTCCGGCAAAGGCCTTGCGTGCCTCGGCCCTCACGGTGGTGTCGTCCTGCAGGCGCATCACCTGCGGCAGATAGCCGATGGTGGTGGCGGCGGGTATGGCCACCGTGCCTGCGGTAGGTTTCTGCTCGCCGCAGAGTATTTTGAGGAGGGTGGACTTTCCGGCGCCGTTCTTGCCCACGAGAGCTATGCGGTCGCGCTCATTGATGGCAAACGAGGCCTTGTCGAAGAGCGGTTTGACACCGAATTCCACTTTCAGAGACTCAACAGAGATCATGCTATTCTTTACGGTTTTCCAGCAACTGCAGTGCCAGGAGAGCACCGCTGAAACGGCCGATATTGCCGCAAAGTTGCTATTTTTATGCAAAAGTACATCAAATATCGGCAAAACCCACAATAAAAGAAAAGCTTTTTAAGAATATTCACTTTTTTCTTGTGTATTTGCCGCCGAATATGTAATTTAGCATCGTAAAACCAAGAAAAAACCGCAAAAAATGAACACACTGACCCCCATCATAGCGCAACGTCTGGGCCTGGGCCAGGAGCAGGTGGACAACACCCTTGCCCTGCTCGACGCCGGCTGCACCATCCCCTTCATAGCCCGCTACCGCAAGGAGCGCACCGGCAACCTGAACGAGGTGCAGATAGCCCAGATAAGCGAGCTCTACGAGAAACTCCAAGAACTGGAGAAGCGCAAGGAAACCATACTGAAGACCATCGGCGAGCAGGGCGCCCTGACCCCCGAGTTGGAAAACCGCATACGCCAGTGCTTCGTGAGCAGCGAGCTGGAAGACCTGTACCTGCCCTACAAGCCCAAGCGGCGCACCCGCGCCCAGGTGGCCCGCGAGCAGGGTCTGGAGCCACTGGCCGTGCTGCTCAAGGCCCAGCGCGAGCGCGACCCCTGGCAGCGCGCCGAAGCCTTTGTGAACGACCAGGTGGCCGACGCCGAGGCCGCCATCCAGGGCGCCCAGGACATCATAGCCGAGGAGATCAGCGAGGACGCCCGTTCGCGTCAGACCGTGCGCACCGCCTTCGAGCGCGGCGCCGTGATCCGCTCCAAGGTGGTGAAAGCGAAGGCCGACACCGACGAGGCCGCCAAATACTCCGACTACTTCGACTTTGAGGAGCCGCTCCGCCGCTGCTCCTCGCACCGCCTTCTGGCCATGCGGCGCGGCGAGAAGGAAGGCATCCTGCGCGTTACCATCTCGCCCGACGACGAGCAGTGCGCCGAGCGGCTCATCCGCCAGCATGTGCGCAGCCGCAATGAATGCGGCCAACTGGTGGAAGACGCCGTGATAGACGCCTACAAGCGGCTCATAAAGCCCTCGATAGAGACCGAATTCGCCAACAGCAGCAAGACCCAGGCCGACGAGCAGGCCATCGACGTCTTCGCCGGCAACCTGCGGCAGCTACTGCTGGCCGCCCCGCTGGGTCCGAAGCGCGTGATGGGCATCGACCCCGGCTTCCGCACCGGCTGCAAGGTGGTGTGTCTCGATGCGCAGGGCAACCTGCTGCACCATGAGGCCATCTTCCCCCACCCTCCTGTGAACCACCGCATGCAGGCCACCGTGCATGTGCAGCAGATGGTGAAGGACTACGGCATCGAGGCCATCGCTATCGGCAACGGCACCGCCAGCCGCGAGACGTCCGACTTCATCAAGGACCTCGGTCTGCCCAAGGAGGTGCGGGTGTTCACCGTGAGCGAAGACGGAGCATCTGTGTACAGTGCCTCGCAGACCGCCCGCGACGAATTTCCCGACGAGGATGTCACCGTGCGCGGTGCCGTGAGCATCGGCCGCCGCCTGATGGACCCGCTGGCCGAACTGGTGAAGATAGACCCCAAGAGCATCGGTGTGGGACAGTATCAGCACGATGTGGACCAGGGCAAGTTGAAGAAGAGCCTGGACCAGACGGTGGAGAGCTGTGTCAACTCGGTGGGTGTGAACCTGAACACCGCCAGTCAGCACCTGCTCACCTATGTGAGCGGTCTGGGTCCCGCCCTGGCCAAGAACATCGTGGCCTACCGCCGGCAGAACGGCGCCTTCACCAGCCGCGCCCAACTGAAGAAAGTGCCCCGTCTGGGGCCGGCCGCCTATGAGCAGTGCGCGGGTTTCCTCCGCATACCCGGTGCGAAGAATCCGCTCGACAACAGCGCCGTGCACCCCGAGAGCTATCCCATCGTGGCGCAGATGGCAAAAGACAGCGGCTGCACGGTAGACCAACTGATAGCCGACAAGGAGAAGCGGAGCCACATCGACATCAAGCGGTATGTGACCGCCAGTGTGGGTCTGCCCACCCTGACCGACATCATGAGCGAGCTGGAGAAGCCCGGCCGCGACCCCCGCGAGCAGATAGAGGAGTTTGAGTTCGACCCCAACGTGACCAGTGTGGACGACCTGGAGGAGGGCATGATTCTGCCCGGCATCGTGACCAACATCACCAATTTCGGCGCCTTTGTCGACATCGGCGTACACCAGGACGGTCTGGTGCATATCTCGCAACTGGCCAACCGCTATGTGAAAGATGCCAACGAGGTGGTGAAGCTGCACCAGCACGTGCGTGTGATGGTGAAGGAAGTGGACCACCGCCGCGGCCGCATCTCGCTGACTATGCGGTTTTGAGACCGGCAATCGACAAGACAAGAAAAACCACTAAATCATAGATTATTAGGAATGAAAGATTTTATATACTACGCCCCCACAGAAGTGGTGTTCGGCAAGCAGTCGGAAGAGTGTGTTGCCACCATGGTAAAGAAATACGGCGGCCACAACGTGCTCGTACACTACGGCGGCCACAGTGCCGTGAAATCAGGCCTTATCGACAAGGTATGCCTGCAACTCAAGGAGCACGGCGTCGCCTTCGAACTGTTGGGCGGTGTGGTGCCCAACCCCCGTCTGAGTTTGGTTCACAAGGGCATTGAGCTGTGCCGGCAGAAAGGCATCGACTTCATCCTGGCCGTGGGCGGCGGCAGCGTGATCGACTCCGCCAAAGCCATCGCCTACGGCGTGGTGTACGACGGCGATGTGTGGGATTTCTACACCGGCAGGGCGCAGGCCACCGCCTGTCTGCCCGTAGCCTCGGTGCTCACGCTGCCCGCAGCGGGGAGCGAGATGAGCGAGGCCAGCGTAATCACCAACGAAGACGGCGACCTGAAGCTGGGCTACTCCAACGACATCGCCCGTCCCAAGTTCGCTATCATGAACCCCGAGCGCACCTACACCCTTCCGCCCTATCAGACGGCCGCCGGTGTGACCGACATGATGATGCACACCATGGAACGCTACTTCAGCCACGACGATGACATGACGCTCACCGACGCCATCGCCGAGTCGATACTGCGCACGATGAAAGACTGCATCTACGCCGTACTCAAAGATCCGTGCGACTACCGCAACCGCGCCCAGATTATGTGGGGCGGCAGTGTGGCTCACAACGGTCTCACCGGTTGCGGTCTGCGCGACGACTGGGCCACCCACAACCTGGAGCACGAGCTGAGCGCCATGTTCGATGTGACCCACGGTGCCGGTCTGGCCGCCCTCTGGCCCAGTTGGGCACGCTATGTATACAAGGAGAACGTGAGCCGTTTCGTTCGCTTCGCCGTGAATGTGATGGGTGTGGAAAACGACTACACCCAGCCCGAGAAGACGGCCTTGGAGGGCATCAGCGCCATGGAGCGCTTCTACCACTCCATCGGCATGCCCACCAGCATACACGAGCTGATAGGCCGCGAGATAAGCGATGTGGAGATAGAGGAGATGGTTCGCAAGTGCAGTCACGGCGGCACCACCACCCTGGGCAGTTTCAAGGTGCTCCACGCTGCTGACATGGAGCTGATTTACCGTATGGCGAAATAATCAAAAAAAGTCCTTACCCGTGAAAATACTGATTATAGGAGGCACCGGCACCATCAGCAGTGCCATCACCCGCCAGTTGGCCGCCAGCGGCCACGACCTGTGGCTGCTGAACCGCGGCAACCGCAAAAGTGAAATACCCGCAGGGGTATGCCAAGTGACCGTCGACATCAACCAGGAGGAAGAAGTGCTGCGCGCCATCGACGGTATGCAGTTTGACGCCGTATGCGAGTTCATCGGCTTCGTACCCTCTCAGGTGAAGCGCGATATCCGCATCTTCAGTGGCCGCACCCGCCAGTATGTGTACATCAGTTCCGCCTCGGCCTACCACAAACCCGCCCGCAACTATATTGTGAACGAGGGCACCTCGCTGGTGAATCCCTACTGGCAGTACTCACGCGACAAGATAGCCTGCGAGCGGTTGCTGATGGACTGCTACCGCGAGACGGGATTCCCCGTTACCATCGTGCGTCCGAGCCACACCTACTGCGAGCGCAGCATCCCCGTGGGCCTGCATGGCACGAAAGGTTCCTGGCAGGTCATCAAGCGCATGATGGCTGGCAAGCCCGTCATCGTGCACGGCGACGGAAGTTCGCTGTGGACCATGACATGGAATGAAGACTTTGCCCGCGGTTTCATCGGACTTTTGGGCAACCCGCACGCCATTGGAGAGGCTTTCCAGATTATGAGCGACGAGACCCTCACCTGGGACCAGATATACGGCACGGTGGCCGCCTGCCTGGGTGTGCCCTACCGGCCTTACCATATATCCTCCGACTTTCTCAGGGCCGTGGCCCCCTCCCACTACGACGTGACCGGCAATCTGATTGGCGACAAAGCCGCCTCTGTGGTGTTCGACTGCTCAAAACTGAAACGTGTGGTGCCCGGTTTCCAGGCCACAGTGCGTTTTGAGGAAGGCGTGCGCCACTGTCTCGCCTACATCCAAGAACATCCCGAATGCCAGCAAGACGATGAAGAGTTTGACAGTTGGTGCGACCGGGTGATAGGCGTGCTGGAAGAAGCGAAAAACAGTTTCTGAGTCGCCCAATAAAAAAACCGCACAGACATCATGGTCTGTGCGGTTTTTCAACATATGACACTAAATGCTTTTACTTCACTTTGTCGACGATAGCCTTGAAAGCCTGGGGATTGTTCATGGCGAGGTCGGCAAGCACTTTGCGGTTGATCTCGACACCAGCCTTGTGGAGGGCACCCATGAGCTGTGAGTAGCTCATGTTCTCCTGACGTGCGGCGGCGTTGATACGCTGAATCCAGAGAGCGCGGAAAGTGCGCTTCTTGTTCTTGCGGTCGCGGTATGCATAGGTAAGACCTTTCTCCCAAGTATTCTTGGCAACGGTCCAAACATTCTTGCGAGCTCCGAAATAACCTTTGGTGAGCTTCAGGATTCTGGTTCTCTTAGCTTTTGATGCTACGTGATTTACTGATCTTGGCATAATTTTTCTTCCTTTAGATGTTCAACATTGATTTAACGGAGGCAGAGTAAATCGCGTACCTGCTTGGTGTTCGACGGATCGACGATAGCCTGATGCACCAGATTGCGTTTTTGCTTCTTTGTCTTCTTAGTCAGAATGTGACTGTGGTAAGCATGATGTCTCTTGATCTTACCGGTTCCGGTGAAACGAAATCTCTTCTTTGCGCCGGAGTTAGTTTTCAATTTTGGCATTGTTTTGTTTTTATTAATGTTTGAAATGAGCCGTGGCAACGCATATACCGGGCGTTACGCACGTTTTGTCTATTCTTCTGTTTTGTCCTCCTGCAGTTTGCGCAGGGCTTCCTCGCTTATCTTGGCGTTGGCCAGCAGTCCGCCCCCTGCGGGCTGTTCGTTTTCCTTGGCCTGCTTGGCAGCTTCCTTGGCTTCAGCCTCACGCTTCTCGCGGTCCACCTTCTGCTGGCTTTTCTTGGCCACACCAGCTTTCTTGGGTGCGATGAAGATGGCCATTTTCTTTCCTTCGAGCTGGGGCATCTGCTCCACCTTTCCATATTCCTCGAGGTCGTTGGCGAACCGGAGCAGCAGCACCTCGCCTTGCTCCTTGAAGAGGATGGAGCGTCCCTTGAAGAACACGTAAGCTCTCACCTTGTTGCCCTCGGTGAGGAACTCCTTGGCGTGTTTGAGCTTGAAGTTGTAGTCGTTCTCGCCCGTCTGGGGTCCGAAGCGAATCTCCTTCACCTCCACCTTCACCTGTTTGGCCTTCATTTCCTTCTGGCGTTTCTTCTGCTGGTAGAGGAACTTGGAGTAGTCGATGAGACGACAAACAGGCGGCTGTGCGTTGGGAGAGATCTCCACGAGGTCTACACCCTGCTGTCGGGCCATGTCAAGAGCCTGACGGGTAGGCACCACGGTAGAACCGCCGTCGCCCACGATACGTACTTCCCTGACGCGAATCTGCTCATTCACGCGGTATTGATTGGCATTTTTGTCGTTCTTCATTCAACTGTATTTGATAAGCGGCTGCAAAGTTACGAAGTTTTACCCGAAAGAAAAAATTTTTTATTTTCTTTTTTTACAAATATAAGTTGATTTTGTGGTATTTTTGTCTATCAGACAGCAATTGGCCGTGGAAGGGATGCCTTTCCACGGCCAATTTACTATCTGATAAGCAGTTTCGGTACTAATCGTTGGGGCGGACGTCGGCTGCCTTGAGCATCTCGTCGACCTCGGCGTTGACGCGTGCTGCGAACTCCTCCTTGGTCATGGTGGCCTGTTCGCCACCGCCCTGCTTGCGCATGGACACGAGTCCGTCGGCGCTCTCCTTCTCGCCCACAATCACCATATAGGGCACGCGTTTGAGCTCATTGTCGCGGATTTTGCGGCCAATCTTCTCATTGCGGTTGTCCACCTCGGCACGGATGCCCTTCTCGTCGAGGAAGGCAGCCACCTGGTCGGCATAGTCGTTGAATCGCTCGGAGATGGGCAGGATGGCCACCTGCTCGGGAGCGAGCCAGAGCGGGAAGTGTCCGGCGGTGTGCTCGATAAGCACAGCGGTGAACCGCTCCATTGAGCCGAAGGGAGCACGGTGCACCATCACGGGAGCCTTCTTGGTGTTGTCTTCGGCGGTGTACTCCAACTGGAAGCGCTGGGGCAGGTTGTAGTCTACCTGAATGGTACCGAGCTGCCAGCGGCGTCCGAGCGCGTCTTTCACCATGAAGTCGAGTTTGGGTCCGTAGAAAGCAGCCTCTCCATACTCCACCTTGGCGTTGAGGCCTTTCTCCTTGCAGGCATCGATGATGGCCTGCTCGCTCTCTGCCCACACCTCATCGCTGCCGATGTACTTCTCGCGGTCGTTGGGGTCGCGGAGGGAGATCTGTGCCTCGAAGTTCTCGAACTTGAAGATGGAGAACACCGCCTGAATGATGTCCATGACGCGGAGGAACTCGCCCTTCACCTGGTCGGGACGGCAGAAGATGTGTGCATCGTCTTGTGTGAAGGAGCGCACACGGGTGAGGCCGTGGAGCTCGCCGCTCTTCTCATAGCGGTAGACGGTGCCGAACTCAGCGATGCGCAGGGGCAGGTCTTTATAGGAGCGCGGTTTCCATGCGAAGATTTCGCAGTGGTGGGGGCAGTTCATGGGTTTGAGCATGTACTCCTCGTCCTCCTCGGGGGTGTGGATGGGCTGGAAGGAGTCCTTGCCGTAGTGGGCATAGTGGCCGGAGGTGACATAGAGGTTCTTGCTGCCGATGTGCGGTGTGATGACCTCCTGGTAGCCGAAGCGTTTCTGTATGCGGCGCAGCATATCCTGCAGGCGCAGGCGCAGGTCGGTGCCTTTGGGCAGCCAGATGGGCAGTCCCTTGCCCACCCTGTCGGAGAACATGAAAAGTTCCATCTCCTTGCCTATCTTGCGGTGGTCGCGTTTCTTGGCCTCCTCGAGCATGACGAGATACTCATCGAGCATCTTCTTCTTGGGGAAGGTGATGCCGTAGATACGCGTCATCTGGTCGCGCTTGGCATCGCCGCGCCAGAATGCGCCGGCCACGCTGGTAATCTTGATAGCCTTGATGGCACCTGTCGACACGAGGTGCGGACCGCGGCAGAGGTCGGTGAAGTTGCCCTGGGTGTAGGTGGAGATGGTTCCGTCCTCGAGGTCGAGTTCGATGTGCTCGCACTTGTACTCCTGTCCGTCGGCCTTGAACTCGGCCAGCGCCTCGGCCTTGGGCACCTCACGGCGCACCACCGGCTCATTTTTCTTGGCCAGCTCGCGCATTTTGGCCTCGATGGCGGGAAAGTCCTTCTCGGAGATGACGTCGCCCTCCTTGGGCATCACATCGTAGAAGAAGCCGTTCTCCACGGCGGGTCCGAAGCCGAACTGTATGCCGGGGTAAAGTTCTTTGAGCGCCTCGGCCAGCAGGTGGGCGGAGGTATGCCAGAAGGTATGCTTACCCTCCTCGTCGTCGAACTTGTAGAGAGCGATGGAGGCATCGCTGTTAATGGGGCGGTTGAGCTCCATCGTCTCGCCATTTACTCCACACGACACGACGTCGCGGGCGAGAGCCGGCGAAATGCTCTCTGCGATTTGATAACCAGTTACGCCCTCTGCATACTCACGCACAGAGCCGTCTGGGAATGTGATTTTAATCATGACAATTTATTTTGTTGTTTTCAGAAATTACGGTATGGATAGCTTTTGCGGTGCAAACTTACACATTTTTTATGAGAAAGCCGCAATTGTGGCGCACAAAAGTGGATAATCGGGTGCAAGAACGTCACTTGGCGAATTTCTTCATCGTGCTGTAGGCGCCGAAGAGGCCCAGTTCGCCGGCATGCGAGAGGTCGCGCAGGCCCTCCTCCTTCTTTCCGCTGTGTATGTAGGCCAGTCCGCGGTTGAACCACGCCTCGGCCAGTTGCGGATTGACCGCGATGCTCCGTGAATAGTCGTCGATGGCCAGCATATACTCGCTGCGCGCCATGTGCAGATTGCCGCGGTCGTAGAGGATGTACGCATTGTCGGGGTCGAACTGCAGCGCCTTGTCGAAGTCGGCCAGCGCGCCGGCGTTTTTGAGTTGCGAGTCCATGCCCTGCGAGGCGGAGAACTCGTTCTCCATGGCCACGCAGACCGCCCGCATCCAGTAGGCCAGCACCATCTGGTCGTCAATGCTGATGCAGGTGGTGAGGTCCTCGGCGGCCCCGGTGAAATTCTGCGTCATGAGCGCCGTGACCGCCCGCTGCAGCAGCAGGTTCTTGGCCAGGCTGAGGTCGGTGGAGGCCTGTATATCGGCGGTGAGCGAGTCGGCCAGGCTGAACACCACGTTGGCCTGCTGCTCCTCGAGGGTTTTGGGGTTGCAGGTGAGGTAGACGGTGTGCCGCGGCCTTGACTGCTGGTTGAAGGCGTCGAGCGAGCGGTCGAACACCTGGTAGGCCTTCACCACGTTGAGGTAAGGCATGTAGGAGAGCACGTACATGGGCATGTAGTCGATTTCGAGTCTCCGGTTCTGCACTTTTCCGCGGTAGGCGCTCTCATACTCATGCTCCACGGTCTCCTCATCTGCCACCACAATCTGGTTGTACTTGCTCATGTCCACCTCGCTCTTCTTTCGTGTGAGCCGTGCCTGGTTCTTGGTCCACCGCGGCTGTATGCCCACATGCTTGTCCATCTGCGCCTTGAAGATGCGGAACTCGTCGAGCTCGGCCTGGTTTGTCATGCCCAGGCGGCGGTAGCAGTCGGCGCGGTTCTGCAGTCCAATCCAGAAGTTGGGATACTGGTCGATTACCTTGGTGTAGTCGCGTATGGCGCCCCTCAGGTCGCCGGTCCGGTGCAGCAGGGTGGCGCGGTTGTAGGTGGCCATGAGGTTGTCGGGCTCCATCTTGAGCACGTAGTCGAAGTCGTCGATGGCCCGGTTGTCGTCGCCCACCTGTATGCGGAGCAGTCCGCGGTTGTAGTGGGCCAGGAAGTTATTGGGGTCGAGGTCGATGGCGGTGTCGTAGTCGGCCATGGCGCCGCGCAGGTTGTTGCGGTTGAGGCGTGCCAGGGCGCGGTTCACATAGTTGCTCACCATCTTTGGTTTCAGGTGGATGGCCTTGGAGAGCTGTTCATCCGCCCCCTGCCAGTCTTTCCGCGAGAGGCTGATGTTGGCCCTTGTCATCCACGACTCCCCGTCGTAGGGGTCCAATTCGAGCGACTTGTCGAGCCACTGCGCCGCGCTCAAGGTGTCGTTCTGCATGAGGAAGACCTCAGCCTTCACGGCATAGGCCCTGGCATACTTGCTCCACTTCTGGATGATGGTGTCGAGGTCGCATTGCGCGTGGTCATAGTCTTTCATCTCCACGCGGCAGAGCATGCGGTTGAACCAGTAGTTCTGCGCCGAGGGGTCCTGCCGGATGGCTGTGGAATAATCGGCCACAGCCTCGTCGAATTTCTTCAGCTTTATGCGGCAGAGGCCCCTCAGTTCGAAATGCGAGGTGACATACGGATTGAGGGCGATGGCCTCCGTGCAGTCGGTCTCGCCCCCCGTATAGTCGTCGAGATAATATTTGGCCAGTCCGCGGAAGAACCAAGGTTCGTAGAGATAAGGTTTGGCGGAGATGGCCTTGTTGAAGTACTGTATGGCGAGCACATAGTCCTCGTAGTATAATGCGCTCCGGCCGTTCATGATGAGCCGGTCTACATTAAACTGTGCCGATGCTCCCCATGCGGTGGAGAGCATGAGCAGGAGGAGTATGAGCCTTCTTGCCATAAAGAGCCTGTATGCGGTCAGTGCTTGGGTGCCGGCTTGGTGCGGTAGCCGCACTGGTAGCGTCCGGCGAGTAGCGCCTTGAGTTTGCTCTTGATGAGCTGGGCGCGGAAGGGTGAGATGCGGTCGGTGAAGACCTTGCCCTCGAGATGGTCGAACTCATGCTGCATGACGCGAGCCAGATAGCCCTCCACCCACTCGTCGTGGGGCTGGAGCTGTTCGTCAAGATATTTCACATGGATGCGTGTGGGCCGTGTCACCTTCTCATGAATGCCCGGCAGGCTGAGGCATCCCTCCTCGGAAACATCCTTTTCCGTGTCATCGAGCTCAATAATATGCGGGTTGATAAACGCATGGCGGAAGCCCTTGTACTCGGGCAGGTCCTCGGAGATGACGTCGAGGTCGATGACCACCACGCGCACCGACTTGCCCACCTGCGGTGCGGCCAGTCCGATACCCTCCGAGTCGGCCAGCGTGTCGTAGAGGTCAGCTATCAGTTTGTCCAGTTCAGGATAGTCGGCAGGTATGTCCTGTGCCACTTTTCTGAGCACAGGGTTGCCATAAATATAAATAGGTAAAATCATTTTATTCGTCTAGATTCTAAAAAACTCTGCAAGATGATGGTGGCGCTGATTTCATCGACCAGCGCCTTGTTCTGCCGGTCTTTCTTCTTGAGGCCGCCGTCGAGCATGGCCTGGTGTGCCATGACGGAAGTAAAGCGCTCATCGACCCAGCTGACGGGAATCTCGGGATGTGCTTTCTGCCACCGTTCGACGAAGGCCTTCACGCGCGGCAGGTTCTCGCTGGGCTGTCCGTTGGTCTGCCTTGGTTCGCCCACCACGATGCGCTCCACGTTCTCATGCCGCACATAGTCGTTGAGCCAGTCCATAAGCTGAGACGTAGAAACAGTCGCCAACCCGCCAGCAATAATCTGCAGCGGATCGGTGACTGCTATTCCCGTACGTCGTCGACCGTAGTCTATCGACAAGATTCTTGCCACTTCTGCTTATCTTCCGTAGTAGAGCAACCAAGCATCGGGATAGTTGCTTCTGAGTCGGTTGCGGCTCTGTACAGCGCTCGACTTATCGGCATAGGTGGTAGCCACCACGCGGTACATATCGCGTGCCGAGTTGTAAGCCAGCTGGGCGTCGTAGCCCTGCGAGCGGAGGCGCTCCACGAGTCCCTCAGCATTCGACTTGACACTGAAGGAGCCCACCACCACGCTGTAGTCCTTGAGGCCAGCGCCGTTGACCACGGTGACATCCTCCCGTCTGACGGGTGTGTTGTCGTAGTTGTCGGTGGTCACGTTGGTAGCCGGAGTTTCCACGAGCGGTGTCACCACGGGCGTCTCGTCCTCGCTGGTGTTGTCACGGCTGGCTTCCTGAGCCTTAGCCTTCTCGTAGGCCTTTTTATAAGCGCTCTCGCTTGATTTGCAACTTGTGAATGCCAAAGCCACGCACAGTCCTGCGCAGATAACCAGGTATTTCTTCATAAGGATATTAAAAAATTAAAAATTTGTTTTTATGAACTACTAATTTCAGAATTTTCTGCGAAGTTACACTTTTTCGGCCAAAGAAGAAGAAAAAAGCTCTATAAAGTTTGTTAAATAGCAAAAATGCAACTTTTTTCACAAAAAAAAGGAGTTTCCCTTATGTGGTTTATAAAAAGATTTTGTACTTTTGCTATCCGAAAAGATTTAAATCCTAAAATTATGAAACAACTCAGTTACATCGGCGCATTCATTGGTGGCGCCATTGCAGGTGCAGCCTTAGGTCTGCTGCTTGCCCCCGAGAAAGGAACCGACACCCGCACCAAGATTTCGGACACTGTACAAGACTTCTGCAAGAAGCACAATCTGAACATCAGCCGCAAGGAAGTGGAAGACCTTGTTGACGACATCAAGGACGCCGCTGCCGACGTGGTGGACTAAAGGCATATCAATCACTGACTCAAGCGACTGACTATGCTTTCGAGTGACAAGAATATCGAGACCATCGCCCAACTGGTGGACCAGCTGAAACATTACGCTGAGCTTCAGAAAGAATATGTGAAGCTCGACGTAATAGAGAAGGTGGTCCGTCTGACCACTGTTGCGGCGATGGTGCTTGCTGTTCTTGTGATGCTCATGCCTGTGGTGATATTCACCTCTCTTGCCGCAGCTCAGGCTCTTTCGCTGCTCACAGGTCTGGGATGGGCGTATCTCATCATCGCGGTGTTTTATCTGCTGCTTCTGGTGCTGCTTCTTGCCAACCGCCGCCGTTGGATAGAGAAGCCCCTGGTGAAATTTCTGGCGGACCTTCTACTCAACGAATAAGCCATGGCCACACCTACCGAACCCATTGTATACACTTCGCTCGACGACATCCGCGCCCGCAAGAAGGCGCTTCGTGCCGAGCTCAACCGCGACACCCAGCAGATGCGCACGCAGTGGACCGGTCTTTTTGCCAAGCCCGACACCAGCCAGATGCCCGCCCGCCGTCTGAGCAAGTTTGTTTCGACCGGTGTGACGGTGTTCGACGGTCTTCTCTTCGCCTACAAGCTGTACAACCGGCTTGGTGGCGGCAAGGCCCGTCTGAAAACGAAAAAGAGCAAGCGCAACGCGCTGCTCTCACTCCTTTTCCGGTAATTGTTTCCTTTCTTCCTTGTTTTCACCCAACTATAATTACTTCTACTGGAGTAATTAGGCGATTCTATTTATCCTACCACTTCACCACCATGCCGTCGTAGGCCATCCGGATATCCGGCGGCAGCAGCTCGTCGAGCTCTTTCTGCAGTCCGATGTCGTGGCAGGCATGTATGAGGTAAGTGCGCCTTGCCCCCACCCTGCGTGCCAGCCGCACGGCATCGTCGAGCAGCTGGTGCGAGTAGTGCTCCTTTTCCCTGCGCAGGGCATTGACCACCAAAGTGTCCACCCCCTGCAGCATGGCCTCGTCTTCCTCGGGAATCGTCTTCATGTCAGTGATATAGGCCAGACCGTCGAAGATGAAGCCCAGGATGGGCATCTGGCCGTGCATCACCGTGAGCGGAGTCACCTTCACGTCGCCGATGCAGAAAGGCACATGCGGTTCCACCTCTTGCAACTGCAGTTTGGGCACCCCCGGATAGAGGTGTTCGGCAAAGCAATAAGGCATGGTAGAGTGCAGGGCCTTGACCGTGGCCGGATTGGCATATAGGTGCAGCGGTCCGAACACGCAGAAAGGCCTCATATCGTCGATGCCCGCCACATGGTCGTAATGGATATGAGTGAGCAGCACGCCGTCGAAAGGTTTGAAGTCGAGCGGCAGAATCTGCTGCCGGAAGTCAGGTCCGCAGTCAATCAGGATGCGGGTGGTATCGGTATCCAGCAGCGCCGACGAGCGCAACCGCCGGTCGCGCGGGTCACTGCTGGTGCATACCGGGCATCGGCAGCCGATGCTGGGCACCCCGCCCGATGTGCCGGTGCCGAGGAAAGTGAGTTGCATGCTCATAGTTTCAAATGATATTCACCACTGTCAAATGATGTTCACCTCAGAATAGATATCGATGCCGAAGCGGTTTTTCACATCGGCCTTGACGGCATTGCAAAGCGTCAGCACCTCCTGTCCGGTGGCCCCTCCCCTGTTCACCAGCACCAGGGCCTGCCGGTTGTGCACGCCGGCGCGTCCCAGCGAGCGCCCCTTCCACCCGCACTGCTCAATGAGCCATCCGGCGGGTATCTTCACGCGGTCGCTGTCCACCTCGTAGAAAGGCACCTGGTCATACTCCTTCTGTATACGCTGGAGCACCTCTCTGGGCACCACCGGATTGACGAAGAAGCTGCCGGCGTTGCCCTCCACGGCCGGGTCGGGCAATTTGGCCTGACGGATGTCGATGATGACCTGGCGCAACTGCCAGGGAGTGGGCTGGCCGATGCTCCGTGCCTCCAGTTCATGACGTATGTTGCCATAGTCGAGCTGCGGCCGGAATTCGCGGGAGAGCCGGTAGGTGACCGCTGTGATGAAGAAGCGGTTCTTCCACTCATGCTTGAACCGGCTGTCGCGGTAGCCATAGCCGCAGTCGGCCCCCTGCAGGGTGACCAACCGTCCGGTTTCTATCTCCACCGCCTCCACCTCCTGTATGAGGTCTTTGGCCTCGGCGCCATAGGCCCCGATGTTCTGGACGGCCGACGCCCCCACCTCGCCCGGTATGAGCGAGAGGTTCTCGGCTCCATGCCATCCGTGCTCCACACAAGTGGCCACTACATCGTCCCACACCTCGCCCGAGCCGCAGCACAGCAGCACGCTTTCGCCGTCGTCGGAGGGAGCGGAATAGACACCATGTATGGCCGAGCGTACCACGGTGCCGGGGAAATCGGCGGTGAGCAGCAGGTTGCTGCCCCCACCCAGGATAAGCATCGGCTCTCCCTCGGCATAAATGGCGGGAAGTGCGTTGATGGCCTCCTGGGCCGTATCAAACTCCACATACCGCCGGCACGAGGCGTCGATACCAAAGGTATTGTGCGCCTTGAGGTTATAATTCAGTATGTCTTTCATTGTCAGGAAATATAGCAAGCCAGAGGCTAATTGACTATTTTGACCAGTTTCCACTTGCCGTCCTTTCGGCGGAAAGTCATCTCCGTTTCCAGTCCGTTGGAGATACCCCTGATGACGAACACCTTCTGCGTGCTCTCCTCGTAGGTCTGGCCGTAGATAATGTTGTAAATCATTTCGGCCGGCAGCACAGGCGGTCGGAACTCCTCCCACTGCTCCGGATAGAACTCTCCGTTGATCATGGTGAAGTCGTCGTCGGGGTCGGGCATGATGGTGGCCACGGGTTCGTCGAGGCTCTCCACCTGGAAGATCGAATCGGTGGCGAAATGGTGATAGAACGAGAGGAACGACTCATTGCGGTTCTGCACCATAGCATCGCGGTGGATCTCGGTGAGCATCCACTGTCCGCTGTCGCGCTCAAAGAAGAACTGCTCCACCTGATTCTTATTGAGATGGATTTTCTCGATAATCACCTTCTGCACCGTGGTGTCCTTTACGATTTCCATCTGTTCCTCACTGTCGAAGATGAGGGTGCAGAATCCCTGCTTGGTGAAGAACTTCTCCATCTGCCAGTCATTCCGTTCCAGGAACGACTCTTTATCGTCGCGCACCACCTTGAGCGGGAAACGGATGCGCTCATACTGCAGCTTCTTGTTGGCCGTGAAATTGAAGAGGAAATCGTCGAACAGTCCGTCGGCGGCCTTCGGCATGGGCGTGGCGGCGATGAGGCTGTCCATGGCAGTCATCGGCACGGTGTCCTGTGGCGCCACGGTGTCGACCGGCACTGTATCAGCCACATCCGTAGGCTCGGTTTCGGCCGGTTTGTCTTTACACCCCCAGAAAAAGGTCAGTGTCACCAGGGCAAGGGTGAGCCAAACAGTGTTTCTATTCATTATGACAGTACTATCAGGAATGGACTGCAAAATTAGCGAAATAATTTCATATGCATCAACAAAAGGCGCTAAAAATCAAAAGAATCGAAAACTTTTACGGCATATTGGGCCAATATCGGAAAAAATGCCTACCTTTGCATCCAATCCCCACGCATGCCCGTAGTATTATAAGGTGTGCTTGGAAGTAGAAGCAAGAGAAACAAAGAGAAATATGCTACTCGAGAAAATAGAACAACTTCTGAAAGAAGTGAATGAGCTAAAGGCCTCCAACGCAGAAGAGATTGAGGCCCTGCGTGTGAAATATCTGAGTAAGAAGGGTGAGATTTCGGCCCTGATGAACGACTTCCGCAATGTGGCGGCCGACCAGAAGAAGGCTGTCGGCATGAAGATAAACGAGCTGAAGCAGACCGCTCTTCAGCGCATCAATGACCTTCGCGAGCAGACCGCCTGCCAGGAGTCGGAGAACGAGGGTATCGACCTGAGCCGCACCTCCTATCCTATTGAGATGGGCACCCGACACCCCATATCGATTGTAACCAACGAGATTATCGACATTTTCTCGCGCATGGGATTCACCCTGGCCGACGGTCCTGAGGTGGAAGACGATTTGCACGTGTTTACTAAAATGAACTTCGCCGCCGACCATCCCGCCCGCGACATGCAGGACACCTTCTTTGTGGAGACGAACCCCAACGATGTGACGAAGAACATCATTCTGCGCAGCCACACCAGTTCGGTGCAGGCCCGTGTGATGGATGTGAACCAGCCTCCCATCCGTGTGATATGCCCCGGCCGCGTGTACCGCAACGAGGCCATCACCGCCCGCGCCCACTGCTTCTTCCACCAGATAGAAGGTCTCTACATCGACAAGGACGTGTCGTTCACCGACCTGAAGCAGGTGATGCTCACCTTTGCCCAGGAGCTGTTCGGCCCTGAGACGAAGATACGTCTTCGCCCCAGCTACTTCCCCTTCACCGAGCCGAGCGCCGAGATGGACATCTCGTGCCACATCTGCGGCGGCAAGGGCTGCGGATTCTGCAAGCACACCGGCTGGGTGGAGATTCTGGGCTGCGGCATGGTAGACCCCAATGTGCTGGAGCTTTGCGGCATCGACAGCAAGGTGTACAGCGGCTATGCCTTCGGTGTGGGTGTGGAGCGCATCACCAACCTGAAATACCTGGTCAACGACCTTCGCCTCTTCTCCGAGAACGACGTGCGCTTCCTGCACGAGTTTGAGTCGGCCAACTAACCCACTTCTCTTTTAGCCCCATGAAGAGAGCCATCGTCATCGGCGCCACCTCTGGCATCGGCCGCGAGACAGCCCTGCTGCTGGCCGCCAAGGGCTACCGTGTGGGTATCGCCGGCCGGCGCGCCGACCGCCTGGAAGAAGTGGCGGCGCACTACCCCGACCGTATGGTGACCGAGGTGATAGACATCACCGGCGACGACGCCGGGCAACGATTGCTCTCCCTCATCGAAAAGACCGGCGGCATGGACCTCTACTTCCACGCCTCGGGCATCGGTTTTCAGAATGTGGACCTTGACGAAGCCGTCGAGCTCTCCACCGTGAGCACCAACGGCCTCGGATTCACCCGCATGGTAGGTGCCGCCTACCGCTACATGGCTGCTCACGGCGGCGGTCACATAGCCGCCATCAGCAGCATAGCCGGCACGAAAGGACTTGGCGCCGCCCCCGCCTACTCGGCCACGAAAGCCTACCAGAACACCTATCTCCAGGCCCTGGAGCAGCAAGCCTGCATACGCCGTCTGAACATCCGTTTCACCGACATCCGGCCCGGCTTTGTTGGCACCGACCTGCTGAACGGCCTCACCGGCTACCCCATGCTGCTGAAGAAGGAGAAGGTGGCTCGGGAGATAGTATGGGCATTGGAGCACCGGCGGCACATCCGCGTGATAGACTGGCGCTGGCGCATCGTCACCGCAGGTTGGCGCTGCATACCCAACTTCATCTGGCGCCGCCTGCCGCTCACCGCCAAGACGAAGAAAGACTGACTTTACAAAAAACTAAAAGACATACCATCATGAAAGACAAGAAACACCTGAATGTAGCCGCTGCCGTGGTCATGGCCGACGGAAAATACCTGTGCATGCAGCGCACCCGCAGCGAGCTGTCGTATATCACCGAGCGCTGGGAGTTTCCCGGCGGCAAGATAGAAAACGGCGAAGACCCCAAGCACACCCTGGAGCGCGAAATCAAGGAAGAGATGGACTGGAACATCAAGGTGGGCCGCTGTCTGGGCACTGTAGAGCACGAATACCCCGACTTCAGCATCACCCTCACTGCCTATGAGTGCACACCCGGTGAAGGCGACTTCAAACTGCTGGAGCACCTCGACAGCCGTTGGCTCACCAAAGCCGAGCTGCCCCAGCTCAACTGGACCGAGGCCGACCGCAAGTTGCTGTCGCTACTGTAAACCACGACCTTTTACGACCGGCTGCTAATCCTTATTTATAAATGGAATAAGAGCCGCCATTGCTCCCGGCATAGCGCCGCAGCAACTGCTGTATATACTCCGCATTGGCACAAACACGCTCCTCGCAGCCGTCATACCCATTGATGAGCACCACCAGCCGGGTGGTGCTCATTTGTATTTTGGTGCGCTCATGGTCGCTGGTGGGTGTTCCCACACCGCCCGCCGCATCGCGGTAGACGGGGAGTCCCTCGATATTGATCATGCCACGGCCTATGCCCTCGTAAGGCTCATCATGCCGTCCCACACCGAGTGTGAGTGTGTCGCCCACAAAGCGGTCGGCATCAAATCCGCCTATGCTGTAGCCGAAGGCGATACTGGCCAGATTGATAAGGTCGACCAAGGTGTCGCGCTGATAGAGTTCCTTCCCCTGCAGCATGCGGCGTATAAGCGCCTCACTGGCCGGTCGATAGCGCGAGGGGTCCTTGCCGCAGGCACGATACACCCTGCGGGTAGCCTCGATAGAAGGCATCTGTTTGAGCGACTCGGTAGTGAGCTGCTCACGGTAATTTGCGCCCAGCGCATTGATTTCCTCCCACAGCGGGGCACAGTAAGGACTGTTCACCACCTGCGCCTCCACACAAGCCCCCACAAAATCGGGGCATACCCGTTCTATCTCCTGCGATACAATTACTTTCATCATCAATTCAAATTAAAGGGAAGTTAAAGGGAAGTTAAAAGGAAGTTAAAGGGACATATGTCTATACTCCTACACTTCTATACTCCTACACTTCTATACTCCTCTATACTTCTATACTCCTCTATACTCCTAGACTCCTGAAATCATCTCCAGAAACTCCTCCTCGCTCACGATGCGCACGCCAAGTTTCTGCGCCTTCTCCAGTTTGGAAGGTCCCATGTTGTCGCCAGCCAGGATGAACGACGTCTTGCCGCTG
>CACYUZ010000004.1:0-89558 GCA_902777645.1 uncultured Prevotellaceae bacterium | reverse complement strand
AAAAGTAAAAAAGAAATGCGAACCATTTCTGCAAAAGTTGCCTTTATTCACTGGACACATCAGAATTTGGTTCGCATTTTTGGATTGTTCGCATTTTATTTGTATATTTGCATAATAAAAAGTACTATTATGGCAACAGTATCAAAAGAAAGGTTTTATTTGGAACTACCCTCTATCGAGGTGGCTTTCCTTCGCACTTTGGCCAAGAAGATGGGATGGACGATTAAACGCGAGCGTAAAAGCGGCATACAACAGGCTTTGGATGATGTTGAGGCTGGACGTGTGCATGAAGCCAAGAATGTTGATGACTTGATGGAGCAACTTAACGCATGAAATACCACATTCGTTACTCGGGACGTTTTAAAAAGTCTTATAAACTTTGCAAACGCCGTGGTTTGGATATGTCTCGTTTCGAGCAAGTGATTCGTTTGCTTGCAGAAACAGGTTCTTTGCCAGCCAAGTATCGTCCACATATTCTTACCGGAAAATATGCAGGAATTTGGGAATGTCATATAGAATCTGATTGGTTGATGCTATGGAAACAAAATGACACAGAACTGATTTTCTTCTTCTTGATACAGGCACCCATTCGGACATCTTCTGAATGTATCAGGGGGAACGGGGAAATTGATACGTGTATCATAGCCTCCTACCTCCTACACTCCTGAAAAATTACTCTCAAAAGAGGTAATGTCTACACTCCTACACTCCTACCTCCTACACTCCTAAAACCAAAGAGGGGAGCCTTCAAAAGGCCCCCCTCTTAGGTTAAATGGCATCTGCGGGATTACCGCCGCCCGGTATCACCGGCATCACACCTGTCTGGTCTGAATTGAAGTTGAAGTTGTCGGAGGCTGCAATAATGCTCTCCGTCATCACGTTCACCATCGTCTTGATGGCAGGTACTTGATATCTTTTCATATTGCAAAACAGTTTTTTGAGGTTTTATTTCACATATTTTTTTCCGTTCTTGATGTACACGCCGTGCTGCGGCACGCTGTTCAGCTTGCGGCCCTGCAGGTCGTAGAGGGCATCGTCAGCAGCGCTCGGGGTGCTCACATACTCTATGCCGTCGGTGTCAGTGAACACCACGGTCATGTTCGAGAGGTCGGCGGCCTCGATGTCCGAAAGCATCAGGTAACCGCGCATTCCCTTCATCGTGCCGGGCTCAGACACATAGGCAAACTGGTTGCCGGGCAGCAGGAAGAAGATATCGGAGGCAGCTGAGTCGAAGGTGTAAGGATTCACCACGCCAGTCATCATGGCGTTGCCGTCGCCGGTCGAACACATGATGTCCCCCCTGTTAATAATGGTCACGTTGTTGAACTCCGGATTCACAATGTCGGCCTCGGGCTTGATGAGATATGGGAAACCGGCCATCATGCCGAGGGCTTCTTCGAATACCAGTTGCTCAAAGTTGGCGCCGGCGTCATAACTGCCTTCCTTCAGCGCAAGCAGGGTGGCGTTGTGCAGCGGGTGGCTCTCCTCGGCACGAGCATCGACGGTCACGTCAAACGGCAGGCACAGTGTGTTCCACATGCCGCCACGGAGGGTGCGCACGGTCTTCACTTTGCTCACCTTTGTGCCGCTCTCAGGCAGTTCGTTCACCACGTTCTCGTCGAGCAGTAGCTCCGAATTCTCCATCGTCACCTCGGTGGCCTCACCGAAACCGCCCATCTCGTTGGCGCTGCGTATGCTCAGCACGTCGGTAGCCTCGAGGGCTATCTCGTAGCTGCTGGTGTTGGCGTCCACGATGGCCTCAAACACGTCGTTCTTGAAGATGGCGTAGGCGGTGGCCTCGGCCACGGGCGTCCACGTCAGCACACCGTTGGCATAGGTGGCCTTCGGACCGGCCACCTGCTTGGTCAGCGAGGCGGGATCCCATGCCTTGGCATTCGCCGAGAACATGTTCTCATAGCTGTACTTGGCGGCCTGCTCGGCGGTAAGCACCGTCTCGAAACTGCCGTTGTAGCCGGTCACTACATTGCTCTCGGGGGTGATGTTCTCACCATTCAGGTTCATCGTGTTGTATTCACCGAAGATGTTGATCTCCGTGTTGTTCATGCCCTTAGGCGTCCAGCGGGTGGCAATGATGGTATTGGCGGCATTATCGTCCAGAGTGGTGTTCTTGAACACTACAATCGGGGCGTTCTGCCAGGTGCGGCTGAAGTTCCAGCTGCCCTTGCCCTCGGCCAGGTCCACAATCTTGCAACCGTCGAACACATAGCCGTACTCACCCGTCGTGGTGGCGGCCGTCAGCGTGCGCTCACCGGTGCCGTTGGCGTTGCGGGGCTCCAGACTCAGCATGGTGTTCTTGAAGAGCACGTCACCGCCGCCGCAGATGAAGTCCACGGTGCCGTGGATGTCGCAGTCTTCCCAGTAGGCCTGCATGTTGTTGTTGTTCGAGTAGTAGGTGTCCTGATAGGAGAGCATGCGCATGTTCTTGGCTATCGTGTGGTTGCCCTTGTCCTGCAGACATACGGCACGGCCGGCAGCGCCCGAGCTGTAGTAGTCGAGGGCGTTCTGCAGCGTCAGGTCTTGGAAGTAGGTGTTCTCTATGCCGCCGTTTATCAGGAAGGTGGCAGTGGTGCCGATGCCCTCGTTCTTCACCTTCGGGGCGTTCACAATGAGGGTCTTCTCCATGCTTTGGCCTATCAGCGAGATGTTGCTCGCGGGTATCGGCGTGAGAGCGGTCTCGCCCATGTCGTAGATGCCGTCGGGCAGGAATATCTTCACCCGCTCGCCGTTCACGGCATTCACAGTCACCATGTCGAGGATGTTGCGCAGACTGTTGATGTCGCCGGCCTTGGCGATGTAGTAGCCGTTCACAGGCTCTATGGGCTCTATGCCACCCAGATTGATCACCGTCACATAGTGCAGGTAGCTCTGAGCGGTCATCTCAAGCGTTATCCAACCGGCCTCGCCGTCATAGCTCACGGCGCTGAGGGCACCGTCGCTCGAGGGCACGCTGATGGTGCCTATCTGCTCGCCGGCAGGATTCAGCACGTTGATGTCGCCACGGCCATACTGGCAGTTGCTCACCACGATGGTGGCCTTGCCTGTCACATATAACTTCACGCGTGAGTCGGGCTTCAGGTCGTAGCCGTGCTGTGAGCCGTTGTAGCTGCAGGGGCCTTCTATGAGCAGACCCTCATGGTCCTCGGGATAGAACCAGCGCTTGCGGAAGTCGTAGGTGTTGCGCTCGGTGTTGTCGTCGCCTTCTATGTCGGTCACAAGGGCGGTCAGCGTCAGGTCGCCGGTCACCACTGTGGCCTCCGTGGCCTTCTGGCCGTCACCGTCGGCAAAGCACCAGCCGCGGAATTTCATGCCCTCTGCCACGTTCACGTCGTCGGCACCGAAGGCCATCTCTCCGATGGCGGCGTCTTTCTCCACTGTCTGGGTGCCTACGGCCTCTTCACCGTTCATATACGTCACGGTGAAGTCGGGCTTCCACACGCAGTTCACAATATAGGTCGCTGTCTCGCCGTTGTATTCCACCGGGATGGTCACTACAGTGGCGGTGGGGTCTGCCGCGGAGGCGGCATAGGTCACCGTGCCCACCTCGCCGGTCTCGGGCGTGATGTCGGTAAGCGGGTTGCTCTCGCCTATCATCTCGGCGGCCTTCGAGATCTCAATCGTGGCTTCCATGTTGCCGTCGGCGTTCTCCTTGAACACGTCGGCTGCCTGGTAGGTCTCGCCGTTGGCACTGAAACTGGCCAGCGAGGGGGCCTGACTTAGGTCTACCTTGCCGTAGATCTTCAGGTCCATCATGTAGGAGTTCTGCGCCTGGTTGAAGTTGTAGAACTTCAGCTGGGCGTTCTTGCGGTTGATATCGAGGCTGTGGCTCTCACCGCCAGCGGTGGCGATACTCTTGTTGAACACGGGCACCCAGTCTTCATCACCGTCGCCCTTCACGGCAATCACCCAACCGCGGTTGCCGCCGGTGGCGCACTGCGTGAACGCTATCTTCGTAATCGAGGCCAGCGGGCTCGTGATGGCGTAGGGCTCCTCATCGGCAAACTCACCGGGATACTTGGCCGAAATCATGTAGCCGGTGTAGTCGGCAAACTTGGCATTCGTGCCGGCGGGGTCGGAACCTACACCGGTCAGCGTAAACGTGAGGGTCTCGTGGCTGTAGTTGGTCGTCACCGTCACTTCCTCACCCTTGGCTTCCTTGCGGTTTATCGTGGGCCAGTCGGTGAAGTCGGTCTCATAGAGGGCTTTCTCCTGCAGGGGAGACACGAAGGTCACCTTCACACAGTACAGATAGCTCTCCTGGATGCCTTTCACCTCTACATAGCCTTGTTTCACCTCGGCAGTGGTGGCCTTGTGGGTGGTCACATCGCCGGTGGCTTCCTCACCGCCCACCATCAGGCGGCCGGCACCGTAACCGGGATAGCTGGTCACCTCTACGATGTCCTTCGCCGATTTCACCGGTATCTGAAGAATGGTGTTGGCGTTGAACTGGGCATCGCTGGCGCGGCCTTTCAACTTGCCGTTGGTGGCATCCACAAACATGCTCACACCGGCCACCGTCGATTCTACAGTCCCCGTGGCGCGCTCAATGTGCACATCGGGAAGCGTGGCGGGATTGGCATGCTGGAAGTCCCACATAGCGGTAAGGTCTTCCTCCAGCACGGGCTCGGGCTGATGCTGCGTCACAGCCACACTCTTGATGTAGCTGTTGTTGTTCGTCGAGGCTATCACCACATAACCGGCTTTCACCTCGGCTGCGGTGGCCTTGTGGCTGCCGTCGGCCTGGCCGTCAAAGTCCTCGCCGCCTACGGTGAAGTGGGAGTAGTTGGCGGCGTAGGCCACAAAACTCACCTCGTCGTCGGTCGACACTACGGGCACCTGAAGCAAGGTGCCTTCGTTCATCTGAGCACTGTTGCCGTTGGCCCTGAACTTGCCGTTCGTGGCGTCAACGGTCAGTACCACACCATTGTTGGTGAACGTGCCGGTGGTTCCCTGGATGGTCTCGAAACTCGCAAACTCATCCGAGAAGTCCCATACGGCATTCACCGTGGCTGCCCGGCCGGTCAATACAGCGAGCAGCAGCAGGCACAAGGTGCCCATCATGCGTAATGGTCTGTTCATCGTTTTTTTTGATTTGGTTATACATTATTTAGTAGAAAATAAATCGATTCCTGTCGGGGGCTGTCAGCCTGCTTGAACGGTAGTTCTGGGCAGGCAAAGCCGTTGGCGACTCGCTTAGTAGCAGTGGTTAGGGTATCTTGCTGCGAAGATAGTTATTTTTTACTGATTCTGCAACTTTTTCCCCTTGTTTTTTGTCATCTTTTTTTATAGGTCCTCTGGCGGGGCCGATATTTCCCATGGTGTCCTCAGCGGCCTGCCACAGCATACCTTGACACACGGAAAAAACGTGAAATTCTGAAAAAATGATAAATAAGTCCGTAAATTGTGCAACTGTTGTTTCACGGTTTGTTCGTAACTTTGCAACCGTAACAATAACATAAAATAGCTAACAGTATGGAATATATTAAATTGTCTAATGGCGTGCAGATGCCGCTTCTCGGTTATGGCGTGTTTAAGGTCGGTCCGCAGGAATGCGAGCGCTGTGTGGCCGACGCACTCAGCGTGGGGTACCGGCTCATTGATACCGCACAGGCTTATTTCAATGAGGAGGGCGTAGGGGCCGCCATCGCAAAAAGTGGCATAAAGCGGGAGGATATCTTCCTTACCACCAAGGTGTGGATCTCCAATGCAGGCGAGCGGAAAGCTGCCGAAAGTATCGATGTGAGTCTGCGTAAATTGCAGACCGACTATATAGACCTGCTCCTCATCCACCAGGCATATGGCGATGTCTTCGGCTCATGGAGGGCCATGGAGAAAGCACTGAAAGAGGGAAAGGTGAGGGCTATCGGCGTGTCCAACTTCCAAGCGGCCAGATTTTTCGATTTCGCACATTATGTCGATGTAAAGCCCATGGTCAACCAACTGCAGTGCAATACCGCCATTCAGCAGAAGAGCATCGTGCCGCTGCTCGATGAGTTCGGAACAAAAATGATGGCGTGGGGACCGCTCGGCGGACAGGGGGTCGACTCCGTGGTGAAAAACCGGCTGCTGGCCGATATCGGGGGTAAGTACGGAAAAACAGCCGCTCAGGTGGCCCTGCGTTGGCTCACTCAACGGGGTATTGTGGCTATTCCTAAGTCGACCCACAAGGAGAGAATGCAGAAGAATCTTGATGTCTTCGACTTCGCCCTGAATGACGATGAGATGGCACAAATCGATTCGCTCAATCAGCATGATACCGGTACCGTGAATTTCGGTGATCCGCAGTTCGTGAAGTATCTTATCGAAACGTATGGCTAATGTCCCCTCAACTACCGATTGTAGAGCGAATGCAAAACTTGTAAATATATGAAAACATTGAAAATCCTTTTGGCTTCGGCCCTCTGTATGCTCGTCTCAACGGCTTGCAGTGAGAATAAAAAAGACAATAGTAACCTGAATTCACCCGAATCGGAGGAGGCACAGACATCAGTGAAAACCGATGGTAAGGCCATCGTGGTGTTCTTCTCACATGCCGGCGACAACTATTCCGTGGGCAACATCGAGGTGGGCAATACCAAAATCGTGGCCGATTATATATCTGAATTCACGGGGGCTGAACAGTTTGAGATTAAAACGTCAAAGTACGACGGCATGGCCTACAAACCGCTTTGCGACCTTGCCAAGGAGGAACAGCAGAAGGGCGAGCTGCCTCCCTTCGAGGGCGCGGTCGACCTCTCTGACTACGACACCGTCTTCATCGGCGGACCTGTCTGGTGGGGCACCTATCCGCAGGTTATGTTCACCTTCTTTTCTAAGTACGACCTCAACGGCAAAACCATCATTCCCTTCACCACGCATGAGGGCTCCGGGCTGGGCAACTGTGTCGATGATGTGAAGGAGGCTTATCCAAAAGCAAATGTGGTGGAGGGTTTCTCCATGTACGGACATGATGTCAGAACAGGAAAAGACCATGTGTTGAAATGGCTCAAAAAACTGGGATACGGAAAGTAGGCTTTCCCTTCTTACTACTCATAACAATAAAGGTCAAACGTCTTATGCAACGCTTGACCTTTATTCTTTTCCGTGCCGTCACTTCGGGGCGGCTTTAGGCGGTAAAGTCCACCACGGCTTCTTCACCGGCTTCCAACCATATCCGCTGCTTGCCGTCGGCGGTCGATTCCAGGGGGTGGGTGCTGTTCGCCACGCGCCGGTCGCTGGGCAGGTATACATAGCCGTGGCCCTCGTCGGCATGCACTTTGAGCTGGCGCTCGCTCATGCTCACACTGATCAGTCCGTGGGGCGTGGGCACGGTGCCTTCCAGCCATGCCAGACCGCCCAGCACAGGCCTTACCTCAAACTCCTCGTAGCCAGCTTTCACCGGACGCACACCAAGGTAATGCTTGCCCAGCAGATAGAGGGGCGAGGCTCCCCAGGCATGGCAGAGGCTCTTGCCGTAGGGACGGCCGTACATAGCCAGGTGCTGCGCTCCATGCTCCTCGGGCACGTATTTCTCCCAGAAACTGGTGGCGCCTTCGCGCAGCATGCCGCCCCAGTACGATTTGATTTCTTCCAGCACCCTGGCGTGCTCGCCGGTCGCGCACAGGGCGTCCAGCTCATAGAACCGCATGTAGGGGGTCGTAATCTTGTCTACGGCGTCGTTCAGCAGCACATGTCGCTTGATGGCTGCTTGCTCGGCGGCGTCGGCATAGCCGTACAGAATGGCGAAGATATTAGGAAATTTTGTCACCATGTCGTTCAGCGCTCCGTCTTCCAGGGCATGGAGGTAGGCGTGGCGCTCTTCGCTCCAAAACTGCGATTTCAGGTCGGTCTCTATGCGGTGCGCCATGACCGAATAGCGCAGGGCGTCGGAATGGTACACCGTGGCGGGCAGACTGCCCTGCGGGGCGTCCGCCAGGGGATGGTCGGACAGAATGTCGGCGCAGTGGGCCATGGCTTCGAGCGACTTGCAGAAGAGCAGCTGCTCAAAGCAGAGGGTGCCGCGCTTGTGCATGGCAAAGTCCACCCAGTCTACGAATATCCAGTCGTCGGCCTTGCCCTCCATGTGCAGCTCGCTGTCGGCACGCTCCAGGCAGTAGGCCATCAGAGTGCGCATACGGGGGTAGATTTCCCGCACAAAAGCCACATCACCGGTGTAGTCGTAGTAGTCGACGATGGACTTGAACCAGTAGAAGGTGTAGTCCATAATGGTGTTGATGTGCGAGGTCACGGGGTCTTTGCCGCGTAGCTGACGGATGGTGCGCTTCACGCAGTCGGTGTCGAAACGCAGATAGTAGTTCATCAGGTAGCTTTGTATGGCGTCGCCGCTCCATATCCAGCGGTCGCGCTTAATGCCGTCGAGGAAGAATTCACGGGTCGTGAGGTCCATCGTGCGGGCGGCCACTTCCCAGATGTGGTTCACCTCGGGGTCGGAACAGCGGAAACTCCCGCTGTGCGACGCACTGTAGGGGGCGTATTCGTAGTCGAGACCGATGGCTCCTACACTGACGGGGCCTTCCGTCACCAGGTATAGATAGCGGAAGGCTTTGCTGTTGGCCAGTGTGTAGTCGCTTGTGCGGGGCGTGCTGCGACGGGTCGACAGGTCGGTCACCGAATGGGTGCTTACTTCGAGCTTGTCAAGGGTCTCGCAATGGGCGGTGTCGGTGGCTTCCTCGCGGCTCTCACCGTAGTAGAGGTGAAGCCGGCCTTCTTGCCGTATGTCTTTCAGCACAGGATAGCCCATCGTCTCCTGACCGAAGTCGATGAGCAGGCCCCCGGGAAGGGCCTCACTCCCTGAGGCGGCCGTATACTGTCGGGGCAGACGGTACTGCGAGGGTTTGGCTTCGACGCTGTCGAAGTGCCAGCTACCGGCATAGGTGTACACACCGCTGCCGTGGGCCTCGCCGTTCTCATCTATCCAGATTTTGTCTTCATAGGTAACCAGCCAGTGACTGCCGCTCTGGATGGTATGGCCCTTGGCATACAGACAGGGCACGCCGCTTTCATGGTGTACCTTGATGTCCAAATGGTGGGTGCCGGGGGATAGCTCAATGCTGGCGGGCATGCCAAACTGCAACCGTCCGTCTATCATCACGTTGTAGTCGCCTTCGGCGGCTATCTCTATGGTCTCGGCCTCCGACAGCTCGACCGTGAGGCTGAACACCACCGTGCTCCACGGACTGTCTTGCTTCCAAAACGGGGGAAACATGGCGCCGCGCTCCGTGCGGCGGTTGTTGAAACGGTTGCCCAGCCATATCTCAAAATCGCCGGGATACCATATCCAGGTGGCACGCTCCTTATTCGCCATACCGCTCGCGCGTGATTTGGTCCAGACTCTTGCCGCGGGTGTCGGGGGCACCGGCCGTGCCGATGATGAGCGAGATGAGCAGCAGGGTCAGCATGATGTAGGCGGCGCGGTTGAATCCTTCGCCGTGCTCGCCGTAGATATAGACGAAACCAAGGCTCCAGGCGGCCGACAGACCGCGCACGATGAAGAACATAACGCCCTGGGCGGCGGCACGGTATTTGGCGGGGAAGAGCTCCGATGCCCAGAGGGCGTAGAACGATTGCACGGAGATACCGCCCTGTAGACCCCACAGCAGGGTGAAGATAATCAGACCGGTGATGCTGTTGATGCCTACGGTGAGGATGAGCAGCCAGGCCAGCACCGCAAAACTCACACCGACGAAGTAGAGCCAGCGCTGGTTCACCTTGTCCACTATCAGCGAGAAGACGAAGGTGGTGGCGATGATGATAATCCATTGGCCCACACTGAGCATATTGGCGTATTCGTTCGACAGACCGCCGGCGGTCTCATAGATGTGCTGCTGGAAAAAGCCCATCACCGAACTCACCAGATTCCAGGTGAGATACATGCCGGCCAGAAACAGAATAGTGCGTACGTTCATACGGTTGGTGAACAGCGAGCCGAAAGAGGAGAAGGTGGAACGTGAACCACCCGTGGCCTGCGTGCTCGTACGCATGTTCTGCCATTCTTTCGACTCCTCCAAACGGCGCTGCAGCAGCCAGGCTATGAAGGCGACTATAAAGAGGGAGGCGAACACGATGCGGCTGCTGAACACGTTCAGACTGGCGCCCTCGCCGCTCACACCGAACAGGGAGGCCAGCGACTCTACCGCACCGAAGAGCATGCCCTCGCTGCCGACACCGCTCGTGGGAGGGGCCAGCAGGGTGCCGAGAATGAGAATGATGGTGGGACCGATGCCCCAGGCCATCTGAGAGATGCCGATGTTGCGGCCGCGGTTGGAGGTCTCCGAACTCTCTGATATGTAGGTCCACGAGGCGGGCACACCCACACCCACCGAGATGCCGGTGATGAGGAAGCCCATGAGCAGCATTCCGAAATTCACGGAACACATAATCAGGGCCACGCCGGTCATGTAGACCAGCATGTTGTAGGTGTAGATGGCCTTGCGCCCGTAGCGGTCGGCCAAAAAACCGCCTATGATGGCACCGATGGCGGCACCAAGGCAGTTGGCGCTGATGGCGTTGAGCCATCCCAGATGGCCCTCCGTCAGACCGAGGTAGTTCTTCCATAGGGTCAGACCGCTCGCACCGGCCACAATGGCGCCGGCGTCGAGATAGTTGGTTAGCGACACGGCTATCGTGCTCTTCAAACTGCTTTTCTCTTTTTCCATTATCTTGTGTGTTTATTGTCGGTAGGTAGGGTGTTATGGCCGGATGCCGGCCTGCTGCCGGATGCTGTCATCCACCATGGGGCCGTTGTGCTCCCATACGTTGCCGGGGCCGTTGGCGTTCTGTAGGTATTTCTCCTCAGGGGTCCAGTTGTTGCGCAGCGTGATGTTCGACGAACCTTCATCGGTGTAGAGATAGAACCAGTGATGGGGGTCGTGGGCATAGCCGGGGGTGTAGATGTCGCGCACCACATTGCCTTCTATCAGGGTGCCGGGCTGGTTGCCCAGGGTGTAGATGCCGGCCACATCGTACATGTGCTTGGCATAGTGGTGTATCAGATTGCCTTCCACACGGTTGTCGTGCATGCACACAAGGTCGCGGTTCCAGCCCCAGCCCAGACTGATGCCGGTGTACGACACTTCGCGTATCTCATTGTGGGCTATCGTGGTCTCGGCCACGTAGCCGGCGGCGATGCCCACACAGCCCCAGTCGTCGTTGGTTACATCGTCTACCAGACAGTCGCTGATGGTGAGGCCGCTGCACACCTCGCGCAGGTCGGAGGGCCGGTAGGGCTTGTGGGTCTCGTGAGGGGCGGGGGAGAAACAGCCTGCCACAATGCCGTTCATGCCGATGTCTTGCAGGGTACAGCGAGTGGCGCCGCTGTGGTGCACGCCTTCTTCAAAGTCGAGACCGCTGCCGCCAAGATGGCGCAGGTCGCAACCCTCGAAAAACACGTTCTCGCACCAGCTGCAGGCTATGGCGGCTGCGGCGCGGCCCAGCCATCCTTGGTTGTCGAGCTTGTGGTTGTCGCGGCGCACCATCTGCGGACGCAGCTTGTAGGCGTCGGTCAGATACATACCGGCCTGAAGGGGCACATGACCCTCAAACGAGGGGCGGCGCCAGGTGGTGTGCGAGAAGGTGACGCCCTCAAAACGAATGCCGCTCACGGGGGTGTCGGCAGTGCCTGCTATCCTGACAAGGGTTTCCAGCATGGGGGCGGTCACTTCGGCGGTGCGCAGGTCCTCGCCGGCAAGGGGGTAGTAGTAGACTTTATGGGTCGCCAGGTCTAAATACCACTCGCCGGGCTCGTCGAGCAACTCCTTGGCGTTGGTCAGGTAGAAGGCGGAGTTGCGGCCGTCGGTGGTCACCATGGGCGTGGGCCAGGGATGCTCAAACTGGATGCGCCGCTCGGGCTCATGGAAGATTACGGCGGCTGAGTCACCTTCTATACGCAGCGAGGCGATGCGGAGCACGGATACGCACCACATCTCGTGAAGCACCATCTCGGCATGGGGGGCCTTGCGTATCTTCTTCACGGCTTCGGAGGGTACCCACAACTCGCGCCGCTGCTTGTCGACGGAGCGGATGCGGTGCATCTGCTCAAAGTCAGCCACGTCGCGGGCGCGGACGGCCTTGCGGCCGTTCACCCACAGTTGTCTGAATTCGAGCGCACGGCCGTTGAAGTCGGGCACCTGGGCCACCCACAGCTTGCCCTCGCGCTTCCAGCCCGTTATGGCGATGCCGCCGCTCACCACGGCGCCGTCACGGCCGCGCACCACGATGTCGCGGTCTTCGGGGCGTATCACCAGGGGCTCTTTCAGACGGTGGATGCCGCGCTCCAGCTGGATGGTCAGGGTGCCGAGCGTGCCGAGGCTGTCGGCACGCCGCATCTCGCGCGCGGCACGGAAAGCTTCGGCCAGCGTGGGGCCGCCGTCGGCGCGTACATGGAGGTCCTGGGCGCTGAGACTGGCCGACCGGCACAGGCAAATCAAAGCGATGGCGGATAGGATGAGTAGGTGGCTCTTCTTCATGTTGAAGCTATTTTGATACGGGCAGCCATACGGTCATGTCCGTCTCGCCGCGGTTGCCCCAGGCATAGTAGGGTATGAGCCGTATCTTCACGTCCTCACGCGATGTGCCGAGCTCACGGTAGAGTTGATGGCTCCAGGGGGCGGAGGTGGACAGACGGGCGCGGCCTTCCAGCGCGGTGAAGGCGTGGCCGTTCAGGGTGGCGGGGCAGGGGGTGAGTTCTATGTCGCTGGGTATCACGATGTCCCAGAGCTTGCCGCCGCCTTCTATGTCGGCTCCTTCAAGGCAGTAGACGATGGGACCGCGCTGCACGGCGGTCTGGTTGCGGCTCTCTTCCACCAGCGGGTTGGCTTCCAGCAGTTTTACGTGCATGTCCATGCTCAGGGCTATCTTGTCGCCCTTTTTCCACTTGCGGGTCACGGCCACATAGCTGTTGGGCTGGATGTCGGCGTTCCAGGGCTCGCCGTTCACCAATATCGTGGCGTGGGTGCACCAGCTGGGTATGCGCAGATTCACGGTCTGAAGGCCCTTCACTTTGTGAAGGGTCAGCACCACGTTGCCGTCATAGGGGTAACCGCTTTGCTGTGTCACCTCCAGGGCCTTCGTCTTCAGCTCGTTCTCGCCGTAGAGATTGCACCATAGGGTGCCGGCGCTCAGACTGTAGGCGTATTCCTGGGCCTGGCAGAGGGTGCGCAGGGTGTTGGGAGGACAGCAGAAACAGCTGATGTAGCGCTGGCGGCTCTTCGGCCAACGCATCTTGTAGGGGAATTCGGCGGTCTTGCGGAGGGCGTTGGTGTAGAAGTAGTCCTCGCCGTCGAGACTGATACCGCTCAGAATGCCGTTGTAGAGCTCGTGCTCCACCATGTCGGCGTAGCGGGCCTCGCCGGTGGCGGTGAAGAGGCGCCACGAGAAGAGAAGCAGACCGATGTCGGCGCAGGTCTCGTTGTGGGAGGTCTCGTTGGGCAACTGATACTGGCGGCCGTAGGCTTGGTGTATCTGCTGGATGCTGGGCTGGTTGTAGGTGGTGCCGTCGGGCGACACGCCGTCGTAGAGGGCGCCGCAGCCGCCGGTGATGTAGAGCTTGTGCTCCACGATGTCGTTCCAGATGCTGGTCAGGTTCTTGAGCAGCTGCTCCTCGCCGGTCTCATTGTACAGGTCGGCCACACCGGCATACAGATAGTTGGCCCTCACGGCATGGCCCATGGCTTCATATTGCTTGCGGAAGGGGATGCGGTCCTGGTTGTGGTCCTCGCCGTTCTCCACAAGGTCGCGGATGTTGATTAGTCCCTCGGCCAGCTCCAGGTATTTTTGATCGCCGGTGCAGCGGTATATCTCGGCGGCACCCATGTAGTGGGAGGGGCAGATGGCATTGCGGGCCAGGTTACCCGGGGCTTCCTTCCAGAAGCGGTACAGAAAGTCGGCGGCTTTGATGCCGCAGTCCAGAAGGGTGCGCTTGCCCGTGGCGCGGTAGTGTACCACACCGGCCGTCATCAGATGCCCTAAGTTGTAGGTCTCAAAGTGCATGCGGCTCGCAAACGAACCGGTCTTCTCGCTGTCGGTCTTGATGCCTACCACCGTGTTGTCCTTCCCGCTCTGGCCGAAACGCTCTTTTATCACCACGGGGGTGTGGATGTAGCCGTCGGCCATCTGGGCCTTGGCCACTTGCTCAATGAATTTGTCCATCAGGGCGTCGAGCTGAGGGGCATGGGTCACGGCATACACCGTGGCCACGCCTTCCAGCCATTTGTACATGTCGCCGTCGTGGAAGGGGGGACCGTGATGCACGCCTGCCACGGTGCCGGCGGCTACCTCAAAATTGCGGAAACCGTGCGATACTTCTGGGTCGTCCCATGTCTTCCACATGCTCTGAAGCGAGGTCTCGCTCAGCACTCCGAAACGGTCGCCCCAGAAACCGCCCGTCCAGTGGGTGGCACCAAGGGGCACACTGTTCATGATGGCATAAAGGGAGCGGCCGGTGTCTACCAGTCCGCCTTGCGCACCTGCGGTCAGGCACATGGCTGTAAGTAGCGAAAGCAAAAGGGCACGGTATCTTGTCATGGTCCTTATATTTAATAATGTGATTGTCTTGTTATAAATGACGGAAACAGCACCTCTTTTGTCCTCAAAAAAAGAGCATCTCCATCCATGTGGAGATGCTCTCTTGCGATGGGCTCCCTTTGGGGAAGGGGTATCAATCCCAGAGTGAACGTTTCTTGGGCTTTATCTCATTGGTCTCCTCGTCTTCCTCGTCTTCCTCAAATACGTATGTGTCGGTCATGGCAGGGCCGTAGCCTTCCGATTCGCTGGTCAAAAGCACCTGCATAAACTTTTCGGGCATTGGAGTACTAACCGAGATGGCCGGAATCATATATCTTTTCATACTGTTCAGCTGTTTTTAGATGATTACTTTATCACTACTTTCTTACCGTTCACGATATAGATACCGCGCTTCAGATTGTCCGCCTTGACACGCATGCCGGAGAGGGTGTACACAGCGTCGGCATCGGTGAGCACACCGGTGGCGACAGTGTCGATGGCATCGGTGTCTTCGAACATATAGCCAAACTCGTTGGCCTGTGATGCGGGCACCTTGAGGTAGGCCTGGTGGGCAGCCACAGTGGCGTAGGCGCCCTTCGAGCCGCTCTGGAAGTAGAAGCCCACTTCCTCCACTTTCATGTCGGCGTTCTTCCAACTCAGTATATAGTATTTGAAGCCGGCATCATTGTAGGTGCCGCCCTCCTCAGAACCGACCAGGTCGTTCTCGGTGGGAGCAGTAGCGGTCTCATCGGTGACAATAAACTTGTAATCTGTGCCATCATTTTCGACATTGGGAGCATGGAGCACCACAGGCGCACCGGCGGGAATGATATCACCCACGGCAGTGAGCGTGATGTTCTTGCCTTCCTTCCGCACATAATAGGCAGTAACGCTTGCGGGTACCTTCAGATTCAGGTCCTGATAGTAGAGCGTAGCATAGGTGCTTTTCGAGATTCTCACCAACACTTCTCTGTAGGCAACGGTGAAATAGCCGCTCTTCCAAATGATATAGCCGCTGCCCTGTGTGGCGCCCTCGGGAGTGAAACCCTCGTGGCAGATGAGCGTGCAGGGCTCCGTTTCGGTGCCCACACCAAAGCAGGCGTTGCTGCTCAGGTTTCCTGCTGTCGAAGGAATGGTGAGGCTCTTCAGACTGGTGCATTGTCTCAACATGTTGCCAGTGTCCATATTACCATTGAATGTAAAGCTGCTTAGGTCAAGACTCGTCAGACCGGAACAACCATTGAACATGAAGCTTGTGGTAACTGCTTTGTCTGTCTTGAAGCCGCTCACGTCGAGGTTCTTCAAGCTTGAGCAAAGATAGAACATGCTTCCAAAGTATCTTACTTTGTCTGTCTTGAAGCCGCTCACGTCGAGGCTCGTCAAGCTTTTACATCTTTCGAACATGGAAGCCATGTTTGTTACATTGTCTGTCTTGAAGCCGCTCACGTCGAGGCTCTCCAGACCGGAACAACCAGCGAACATGGATCCCATGTTTGTTACATTGTCTGTCTTGAAGCCGCTCACGTCGAGGCTCTTCAGACCGGAACAGTCATCGAACATATACCCCATGTTTGTTACATTGTCTGTCTTGAAGCCGCTTACGTCGAGGCTCGTCAAGCTTTTACATCTTTCGAACATGGATCCCATGTATGTTACATTGTCTGTCTTGAAGCCGCTCAAGTCGAGGCTCTCCAGACTGGAACAACCAGCGAACATGGATCCCATGTTTGTTACATTGTCTGTCTTGAAGCCGCTCACGTCGAGGCTCTCCAGACTGGAACAACCAGCGAACATGGATCCCATGTTTGTTACATTGTCTGTCTTGAAGCCGCTTACGTCGAGGTTCGTCAAGCTTGAGCAATAACCGAACATATACCACATGTTTGTTACATTGTCTGTCTTGAAGCCGCTTACGTCGAGGCTCGTCAAGCTGGAGCAACTTTCGAACATTCTTCCCATATTTATTACCTCTGACGTGTTAAGATTCTCAATACCATTGATAGATGTTAGTTTGGACATTCCATAAAACCAGTAGAATGTCGTTGTCGGCTCTGCCGAGGCAAACGAGGGGTCGAAGACCACTGTCTCCACAGTCGTACGGTTCGCATACCATTCGGGCATGGACGTGGCGTCAGTGTTCAAACTGAATGTAGTGCCCGGCCGCGAGGCCCTCTCAATGTCATAATAGAACGTCAGCGTCTTGCCGTCTTCGGAGAGTACGGTGTAGGCCTCTTTGTAGGCCACCGTGAAATAGCCGCTCTTCCAGATGATATAGCCGCTGCCCTGTGTGGCATCCTCGGGAGTGAAACCCTCGGGGCAGATGAGCGTGCAGGGCTCCGTTTCGGTGCCCACACCATCGCAGGCGTCGCTGCTCAGGTTTCCTGCTGTCGAGGGAATGGTGAGGCTCTTCAGACTGGTGCATTGGGTCATCATCCTGTCAGTGTCCATATTACCATTGAATGTAAAGCTGCTTAGGTCAAGGCTCTCCAGACTTTTGCAATAATCGAACATATCATTCATGTCAATCACCTTAGCAGTGTTGAAGTTGCTCACATCGAGGCTCTTCAGGCTTTGACAACCAACGAACATATTTGTCATGTCGGTCACTTTGGCTGTGTTGAAATGGCTCACATCAAGGCTCTCCAGCTTCCAGCAACCAACGAACATTCCAGCCATATTGGTCACATTGTCTGTATTGAAGCCGCTCACGTCGAGGCTCGTCAAGCTTGAGCAATTACCGAACATGTTTCCCATGTCAGTTACCTCTGATGTGTTAAGATTCTCCATGCCATTGATGGATGTAAGCCTGTACATATCATAAAACCATTGGCTTGTTATTGTCGGCCTTGCCGAGGCAAACGAGGGGTCGAAGACCACTGTATTAACAGTCGTACGGTTCGCATACCATTCGGGCATGGACATGGCGTCAGTGTTCAAACTGAATGTAGTGCCCGGCCGCGAGGCCCTCTCACTGTCATAATAGAACGTAAGCGTCTTGCCGTCTCCGGAGAGCACGGCGTAGGCCACTGGGGCTTGGGCGCTTGCTCCCATGATTCCCAACCATGTCAGGAACAGGGAAAATAGAAATAGTTTTTTCATAAGCGATAGTATTTTGTTAGAAATTAATTCAGTTTTTAGTCCTGCCATATGGATGGGTTTTGACATCTATCTCGCAAAGAGATTATATCAAAAAACAAAAGTAATATTATCCTACGAACATGTCTTGTCGATACAATGCGAATGCTTGTCTAATGGAAGCATTAAAAAAAGCCGGTAGGGAATGAGAAAAAAAGTTAGTCCGTACAACCCAACAGATTGTACGGACTAACTGATGAATAGTTATCTTTTGGGGAATCTTTATTTGACCACTATCTTCTTGCCGTTATGAATATAGATGCCACGCACGGGGTGGCTCACTTCCATACCCTGGAGATTATAGAACTTGCCGTCGCCGCTGTTCACCGTGGCGCTCTCTATGCCGGCGGCATCAAGCTCCAGACCGTATACGGGCTTGTTGTTGCCGCCTATCACCAGATAGCCTTTGCCGGCAGGCACTTCATTGCCTGCAGCGGTACGGTAGAAGCCCAGTACACCGTTGTAAAGCTTCAAACCGTAGTAATTGCCGTTCGAAACGACATCCTCGGCCGATACTTTCAGCAGATTGCCGGTCACAGGGGTGGCATTGGGGTCGACGTTTACTTTATAAACACCTTCCAGACCGGCTACAATCACGATGTCGCCGGCTACACCGCCAGTCACAAGCGACAGCTCTACGGTCGACTCCTTCACTGTCGTCACCTTGTAGGCGGCTATGTCGCTGTTGCTCGTAAAGTCTACGCCGTCGGTCAGCCAATAGGTGGCCCAGTTGGCATCGGTTATCTCTACATTTACTGTGCCTTGTGCTTTCACGGACTGAAGGGCCAGTAGAGCCAAAATGATGGTAAAAAACTTTTTCATCCTCTCTTTTTTGATTGATTATCTTTCTCTTATGGATATGCTCTTGCATTTTCCGCGGCAAAAGTATGAAAAAAGAGGCATATTTAAACGTTTTTCAATCGAAAAATGTTTTTTTTATTCCTTTTTTAGACATTCTCATGCAAAAAAACGCAATTTTGGTCCCCGCATCTCCATTTTCGGCATGCTGCAGTGCCTTCCTTATTTCGTCAACTTGCGGATGAGCTTCTTGTTCATCGCTATCATGTTGCGGCGCTGATGGTTGATGCTCGAACGCCAGGTGCTCACCTCGTTGAACAGCTCGCTGATGGTACTCTGTAGCAGGTTGGGCGTCACCTCGGCATTGTCGTCGGAGTCGGGATTCACCACCATGCGGATGCCATGCTCCACAACGGCCACTTCTATGTCGGTGCCCATCATCATGGGGTCGCCGTCGAAGTGGACGGGACCTTCTTGCTTGCGGTGTATGTGCACTTTCTTGGCGGTGAAGGTCTTCACCTTCACACTCTTGTTCAGCGTCTTGTTCATCAGGTCGAAACTGATCTGGGGGGCATCGAGCAGGTCGAAGGGCTCTATCACTATCACGTCGAGCAGACCGTCGCTCATCGAGGCCTGGGGGGCTATGTAGGCATTGTTGCCGTATTGTGAGGCGTTGGCACAGGCCACCAGGTAGGCTTGATAGCGGTAGCGCCCGCTCTCGTCTTCTATCGTGTAGGTTTCGGGCTGATAACGCAGGCCCTCGCGCAGCACATTCTCCACGTAGGTGGCGGGACCGCGCCGCTTGCTCTCGGAGAACTTCTGACTGATGAAGGCGTCGAACCCCATGCCGCAGGTGCAGAAAAAGGGATGGCCGTTGATGGTGCAGTAGTCGAGCGTCTTGATGCAGTTGCGGTTCAGGATGTCAAGAGATCCTTTTATGCTCACAGGGATATTGAGATGGCGGGCCAGACCGTTGCCGGAACCGCAGGGCAGTATGCCAAGGGCGGTAGAGGTGCCGGTAAGACCGCAGCCTACCTCGTTCACCGTACCGTCACCACCCACGGCCACGACGATGTCTATACCCTGCCGGGCGGCTTCTTCGGCTATCTCACGGGCGTGACCGGCATATTCGGTGTAGCGGATGGTGTAGTCATAGAGGCGCTTGTCAAGATGCTCCTCTATCTGCTGGGGTATCTCCGACTTCTCTTTCGTGCCTGATATGGGGTTCAGGATAAACTGCACTTGCATCATCGTCGTTCGTTTGGCGTGATTTCACAATTCTTTTACCTTCTCGACTGCAAATTTACATTATTTTCTCTAATTTCCGTCTTCTATGTCGCTAAAAAGAGAAAAATGCTTGTTCGCACCTGCCTCTAACTGCAAAAAAGGTGCTGGTGATGTTTTTTTTCATTTATTTTGTCATTCTCGATTATTTTCTATAAATTTGCAACATATCTACCCTTCAGGTGATTCGATTCCTTTTTTCGTAACTATAATTTCTTGAAATATGTTAGATAGAGAAAGAGGGCTGTATATCGCCCATTGCGCCGATGGAGCGCTTTCCATCGAAGGTAAAATGGCCAATAGGCATGGACTCATTGCCGGAGCCACCGGCACGGGAAAAACCGTCACGCTTCAGGTGCTGGCCGAAACATTCTGCCAGGCGGGGGTGCCTTGCTTCATGGCCGATATGAAAGGCGACCTCTCCGGTATTTCTCAGGCGGGCCGACTGAGTGGATTCATCGAGAAGCGGTTGCCCGAATTCGGTATCGACAATCCGCAGTTCCAACCTTGTCCGGTCAGGTTCTTCGATGTCTTCGGCGAGCAGGGACATCCCATGAGGGCCACCATTTCGCAGATGGGACCGCAACTGCTGTCGCGCCTCATGCAACTCAATGAGACGCAGGACGGGGTGCTCAACATCGTGTTCAAAATAGCCGATGAGCGCGGCCTCCTCCTCCTCGACCTGAAGGACCTCCGCTCCATGCTCGACTGGGTGGGAAAACACGCCAAGGACTATTCCACCAAGTATGGCAACATCACCACGGCCTCTATCGGCGCCATTCAGCGGGCGCTCCTCCAACTGGAGAGCCAGGGGGCCGACAAGTTCTTCGGGGAGCCTTCGTTCGATATCTATGACCTCATGCAGTGCGAGGGGGGAAAGGGCGTGATGAATGTGCTCGCAGCCGACAAACTCATGTTGCAGCCCAAACTGTATTCCACCTTCCTGCTCTGGCTCATGAGCGAACTCTATTCCACACTGCCTGAGGTGGGCGATATGGACCTGCCCAAACTGGTCTTCTTCTTCGACGAGGCGCACATGCTCTTCGACGGTACGTCAAAGGCCATGCTCGACAAAATTGAGCAGGTAATCCGCCTCATCCGTTCCAAGGGGGTGGGCATCTATTTCATCACACAGAGTCCTACGGACATACCGGAGGTCATCCTTGGACAGTTGGGCAATAGGGTGCAGCATGCGCTCAGGGCTTACACACCGAAAGACCAGAAGGCGGTGAAGACGGCGGCCGATACGTTCCGACCCAATCCGAGCTTCAAGACGGATGAGGCGATTATGAATCTTGAGACGGGTGAGGCACTGGTGTCCTTCCTCGACGAGAAGGGTGCGCCGGCCATGGTGCAGCGGGCCAAAATCCTCTTCCCGCTCTCGCAAATCGGAGCCATCAGCGAGGTACAGCGCGAGGAGATTATCCGTAAGAGCCGCATCTACGGCAAGTACGACAAGGCGGTAGACCGTGAGAGTGCCTTCGAGGTGCTCATGGAAGAGTCGGAAAAGGAACTGGCGGCAATTGAGGAAGAGAAACAGCTGAAGGAAAAAGAAAAAGAGGAGGCCAAAGAGGCGAAGGAAAAATCGAAACCGGGCTTCTTCAGCAAGGTGCTCAAGGCGGTTCTCACGGCCATCACTTCCACACTGGCGGCGGTGCTGGGCACCATCGTGAGCGATAAGATTTCCGGCAAGAAAACCAAGTCGAAAACCACCGCCGGACAGAAGGTGGTGAAGAACGCCACCAGTGCGGCCACACGCACCATCACCAAGGAACTGACACGCGACATCTTGGGCAATCTCAAGAAATAAATGCCCTACGAGTCTTTATCGATAAAAGCAGCGCCTGCAAGGATTTGTCCTGCAGGCGCTGTTTTCTTGCCGTCTGTCCTCGACAGCTATTCTTTGAATACTATCTTTCTCACCTCGCCATTCTCGCAGCGCACAATGTGCACACGCCCCATACGGTAGAGGGTCTCTATGGGGCGGCTGTCGCGAAGCAGGACGTCGCCTACCGACGACTCACCCGTCTGAAGGAAATCGAAAGAGGCCTCGCCGTTTTCCACCTTTATATGATAGAGGGGCTTTGACAGCAGATACTCACCATTGACGTTGGCATGGAGCAACTTCGCGGCTGGGGTGGAGGTATCGGTCAGCGAGTCGTTGTCCTGATAGGGATAGGCCCAACCTTCACTCATATAGGTGCTGCTCCGGCCGTTGGCGGGGATGATGCTGTAGCGTTGGGTGTCGTAGGTGTTCACAAAGTCGGTGAAGCTTCCCCACAGCGAGGGGTCGTAGTCGATATGAAACACTACCACACCGCTGCCGGGCAGGTAGCGGTCCCAACCTTTCTGCTGGCGGTTCTCCACAATGTAGTATTCGTCGGCATAGCCGTCGTTGCGTATCAGGTAGGCCTGGCCTTCGTCGCTCAGGGGGAGCAGCCCGCTGATACTGGCGGGGTCGGTCAACTCGGTGGGCATGAGCCAGCCCATCAGCATGCGCTCGTGGGCGGAGTAACCGGCCGGACAGAAGCCGCCTTGGTTGTAGTTGCCGTAGTCCATCAGGTCCCAGTCGCCCACAATACTGTAACTGCCGTAGTAGAAATCGGGAAAACCGAAACAGTGGGAGTATTCATGGCAGATGGTGCCGAAACTGCCGTAACCGCCTTTCTGGTCGAGTTCGGGCACTGCGCAGTAGCAGTCTACAAGATACACGGTGCCGTCGTAGACCACCGGCACGGGGGGCAGCTTCTCGCCCGTCTCCTTGTCTTTGTGCTCGGTCATCCACCACTGGTGGGCCCAGATGGTGTTGCGGTCGCCGCCGGCGTTCTGACCCTTGCCGGCATAGAGAATGAGCAACTGGTCCACGTAGCCGTCGCCGTCCCAGTCGTAGACGGGCCATTCCACCTCTTCTTGCTTCAGCACTTCCATGATGTCGTTCACCAGATACTGCGAGTTCTCATCGTCGGAGCTTGTGCTCCTGTACTTGGAGCGGGGCTGGTCGAGCGAGACGTGATACAGGTCGAAGGTAGGACGGAACTGACCGTAGCTCTGGTCGGTGAAGTAGTCGCGCACAGAACCGAAAAACGGCTCTTCCACCAACCCCTCGGTGTTGAATATCTTCTCCCATTGTACCAGCGGCTCCTCGGCCGTAAAGGCCTGGTCGTTGAAGTTCACCAGCACGGTCAACTGCCGACGGTCGCCTATGTAGTGGTCGTCAGGTGTCGTGCGCCGCACCTTCATACTGCCGCCGCCCGCCGCGCCTTCACGCAGCATGGGACGGCACCCGCGGAGCCGTGGGCCGTCATCGGCATGGGCCGACAGGTATCCTATCGACAAAAACAGCGCTGCTGCCAGAAAAGTCCATAATCTTCTCATATTCGTCTTCAAATATTAGTCCTATCTCTACAAATGTCCCTTTAACTTCCCTTTAACTTCCCTTTAACTTCCCTTCAGAAAGCCTATTTCTTCCTGTCGCTCTGCGTCAGGAGACCGTGGCGGTAGCCGTAGAGCAGACGCTGAAGGTCGGCTATCTGCCGCTTGATGTCCTTGCCTATGTCGGTGTCGGCCACCAGCATGCGGTGCGACGACATCTCCACTATCTGGCGGGTGCTCTTGATGTCGGTGCAGCGCGTGATGGCATCCTCGGCGCTCGTGAACGGCTCGTGCTGAACCAGCTCAAAACCGCGGCTGTGGTATACCAAGGTGTAGCCGGCTATGCCGGTCTCGGCATGATAGGCTTGGGAGAATCCGCCATCTATCACCATCAGACGGCCGTTGGCCTTGATGGGATTCTCACCGGTCTTCACATGCACGGGCACATGGCCGTTGATGATATGGCGGTTCTCGCCTTCCACACCGAAGGCGTCGAGTATCTTGTCGCATATCTCGGCATTGTCGCGCAGTTTGTAGTAGTAGCCTTTCTCTTCCTTGTGGGTCTCTTTCTCGTTCAGGAAGTAACGCTCGAAGGTGGCCATCTTCGACTTGTCGAAGAGGGGTGAGTCGGGACCGCACCACAGATAGAGGAAGTAGTCGATGTAGTTGCGCTTGTCCTCGGGATTGGTGTCGGCCTGGAAGGCGCTCCGTATCATCATGCCCACGGTGTGCATCAGCTCCTTGCCCTTGAAGCGCTGGCCGTTGCCTACCTCTACCTCGCGCAGACTGCCGTCGGCCTCCAGGGGCACAGAGGCGTGGAAGAGCAGGTTGTCGTTGTATACGGCATACATGCAGCCGTGGGTGCGGATGAGGTGCATGTGGCGCTGAAGCTTCTCGCACACCACAAAAGAGCGGTGGAGCTTCTTCAGCAGGTCTACCTCGCCTTCGGTCAGACGGGTGGGATCTTTGGGGTCGATGGTGGGGAAGTCGCAGCTCCTCATCACATATTCCTTGTCGCCAAGGGTCACGGTGCCGCGCTCGTAGTCCACCTTGTCGAGCAGCAGACGGTCGGCCATCTTCCATTCGGGATGACGGGAGATAATCTGCGACTCTACCTTGAACTGGATGATGGCGATGGCCTTGTGCATCTTGGCGGTCAACTGCACGGTCTTCTCGTCCATGCTCTTGTTCTCGCCGTTCAACTTGGGCTGAAACTCCAGACAGGGGTCGTCGCCGTACTGCTCCATGGCAAAGGTGGCCAGGGGTACAAGGTTGATGCCGTAGCCCTCCTCGATGGTGGTGAGGTTGGCATAGCGGAGCGACAGGCGGAGCACATTGCAGATGCAGGCGTCGTTGCCGGCGCAGGCTCCCATCCACAGTATGTCGTGGTTGCCCCACTGGATGTCCCAGTTCTTGTAGTCTTTCATCGTGTCCATGATGAGGTGGGCACCGGGACCGCGGTCGTAGATGTCGCCCAGGATATGGAGCTGGTCTATCACAAGGTGATGTATCACATTGGCTATGGCGATGATGAAGGCGTCGGCACGGCCTATCGATACGATGGTGTCGATGATGGCACGCACGTAGGCGTGCTTGTCGGTGTCGTCGGTGCGCTCGTGCAGCAGCTCCTGGATGATGTAGCTGAAGTCGGAGGGTAGGGCCTTGCGAACCTTCGAACGGGTGTACTTGCTCGATACGTCGCGCAGCACACGCACCAGCTGGTACAGGGTGATGTGATACCAGTCGGTCAGTTCGCTCTCGCGCTCCTTCACAATGGTCAACTTCTGCTCGGGATAGTAGATGAGCGAGCAGAGCTCCTTGATCTCCGACTCGCGGAGCTCATTGCCGAATATCTCGCGCACCTTGCGCTTGATGTTGCCCGAGGCATTGCGCAGCACATGCTTAAAGGCTTCGTACTCGCCGTGGATGTCGGCCAGAAAGTGCTCGGTGCCCTTCGGCAGGTTCAATATGGCTTGCAGGTTGATAATCTCCGTGCTCGCATCGGCCACGGTGGGGAAGGTGTGCGAGAGAAGCTCCAGGTACCTCAGGTCATTTACAGTTTCTTGGTGTCGTTGGTTCATAATTTAGATTCTGGTTAGGTTTTGTTGTGTGTTGTTTAGTAGGCTATCATGTATTGACGCATACGTTCTGTGCCGGGGTCGTCAAGACGGTACACGGGCATGAATCCTTCTTCCAGATACACCGTCTCGTAGAGCAACTGGCAGAGACGGCGCAGCAGGGTGTGGATGCCCAGACGCTCGGCGGTCTCGCTCACGCGCTCCTCATCGTAGTCTTCATGGCGGAGCACATCGTAGAGGTCGCACAGGTGGCGCAGACTGAGGGTCTTCCCCTCATAGTGGTGCTTGATGTTGAGAACCATCACCAGCACCTTGCGCTCGGTCTCTTCATCACGGTCCAGAAGCTCATTCAGACGCTTGCGCATCTTGCGGTCTTCGGAGAGAAGCAGGTCGCCGGGCAGGGGCGATTTGTCGCGGCGCAGGCGGGAGGGAAAACGGTCCACCTGCTCGGCCTGGAGGTCGGGCAAACGGAGCTGCATGCGGCTCACTCCTTCCTGGAGAATGTCGCTCACACCTTGGTCGTAGGAGTAGAGGTCGATGTAGCGCCAGGCGGTGGGCTTGATGCTCCGAAGGTTGAGTATCGATTCGGGGGGCAGTATCTGCTGGGGCATCTCGCGCGCCATACCCACATGGAGCAGCGAACTGAGTGCCTCGTCGCTGTTCACGTCCATCTGTCCTACGGCGTCGCTGTCGAGCACCTTGCGGTACAGCAGCATGAGCTCATTGGCCAGCCGGTCGTAGTCGGATTCATTCTGGGCATCAAAGCCTTCCATGAGCAGCGTGCGCGCATTGAGCTTCTTCTCCATGATAGCGCGATACGAACTGCCGTCGGTCAGGTGAATGGCGCTGGCATGGCGCAGCATGGATTTCTGATAGGATATCATCTTCCACATCTTCATGCCGTAGTCGGTCTGCTCCTCGGTCACTTCAAGTGAATAGAATGGCGAAAGAATCACTTTGAAACCGCGCTTGCGAGACCAAAGGGCGATGCGCGAACAGAGAAAGTTCCAACTGCCGTGTATGTGAACCACGTCGGGCTTGATGGAGTAGAGCGTCTGAAGGTAGCGCCGCTGAAGGGCCAGTAGGGTGCTGCATTTCTTATAGAAAGGACGCCGCTCACTGTCGTCTATCGAGTAGGTCGGTATGTTGGTCGAAGGGCCGGATGAAAGCGGGGCGTGGGTCACCAGATAGGTGTCGGCACGCTGGCTCATCTTATAGAGCAACATGTCGATATACTGGGCGAAAGGTGACCCTGCTTCTACCTCGGGGGTGAAATGGAGTATCTTGAGTGCCATTCTGTTTCTTCTTTTCTGGATTTCTTGTATTATACCTTCTGACTGATAAAATCGCTCTTGTCGGCATACTCGTAGCGTATCATCGTGGCCAAACGGTGCCAAAGGAGGGACAGCTCGAAGGGAACTATCTGATACCAACTGCAATGGCCGCCCAATGCACGGCTGGCCTTACGGCCGATGAGGGTGCGCAGCACAAGGGTGAGCACCAGGGATAAGATGCCGGCACCCAGCAACACCCATTTGTGGGTGAGGGCGCCGTAAGCAATGCCGCACAGCTGCAGCAGATAGGTAAGGTGCAGGGTCAACTGGTCTACAAGGTACAGCACCTGATAGCGGTGACCTTTCTCCAAATGACGGCGCACTTCTTGATAGTATACCTTGCGGTTCTGCCAGGTGCGCTTCGAGGGGGTGTCTTCCAGCAGCCAGGAGTCGGGCTCCAAGGCGGTGACCGTACTGCCGCTACGACCGAACTTGTTCACCAGAAAGTCGTACTCGCCGATGGAGTATTTCAGATTGCCCTGAAAGCCGTAGCCCTCCAGAAACTCTTGCTTACGGAAGGCCAACACGCTGCAGTTAGTGCGGTAGGGATGGCCTTGCTCCACAGAGCGCAGCAGATAGCAGGCGTTGTGCAGATGCTCAAACCCCATCATGCGGGGTGCCTCGTCGCTGAAGTGGGTGTAGCCAAGCACCATGTTGGTGTGGCTGCCACAGTGGCGGGAGAGCGACTGCAGCCAGTGGGAACTCTCGGGCTTGCAGGCGGGGTCTACCATCACGATCCAGTCGTTCTTCGCGGCTTTCACACCAAGGGTGGCACCAAGTTTGTTCTTGCTCATATAGCGCGAACTGGCGGGTATGAAGGTGCTGTACAACTTCTCCTGGCCAGCGTAGCGCTTCAGCACATTGCCGGTCTCATCGTCGGTCTTGTCGGCCACGACTATCACTTCGTAACCGGGTGCATACTCCTGGGTCAGGAAAATGGGGAGATGCTCGTCGAGCGCCACGGGATTGCCACGCGACACCAACAGAATGCTGATGCCGGGACCGTCGGCCGAAGGACTTTCTTCACGCGGCGTGGTAGAGGGACGGCGGAACAGGGGGTTGATGAAGGGGGTGGCAACACCAATCAGCACCAGTACGGCCGATACAATCAGTAGAAGGGGACTAAGGGTCATAGGTCTTCTGTCAGATAACTGGATGGAAGCTTGCGGCAGTTGTAGCACGAGGCCATCGACTCGCCGTAGGCACCCGCACTGCGGATGGCAAGAAGGTCGCCGCGCTTCACATGACGCAGGTCTACTGCTTTCGCAAATACATCGCTCGACTCGCATACCGGACCCACTACGTCGTAGGTCTCCATGGGGCCCTCTTCCTGCAGATTCTCTATCTGATGGTAGGCTTGGTACAGAGCGGGACGAATCAACTCGGTCATGCTGCCGTCTACGATGGCAAACTGCTTGGCCACACCTTGCTTCACATACAGTACACGGGTGATGAGCGAACCGCACTGGCCTACAATCGAACGGCCCAGCTCGAAGTGGAGGGTCTGACCCTCGCGCAACTCCAAATGGCGGGCGTAGGTGTCGAAGTACGACTTGAAGTCGGGTATGGGCAACTTGTCGGGATAGTTGTATTCTATGCCCAGACCACCGCCCACGTTGATATGCTCTATCTTCACCTTGCTCTGCTCCAAATGGCGCTGGAGATCGTTGATGCGGTTGCAGAGGGCGGCAAAATCGTCCATGCGGAGTATCTGAGAGCCGATATGGAAATGAAGACCCACCAGGTCGATGTGCTCCATGGCGATGGCGGCACGAACGGCATCGTCCATGTCGCACAGGGCGATGCCGAACTTGTTCTCGGCCAGACCGGTCGTAATCTTGGCGTGCGTGTGGGCCTTCACGTCGGGATTGATGCGGAGGGCCACACGAGCGGTCTTCTCCTTGTGGGCGGCCAGTTCGTTCAGTACTTCCAACTCGGCTATGCTCTCTACGTTGAAGCAGAAGATGTTCTTGTCCAAACCTAAGTTGATCTCCCAGTCGCTCTTGCCTACACCGGCATATACGATGCGGTGCTTGGGGATGCCGGCGTTCAGGGCGGCCAGTATCTCGCCGCCGCTCACACAGTCGGCACCAAGACCGGCCTGCCCGATGATGTTCAGCACACGGGGGTTGGCATTGGCTTTTATGGCATAGTGAACACAAAAACCTGCATGCTTCGACACTTCTTCCTGTATCATACGGATGGTGGCACGAAGCAGGTCGGTGTCGTAGTAGTAGAAGGGGGTGGTCAACTGGCGGAATGCGTCTGTCGGAAATACGGTTCTCATAAAATATGAAATGGGGATTAGTGACCGAAAATCTCTTTGCTCAGATTCTGAAGGGCGCGCTTCTTGTCCTGCTCTTTCACCAGGAACGAGATGTTGTAGTTCGAACCTCCATAGGATATCATGCGCACAGGGATGTCTTTCATCGCCTCGGTAGCCAGCGTCTCAAAGCCGAGATTGCTCCAGTCAAGGTCGCCCACAATGCAGATGATGCACATGTCGTTGTCCACGGTCACCGTGCCGTATTTCTTCAACTCGTCCACTATCTCCTGCAGATGGCTGCCGTTGTCTATCGTCACCGATACACCTACCTCCGAGGTGCAAACCATGTCAATCGGGGTCTGGTAGCTCTCGAAAATCTCAAAGACCTTGCGAAGGAAACCGGTGGCCAAAAGCATGCGCGAACTCTTTATCTTGATGGCGATGATGTTGTCCTTGGCGGCAATGGCCTTGATGGTGCCGCGCATTGTCACATTGTCTATAATGGTGCCGTCGGCATCGGGGTCAAGCGTGCTGAGTAGACGAACGGGAATGCCGGCAAACTTGGCGGGCTGAATGCAAGTGGGGTGGAGGATCTTCGCACCGAAATAGGCCAGCTCGGCGGCCTCCTCGAAGTTAAGACGCTTCACCGACTCGGTCTTCTCCACCACGCGGGGGTCGTTGTTGTGCATGCCGTCGATGTCGGTCCATATCTGTATCTCCTCGGCATCGATGGCGGCGCCTATCAATGAGGCGGTGTAGTCGCTACCGCCACGAAGCAGGTTGTCTACCTCGCCGTAGGTGTTGCGGCAGATGAAACCTTGAGTGATGTATACCTGGTGACCGTCGTTGGCGTCCATTAGGGCATTGAGCTTCTTGCGGATATACTGTGAGTCGGGCTCGGCGTTCTTGTCCGTACGCATGAAGTCAAGGGCCGAAAGCAGCACACAGTCGATGCCTTGCTCCTGCATGTAGTTGTACATCATGTGGGTGCTCAAAATCTCGCCCTGCGCCACAATGCTCTTCTGCTCAAAACTCGTGAACAGGTCTTTCGTGAAACTGCGAAGATAGTCAAACTCCTCATGCATGAACTGGATGGTCTCTTTCTTGTAGTCCTCGTTCGTGTACAGCTCCTCTGCGTGCGACAGATATTTGCGCTCCAACTGGTTGATGGTCTCGTTGGCTCCGTCGGGGTTCTTCTTGAACAGATAGTCGCTTATCTCAAGCAGGGTGTTCGTCGTGCCCGACATGGCGGAAAGCACCAGAAAAGTGGGCTCGCCGGAACGGGTAACCAAACCGGCCACTTTCTTTATTCTCTCGGGAGAACCGACGGAGGTGCCGCCGAATTTCATTACTTTCATATCTTTTGTCTTTTTTCGTTGGGTTATTCTGCTTTGCTGTCTTCGGTCAGGTCCATCTGCCTGTACTCATGGGTCACTTCGGTCATCTTGCCGTCCTTGCAGCGGAACACGGTGCCGGGAAACTCGTCGAGCAACTGGATGTTGTGCGTCGTCATCACCACCGAGGTGCCACGCTTGCTGATGTCCTGGAGAAGACTCACAATGTGGCGGGCCGTCTCAAGGTCCAGATTGCCCGTGGGCTCGTCGGCAATGATAATCTTGGGCTCATTCAGCAGCGCACGGGCTATCGCTATGTGCTGCTGCTCGCCGCCCGACAACTCATGGGGCATCTTGTCGAGCTTGTCGAGCATGCCCACCTTTTCCAATACGGCCTCTATGCGCTCAGTGCGCTCCTTGCGGCTCTTCCAGCCGGTGGCCTTCAGCACAAATTCCAGATTGCGGCGCACGGTGCGGTCGTGGAGCAGCTGGAAGTCCTGGAAGATAATGCCCATCTGCTTGCGAAGGGCAGGCACGTCCTTGCGCTTGATGTGGCTTATGTCCACACCCAGCACTTCGGCTTTCTCCGGGTGGTCATGGTCCAACTCACAGTAGATGGTTTTCAGAAGCGAGCTCTTGCCGGCTCCTACCTTGCCTATGATATACACGAAGTCGCCTTCTTTCACCTGGAAGGTGACATCCGTCAGAACGGCTTGGTTCTCTTGGTTCACATTGACATTCTTGTAGTCTATCAGCATGTCTTGTATCGTTTTTTTATGATTTATGTTCTAATGGGTACGGTAACCTGACGCGAGGAGACTTCGCTCAGTGCTTCTGCCAGTTGGGGTCGTGGCGCACCACCAGCTCGCGGGCCAGGTCTTCTATGCGGAGCCCTTTGCTCGTAAGCAGCACAATCAGATGGTACAGCAGGTCGCTGCCTTCATAGACCAGACGCTCATTGGTGCCGTTGGTGGCCTCTATCACGGCCTCGAGGGCTTCCTCGCCCACTTTCTGGGCCATGCGGTTCACACCCGACTCAAACAGCTCGGTGGTGTAGCTGCCGGAGGGACGCTCCGTGTAGCGCTTCTCCACAAAGTCCTGCAGTTCGGTAAGGAAAAGAAGCGGATTGCGCTCCGCACGCTCGTTCTTCTCGCCCCAGCAGGTGTCGGTGCCGGTATGGCACACCGGACCGTCGGGAGTGGCTTTCACCAAAAGGGTGTCATGGTCGCAGTCCAAAAGCAGCTCGGTCAGGTGGAGGTAGTTGCCAGAGGTCTCTCCCTTGGTCCACAACTGCTGGCGGCTCCGGCTGAAGAAGGTCACCAGTTGGGTGGAAAGGGTCTTTTCCAAAGCCTCGGCATTCATATAGCCCAACATCAGCACACGCTGGGTGCGGGCGTCCTGCACAATGGCGGGGACAAGGCCGCCGCCTTTCTCAAAGTCTATGTCACTCGTCTTTATCATTTCGCTTTTTTTGTTTTATCTATGAGCCGGATGGGCCGGCATCGGGGGCGGATTCAGAGCCTTACAGCTATGCCGCATTCTTTCAAATATTGTTTCAGCTCGGAAATGCCTATCTCGCCGAAGTGGAACACGCTGGCGGCTAAGGCCGCGTCGGCCTTGCCTTCGGTGAACACGTCGCGGAAATGCTCTTTCCGCCCGGCACCACCGCTCGCTATCACGGGAATGGGCAGAAGGTCGCTCAGACGGGCCAGCATCTCGTTGGCATAGCCCGCTTTCGCTCCGTCGTGGTTCATGCTCGTGAAAAGTATCTCGCCGGCACCGCGGTCGGCCACCTCAAGGGCCCATTCGGTCAACTCGCGCCCGGCGGGTATCCGGCCGCCGTGGATGTAGCACTCCCAACGGCCGTCTTGCTCATGGGCGTCGATGGCACACACGCACACCTGCGAACCGAAACGCGAGGAAATCTTGTCTATCAGCGTGGGGTCTTTCAGGGCGGCGCTGTTCACACTCACCTTGTCGGCACCGGCCAGCAACAGACGCTCCACGTCGTCAAGGGCGTTGATGCCGCCGCCCACAGTGAAGGGAATGCTGATCTCACGGGCCAGACGGGTCACCAGGTCGGTGAACGTCTTGCGGCCTTCATGACTGGCGGTGATGTCCAGAAACACCAGCTCGTCGGCACCCAACTCGCTGTAGGCCTTGGCCAGCGTAACAGGGTCGCCGGCCGTGCGGAGGTTCACAAAGTGGGTCCCCTTCACAGTGAGGCCGTCTTTCACGTCCAGGCAGGGTATGATTCTCTTGGCTAAACTCATCGTCTCAGTATCTTCTCAGGGTCTATGCGGCCTTCATAATAGGCCTTGCCGAAAACGACGGCGGGGATGCCGGCCGATTCCAGCGTAAGTATGTCTTCTGTGCAGGATATGCCGCCGCTTGCTATTAGGTGTATCGACGGATACTTGCGCATGATTTCTTGGTACAACGGGGTGGCAGGGCCCTGAAGCATGCCGTCGCGGCTGATGTCGGTGCACAGAAAGTGGCGGATGCCGCGCTGGGTGTAGTAGGTCAACAGCTCGTCGAGCGTGGTGGCGCTGTCTTCCTGCCAGCCGTGGATGGATATGCGGCCGTCGCGCACATCGGCGCCGATAATCAGACGGTCGGCACCGTAGTGGGCGGCCCAACCGGTCACAAGCTCGGGCTCCTTCACAGCCAGTGAACCGATGGTCACCTGGCGGGCACCGGCCTCTAATATGGCCTCCACATCGCTCTCGCTTTTCACACCGCCGCCGAAATCCACTTTCAGACGGGTCGATGCGGTGATACGGCGCAACACGTCAAGATTCACACAGTGGCCCGCACGGGCTCCGTCAAGGTCTACTACATGCAGACGCTCGAAACCGGCGGCTTCCAGCTCCTGCGCGGTCTCCTCGGGATGGGCACCGTAGACGGTCTTGCGGCTGTAGTCGCCTTGCATCAGCCTCACACACTGGCCGTCAATGAGGTCTATCGCGGGTATCGCTTCGATGGGTCTTCTGGTCATATCGGTTGGCGGAATTCAGAGGGTGAGAAAATTGCGCAATATCTGCTCACCCACACTGCCGCTCTTCTCGGGGTGGAACTGGGTGGCGTAGAAATTGTCCTGGTGCAGGGCGGCGCTGTAGGGAAGGGTGTACTCGGCCTTCGCTATCGTGGCGGAACAGAGGGGTACATAGTAGCTGTGAACAAAATAGACGTAGGGCGATTCGGCCAAACCGTCGAAAAGGGGTGTGGTCAGGTCGTAAAGGTTGTTCCAGCCCATGCAGGGTATCTTGTCTTCATGACGCGACGGACGGAAACGCAGCACGGGGGCATCGATGATGCCGAGACAGTCGGTGTCGCCTTCCTCACTGTGCTTGCAGAGCAGCTGCTGTCCGATGCAGATGCCCAACACCGGCTGACGAAGACTGCGTATCACCTCGTCCAGACCGTGAGAGCGAAGGTAGGACATGGCATGGCTCGCCTCGCCCTGTCCGGGAAATATCACTTTCTCGCTCTTGCTCAGCACGAGAGGGTCGTCGGTCACAATGGCTTCGGCTCCCAAACGGTGAAGCGCATTCTCCACCGAGAATACGTTGCCTGCATTGTATTTCACTATGCTGATACTCATTTTACTGTCTCTTTATGATGCGTTCTCCTGCTTACAGGCAGCAAAGTTAAACATTTTTTTCGTATCTCACTCCATTTCTAAATGAAAAACACGACTCTTCTGCCGTGTTTTTTCATTCAATCGACTCCTACCGTAAGTTTCTTGCATACTTATCGGCTCTTTCAGTCACTTATAACAACACCTAAATACCCATCAAAACCGCAAATGTCCCTTTAACTTCCCTTTAACTTCCCTTTAACTACCCTTTAACTACCCTTTAATCACCCACAAATGTCCTTTTAACTTCCCTTTAACTTCCTTTTAACTTCCTTTTAACTTCCTTTTAACTTCCTTTTAAATGTCCCTTAAACTTCCTTTCAACTTCCTTTCAACTTCCCTCCAAGAAACTTTTTATAGCATTGGCAAACGTGGCGCCATAACGCTCGCGCTTGTGCTCGCCGATGCCGGGTATCTCGCCAAACTGCTCCACGGTGGTGGGCTTGTGCATCACAAGAAGCTGAAGCACCTTGTCGTTGAATACCACATAGGCGGGCACATGCTCGCTCTTGGCGATGACCTGGCGCAACTGACGGAGCTCTTCCGTCAGCCGGCGGTCTCTTGCCTCATCGGTGCTCAGGAAGGGTATCTCCACATGCAGCTCGCGCTTCTTGCGGCTGGCTCTGGGCTGAGCCTCGTCGCCACGGCTGTCGCACAGCTCCACACGGCGGCTTCCGCGCAGCACCTCCCAACCTAATGGGGTGACAGTCACGGCATTCCAACGGTCGTATTCTATCTCTATGTAGCCCATCTGGAGCAACTGCAGCAGATAGTCGTTCCATACGTGGGGCGGATGCTCTTTGCCCACACCGTAGGTCTTCAGATGGTCATAGCCGTTGTTGCGGATGGTGGCGCTGTGGCTGCCGGTCAGTATGTCGACTATTGTGCGGCCGGAGGCGCGGCTCTCCGTACGTACCGCGGCACTCAGCAGCTTCTGGGCCTCTACAGTGCCGTCACGGCGAACAGGGGGGTGGAAGCAGATGTCGCAGTTGTGGCAGTCGTGGGGTGACAGCTCGTTGAAGTAGTTCAGCAGAATGCGCCTCCGGCACACCGTCGATTCGGCATATTGCTGCATGCGCCGAAGCTTGTCCAGGTTCACACGGCGCTGGTCCTCGTCGCTCCCGCCATTGATGAGATTGGTGAGCTGTACCATGTCTTGAAGCGAGTAGAACAGCACGGTCTCGGCAGGGGCGCCGTCTCTGCCCGAACGGCCTATCTCCTGGTAAAAACTTTCTATGCTCTTGGGAAGATTGTAATGGATTATCCAACGGATGTTGCTCTTGTCGATACCCATGCCGAAGGCTATGGTGGCACACACTACCTGCACCTCGTCGTTGCGGAACTGGTCTTGCGAGTGGCTGCGCTCTTCTGCCTGCAAACCGGCGTGGTAGGGGAGGGCGCTGATGCCGTAACGGTGCAGATGGCGGGCCAACACTTCGGTGGATTGCCGACTCAGACAGTACACAATGCCGGGGGCACCGGGCCGGCGGCGAATGAAGTTCACTATGTAAGAATCTTTCTGCGATTTTGTATACCCCTTGATGACACTGAGACGCAGGTTGGGACGGTCGAACGAACTGATGAAGATGCCGCTCCCTTCTTCCACGTTGAGACGCAATTGTGCAACGATGTCCTTGCGCGTTATCTTGTCGGCAGTGGCGGTGAGCGCTATAATAGGTATGCGCGGAAATCTTTCGTGAAGCACGTGAAGGTGGGTGTATTCCTCACGGAAATCATGACCCCACTGACTGATGCAATGGGCTTCGTCGATGGCAAAAAATGAGAGCCGTAGGTGAGAGAAAAAACTGTCTATTTCTGACAAAAGTTTTTCTGGAGAAACGTAAATCAATTTCAATTCTCCACATAAACAGCGCCGACGCACTTCGTACTGCTCCTCACCACTCTGCGAACTGTTGTAGGTCTCGGCGGGTATGCCGTTGGCGCAAAGGGCTTCCACCTGGTCCTTCATCAGACTGATGAGCGGCGAAACCACTACGGCGGTCCCATCCATGGCCAAAGCGGGCACTTGGTAGCAAAGGCTCTTGCCGCCGCCGGTGGGCATCAGTACCAGACAGTCGCCACCCGAAGTCAAACGCTCTATTACCTCCAGCTGGTGTTCACGAAAGGTTGAATAGCCGAAATATTTGTTTAATAAAGTAAAAAAATTTATCATTTCGGAACTTTTCTGCAAAGTTAAACTTTTTTTTTATGAAAATATGCATTAATTTTTGCGAATATAATACTTTTTTGTTATTTTTGTAGCTGACAATTATTGGCAATCACTTCACAAACCTTTTCTAATAGATATGGCAAAGTATAACATCACCGAAAAAAAGGAAAAAGAAGCCGCTTACCGCAGCTTGGTGAGTCCTAAGCTCATGGATGAGCTGAAGGAGAGAATCCTGGAGATTATCCTCATCCAGAAAAAGTACAAGGACAAAACTTATTCCGCAAAAAAATTGGCCGAAGACCTGGGCACCAATACCCGATACATCTCGGCAGTAGTAAATGTCAGATTCCACATGAATTACACCTCCTTCGTCAACAAATACCGCATCGATGAGGCCATGACGCTCCTCGTCGACAAAAGGTACCAGGACCTCAACATGGAGGATATCAGCAACATGGTGGGATTCTCCAACAGACAGTCGTTCTACGCCTCTTTCTACAAAATCAACGGCATCACACCGAGAGAGTACAAAATGAAACATCTCGCACAACACCCGTCCATGAAAGAGAAAAAATCAGCCAAAAAGGCTAAGCAAACACAAGCATAATGCAATCGCCTGAAAGCAAACAGTTTGAATACGCCAACGAACGGTTCGCCGACATACAGATGTTGCGCTACCGGCTCAATGGATTCGAAAATCTCACTTTACGCCAAAAACTTTTCGTCTATTACCTCTCCGAAGCTACGCTCGCGGGAAGAGATATCACGTTCGACCAATACGGACCATACAACCTGCGCATAAGGAAAACGCTCGAGGCGGTCGTGGCGGCACACAAGTGCCTCATCGGCCACAACTCCGACATGGATGCTGTCTATGTCTACCTTAAAAGGGTGTGGTTCTCCAACGGCATCCATCACCATTATGGCTGCGAGAAATTCGAACCGCTATTCTCTGAGGAATTCTTCCGAAAACTTGTAAATAACACACCCCGCCAACTCCTTCCGCTCGGTGAGGGAGAGGAGGTGGATGCGCTCCTAAGCGAAATATGCCCCGTCATCTTCGACCCTAAGGTCTGCCCCAAAAGGGTGAACCAGGCTGAAGGAGATGACCTCGTGCGTACATCGGCGTGCAACTTCTATGAGGGTATCTCACAAAAGGAGGCCGAACGCTTCTATGCCGAAATGAAGGCGGCACATCCCGGCGACGGGGCCTCATGGGGACTCAACACACGACTCGTAAGAAAGAACGGACGGCTCGTCGAGGAAACCTGGACGGCAAACGGACTGTATGGCGAGCCTATCAGGCATATCGTGAAGTGGCTGGAGAAAGCGGCCGGCGTGGCCGAGAATGAACAACAGAAGTTAACAATAGAACTGCTCATAAAGTATTACCAAGAGGGCGACTTGCACATCTTTGACCAGTATTCCATCGAGTGGCTCAAGGAAACGGAGGGAATGGTCGACTTCATCAATGGCTTTATTGAAGTATACGGCGACCCGCTGGGACTGAAAGGTACATGGGAGGGCATCGTGCATTACAAAGATATAGAGGCTACACGACGAACCCGCCTCATCAGCGACAACGCGCAGTGGTTCGAGGACCATTCGCCCGTCGACCCGAGGTTCAGAAAGAAGGTGGTCAAAGGGGTCGTGGCCCACGTGGTGTGCGCGGCCATGCTCGGAGGCGAGGAGTACCCAAGCTCGGCCATCGGCATCAACCTGCCCAATGCCGACTGGATAAGGGCGGCGCACGGCAGCAAGAGCGTCACCATCGGCAACCTCACCGAGGCGTACAACAAGGCGGCGCACGGCAACGGGTTCAGAGAGGAGTTTATCGACGACAAGGAGGTGCTCAGCCTGATAGAGAAATACGACGATATGTGCGACGACCTCCATACCGACCTGCACGAATGCCTGGGGCATGGAAGCGGACAACTGCTGCCGGATACGGACCCCGATGCGCTCAAGGCGTATGGAAGCACCATCGAGGAGGCAAGGGCCGATCTCTTCGGACTTTATTATATAGCCGACGAAAAACTTGTCCAACTCGGTCTCCTGCCGGATGGCGAGGCCTATAAGGCGCAGTATTATTCCTATCTGCTCAACGGACTCCTCACGCAGCTCACCCGCATTCGCGAGGGACATCAGATAGAAGAGGCGCACATGCGAAATAGGGCGCTCATCGCTCGATGGGTGATGCAGCACTCCGAAGGAAATGTAACCCTGTGCCGAAAAGAGAACAAGACGTTCCTGCATATCAATGACTTCGGCGCGCTCCGCACGCTCTTCGCACGCCTCCTGGCCGAGGTACAGCGCATCAAGAGCGAGGGCGACTTCGAGGCGGCCCGTCACCTTGTGGAAGACTATGGCGTGAAGGTGGATCCTCTGCTCCATGCCGAGGTGCTGGAACGCTACCGCAGACTGAACCTCGCTCCCTATAAGGGGTTCATCAACCCGCGTCTGTCACCGGTCTATGGACCTGAAGGCGAAATCGTCGATGTAAGTGTCGACTACACCGAGTCGTACGACCACCAGATGATGCGCTACTCACAGCAATATGGCTTCCTGTAAGCGGGGGCTTGTCATATAATTCCGCATTGTCATCATGACCGAAGAAACCCGACAAAAACTGAAAGAGGTAAAGCAGTCGTTCCGTCTCATCATGGACGGGGTGGCCGCGGCCTCCATGCGCGATAAGGGGTTGAACTATCACCTTAATTGGGGCGCAAAAATCACTGACCTTCAGGACATGGCGAAGGAACTGGGAAAGGACTATCCGCTCGCCATCGAACTGTGGAAGGAGAATGTGAGGGAGTGCCGGCTGCTGGCGCTCATGATCATGCCGCCGGAGAAAATGCTGCCCGAGATAGCCGAATTGTGGGCGGAGACACTGCAAACGACGGAAATGGCCGAAATGGCGCCGTTCTTCCTCTTCCAATATCTCGACTATGCGCCGTCGCTCGCTTTCAAATGGCTCGCCTCCGACGATAAACTGAGGCAGGTGTGCGGATTCATGACGCTGGCAAGGCTCTTCACGGCAGGCACACTGCCCGATACGAGGGGGGTGAACGAGGTGATAGACCAGGCTGTCGTGGCGCTGCACGACGATTCGCTACCGGTGAGAAAAGCGGCCATGGCTTGCCTCAACAAACTATCCGATGCGGGAACACTCTACCAGCAGGCGGTCGACAGCGCACTTAAAAAGGCCGGATTCTAACCTTTATGCCCTTTTTTTCGTTAATCTTCTATAATCCTGCTCCTTTTCTTAATTATTTAGTTACCTTTGCATCACTTATCTACTGCGACTTCGGCGCTACACAGCCCTGAGCCGCAGTCAAGTTGTGTGGATATGGAAGATAACAGCAACAGCGCTCACAATGTCCTGACCGTGTATCTCAATGAGCATAAACTGAGGAAAACTCCCGAACGTTATGCCATTCTCGATGCGGTCTGCTCCTTTAACGGACATTTCTCGCTGCAACAGCTCAGCGAGCGAATGGAGGAACAGTATTTCAGGGTGAGCAGGGCCACGCTCTACAATACCATGGAGCTGCTGCTCAAAGTGCCGCTCGTGGTGAGCCACAGCTTCTCGCAGCACACCGTCTACGAGTCTTCCTACCTCAGACCTAACCACTGTCACCAAATCTGCAAAATATGTGGTAAAGTGACCGAACTGAGCACTCTCCAGGTCGAAACGGTCATCGAATCCATGAAGATGAAGAGGTTTCACAAGGAAAGCTTCACACTCGACATCTATGGCATCTGCAGCACTTGCAATGCCAAACTCAACAGAAAAAGGAAAAAAAGCAGGGAGACCGAAGCAAAATCCGCTACTCGATCTGCCGACAGCAAAACGGCCGGCAGGGAAAAAAGAAAAAATAAATCAAACAACAATAATAAATCCGTAAAATGAATAAAGGAAAAGTTGATGTCCTGCTGGGACTGCAGTGGGGCGATGAGGGCAAAGGTAAAGTCGTCGACGTGCTCACACCGCATTATGATGTGGTGGCAAGATTCCAAGGCGGACCGAATGCCGGACACACACTCGAGTTCGAAGGTCAGAAATATGTGCTCAGAAGCATTCCCTCGGGCATCTTCCAGGGCGATAAAGTCAACATCATCGGCAACGGCGTGGTGCTCGCCCCCGACTTGTTTATGAACGAGGCCAAGGAACTGGCCAAAAGCGGACATGACCTGCACGGACGGCTCCATATCTCCAGAAAGGCGCACCTCATCATGCCTACTCACCGACTCCTCGATGCGGCCATCGAGGCTTCAAAGGGAAAAGGTAAAGTGGGCACCACAGGCAAGGGCATCGGACCGGCCTATACCGACAAGGTGTCGCGCACAGGACTGAGGGTGGGCGACCTCTTCGACCATTTCGAGGAACGGTATGCCGAGCACAAGGCGCGACATGAGGAGACGCTCAGACAACTGGGATACACCGACTATGACCTCACCGAGGTGGAGAAAACATGGATGGAGGGCGTGGAATACCTCAAACAGTTCACCATCGTCGACAGCGAGCACGAAATCAACAACCTGCTCCGACAGGGCAAAAGCGTGCTATGCGAGGGCGCGCAGGGCACCATGCTCGATATCGACTTCGGCAGCTATCCCTTCGTCACCTCTTCCAATACCATCTGCGCGGGTGCCTGCACCGGACTGGGCATAGGACCCAACCGCATCGGCGAGGTCTATGGCATCATGAAGGCTTACTGCACCAGAGTGGGAGCAGGACCCTTCCCCACAGAACTCTTCGATGAGACCGGAGCCGAAATACGCCGAATCGGACATGAATATGGGGCCGTCACCGGACGCGAACGCCGCTGCGGATGGATTGACCTCGTGGCGCTCCGCTATTCCATCATGGTCAACGGCGTCACAAGACTCATCATGATGAAGAGCGATGTGCTCGATACCTTCAAGACCATCAAGGCTTGTGTGGCCTACAGACAGAACGGTAAACTCATCGACTATTTCCCCTACGACATCAACCAGGGCATAGAACCGGTCTATGAGGAACTCCCGGGATGGATGACACCGCTCTCAGGCCTCACCTCCGAGGAACAGTTCCCCGAACAGTTCGCTGCCTACATACGCTTCCTCGAGAAACAGCTCGAGACTCCTATCACCATCATTTCCATCGGCCCGGACAGGGCACAAACTATCGTACGCCAATAATGATTCAAAAACCGTCACGCCCAAAAGGCACGCGCGACTTCTCTCCCGTAGAGATGGCCAAGCGCAACTATATCTTCAATACCATTCGCGAGGTCTTCTCGCTCTATGGATTCAAACAAATTGAGACTCCCGCACTCGAGAATCTCTCCACCCTCATGGGAAAATATGGAGAGGAGGGCGACAAACTGGTCTACAAAATACTCAACTCGGGTGAGTTCACACAGAAAGTGACCGACGAGGAACTGCTCCAGCGCAACCACCTGCACCTGGCGGCTCGCATCTGCGAGAAAGGACTCCGCTACGACCTTACCGTGCCCTTCGCACGCTTCGTCGTCATGCACCGAGATGAACTCCAGCTGCCCTTCAAACGCTATCAGATACAGCCCGTGTGGCGCGCCGACCGGCCGCAGAAAGGACGCTACCGCGAGTTCTACCAGTGCGACGCCGATGTCGTGGGAAGCGACTCGCTCCTCAATGAGGTGGAACTGATGCAGATTGTCGACACCGTGTTCGCACGGCTGGGTGTCAGAGTGGCCATCAAACTCAACAATAGGAAAATCCTCCAGGGTATCGCCGAGGTAATCGGGGCGCCCGAGAAAATGGTCGATATCACTGTGGCTATCGACAAACTCGACAAGATTGGTATCGATGCCGTCAACGACGAACTACGCGAGGACGGACTCACCGAAGACAATATCGCACGCCTGCAGCCTATTCTGGCTATGAAGGGCTCGAATGATGAGAAACTGGCCACCATTGCACAGGTGCTGGCGGCTTCGGAGGTGGGACTGAAGGGCGTCGAGGAGTCGCGCTTCATTCTCGACACACTCAAGAAATGCCCCATGACCAATGCCATGGAACTGGACCTCACCCTGGCCCGTGGACTCAACTACTACACGGGGGCCATCTTCGAGGTGAAGGCGCTCGATACGCCCATGGGTAGTATCACCGGAGGCGGACGCTACGACAACCTCACGGGCATCTTCGGCATGCCGGGACTCAGCGGCGTGGGCATCTCCTTCGGCGCCGACCGTATCTACGATGTGCTCAACGCGCTCGACCTCTATCCCGAGGAGTCGTTCAACGGCACACAGCTCCTCTTCATCAATATGGGACAGGCCGAGCTCGAGGCTTGCCTGCCGGTGGCGGCTGCATGCCGCGCCAAGGGCGTAAGGTGCGAGGTGTATCCCGACAAGGCGAAGATGAAAAAGCAGATGAGCTATGCCAATGCCCAGAATGTGCCTTTCGTGGCCATCGTGGGCGAAAGCGAACTGGCTGAGGGCAAACTTATGCTGAAGAATATGGTGAGCGGCGAGCAAAAACTGGTCGCTCCCGACGAACTGGTCAATATCGTAGCTGGTGAGTAGTATGCGCACGTCCATCTCCCGAACACTACGCACTGCTCTCCTCTTCACAGTGGTCTTGGTGCTGTGCACGGCCGGAAAACGGCCGGCACTCACCATCTTTATGATTGGCGACTCCACCATGGCCAACAAGTCCATCGCCAATGGCAACCTCGAACGGGGGTGGGGCATGGTGCTGCAGGGCTTCTTCACAGACCGCGTGGTGGTCGACAACCATGCGGTGAACGGACGCTCCTCGAAAAGCTTCATCGATGAGGGACGGTGGGATAAGGTGCTCGAAAAAATGAAAAAGGGCGACTATGTCTTTATCCAGTTCGGACACAACGACGAGAAACCGCAGCCTGACCGACACACGGATGTGGGCTCCACCTTCGATGCCAACCTCGAGCGCTTCGTCAAGGAGACAAGGGAGCGGGGGGGCATACCGGTGCTCTTCAACTGCGTGGTGAGACGAAACTTCCAGTCGGAGGCCAAACTTGGCGACGACGACGAAAAACTGCGCAACAGTGTCTATGAGGGAGAGACCAATGTGGGCGATGTGCTCATTGATACGCATGGCGAGTATGCCAAGGCGCCCAGAAGGGTGGCCGAGCGGCTCCACGTGCCTTTCGTCGATGCCAATGCCATCACACACAACCTGGAGCAGTCGCTGGGAGCCGAGAAGTCGAAAGACCTGCACCTGTGGCTCCTGCCGGGACAGGTGCCATCCCATCCCAAAGGACGTCAGGACAATACGCACTACAGCGTCTATGGCGCTCACGTCGTGGCTGGACTCCTCGTCGATGAGATAGCACGCCAGGTGCCGGCGCTTAAGAAGTATGTGCGCCACTACGACTATATTGTGTCCGACGAGGGCAGGGGCAACTTCATGACGCTCCAGGAGGCGGTCGATGCCGTGCCCGTAGGGCAGAAGGCGGTGGTGAGAGTGCTCCACGGCGACTGGCAGAAACCGGTCGTGCCGGAGGGCAAACGGGTCAAACTGAGTGTCTCCAGTAATGCCACAGTGCACTGACCCTTCCTTATTTTTTCTTTTCAGAATTTGGAAGTACCGCTTTTTTGTGCTATATTTGCAGAGTGAGTTTTTAAAACAGAATCCTTTATTATTAACTGATACTACAAGAACATTATGAAGAAAAAGTTTATTTGCACCGTTTGTGGATATATTCACGAAGGTCCCGAACCCCCTGAGAGATGCCCCGTATGCAAGGTTCCCGCTTCCAAGTTCAAGGAGATAACCGACGAGGAAATGACCTATGCCACCGTTCACAAAATCGGCGACGGAAAACCCGAGGGCGTGAGCGAGGAGATGATTGAGGACCTGCGCAACCATTTCAATGGCGAGTGCGGTGAGGTGGGCATGTACCTGGCCATGAGCCGTCAGGCCGACCGCGAGGGATATCCCGAGATTGCCGAGGCCTTCAAGCGCTATGCCTTCGAGGAGGCTGAGCATGCCGCCAAGTTCGCCGAGCTACTCGGCGAGTGCGTGTGGGACACCAAGACCAATCTCGAGAAACGCGCCGCTGCCGAGGCCGGTGCCTGCGAGGATAAGTTCCGCATCGCAAAGAATGCCAAGGCTGCCGGATTCGACGCCATCCACGACACCGTACACGAGATGGCAAAGGATGAGGCACGCCACGGAGCCGGCTTCGCCGGACTCCTCAAGCGCTACTTCGACAAGTAACCCTCACCCGTCACAACAAAACATTAACGGCGGCAGCTCCCAGAGCTGCCGCCGTTTTATTTATATAGAAAGAGCATACGTCTATGCTCCTACACTCCTAATAATAGGTAATCACCCTTGTCTGCTTGGTCTTACGGTTCTCGGTGCCTATCACCTTGCCCCCCTCGTCGGTGGTAGTCGTCTTCTGCGTGCAGTAGCGCTCGGTCCAGTTGCCGTGCTCGTCCACTTTCGTGTATTCGTATTCGGTCACAGTGCTGTAGTGCTCGCCTTCGTCATCTCCCTCTGACGTTATCTTGTCGGGGTAGGGATGGTTGCCGGTGTAGCTCAGCTCTTCCGTATAGAATTGCTCCCAGAGCGACAACTCTACTTTGGCGAAACGGCCCTTGTCGTCGTAGGTGAAGTCGTAGTGGAACATCATGTCGTCTTCCTCGTCTTGGGCCTCGCCGTAACTGATGACGCGGCCCTGGGCATCGCGCTCCATCTTCGTGTAGTCATGGTTGCCTTTCACAAACTTGCCGCTGGCGTCATATTCGTAGCGGTTGTCGTAGAAGTCGAGCGTCACACGGCCTTGCTCGTCGAAACTCATCTCCAGCTTATTGTCCTCCACCCAGGGGTCGCCCTCGCTGTCGGCGGAGAGGTCGGCCACGCTGAGCCGCACTTCTTTCACTTTTCCGTTCATGCCGAAACTGCGCACGTCGGTGGGAGTGTCCTCGTCCATAGTCTCTGCTGCTGCGGCTTTGTTCTCAATGGCTCCTTGCTGCTCAGGGGCGGGCTTGTTGGAGCAGCACATCAGCAGCACCATAAGGGCAGCTGCCGATAACAGGTGAATTGATTTCATGGTCTTATGGGTTTGATTCGTTGCGAAGTTAATCATTTTTTATCTTTTATCCAAATTATTGGGCGAAAACAATCGTTCTGCGATGCTTTTGGCCGCCACATAGCCGGTGGTCCAGGCGGCTTGGAAATTGAAACCGCCGGTCACTCCGTCGATGTCGAGCACCTCGCCGGCGAAGTAAAGCCCCGGATGCACACGGCTCTCCATCGTGTTGGGATGGATGCTGCGGAGCGACACGCCGCCGCAGGTCACAAACTCGTCTTTGAAGGGGGCGCGGCCGGCGGTCTCATAGCTGTCGCTGCACAGCACGCTCACCAGGCGGTTCATGTCGCGCTTGCCGATGTCGCACCAGCGAAGACCGGTGCGGCAGTCGGTGCTCTTGCCGACAAGGTAGCTCCACAGGCGTTGCTGAAGTCTGAGGGGTGGGGCGGTGCTGAGCTGCCGTTGCGGGTGCTCTGTGGCTGCCTGCTCCAGACACGTGCGCACGGTGCTTTCATTCTCGCCGGTCCAGTTGATGCCAAGGGGCATGCGGTAGTCGTTCTGGTGGAGCAGACGGGCTCCATGGCTCGACAGTTTCAGTATGGCTGGGCCGCTCAGCCCCCAGTGGGTGATGAGCAGGGGACCTTGCGCGCGCAGCTTCGTGCCGGGCAGGTAGGCAATGGCTTGCTCGGCCACAATGCCCATCAGGTCGCGCAGACCGCTGTCTTTGATGCTTAGGGAGAAAAGCGATGGAACGGGCTCTTCTATCTCATGGCCCGTGGCGCGGAGCCACGAAAGGCCTTTCCCCGTGGGCGAACCGCCAGTGGCCACGCACACGGCATCATAGCCGGCCAGCGCTTCCAGACTGCTCACACCATGATGGGTCTCGATGCGGATGCCGTAGTGGCGGGCATGCTCCAGAAAACAGTCGATGATGGCGTGGGAGTCTTGGGCCTTCGGAAACACACAGTGGTCGTCTTGTCGTGTCAACGGCACACCGTGCCGCTCAAACCAGGCATAGGCGTCTTGATGGTCAAAATGGTGGAAGAGCCGTTTCAGCAGGCGGTGACCGCGGGGGTATACACTGCTCAGGTCTTTCACCCCCTCAAAGGTGTTGGTGCAGTTGCAGCGGCCGCCGCCGGATATTTCTACCTTGGTCAGGACTCGGGGACCGCGTTCCAGGATACTTACTTCTGCTTGCGGACATAGTTCCTTCAGGTTGATGGCGCAGAAAAAGCCTGCCGCACCACCGCCTATCACTGCCACTCTTCTCTTCGATTCCATCGTTTATTTGCTCTGTGGTTGTTCGCTTTGTCAACAAAGGTACAAATCTTTATGCCTTTTGGTCCAAAGTGAGAACTATTTTTCGTATTTTTACTTTTTTTTGCTATTTTTGCAACAGAATTCTTTTACTCCCCCATGAATAGAAAGTTATTTTGCTCCCTTGTCATGCTTTCTTTCGCGGTGCTCAATGCTGCCGCACAAGATTCTGTGGCGGTGCGCCATTGGGGAGGAGCAGTAGTCTTCAACCCCGGCAATGTGCTCAATATGCACCATTATACTGACCGCTATGATGTGCCGCACCGGAAAAACAGGGCCTTCGCAGCCGAGATAGGCTACTCGCCATTGCCTTCCGACAGCGATGCCTTTGCTTCCGACTACAATTACCCGACTTATGGCGTGGGGGTGAAATATGCCGTCAACAACAGCATCCGATTCTACCGGCATGATGATTATGAATGGCCCGACGGAGGGGTTGTGGACTACGACTCGTATGTGGGCAATTCATGGGCGTTCTACGGATTTTTCACCAGACCGCTCCTACGTACCAACCGGTGGATGGCCGACCTTACCGTCAATGCCGGAACGGCCTACAGCCACACCAAGTACGACAAGTATTACAATGTGGACAATGAACTCATTGGCGCGCGCTGGCTCTTCTATTTCGGGGCGGGGCTGCATGTGGCCTACAGGTTCGCGCCAGACTTCGCACTGAAGGGCGGACTGGAGTTCTGGCATCTCAGCAACGGGGCGCTCAACCGGCCCAACAAGGGGGTCAACTTTGTGGGGCCTTCCATCGGAATTGCCTATATGCCTTATTATGAGCCGCTTGCACAGAACAAGGGCCGGAAGATAAAGGAACCTTTCTCCCGCTATTGGTATGCGGAGGTCTCGGCGGGGGTAGGGGCCAAGACATTGGAAGAAGACTGGAACATGACACAGAACGAACTCTCGCCCGAAGACCCGCGCTTCCAGACGGAGCATTTCCATCTCTATATGGCTTATTCGGCACAGGCCGATGTCATGTACCGCTATGCGCGCCGCTGGGCCACCGGCATCGGCGTGGATGTCAATTATGGTGAGTATGCCTCGCGCATCGAAGAGAGCGACAAGGAGAAGGGATATACCGACAAACACAGTCCGTGGTCTTTGGGCTTGTCGGCCAAACACCAGGTCTTCTACCACAATGTCTCCATGAGGGTCTCGCTGGGCTATTACCTGCACAGGGAGATGGGACACCGGGCCAAGTCGGTCGAGAAACGTTATTACGAGACGGTGGGCCTCCGCTACTCCATACCGGCATTGGGCAACCTGTCGCTCGGATTCGATGTGAAAGCGCATTTCCTCAAGGCCGACTACACGCAGCTCGTGCTCTCTTACCCTATACGATTCAAAAAATAAACCGCTATCCTATCTCGTCGACACTTTCTTTCAGAAGACGTTTACTGATTTTTGCGTTATAATCCGGCATTCGTAGCGTATGTTTTTGCAATATTCGCTTTCTTCGTTTTTTTTTACTATTTTTGTGGCATCTAATCTAATCATTTCTATTTATGCCTGAATATTTTAAAGTAGGAATAGTGGGCGCCGGATGGATTGCGCAGAAGGCGGCCGTCACATTGAAAGATCTCGAGGGTATTGAGTGCTATGCCATCGCATCGCGCTCGCTCACAAAGGCGCAGGAGTTCGCACACCAGTGGGGGGTAACCAAGGCGTATGGCTCATACGATGAACTCATCAGCGACCCGCTGGTCGACCTCGTCTATGTGGCAACGCCGCATTCACACCATTTCGATGTCACCTGCCAGGCACTGCGCCAGGGCAAACCGTGCCTTGTGGAGAAGGCGTTTATGGCCAATTACCGTCAGAGCCGCACCGTCATCGACCTGGCGCACGAGCGTAAGGTGTTCCTGGCCGAGGCCATCTGGACGCGATACCAGCCGGTCGTGCAGACCGTCCGCGAGCTTATCGCGCAGGGCGCCATCGGAACCCCGCGTCTCATCACGGCAACACTGGGCTACAGCATGGGCAACAAACCGCGCATCATGCGGCCCGACCTTTGTGGCGGAGCGCTGCTCGACCTCGGGGTCTATGCCATCAATTTCGTGCGTATGTTCTGCGATGCCGATATCACAAAGGTGTCCTCGCAGTGTGTCAAGTCGGAGTCGGGCATGGACCTTACCAATGCAATCACCATGACGCTCTCCAATGGCGTACTGGCCAATGTGCAGTCGTCGGCGGCTTGCGTGGGCGACAATATCGGGGTCATTGCCGGTACGGAGGGACATCTCATCATCGATAATATCAACAATCCGCAGACTGTGCGCATTCATGGCCGCGACCGTGTCTTCGTGCGGGAGATAAAGGTGCCCCGGCAGATTACGGGCTATGAGTATCAGTTCATAGCTTGCAAAGAGGCCATCGCTCATGGGCTCCTCGAACCGCTCCAGATGCCTCACGAGGAGACGCTCTACATCATGCGATTCATGGACAGCCTGCGCCAGGAGTGGGGCGTTCGATATCCTATGGATGAGGAGTAGATTTACGTTCCACTAAATGGATAAACTGACTGAAAAAGCGCGTCTTTCTAATTGGAAAAACGCGCTTTTTCAGTCTCAGGGGGGAATCCCTATGCAAAAGTAGGACATTCCTCCCCGCTCTTTAGGCTTATTCCCTTTCGCCGCATCTTCTTTTACCCTATCTTTGCACCAGAGATAAGAAACAAACGTAGTATCACCTTTAAAAATATACAGTCATGAAGAAGATGATGACCCTGGCAGTGATGATGACGATAGCCATCTCGGCCGCAGCAATGACATACAACGAGGCGCGCTCCGAAGCCCTCTTCCTTTCTGATAAAATGGCTTATGAACTCGACCTCACCGAGGCCCAGTATGAGGCGGTCTATGAAATCAACCTCGACTACCTCATGAGCGTGAACAGCCGCTACGATGTCAACGGACCTTGGTGGGACCGCCGAAACGCTGACCTCCGCCATGTCCTCGCAGCCTGGCAGTACGACAGGTTCCTACGCCTCAACTATTTCTATCGCCCCGTGTCGTGGCACGCAGGTGCATGGGTGTTCCACATCCACAACCGCTATGCCAACAGGGCGTTCTACTACAGACCGCGTCCCGCAGTGTTCCTGTCGTACAGGGGTGGGTACAACCGCATGCATGCCGGTTACTACGCTGGACGTAACATCCACCGCCCGGCTGTGGCTCCCGGACAGCACCACGGACATGGCCCCGCCATCCACAATGATCACGGTCCCGCCCACAACGGCCACGGCTCAGTAGGTCACAACGGCCACGGCTCAGTAGGTCACAATGGTCACGGCCCCGCCCACAACAGCCACAACCACGGCGCCGTCGGCTCGTCTCGCAGTCATGGTCACGGCTCCGCCGCCCACAACAGCGGCCACAACCGTCCTTCGCCCCGCCGCAGATAAGACCATAGATTCAATATATGCCTAATGCGTTAGGACCCTTAAGGGCGTGATCATGCGAAAGCCATTTTCGCACCGGTCGCGCCCTTGCTCCTATTTTAAAGCCACCCCTCCTCACCCTTCCACCCTCCGATAATTCCGATTCCTCCGATTATTCCGATTACCTCCCCGCATTATATCTTCTTTTCTTTTGCTTTTTCGCCAAAAGTTTTCTATCTTCGCAGCATATTCATCAAAGTCATATCATGCAGCAACCTGTCTCTTTCGTCTCACTTGGTCCGGGCGACCCGGAACTCATCACCGTAAAAGCGCTCAACCGCCTCCGCCAGGCGGATGTCATCATCGTTCCCGCCACGGCCAAGTCGGGGGACGGCGAAACCCGTGGGGAGACATCTTCACGGGCCGCTGATATCATTGCCCACTGGCAACTCGATGACAAGGTGCAGCGCTATGTCATCCCGATGCAGCACAATCTGGTCAAGGCATGGTTCGAGTATGAGAAAATGGCGGCAAGGGTGCTCAATCTCTACCAACAGGAAAAGAATGTGGTCATTGCTGTAGAAGGCGATGTGAGCATCTATGCTTCCATTCACTATGTGCTGGAGATGCTGAGCGCCTTGTACATCCCTACCGAGCAGCTTCCGGGCATCACGTCGTTTATTGCGGCGGCGGCCAGCGCCCAACTCTCCCTCATCGAGCACAGCCAGAGCCTCTCGGTGCTGCCCGGCAGGGCTGAGGAGGAAGAACTCATGCTGCTGATGGAGACCGGGCACAATGTGGTGGTGATGAAATTGTCGCAGTGTGCACAGGATATCAAGGCGTTCATGGAGCGGCATCCTGATTTCTCTTACCACTATTTTGAGAATGTGGGCACTCCCGAACAGTTCTACACCGATTCTCCCCAAACCATTCTGGATAGGGACATCCCTTATTTCTCCATGCTCATCATCCAGCATTGAGACGGCTTGCCGCCTCGGTAGTATCGCATTATCCTCCATTTACAGCCACCAATGATTGATGTCATGAAAAAGTCGGTCTTCAAATGGTTACTACTCGTGGTTGCAATGGGATGCTCTTTCCAATTGGCCAAAACGCAAATATCAAACCGAAAAACCATGAAAAAACAAAACGTAGAACAGAAGGATACAGTCGTAAGACCTGCCACGCAGGCCGGCCGGTTCTATGAAAGCGACCCACGGCGGCTGGCCGGCGAGGTGGACGATTTCCTGCAGCGGCATGCAGCCCCGCAGGATACACGTAGGGTGGCGGCCGTCATCGTGCCACACGCAGGCTACTATTTCTCCGGCAATGTGGCGGCGGCGGCCTATAAGGCGGTCAATGGCGGCCGGCCCTATAAGCGTATTTTCCTCATCGGACCGTCTCACTACGAGTGGGTCGACGGGGCTTCGGTCAACTTCTCGGCCGATTATTATGCCACTCCCTTGGGATGGGTGCCGGTGGACGGCGAGGCGGGGGGCAAGTTGGTGGCGGCCGACAGCGTGTTTCAGTTCCTCCCGGCGGCGCACGACCGTGAGCATTGTCTCGAGGTGCAGCTGCCGTTCCTGCAGCGTGTGTTCAAGGAGGTGCCGCCCATCGTGCCTATTGTGGTGGGAACCAACCGGCTCGACAAATTGCAGAAGATAGCCCGTGCGCTGAAACCGTATTTCAACGACGACAATCTCTTCATCATCAGCAGCGACTTCTCTCACTATCCTTCCTATGAGGATGCTTACAAGGTGGATGAACGTACGAAAAAGGCGGTGCTGAGCGGCGATGTCGACAAGTTTATCGACACGCTGCACGATAATGCCCAATTGAACATGCTGGGACTCTCCACCAGCGCCTGTGGAGCGGCGCCCATAGCGGTGCTGCTGTCCATGCTCGGTGCCGGCGATGAGATAGTACACTTGCTTTACCAGAATTCGGGCGATATCGATCAGCACGACCCCAGTCGTGTGGTGGGATATCATGCCTTCGTGGTCTATAGGAATCCTGCCGATGCGCCCGCTGCTACTGAGCAGACCGATGGCTTTGTGCTGTCGGATGCCGACAAGGCGGCGCTCAAGACCATCGCCCGAAATAGTATTTCGGCCGCTCTCGGTGGCGGTGAGCAGCCGGTGCCCGAATTGTCGGCCACACTGCATCGCAAGTGCGGGGCGTTTGTGTCGCTTCACAAAAGGGGGCGCCTCAGAGGATGTATAGGACATTTCGGCGAGGACACGCCGCTCCATGAGATAGTGGCCGAGATGGCCAGGGCGGCCGCCTTCGAGGACCCGCGGTTCCAACCGCTACGGCGCGCCGAAATGGAGGAGGTGGATATCGAGATATCGGTGCTCACACCCATGAGGCGCATCTACAGCATCGACGAGTTCCAGCTTCACCGCCATGGCATCTTCATGCGAAAGGGTTACCGAAGCGGCACCTTCCTGCCGCAGGTAGCCGATGAGGTGGACTGGACCAAGGAGGAGTTCCTGGGCCATTGCGCGCAGGATAAGGCGCATCTGGGTTGGAACGGATGGCGCGATGCCGAGTTGTATGTATACGAAGCTATCGTGTTCTGATGGAAGAGATGGTGGCGCGATATTACCGTAGCGTGGAGGGTAGGGTGGAGTGCCTGCTCTGCCCGCACCACTGCCGGTTGGCGGAGAACCAGACAGGGCGGTGCCGTAGCCGGAGAAACCGTGGTGGGGTGCTCGTCAGCGAGGTGTATGGCCAGCCTTGTGCGCTGGCTGTCGACCCGGTGGAGAAAAAACCGCTCTACCATTTCCATCCTGGCTCGAAGTGCCTTTCCATCGCCTGCACGGGGTGCAACTTCCGATGCCTCAACTGCCAGAACCATGATATCTCACAGGCGGCGCCCGATGAGGTGGAGGCCTACAGCCTCAGTCCGGAGAATGTAGTGGCGCTCTGCCTCCAACATCGCTGCCCGGGCATCGCGTATACTTATACCGAACCGCTCACGTATATCGAATATGTCACGGATACCGCGCGTATAGCCCATGAGAAGGGACTGTGGAATATACTGGTCTCTGCGGGCTTTGTGTGCCAGGAACCGCTCCGCCATCTGTTGCCGGTGCTCGATGCGGCCAACATCGACCTCAAGGCGTTCGACGACACGGTCTACCAGAAGGTGTGTGGCGGGCGCCTGCATGTTGTGCTCGATACGCTCTTGGCCATGCGCGAGGCCGGCGTGTGGGTGGAAATCACCAATCTTGTCATCCCGGGGGTCAACGACGACGGGCTGATGATAGAACGCATGTGCCGGTGGCTCGTGGACAATGGATTCGCTGATGCACCGCTCCATTTCAGCCGTTTCTTTCCACGCTACCGCATGGGCCATCTGCAGCCTACGCCTGTTGAGACACTGAAGAGGGCAAGGCAGATAGCGCTCGAGGCGGGCATGCGGTGGGTGTATCTGGGCAATGTGTGAGGTTTTCTTGTCAAAAGTGGATTCGGTGTCGCTCTTTTTTGCTACTTTTGCAGTGTCTTATTTTTCCCGGGTGGGTCTTTTCGCCCGGGGCTATCTTTTACCATGCCAATGAAAGTCAAGTCTATATTGGGCAGATGCGCTCCATACGCTACATGGGCACTGGCACTGCTGGCTGTCTTCGTGCTGCTGCCGGTTCTCGAAAAACACCTCCTGTGGAAAGTGCAGGAGATGAACCTCTTTCTTTACTCGCCATTGTTCTTCAAACAGCAAATGGTGGTGCCGGGGGGATTGCTCACTTACCTGGGCACGTATTTCACACAGTTTCTCTTCCAACCGTGGTTGGGCACGGCACTGCTCTGCGCGTGGTGGGCTTTGCTCGCATGGCTCGTGAAACGGACCTTCCGTATCAGCGGCAGGTGGTGTGCAGTGGCGCTCATTCCTGTGGTGCTGCTCCTGGCGGCCAACATGGAGATGGGCTATTGGCTCTATGTGGAGAAACTGCGGGGATATTTCTTCGTGGCCACACTGGGCTCTACGGCGGTCACCGCACTGCTGTGGGCCTACCGCGCGCTGCCGGCCAAGGGGTGGCTGCGTGCGCTTTTCCTGTTGATGGTGGTGGCCGTGGGCTATCCGCTCATGGGGGTATATGCACTCGCTGCGGCTTTGCTCATGGGGGTGTTCACATGGCGTCTCCAGGGTGCTGTGGGAGCTAAGGTGCTCCCCGCTGTCGTCTCGCTCCTGGCCGTGGTGGGGGTGCCGCTCTTTTACTACCATTTCGTCTACTACCAGACGCATATCTCGCATATCTATTGGGTGGAGCTGCCGCTTTTCTTTATGGGAAAGGCGTACCGCCTCTATTATATGCCTTTCTTCCTCCTGGCGGCTTTCTACCTCGTTATGGCGCTTAGTTATCGCCGCAGTGAGGCAAAAGGAAAACCGCTGCCTGGATGGCAGATCGCTGCACTCAATGGTCTTCTTCTCCTGATGCTGGCCGGAGGGGTGTGGGCATCTTGGTTCAAAGACGAGAACTTCCACCATGAACTCAAAATGCAGCATCTCATCGACCGGCAGGATTGGGTGGGTGTGCTCCATGAGGCGGAGACGCAACAGTGTGAGCCTACCAGGGCTGTCGTCATGATGAGGAATCTGGCGCTGAGCCGTATCGGCAAACTCGGCGACCTGATGTATGCTTATCTGCCGGGGTCAAAAAAGAGCAACGCTCCCTTCGAGGTGTATCTCATGCACGTGGTGGGACGTCTTGTCTATTTCAACTACGGCATGCTCAACGAGTGTCATCGCATGTGCCTGGAAGAGGGGGTGGAGTTCGGATGGCGCACGGAGCATCTCAAGTACCTCACGCGGTGTGCCTTGCTCAACGGCGAGAATCAGGCGGTGCGCAAATATACCGGCTTGCTCAAACAGACAAGGTATTATGACCGGTGGGCCGAAATGGTGGAACCGCTCATCGGACATTCGGATTTGATGGAGAAGGCGCAGTCGCTCGGACCGGTCATGCACATGATGCACTATGAGAATGCGCTCGGGGCCGACTATGGCAGGGTGGAGGAGTATCTCATGAGGTATCTGGCGCAGATGGACAGCGACGACCCGGTCTTTCAGGAGCAGACGCTCGCCGCGGCCATGTGGTGCCGTGACCCGCAGGCTTACTGGCCAAGATTCGTGCATTATGCCCAACTGCATCCGCATGAGCGCATTCCCATACACTACCAGGAGGCGGCTTATCTCTCGGCCAAACTGCTCGACAGACCGGAGGCGGAGCAGATTCCTTTCAATGCGAAGGTTAAGCAGACTTTCAACGATTTTATGCAGAAGTTCTCGCAGTGTCAGAACATGCCGAAACGACAGGCTTGGGCCCTGCTCTATCCTGACTTCGGGCATACTTATTTCTTTGATTTCTACTTGATGAATGATATCACCTATATGTAAGGCTATGAAGAAGTTTGTTTTCCTTTTCATTGCTGCTGCCACAGTGCTGCTCTCTTCCTGTGGACCAAAGGTGCCGCAGCAGTATGGGCAGGCCGACAGAGCACCCCGTATCTATCCTGATTATGTGGATGTGACGGTGCCAGTAAACATCGCTCCGCTCACCTTCATGCTCGATGAACCGGCCGATGAGGTGGTGGCCAGACTCTCGGCACCAGGCGTGGAGGTGGTGTGCGGTAATCATAAAATCATCCCTGAACAGAACGAGTGGAGACAACTGGTCGATGCGGCGGTGGAGAAGGCTATTCAGGTGGAGGTGTATGCTAAAAACGGCGGACAGTGGATGCGCTTCAAACCGTTCTCTATCCATGTCTCTTCCGATTCCATCGACCCCTATATCAGCTACCGCCTCATCTCGCCTTCCTACGTCACCTACGAGGAACTCACCATCAATCAGCGGTGCCTCGAAAACTACGGCGAAAGTGTTGTCTACGACAATATGCTCTGCGGAACGGAGGAGAGCGGACAGTGCATCAATTGCCACAACTATCAGATGTACAACCCGCAGCGCATGCAGTTTCATGCACGCCAGTTCCACGGAGGCACAGTCATTGCCTACGACGGCGCTCTCAGCAAGGTGAATATGAAAAACGACTCCATCCTCTCGGCGGGGGTCTACCCGGCATGGCACCCGTGGCTGCAGCTCATTGTCTATTCTACCAACAAGACGCACCAGAGCTTTCATGTCAATGACCTCAACAAAATTGAGGTCTTCGATTCGGAAAGCGACCTTATCGCTTACGATGTGAAACGCAACGAGGTGACCAATATCGAGAACGACCCCGATGAGTTTGAATGCTACCCGGCTTGGTCGCCCGACGGCAAGTGGCTCTACTACTGCAGTGCACACTTCGTGCATGAGGTGCCCGACAGCCTCGGCGAGAAGGAACGCAACACCGAGGTGATAAGCCGTGCCTATGACGTGAAGTACAACCTTTACCGCAAGAGCTTCAATCCGGCTACCATGGCGTTCGGACCGCGGGAGCTGGTGTTCGACGCGGCCGCACTCGACAAGAGTGCCACGCTGCCGCGCATCTCGCCCGACGGACGTTACCTGCTCTTCACCATGGCGCAGTATGGGGTGTTTCATATCTGGCACCGAGACGCCGACTTGTATATGATCAATCTCCAATCGGGCGAACAGCACGATGTGAGGCGGTTCAACTCGCCCAACACGGAGAGCTATCATTCCTGGTCGAGCAACGGCAGGTGGGTCATCTTCAGCAGCCGGCGTGACGACGGACAGTATACAAGGCCTTTCATCGCCCATTTCAACAAGCAAGGGAATTGCGGAAAACCCTTTGAACTGCCTTGTGCCGACCCTGCCTACCACCGGCTTTTCATGAAGTGCTACAACATTCCGGAGTTTATGAAGGGACCGGTCGACATAAAACCGCAGCAGTTTGCACGTCTGCTCAAGACCGATGGACTGCCGCCTGTGGTCTATAAACAGCACCTCTCTCCGCAGAAATAAAGAGGGCGGCTCAACAACTGAGCCGCCCCTTTTTATGGATTTGATTGGCGATTGTCTTATGCCTCAATGGCTGCCACACCGGGAAGCACCTTGCCCTCGATGGCCTCCAGAAGAGCACCACCACCGGTGGAGATGTACGATACCTGGTCGGCCATGCCGAACTTGTTGATGCAGGCCACAGAGTCACCACCGCCTATCAGCGAGAAGGCGCCGTTGGCAGTTGCCTCGGCAATGGCGTCGGCAATGGCTTTCGAACCACCGATGAAATTGTCGAACTCAAACACACCGGCAGGACCGTTCCAAAGAATGGTCTTGGCATTGCGGATGGCATCGGCAAACAGCTTGCGGGTCTCAGGACCGGCATCCAGACCTTCCCAACCTTCGGGAATGGCGTTGGCAGGGCATACCTGGGTGTTGGCGTCGTTGGCAAACTTGTCGGCGGCAATGCAGTCGGTGCCCAGAACAAGGTTCACACCGTTCTCCTTGGCCTTGGCTATCACGTTCAGAGCCACGTCAAGCTTGTCGTCCTCGCAGATGGAGTTGCCGATATGGCCGCCCTGAGCCTTGGCGAAGGTGTAGGTCATACCGCCGCAAAGAATCAGATTGTCTACCTTGCCCAGCAGATTCTCAATGATGCCGATCTTGGTCGATACTTTCGAACCACCCATGATGGCGGTGAACGGACGCTTGATGTTGCCCAGCACATTGTCCACAGCAGTCACTTCCTTCTCCATCAGGTAACCCAGCATCTTGTGGTCCTTGTCGAAGTACTCGTCAATCACGGCGGTAGAGGCGTGTTTGCGGTGTGCGGTGCCGAAGGCATCCATCACATAGCAGTCGGCATAGCTGGCAAGAGTCTTGGCAAACTCTTTCTGGCTGGCCTTCATGGCTTTCTTGGCCTCGTCGTAGGCGGGATCTTCCTTGTCGATGCCCACGGGCTTGCCTTCCTCCTCGGGATAGAAGCGGAGGTTCTCAAGAAGAAGTACCTCACCGGCCTTCAGAGCGTCGGCGGCTTCCTTGGCCTTGGCGCAGTCGGGAGCAAACTTCACAGGGGTGCCGAGAGCGGCCGAAACGGCGTCGACAATCTGGCCCAGCGAGAACTTCATGTTTACCTTGCCTTTGGGCTTGCCCATGTGCGACATGATAATCAGGGCGCCACCGTCAGACAGAATCTTCTTCAGAGTGGGGAGAGCACCGCGGATACGGGTGTCGTCGGTTATCTTACCATTTTCATCAAGGGGCACGTTGAAGTCAACGCGAACGATTGCTTTCTTACCAGCAAAATTGAAATCGTTGATTTTCATAAATTTATATGTTATACTATGTGTGAAAGAATTCTTTCTTACTATCTTTTTACGCTGATGCAAAAATAATTATTTTTTAGCTTCTATCATCATTACATACCTCTTTTTTAAGGTATTTTTCAATATGATGGGCCGCGTTGATATCTTCGCTTTGCAAAATTGCGCAAATCGTATTTTATTTTCACCGCGGGACGGCGAGACAACTCGCCGGGATTGCTGCCGGGGGCACCCTCCGGAACGGACAGGTTGCGCTGGCTGTAGAAGGCCTGCCAGTAGGCGGGTATGGCACCAGTCGCATCGCGGAAGGTCATGGGGATGGGGGAGAAAAGAGGGCGCCCTTCCTCGTCTACATACGAAAGCAACACGAGCTCACTGCAGTAGACTTCGCTGGCGGTGGGAGAAAAGACAAAGTCGTAGGGCTTGCCCACGTGGCTGAGGGCATGGCGCACACTGCCCGACGCATCGGCACCGCTCACACGCCCGGCAACATAGTAGCCGGGCTCGCTGAGCAGGGTGTCAAGGGGGGTGGAAACCACACCGTCGTAGACGGCTTGTACTACGCGCGGGGTGCCGTCATCACCGGTGTAGTAGATGGCCACATGGTCTATCGATAGCGATTGGGTGCCGTGGGTCACGGCGGTGATGGCATTGCTGCCCTCCACGACATGGAAGAGCAGGTCGCCGTCGCAAAGCGACGCCAGGCTGCGCAGACTGTGCACACTGCGGCAGCTGCACAGCAGTAGAGCGCACAGTAACAGCGTTTTATCTGACCACTTTCTTCTTGCCATCTTCTATGTAGATGCCTTTGGGCTGACGGCCGCCCTCCATGCGCACACCGCCTATGGTGTAACGACCTGTGTGGGGAGTGGAAAGGAGGGGCTGCGCCTTGATGCCGCTTTCAGTGGCGGCGGGCATGAAAATCACCTCGCCCAGACTGGCATCGTCGTTCTTGTGGAATATCACACCTTCTATGCTGGTGCTGTCCTGGGTGGCAACATTCCAGGTGTTGCCCTGGGCCCAGACGGTGTTCACGCTGTTGTTGTACAGGTCGTAGAGATTGCCGTCGAAACCGTTGTCCACAAACACGTTGCCGCCGGGATTGTAGTCGTCGGCGTCTTCGCCCACTTCAGTCTTCCCGATGTTCACATCACCGCAGCCTATCACGGTGATGCCCCAGAGGCTCTTCTCCAGGCGGTTGCCGCTGATGTATACTTTCTGCTTGTAATAGGGGTCGTAGAGGCTGATGGCGCTGCCGCCGTTCATCGGGTTCTGCTCATAGCGGTTGTTGATGAGCTGGTTGTCGATGATGTAAACGTCCATTATACCCATCGTGGTCAGACCGTAGCGGCTGTTGCGAACCTCGCAGTTGGAGATGGTGGCGGTCAAACCGTCCACACCATACCAGTTGGCCACGGCTATGCCGCCCGACATGTATTTCGTCGAGTCGCCTTCCAGCGTGCAGTCCACAATGCTCACATCGGTCGAGGCGGTGAGGTTCAGCTGCGGTATGTTGCCGTTGGCTTGTGAGTTGTGGTAAAACTGGCAGTGGTCTATCGCAACAGGACACATGAAGTTGGCGGCTCCGCCGATGGCGGCTTTCATGCAACTGTCGAAACGGCACTCGCTGATGATAAACTCGGCGCCGTCGGTGCCCAGAAAAAGAGCGGCCGACTGGGTGCCGTTGTGCTTCTCGAAAGTGCAGTCGCTCACTTCCATACCCTTGCCGGAATAGTTGCGAAGGCCTACATATTGAAAGTCAAGACCGGAAACGGGAGTCATGCTCTCCTCATTCTGTACCGTGATACCGAAGCAGGTCTCGCTCTCGCCGGAGCGGGTCAGCAGGGTGCGGGCAGTGGCGGCCTGCAGGTCGGCGGTGCCTTGGAGGAGCAATTCGCCGTCGTCGCCGAAACGCACTTCCACGCCTTCGTCTATCTTGAAATGGTCGCCGGCGGAGATGGTGTCACAGCCTGTCACAATATAGATGTCGCCCTCTTTCGTCACGCACGAACCGGCGGTCTGCGATAATTTCTCAAAACTGTAGGTGGTACCGTCGCCGGCGGTCTTCACTCCGTCGGCCTTCATCTGTCCGCAGGCCAGAAGGGCCAGGGCAATGAAAACGATTTTCTTCATTTTTTGTGTCTTTTTTGTGTGAATAATACGTTCCTTCCAAAAAGGTGCTGCAAAAGTAGGCAATATTATCCAATTTCTCGCATTTTCTCCGTTTTAATTCATTACCTTTGCATCCGTTCAAAGGCTCCAAGGCCGATGCTACTGCTTTAATTCCTTAGTTTCAATGCAACAGGTTGATTATCTCATAGTGGGGGCTGGACTCTTCGGCGCTGCATTCGCATGGAGGGCACGTCAGAGGGGGCGCTCCTGTCTCGTCGTCGACAAAAGGCCGCACACCGGCGGCAATCTCTATTGTGAGCAGGTGGAGGGTATACAAGTGCACAAATATGGGGCGCACATCTTCCATACCAATAATAAGAGGGTGTGGCAGATGGTCAACAGCATCGTGGAGTTCAACCGCTATACCAACTCGCCGGTGGCTTCTTACAAAGGAAAACTCTACAACCTGCCCTTCAATATGAATACCTTCTACCAGATGTGGGGGGTCACCACACCACAGCAGGCTCAGCAAATCATTGATGAACAGCGCGAGGAGACGATACTGATGATGCGTAGCCAGGGGGTGTCGCAACCGCGCAACCTCGAGGAGCAGGCGCTCATGCTTATAGGGCGGGATATCTACGAACGGCTCATCAAAGGGTATACCGAAAAACAATGGGGCAGAAAGTGTACGCAACTGCCGCCTTTCATCATCCGACGGCTACCCGTCAGAATGGTGTTCGACAACAATTACTTCAACGATGCTTATCAGGGAATTCCCATTGGGGGGTATAACCGGCTCATCGACGGACTCCTTGAAGGGGCCGACGTCCGGACGGGTATCGATTTCCTGCAACTGCCCAGAACTTGGGATGAAAAGCGGAAGGCTTACCGGGTCGCCATGCCCGAGGGGGAGGTGGTCTGCTCCAAAATCGTCTTCTCCGGCATGATCGACGAGTTCTTCCATTTCTCACTCGGACATCTTGAATACCGCACTGTTAGATTTGAACAGCAGACGCTCGATATGCCCAACTTCCAAGGCAATGCGGTGGTCAACTACACCGATGCGGAGGTGCCGTATACACGCATCATCGAGCATAAGCATTTCGAATGTTTCGGACAGAGGGTCTACGAACTGCCAAAAACGGTCGTGTCGCGCGAGTACAGCATGGAGTGGAAACCGGGAATGGAACCTTATTATCCTGTCAACGACGATCGAAACAGTGCCCTCTACCAGCAATATCTCGCACTCGCAAAGCAGCAGCCGAACATCATCTTCGGCGGCCGCCTGGCCGAGTATAAGTACTACGACATGGCTCCCATCCTCGAAAAGGTTATCGAAATGGAGCCATAATATTTAATCTTTAATCTTTAATTTCCAATTTCCCCATATATCCATTTAAATTTTTAATTTTTCATCTTTAATCTTTAATTTTTTCATCTATTCACATGATTGGAGTAGTTTTGGCGGCTGGCATGGCTTCGCGCCTCAGACCGCTTACCAACGACCGGCCGAAGTGCCTGCTTACCGTAGGGTCACGCACGCTCTTGCAGCGTACTTTCGATGCGCTCATCGCTGCCGGTATCAAGGAGTTTGTGGTGGTGACGGGCTATCGGGGGGAGATGATTCGCCATTTCCTCGATAAGCAGTATGCCGACAAGAAACTCACCTTCCACTTCCTGCATAATGCTAATTATCAAAACAACAATAATATCTTCTCGCTTTGGATGACACGCGACATCGTAAGGGGAAAGGAGTTTATACTGCTCGACAGCGACATCCTCTTCGATCCCAAAATCATCACACGCATGGTGCAGGAACCGGGCACAGCGCTCGCGCTCAATCGGCATGAACTGGGCGACGAGGAGATAAAAGTTATCGTCGATGGGCAAAACCAGGTGGTCGAAATCAGCAAGGTGTGTTCCATAGCCGATGCCGTGGGCGAGAGCGTGGGCATCGAGAAAATGGATGCTGTGTACAGCGAGGCGCTCTTTGCCGAACTCGACAGGATGATAGTGGAGGAGAAAATGGTCAATGTGTTCTACGAAAAAGCCTTCGAAAGGCTCATACCGCAGCACCATTGCTTCCATATCGTGGATACTACGGATTTCTTCTCCATCGAACTCGATACCGTCGAGGATTTCAATAGTGCCAAGCAACTCATACCGGCCGAACTTTTCTGATGCGGATGATTGACTTCAATCTTCAAGAAGAGGTGAGAGACGGATTCCGCGTCTCTGCTCAGATGAAAAAGGTGTGGCAGGTGGAAACCGACTTGCTGGCGGTCTTCACCGAGGTATGCAGAAAGGAAAAACTGCGCTTCTGGGTCGACGGAGGGTCGCTGCTCGGCACGGTCCGACACCATGGATTCATTCCGTGGGACGACGACGTGGATGTGTGCATGCCAAGGGCCGACTACGACCGGCTTGTGGCCAATGGCGACCGCCTCTTCTCGCATCCTTATTTCCTGCAGACGGCTTACTCGGACAAAGACTATTTTCATGGGCATGCCCAACTGCGGAACAGCCTCACGGCTGCCATACGGCCTTCTGATGCCTTCCAGCCTTTCAATCAGGGTATCTTTATCGATATCTTCGTGCTGGATGAGGCTCCCGACGATGAGGCGGAGAGAAAGGATTTGGCACGCTGCTGCCGAAAGACGCAGCGCTTCCTCAAGGCGAAAAACACACACATCATCGCATCAGGACGACTGGGACTCGTGTTCCGGAAAATGAAATGCCGGCGAGAGGTGAGACGTCGCGGATGGCAAACCATCTACCGGGAGATGGAAGACCGACTCAGAGGAGTCGACCCCGGTAAATGTGGGTGCTGGGCCGAACTGGCTTTCAGCGGCGACGATATCATGTTCCCCAAACATATCTTCGACCGTACGCTGTGGATGCCATTCGAGAATATCTCCGTGCCGGTGCCGGCAGAATACGACCTGTTCCTGCGCACACAGTTCGGTGATGACTATATGACGCCCAGACAGGACCCAAGCTACCACGGCCAACTGATTTTCGACACGGAGAAGAGTTATCTGCAAATCCTTCCGCAGGTGCAGAGAGAGTACAGGGCTTCGGCTCTTAAAAGACTGCTTAAAAAATTGTAATATGGCTCAATATGATGTCAACGAGGTGCACGGTCGCATCCTCAATATCCTGCTGCAGGTGCACGACACTTGCCTGAAGCATCAACTTCGCTATTATATCTGGGCGGGAACCATGATTGGGGCGGTGCGCCATAAGGGTTTCATCCCATGGGACGATGACCTCGACATCGCCATGCCCAGACCGGATTACGACCAGCTGGTGAGCCATTGCAGGGAGTGGCTGCCGGAGCAGTTCGAAATGGTGTGCGCAGAAAACGACAAGGTGTATCCGCTGCCTTTCGCAAAAATTCAGGATGCGCACACCACCCTCATAGAGCGTATGCACCTTAGGTATCTGGGGGGCATCTACATCGATGTCTTCCCCATCGACGGGGTGCCCACGGGGGCATGGAGCAGAAGATTCCATTTCGCACGCTATGAGTATTATAAAAGGGTGCTCTATCTCATGGTGCGCGACCCCTATAAACATGGACATGGACCCAGTTCTTGGGTGCCGCTGCTCTGTAGGAAACTATACCGCCTCGACAGCGTGCAGGCTGCCATACGACGGCTGCTGCATAAGGTAGACTATGACAGGGCGGAATGGGTGGCCGATTATGATGACGGCATGAAGGGAATCATGCGGAAGACGGTCCTCGGCGTGCCTACTCCTTATGAGTTTGAGGGGCATCAGGTGCTCGGAGTGGAACAGTACGATACGTATCTCTCACAGAAGTATGGCGACTACATGACCATTCCGCCGCACGACAAACAACGGCAGCATAATTTCCATTATCTCAACCTGAATCAGCCTTACCGCGATTATAAGGGGTAAGTAGTTGCTGATGTGTCGGCAACTTACGAAAAACGCATCTCTGATAGGGCGCGTTCGAGCGCGTGCCTGAAATAGTCGCCGTGACGCAGACGGTCGCTCACTTCGCGCACACGGGTGTGCATGGCGCTCAGCTTCTCGGCGGTAATGTCTTTCAAAAGGGTGTTCAACTCCTCTATACTGCTGATGCACAGACCGATACCTTCTTCCTTGACCAAACCGGCCAAGGCGGCTTCCGACCAGATAATCACGGGCATGCCGGCGCGAAGATAGAAGGATACTTTATGGGGACTGTTGTAACGGAGATACTCACCGAAATTGCCGGTACAGCTGTCCAGCGAGTCGCCGTCCCAGACAAAACCAAACTCGCCCTGCACGCTCTCGATAAACTGCTCGGCGGGCATGAAGTCGTGAAACACGATGTGTGGACTGTCTTTCAGCGTGGGAAGACCGGAACGGTTGCCGTAGATGTGCAGACGGTAGTTCTTGATCTCGTCGGGCATCTGCAGCAGAAAGGCGTTCTTGCGCATGGCCAGCGCCCCGGCGTATACCAGCGTGGGGGTACCTGACATCGCTGCATCGTCTTCACGGTGCACCGCAGTGGAGCGGTAGTCGAAGAGGCCCAAGGCACCCAACTGGTTCTCGTAGCCGTGCTCCTTCAGCCATTGCTTCATCACTTCGTTCGAGGCTATCACATAGTCGGCATGCATCAGACGGGCTATCTCTTGCTCGGGGGTGAGCTTCTTCCTGCGCATGGAGCCCAGGTCGTGTATCAGGGCTATCACATGGGCGCCGCGAAGATGGGCCACACGGCAGATGAAACTGAAGTATTTCTTGACAGGATACTGCAGCACGATGATGTCGCCTTTACGCACCAGCACGCAATAAAGCAGTATGCCGGCCAGGTCGAGAAAGAATTTCAGCAGTTTGTTGTTGTAGAAGGTGCGGCGCAAACCCAGATTCACGGCACCCATCTCTTCAAGGGTGTCTTCATTGTCGGTCTTGGCTTTGTTGCCCGAACTTTCCACTCCACGGTAGTTGCGCGATATATAGCAGAGGCGGCCTTTCATAGCTGATGGGGTTGGTGGTTCTTTTCGCTGCAAAAATAGCATATATTTCTCAAATTATACCCTCATACCGCAAATTTAACGGGATTTTAATGACCTTTTACAAAAAAGTCCTGCCTCCTCATAGCTGCCGGTCACCCATCAGCCGGAAATGAATGACAGTATTTTCATAGAAGATCTTCAATTGAGGTGCCTTTGTAAGGACGGTTCAGGTCCAGGCGGAAAAAGTGGTGCTGAACCTGCTTCTCCTTGGGCGGCAACTGCATGTAGTCACCGTATTTGTTGCTAAGGTACTCATCGAAGTGCTCAACACCAAGGAACTGCTGGTCCTCGAAAACGTACCACTGTGGTGTGCCCAGAATGCGCTTTTCCATGCACCCGCGTAGGTTGTCGTCGTAGTCACATACATATTGGCTTTCGTCATAGTCGTACTTCAACATGTAGCTGCGCACCTTGTTCTGCATCCAGGCAAGCGAAAACGTCTTGTGAAGCAACCATGGGAACCATGAACGTGGTCCATATCCGTGCTTGAAAGGATCGCGGCCGCGCAGAAACAGCAGATGGCGCCACAGCTTGTAGCGCCTGAAGTGCAACCTCCGCCGACATTCGCTGGTAGGAACACCATCAATGGGGAATACGTCGATGTATATACCTTCGAGAAACTTAAAGTCGGGACGCTCCAGCAACGTAGTGCTTGCATCCTCTATCTTGGCAAATGGATAGGGATAGGTGGGGTCGGTCTCGTGGCTGATAACCTCGTAGGGCGCTGGCAGCCATTCGCGCCAGTGGGCCATTAGTTGCTCGTAGTCGGGGCGCGGCATGCAGATGTCCATGTCATCGTCCCAAGGGATGAAACCTTTGTGGCGCACTGCGCCTAACATGGTACCTGCCCACAGATAGTAACGCAGGTGATGTTCGCGGCACATTTGGTCAATGGCACGCATGTTGCCCATCAACTTCAGCTGTAGGTCGCGAATGTCGTAGTTGGTTTCGGTATACAATCTCATAGTTCAATCGGTAGCGTCTCAAAAAGTGTGTCTGAAGTCTGTCAACTTCATAATAAGATTGCAAAGTTAATGGTTTTTTTGAACAATCTCATGTCTTACGATTAATTTGTAATCTCACTCAGACACATTTTCTTCTTCATAGCTCAATGTCGCTCAGACGGGTGCCAGGACCGAAACGGTCCAGGTCTACGTTACCGTGGATGCCTTTGATATGCCCCTTCTCGCTGTACTGCCAGATGTTATACTTGCCGCCGCCTTTCAGCTCGGGCTCCTTCTTGCTGTAGCGGGCCATGAAGATAAAGTATTTATTGAACTCCGGAGCCAACCGCTCGTTGTAAAAGTGGTGCTGGCTGTACAGCAGGGGATACTTGCCGTAATGCTCTTTGACAAGTTCCATGAATTTCTGAAGACGGACTTGCAAGAGGTCACGTTTCACCAAGCTGTTGCCGGTCTGCTCAACATCTACCATGGGCACCAGGTCTTGCTGGCTCTTGTCTACGTTCTGGCTGAAGATGGCAAATTGCTCTTCGGCGGTTCTGTAACCTCTGAAAAAATGGTAGCTGCCCACCTTCAGGCCGGCGGCACGGGCTTCACGCAGGTTCTTCTTGTATTTGGAGTCCACTATCGAGAAACCTTCGGTGGCCTTGATGTACACGAATTTGATGTTCTTGTCCTCGGCTACCTGCTGCCAGTTGATGTTGCCATTGTGCTTGGACACGTCGATGCCGTCGTATTGGGCATTGCTGCTGTGGCCGGCGAAGAAGATGTCTTGCACGTAGGGCACCAGAAGGTAACACACGAGCAGCACGAGTGCTCCGATGACCCAAGGTCGGCTCTTGCGCCATGTCTTGCGCCACCAGGCACTCAGGCTGCCCGATGTCTTCTTCTTTCTCTTGCCGCTACGCTTGCGGCGGGGCTTCTTCGTCGTATTGGTTGCCATTCTTCTCTTCTAAGAATTTTTAGTTCTCTCCTTAATAGTAATTGCGGGTCATGTCGTATAGTTTCTGCAGGCGGTTGCTGCCGTCGGAGAAAAAGTCGCGGGCGTGATTCGACTTGATGCCCCAAAAATCGGCGCAATTGGGGCATTGATGCCCGGGGCGGCATTTTTGGCATTCGTAGGAGCGGGTGATGCGCACCACGCACACAATGCCTTTGCCCTGGCGGTTGGCGCGGATGTCGGTGAGCGAACTTTGGTCCACCAAGCCGAATGCGTACATACCCACATCTACATAGCGGTTGTTGCCGCCAAGGAGGGGAAACTCATAGCGGCTGTAGGCATCGGGGGTGCCGGTCTTCGAGAAGAGGGTCAGCGTGTGGCCGGGGGTGGTCAGATGGCTCATCTTGGTGTGCATGGGCGCGAGCAGGCTGCCTCTGCTCTGGGCGGCCTGCAGGCGGTCCAGGAAGTCGTTCCACGTGGCGTTGTTCTGTGCTGTACTGCGTTGTCCCGATACCGAGGCGGGATATTCGGGGCCTTCTTGTATCAGCGAATGGAAGGCGGTGGTGCGGGGCTTGATGAAGGTGGCCGATACATCGTATTTGCCTATCATCCGGCACCAGGCTTCTGCCACCTTGATGGTGTTCCACATGTTGTCGCCCTGACCGAGAACCCAGGGCACAAGGCGCTGCTTGAAGTCGTCGCCGTCGAGAAAACGGTCCAGGCGCAGGCTGGTCAGCTCCGGACTGATTTCCTCCAGACCGAAGTTCTTCTCGTCGGTGTCAAGGTCGCTGCCGGCAAAGAGCTGTAAGAAGAGGTTCAGGTCGGTGGTGTACTCCTTCTCGTAGTTGGTGTTGTACAGATAGGAGAGCCAGTTGGTGAAGGGATGGCTGAGTAGGTCGATGCTGCCGTCCTTACGGGAGTCCTTGAACTTGAGCAGACTGTCGCGCCCTACCTCGAAGAAGTTCTGGCTGCCGCTCAGGGGTAGGCGGGTCACTGTGGCGCCGTCTATGCGCTCGCCGGTCATGGCCAGCGCGGCCAGGGCTACGGGATAGACATCATCGGAGCGCGAAAGGAAGGTGGTAAAGTCGCAACCGCCCCAGTGGTAGCCCGTCTTCTCTGCCCACGGATGGGTGCGCCGGCCGAAGAACTGGGCAGTGGCAGGCTTGGCTTTAAAGTCGGCATGATAGCGGGCCGGACTGGCGGTGTTCATATTGAGCAGTGTGGGCGAGGCCTCCACGGCGGCCAGGGCCACCATGGGCTTGAACGTACTGCCGATGGAACGGCGCGAGAGCGATGGGTTGCGGATGGTCATACGCAGGGCCTCAGGATAGTCGGCATGGTCGAAGAGGTCGGTGTAGAAGGGGGTGGCGAGCACTTCGCCGGTGTGCAGGTCCATGATGGTCACCGACATGTCGTACTGTGCCTTCTTTTGGCTCTTGGGCTTTTTGGGGTCGTTGTTGATCGACTGGCGCAACCGATGAAGGTAGTGCTGTATCTCGGTCTCAAACTCGCGGGAGAGCAAGGGGTCTACTGTCAGCTCCACACGCTCCACATTGTCGCGGTTGGAGAGGTGACGCGACAGACCGCTCAGCAGCTGCTGTGTGAAGAGGTCGGTCTGCATGGGCGAGATGGTGAAACGGCTGGCGCCCTTGCTCGACTGTACCAGACAGGACAGTACGCGCGAGGGGTCGTCGCGCTGGAATACAAACTCGCCGAGCTTGCGCGAGTCGGCGTCGTAGACGAGCACTTTCATGCCGTCGTGGAAGGCAATGCGTTCCGACAGGTCAGCACCTTTGGTCTGGGCTTCATATTGGTGGGTCTTGCCGCCGCCTATCACGGTGATGGGGGCATTGTGGGCGATTATCAGTGTGTCGTGAGAATAGCCGATGGTGAAGCGGGCGGCATCGGGACTGTCTCTGCGGTCGTGCATGCTGATGCAGATGGCACGAGTCTCAGGCGTGTCGAACACCTTCTTGTAGTAGTCGTAGTAGTCGATCTTCTGCTTACCGTACAAGAGAATGCCTTCCTGCATGATGGCTTGGATGTCGACGGAATTGACGCGGTTCAGCCGTCGTTCGTCGCGCAGGGGTAGTACAGTGCTGCCGTAGGTCATATAGATGGTGCCGCTGTCGGAAAACAGACAGTTGCTGGTGCCCAGGATGGAACCGCTCCAGGGATTTTTGCTCAGCGCTACTTTGAACATCGAGGGTATCACCTTGATTGAGGTCACCTCCAAAGGGCGGATGCCGTCTACCCGCTTTTGGTCGGCATGGCAGGTGAAACGGAAATAGGTCTCCGACAACTGGTCGTTCTGCCGCTGAAGCAGTTGGGGCAGACGGCTGTTATAGTAAAACTCCCGCATCTTGGCGTCTTCGATGTATTCGGGGTGGATGGCCACCAGCCGTAGGTCGGAGGCTTCGATGTAGGCCTTGTGCTCCTCACCGTAGGGAAGGGCAAACTCAAGGGCCTTGTAGCGCTTGTTCAGACTGTCCAGACAGGTGCCTTGCGTCTCGGGCGATACCTGAAGCAGAAGGTCGTTCAGCAACTGGTTGGCCTTGCCTACGAAGCCTTCGTCGGCCGCAAGGGTGGCCGTGGGGTCGTAGAGCGTGGCGCGCCCGGCCTCGCCCAGCGCGGTGCATTTCTTGAAGCAGGTGAGCAGCAGGGCAAGCAGCAGCACAAACAGTGGTACACCGCCCACCAGGAAGGGGCGGATGGCTATCTGCCGGTCTTTATGCAGATGGGGTTCTATCTTGGGTTCTGGCATGGGGTGGACGGTTTTAATAGGCTATGTTGATGGTTTCGGGCAACTTGCTGCGCAGGTATTTTATCACACGCAGATAGTAGCGGGCGTCCTGCGAGGTCAGCTTGGAGGCTTCGTCGCCGAACAACTCTTTGGCGGGAACTGTCACTTTCACACTGTCGTTCACCAATACCTGGTCTATCTGGAGGGGCTTGTCCAGTACTTGCCGCAAGAGGGGGGCTTGGGCGTTGATGTTCAGTGTGTCGCCTTTCGCTGTGCCTTCCTTGGAGGTGGTGTCGTGTACCACGGCTTTGGCGGGTTGTATCTCGATAGGGGGATTCTTGTAGTAGGCTTCGCTAAGGCTATTGAGTGAGTGGACGTCGTTCAGATTCACGTCTTTCACGGTGGTCGTGTCGATGACCACCTTGCTGATAGTTTCCCAACTGCCAAGGTCGGCTATTCGCAGCAGCAGGTTCTCCTGCTGGTCGTCGGTCAGTACCAGTTGGGTGGCGGGTTCGGCTACCTTCTCGGGCCGTTGCATCAGGTGGTAGGCCAGCATGCCGCCGGCACCTACTATAAGGCCGACTGCGAGGCCGATAACCGGGTACAGCCAGGCGTGGAGGCGACGCTTTTTGTCGCTCTTGGCGCTTTTCAGGTTCTTGAATATCTGTTCTATCTCTTTTGCCATTTTGCGGTTCTGTTTTTTGTAGGTGGTGAGGAATGATTGGATGATGGGGTAGGCGTCTTCGGCCTTCTTATAGGGGGTGCGCTCTGCTTCGGTGTCTTCGCTTTTGGCGCTTTTTTTCGTGGGCCGTGAGAAGGTATCCTTCAGCTTTCGGGCGGTGGTGTCGGCGGTATCGTGACTTCCTATGTGCTCAATGCGTTTCGCAATCAGCACGGCTGCATGGGGGTAGCGGGCGTAGAACTTGCCCAACTTGGGCCAGTTGGCTATGTCGTGCACTTGGTCTGAGGGCCAGCGGACTTCGTCGCGCGGGATGTTCTTGCCGCCGAAAAGCACTTGGTTGCAGGCTTTGATGACACTGTTTATGACGAAGTCATCCCAGGTGGTGGGCAAATCCTTGCAGGCGCTTAGCAATAGATTGCAGCGCTCAAATACGCCTTCATCGCCGCCGCTGCCACGCTGCAGCAGTAGGGGGCGCAGCTCGTCGGCTGTCAGGCGTTGCAGCGACTCGGCTTCAAGGCTCTTGCCGCCTTCTGACTTCTTTTTCTCGCGGCGGGCCCTGTCTCGCTCGGTATGCAGCACATGGAGCACCTCGTCGATATGCTTGAAACGGATGGAGCCTACGGCTTCGTCCACCCAGCGGGCTATCAGGGCCTGGTGCTCTTCGCTCAGGTTGGACAGACCTTCGGGCTTCACGATACGGTCGGGTTTCTTAAAGGCGGAGGCGTTCACAAAGGGGCAGTGGCGCATGCAGCTCACAATGTCGCCCATTGTCTTTAGGTCGGGAACCACATGGGTCTCGTAGAGACGGGCGAAGGCTTTGCGCACACCGGTGTTGTTCATGCGGCCCTGGGCTTCGAAAATGGTGTGCCAGCGCTCTATGCTGCCGCGGTCGGTCAGGTGTAGCCGTTCCACAAACTGGCCGGTGAGCAGCAGCTTCTGCTCTTCGTTCAGACCGCCGGCGTCGAAGAGGTAGCCGTAGTGGCGTCCCTCGCTCAGCAGGTAGTCTTTCAGAGCCTTGCCCTGCAGCAGGTAGCGTTCCTCGTCGTTGTACCCCATCTGGGTGTAGAGTTGCTCGTCGAGGGTCTCAATGGGCCATTGCAGCGAGGCGCTGCGCAGCAGGTCAAAATAATGTCGGCGGGTATCGTCGTCCATCTGCTTGGCGTAGCGACGCAGGGTGTCCCAGCCATCGGTGTGCAGGTCGCTGAGTTGGTGGCCCAGCGTCAGCCAGATGTGCCATTCGTCGGCCTGCAGCTCGTCGGCGCGCTTGTTGTAGATGCTGAACGAGCGCTTCAGCTCGCCGTAGCTGAGCAGTTTGCCGTTGGCGCCGGGCAACTGGATGGCGCCGAGGGTGGCGAGTTCTTCCCTCGACAGGGGGGCATGGCTGCTGATGGCGTCGCGCCAGGGCAGGTGAAGGGCGTCGGAGGGCACCTCAAGCTTGCTGTCGCTCACATACACCACCACAAGGGCTTCGTTCAGCACGGCGCTGTAGTGCTCGTCTACACTGAAGGCGAAGGTGGCATAACGGCGCAGGTGAAGGGGCAGCTGCTCGATGGCGGCAAGAAGCACCTGCAGCTCGGGACTTTCCAGCACGCCGTCGCAGCGGTAGGTGTCGCCTTCCACGGGCAGGGGCAGGTAGAGCGACCGGCCGGTTATCATGGCTTTTTCTATGTGTTCCATCAGGCAGGCAGCTTCGGCGTTGCTGCTCTGAGGGGGGACGTCGACGAAATGGGCGCTCTCCACACGGCCCGATGCCATGCCCTGGATGCGGGGCATTTGGCTCACCAGCGCACGCATGCTGAAGTTGATCTGGTTCATGTCGTCGCGGCTCACTTCATAGCCGGCGCGGAAGGGGTAGTTGCGCCCCAGGGCCACATTCACCACATGTGAGCCTTGCACGTGCATGAAGAGGTATTTGTCCACATCGGCGTGGTACAGCCAGGCCACACTGGCGTAGCGGGGCGAAAGCACCGGGGGATTATCCAGAAACAGGCCGCTCACATCGTTGGCATGACGGCTGTAGCCGGCCGAGTAGAACAGGGTGGTGTCGCCGATGTTGTCGGGCCAGGAGCCGGACGCGAATTGGGCTATGTCTATCTTTTTTCTCATAGGGATAGGTGTTTTCTTTTACAACTTGCTTTGGGCGTATTTCAGAAGTGGTGGGCGGTTCATCAGCCCGGAGGTGTAGATGCCGTTCTGCAGCAGCACGTCGGTGAGCAGCTGGTAGCTGCCGAAACACAGGTGCTGGCTGTTGCCCTGACGGATGGTTTGGGTGAACGATTGTATATGGCTGCCTTCTGTGCAGTAGAAGCGGGTCACGTCGTCAGGGTCGCTCGCGTAAATACGCAGATGGCTGTCGATGGGGGTCGAGGTGAGGTAGACGTGGGGGGGGAGGTACGAGTCGGGAGCGCTGCTCAGCTCGAACACGCTCTTCGTACCTCGCAGCTGGTGTAGCTGATGCTCCAGCCAGTTGTGGCTCACCGAGGCGTTGAGCAGATGCCAGAAGGCGTTGCCGATGCCGGTACCGGTCGACTGGAGGATATGGCGGCGCCATTCATCGGGCAGATAGAGGCCCTCGGGCGCTGGCTGGCTGGTGCGCAGCAGCGGGGCCAAAAGGCTTACCACGTCGCAGTACAAGGTGTTGCGCAGAGAGGCCTTGCGCGACAGGTGGGGGGCTTGGCTACGGTCGTTGAAGGGGGCGTAGCTGCCCAAAAGCAGGTCGGCACCGCGGAAGGCCAGGAATACGTTTGGGTTGTGGCGCTTGGTCAGGTCCATGTAACTGGCCACGGCTTCTGTCAGACTGCCGGCGCTGTGGGGGTCGGTCAGCTTGTCGCAGATGATGATGTCGGTGGCTTCCTCGCAGAAGTGGAGGGGGTAGAAGTAGTGAAGCACTTGGTTGGCCTTGTAGTCGTCAAGGTCCAGATGGCCTTGCTGTGTAATCATACTCCAGCACTGCTCCAGGGTGAGAAGCACCGAGTCGGTGTAGAGCTCGGTAAGATGGCGAAGCATATACCGGCCGCTTACCGTCTTTTGGCGTTGAAGGGTGTACTGGCCTTCCTGAAGCTCCGAGGCTATGTTCTCCCACTGCAGATAGTTGCCGTGGCGGTGGCGCGCCAGGGCCTTCACAGGGGTGTGCTGGGTGATGTCGAAACCGGGGGGCACGATGAGACGCACCATGTGGCCGGAGGGAGAACGCCATTCTTGCAGCCAGAACAGGCCTTTCCCCTTGCGCTCTATGTGGCGCTTCAGCTCAAAGTAGTCGCGCAGATGGGTGTTGCTCAGGTCGAATACCTCGCCGGGGATGTTCAGAAAGTCTACGGCCAACCGGCAGCCGAAGCGGCCGTGGCGCAGGTGGGCGCCATAGTGGCTTTCGGGGCGGCAGGCATAACGCTCCGTACCGCGCATGCCGCCCGTCGCGCTGTTGAAGGTGTCGTAGAAATAGGCACCGAAACTGCTGTGGGGGTAGCTCAGCGGCAACTCCTCAGGGTGGTAGCCCAAAAGCTCGAAGGCGTGGATCATGTCGTAGAGCAGGTAGCTCTTGCCGCTCGAGCGGGCGCCTATCACGGCTATGCGTATGCGTTTCACCATCGTTATCTATGCTTGGTCTTCAAGTATCGTCAGCAGCGAACCCATGTTGAAGTCGCCCAACTTGTGCTGCGTCAGCAGGTCCATGCACAACTGATAGCTGCCGAAGCAGGCGTGGCTGAACTGCTCGTAGAAAAGGCGGGTCTTCCCGTCGGCTACCCTGCGGAAGTCGGGGGCCAGATCGTTGCCGATGATATAGTTCTCGTAGATGTCGAAATCTTCGGTGATGGGAGTGCAGGTGTAGTACACGTGGGGCACTATCTTGTCGCGCGCGGTGCTGCCGCTGCTGGCTATGTAGCCGGTCTTCAGCAGGATGCGGCGGAAGGATTGACCCTGGCTGCCCAGACGGGAGTTGATGTGTTGGCGCAGGTCGCTGCCCATGTATATCTGTCCGTCGCTGCCATCAAAGTCTATCAGGGCGCTCTTCAGCTTCTCCACATCGCTCTGTATCAGCTCGCTACGCTTTCCTTCGGGCAGGCCTATCCAGTCGTTGAACTCTTCGTCGGGTATCACAAGGCTGCTGTCCAGGTAGTGAAGCAGCGAGTAGTTGAAGAGCGAGTAGATGGCGTTGCGGCGCTGCTCGTCGTTCATGCCGGCTTGCAGCTCGTTGTAAAGCTGCTTGAAGGTCTGCTCTTTCTGCAATAGCAGGAAGTCTACATTGCGGAAGGCCAGGTATACGTTCACCTGGTGGCGGTTGTCGCTCTCTTCCAAGAAGGAGTCGAGGCCTTCGGCCAGGTCGCCGAAGAGCATCTCGTCGTTGGCTGTCTTCGTCTCTTTCTTGATGAAGATACGGTCGCACATCACTATGTCGGTGGCTTGCGAGCAGTAGTGAAGGAAAGTAAAACTGCGGTCGTAGCCGAGGGCTTCAAAGTCGGTGGAGTCGAAGTCGATGCCTTTCAGCTGGTTCTTCTCTATCAGGTCGCGAATGCTGCGTATCACCGAGTCGGTGTCGTACTCGAAAAAGTTCTTCAGCAGTTTCTTGCCGCTGATGCGGCGTTCCGAACCGGCACAGCGCACATAACCGCCGCTCTGCAGTTCGGCGAATATCTCGTTCCACTGCATGTATCTGAGCTTCAGGTTCTTCTCGTTGGTCACTGCGGTTGAGGCGCGGTCCTCGTCGGTGGCGGTGCTGACCTTGGCGGGCTCCACAATGTAGCGTATGTCGCCGGCGTCGGTGTGCCAGGTGCTCACCGTGAAGGGACTGCGAAGCTGGCTTATCTGGTCCTTCAGAATCAGGTAGGCCTGCAGGCGTGAGCTTCGGTTCTGAAGGGGCTTGGCGAAAATCTCACCGGGGATGTTCAGAAAACTCAGGTCGTACTTGTCGCCGCTCTCGTTCTTGTGAACCACATGGGCGCCGTAGTGGTTGTTCGGACGGCACGCGTAAAGGGGGGTGCCGCCGTGACCGCCGGTCTCGTCGGGAGAGTAGTTGGCAAAGTTCTTGTAGCTCTGGAGCTCGGTGTCCAGGGGGTAGAACACACCCGACATGCTCGTCAGGGTCTTCAGGATGTCGCGAAGCAGAAAACTCTTGCCGCTCGAGGTGGTGCCCACAACGGCCAGACGGATGCGCTTGCGGGTCATCCCGTGAAGCTTGGCTTTTAGCACTTGGCGCATACGGCGCAGGTGGGTCGACGAGAAGAGATACTGCAGTTTGCTGATCGGATTCATATGCGTTTGGTTTTAATAGGAAACACCTATATGCTGAATGATTGTTTCTTACGGCAGGTCATCGCGGCCATGAAGGCCAAAAGGATGGCGCTCTCAAGGGCCTCGCCCACAGCGTCTACGCCCAGGCCGGGGTTCAGACGCCCTGTGTAGGGCAGACCGTCGATGTAGGAAAGGTAGATGTAGAAGCTGGTGCCTACCCACATAAACATGGCCAGTAGGCGCCATTGCATGGCTTTCGTGAGCTGCGGACGCAGACTGTCTACATACGACAGACTGTACTGCATCACCAGCCAGATGAGGAGGAAGAGCAGCAGGAAGAAGACCAGCGTGGTGGGTATGGTGCCGTAGGCGCCGAAGAAGGCGGCGGGGGCACTTAGGTCGTTGAGCACCACGGGCGACTGCCCCGTGCTGATGGAGGGGTGAAGGAAGTGGATGTCGTTCGACAGTGGGTCGTCGGTCGAACGCTCCTGCATATAGTGGCTCATGATGACCATAAACTCGGCGTCGCTCTCGTTGTAGCGGTAGCCGTTGCGTTCCAGGTCTTCAAAGTTGGAGTAGAGTAGCACACGGCGGGTCAGTCGGTTGTAGTCCACCTTGTCGGGACTGAAAATCATGCTGCACAACAGGGGCAGGGTCAGCACCACGGCGGCCACGAAGACGAGCAGGCTGTTCACCCACCACTTCTCTATGCGGGCTTCGCGCTTCACGTTGCCCGAAAAGGCGCGCGGACGCTCCAGTAGGAAGTAGAAACTAATGAGGCACATCACAAAGCCCAGATAGTTGGTCATGTAACCGTTGTCGCCCACCATGGCTCCGCATATGTAGGCGCCGGTGATGATGAACATCTCGCTGAATAGGGTGTGGCGCGACTTGCCGTCTTTTTCTATCTTCACCTGCGAGAGGGCGTGGGTCATGCCCATTACTACCAGAAGGGTGATGAAGGCGGTGCCGAAGTTACCGAAGCGGTTGCCGATTACGGCCAGCACGGCGAGCAGCAGCAGGTGGCCGGGGAAGAGTATCTTCAGCGCGCCTGTCAGGGCGTCGTGCACAAAGTCGAACAGTATCACCGCTGTCGCCATCAGCAGAACCAGCACCATCACTACCTTGCTCCAACCGATGAAGGCCAGGGCAAGGATGGCACCGACAATGAGCAGAAGGGCCAAGGGCACACGGCGTGGGCAGCTCTTTAGGTAGCGCAACAACTTGTTGTCGGATGGCTTCACGGCCAACTCCTTGGGAGCAGCCAACGGGGCATAGCGGTGCCAGCAGCGGCTCACATTGCCGCTCACTTTCTCTGACCAGCGGCCCCATTTTGCGAAGAGCTGTTCAAAGTTTTTGGAGATGGGGCGCCAGCCCACATTCAGCACGGCCCATACCAAAAGCACGCCCACCTCGGTGAAGAGTAGGGCATAGACCACACTGCGGTGGGTGTCGTTGATGCCGTAGGCATCGAGCCAGTCCCAGGGCCAGAGACTGTACACTTCGTCTTGGAAGTAGGAGAGCAGTGTGTGCTGGCTCACGGCGGGGTCGAGCAGATAGAAGAATGCGCCGGCCAGACCGCCGCACAGCAGGGTGCATACGGCCCACAGTATCCAGCGGCCGGTGCTGCGGGTGGGCTTGCTGTGTATGTGGAGCAGCGGACTGTTGATGAGCATCGCCAGACTGAAGAAGAGCAGCAGCATGAGGGCTGAGGACACGGGGGTGATGCCGGTGAGCTTCTCAAAATAGGGGTAGGTGTAGCTCAGCTTCAGGGTGATGAGGGTCTTGCACACACAGTAGCACATGCCGGCTGTGAGCAGCATCGACAGATAGGCGGGGTAGTGGCTCACTTGCTTGTGGTTGTAGAGGGTGCGCACCTGGCGGCCCGATACGCGCAGCGGACTGCCGGGAATCCATATAAGAAGGAGAAGCACACCGAAGGTGAGCAGGCTGAGCCATAGGTAGCTGAGCACATAGCCGCCGTTGATGTAGCCGGAGCGACAGTGCAGACGGTCCCCACCTGATTGCAGCGTGGTGCGCTGCAGGGTGGGCACAAGGGCGGTGGGAAGGAAGGCGGTCTTGCCGTTTCGCACCAGTGTGGTGTGACGGTTGTTGTCGCTCAGCACGATGCTGTCGCCGTCGTGAAAGAGCTCTATGCTGCAAAGGTCGAAGTTGATGGCGCCTGAGAAGGCGGGCAGATAGAGGTCGCTCTTGGTGGGATACGACCGGTTGTCTTGCTTCAGCGTGATGATGCCGCTCGACGACTCGCTTTTCTTGCGCAGCGAGTCCACCGAGCCTACATAGGTCACCGGACGGGGGAAACGGAGCATCAGGTTGCCTTTGTCGTGGCTTAACATCACATGGCCGGCTCCCCAGCTGGTCAGCTTCACAGTGGGTTTCATCACATAGTTCACACCGCCTATGTCGAAGTAGCCGCTCTCACCGCCGCTGTCCATGTAGCAGTTGTCGGCCACACCGAAAAATTGCACCTTGCAGTGACCGGAGTGAGCTCCGTCGTTGCTGGCTGTGCCGCGGCGGGCGTAACAGTAGGTGCTGTCGCCGTCGGTCAGCTGGGTCAGCTCGTCAAGTATCACGAGCACGATGCTGCCGTCGTTGTTCTCAAGAAAGGAGCGCACGTCGTGTTTCTGCAACTGGGCCATGAGCAGCAGACTGTCGGCATGGCTCACACTGTCTGTCTGCAGCTGGTGGCGAACGGCGAAATGACGCAGCTGAACGTCCTTCTGCCGCTTGAATTGCTGCCAGTCTTTCCATATGTCGGCGCCGGTGAAGGTCAACTGCTTCGTTTGGCCCTCGCCGAGGGGCAACCGAAGCTGTATCAACTGCGATTCGTCGTCGCGGATAGTATGTTTGTTGGGGTTATCATTGTTTATCTTGAAGTATTGCAGCGAGTCGTGGTATTGCTCGTTCACTTCCCAGGTGAAGGTGCCGTCGGCGTAGCTGATCTTCAGATAGTCGTGCGGAACGCCTTGCATGCTCACACCGCTGTTCTCGCCCACCGTGATGGTGTGGGTGTCGCCCAGCTCCACCGCATCGATGGTGAACACGAGTTTCTTGTCTATGCGCAGCACCATGAAGCAGCACAGCACCAGTACGATGGCTGCCAGCAACAGTCCCACCAGCGTGGCGGTGGGACCGCTCGAGTCTTTATAGCTCACAAGGCTCAGCTTGTTCAGCAGTTGGCTTATCAGTTTCATCTTGAGGGGGTTATGGGGTTTCTTCGTATCCGTTCTGCAGACTGCGGCGGGTGCGTTCCAACTTGCGTTTCACCTCGTCGTAGCCGCTCTTGCTGTCAAGGTCTTCCAGCAACTCGTCGATGGAGTCTATCAGGTCGCTCGTCTCGTCGCTGAACCAGCTGCGCACACGGTTTATGTATTGCTGCACGCCGGTGGTATAGGGATTGTCGCGCACCCAACCCATACGCTCCATCATTTGGTCCAGCTTGCTCTTGGCGCTGTTCTCGTAGCTCCTGGCCAGACTGGCGTAGGCGGCTTCGGGCGCTTCCTGCAGGCGGTTGTACAGCAGGGTGTCGTTCTCGTAGGGGTATTTCTTCCACTGCTCGCAGTTCTCGGTCACGTAGTTCACATCGTCCAGGCTGCTGCAGTGCTCGCTCTTGGCCAAAAGGGGCTTTACTTCTGTGAAGTAGTCGGCCAGATAGGTGGCGTGCTCCTCAAGGTCGCTGTTGCTCAGACTTTCGTGGCTCTTCAGCTCCTCTATCTGGTTTTGCAGCGAGCGGAGCCGCTGTTCGTGCTGGCTCCAGTCTTCCGTGCTGAACACATGGGCGCACTCCTTGGCCACCGTCTTGGCGAAACGGTTGGTGAGCTGGCTCTCGCAATAGCGGTAGTCGGATGCGGATAGGATGGGGGAGCCTTGGGTGGTGTGCAGTGTGCGTTCTGCTGCCAGGTCTTCACCCAGTTCGCCGTAGAGCGAACGGCTCTCTTCGTAACTCATGGTGCCCATGCTTTGAAGACGGCCGCTGAAGTATGTGCGGTAGTTGAACGGACGAAGGGGAGTGGTGGGGGGCGCCTCAATGGCTTCGTAGGCCTTGTAGGCGCCGTAGCCTGCTGCCGCCATGGCAATGAAGGCTGCCAGCACGGCGTGATGCCGTTTCCCCTTCGAGAGCAGACGGCCCAGCAGGGTGCGGCGGGGCTGGCATTTGGGCAGAAGGGCCTCGCGCATCAGGCATTCGTTGTCGTCGGTGTTCAGCACGGCCACGTCTTTCAGCAGAAAGTCGCCGGCACTGTAGGCGATGGGCATCGTATTGTATATCTGCTTGGCGAAGCAGATGTTCTGCACCTTGCGCCACAGGGTGGGCATGTTACTCGTCACCAGGGCCTGAGCGGCGTTCTCACGGTAGTGGCGGGGGGCTTGCATCAGGTCGCTCTTCGTCACCAGCAGGTAGATGCCGTTGGTGTGGTCAAGATAGCCTTCGGCCGAAAGACGGTCCACCAGCTGCTCCAGTTGTTCCATCTGTCGGGGCAGGTCCTGGCGGCAGTCTATACACAGCACATGCACCTGCTCGGCTTCTTTGTCCACCACTGCCCATAGGGGGGTGTCGGGAAGGGCTTCGGTCAATTGGATGGGATAGCGTTTGCCTAAAAGGTATTTGCGGTACAGGGTGGGGTAGCGCACCACGCCTTCATGAGTGGGGTTGCTGGGCAGTACCTGAAGTGTCTGCCTATTGCGGAACAGGGCCTGCAGCTGCAGGGTGCGTTCGTCGGCGGGCTCTCGCTTCGGGTGGGAGGCCCTGAAACCGGGCAGAGCAAGCAGCGTGCCTATCACGGTGGTCTTGCCGGAGCCTTCAACGCCCCAAAACACTATATGGTTGCACTCGTCGGGGGTGGCGGGATAGCTCGTGGCCGGCAAGTCGGAGGCGGCGGCCATCGACAGCAACTGCCGGGCCGTCTCGCTGTCGAAGATGGCGGCCAACTGGCCTTCTTCCATCGTGCCGGTCTTCACCAGGGCCTGAATCTCCTTCAGCGTGTAGCCTTGGGGGGAGAAGACAATATCCAACAGTGCTTTCTGAGTCATGACGGAGGAATGGATTTAACGGTGACTGCCCGAGAATTTGCTCTTCGGGCGACGAATATGTAAATAGGTGGTCAGCACCAGCAGGCAGCAGAGAAGGGTCACGGTCACACTGCGGTCGTCGGGATGAAGTGTGGGCTGGCTCAGATGGGCCAGCTCAGCAGCTACCGACATGGAGGCCGGGGCGGTCTCGGTGCTGAAGGGCTCGCACTGCTCGCCTTTGTACATCAGGCTGGAGATGGTCTCGTATTGTTTGGTCCACTCCTCGCCGGCTTTCGTGATGTAGTGCACATTGCGGGGAGTCGACACGTTCCACACACTGCCGCTCTTCACCGTGCTGAGCCACTCCTGGCGCTCCCGGCGCACACTGTCGATGCCCTCGGGCAGCAGATGGCGGCGCAGACTCTGGGTCATGGCCTTGCGCTTCTTGCTTTTGTAGTTCTCTTTGTAGAGCAACTGGTTGTAGCGGCGTAGCCGGGTGTCGGCATAGTCGGTATACAGGCTGTCGGTCTCACCCACACAGCGCGTAATGGTCTGTATCGATGACTGAACGGCTTCCTGGTGGTCGGCTACATACAGAAAATGGTTGAAGGGGATGCTGCCGGCCAGCAGGGTGCCAAAGGTTACACCGATGGCGGCTATCTCAAGAGGCAGACCGCGCCGCTTGTTGCGGGAGGCCTTGCTCTTGCACATCGTGCGCAGACCCCAAGTCAGCAGCACTACAAAGAGCAGGCTCAGGCCTATCGCCTTGGCATGGTCGCCTTCCACCATGTATTCCGTGCCCATAAAGGCTATGTAGGTATAGGAGAGCAGGGCGATGGTTGTTACAAACAGGGCAACGCCTGCCTTCGTCTGATTTTGCATGTCGATTCTCTGTTTCGATTACAAAAGTACGCTTTTTTTCCGATATTCGCCTGCTATCTGACGATAATAGCTCTTAAAAATCATAAAATAGCATCCTGCACAGCTCCTCTCATCCCTAATGAATGACCGATGGGCGTTTATCCCAGATATTTTGCCAATTTCTTGCTGTAGGCGCTGTCGCGGAGCTTGGCGATGCCTTTCTCGCGTATTTGGCGCACACGCTCATGGGTGAGGGCCATCTCGGTGCCTATCTCGTCCAGACCCTTGGCCGGACCGTCTATGCCGTAGAATGCCTTCAGTATCTGCATCTCACGATAACTCAGCACTTTGGCCATCACCACCTCCAGATCGTAGGTGAGCGATTCCTTGTCCACACCGCGGTCGGTAGGGCTGTCTTCACTGCTCAGCACATCGAGCAGGGTGTTGCTGTCGTCGTCATCGGCCATCGGAGTGTCTATGCTGATGGAGTTCAGGTCGCCTTTCAGCACTTCTTGTATTTTTGACTCTTCTATTTTGGTCAGTTCCGACAACTCTTCCACCGAAGGCCTGCGGTGGTGCTCCTGCTCAAATTGGGCCGAGGCTTGGTATATCTTGCTCAGCAGACCGTTGGCGTTCTGCGGCAGACGTATCATGCGGCTGTTCTCACCGATGCACTGCATGATGCTCTGACGTATCCACCACACGGCATAGGAGATGAACTTGAAACCGCGGGTCACATCATAGCGTTCCACAGCTTTCAGCAGACCGATATTGCCCTCGTTGATAAGGTCGGTCAGACCCACACCGTGATGCTGGTACTGCTTGGCCACGCTCACCACGAAGCGCAGATTGCTGTTCACCATCTTTTCCTTGGCTTTCTCGCCTTCCTCGCCACCGCGGGCCACAGCCTGGGCCAGGGCCACTTCCTCTTCCTGACTGAGGAGCGGGTAGCGGCTTATCTCGGCCAGGTATTTGGCGATGGCTTCTTCTGAACGGCTGGTAATTGAGTTCGAAATTTTCAGTTGTCTCATTCTTCTGTATCCTGTGTTGTTGATCTTTTAAGTTTATTTTAGGTATTTGAGTCAAAAAATAGTGCTCTGTCAAGAGATTGGGTAGGCAGTCGGCTGGCGTATGGTGCAATTCTACGGTTTTTATTTCAAAACGTGTGCCAATGTGTTGTTTTTGTCATGTTTTGTCTATTTTTTTGCCATAACTTCGAAACTATTTAGCTGATGGGGCTCTTTCATCTTCATTCCTTTCTTCTGTCTTTTGTAAACAGTAGACAACTATCAGTTTACATTTTTTTTTGCTTTTTCCGTGATAATTTAGTAAATTTGCGCCATATTATCTGTATACAGAATCCGTACACTAATGAAAAGGTATATATATCCTATACTTATACTCTTTGTGACTCTCTTTGTGTCCTGCTCCCAGGGGGGACGTAAGTACAAAGTGGGCGTCTCACAGTGCTCTGAGGACATCTGGCGGGAGAAACAGAACGCCGAACTCAGAATGGGCACCTATTTCCACGACAATGTGGAACTCTGCTTTGCGGCCGCCTACGACAGCGACCAAAGACAGATACAGCAAATCGACAGCCTCGTCGAAACGGGAATCGACCTCCTCATTGTGGCCCCCAATCAGGTGGCTACCATCACACCGGCCATCGACAGGGCGTTCGACCGGGGGATTCCGGTCATCGTGTTCGAAAGAAAAACGAATTCGCAGAAGTATACAGCCTATATGGGCGCCGACAACTATGAGATGGGGCGCGTCATGGGACAATACATCGCTTCCTGCCTGAAAGGAAAGGGAAGGGTGATTGAAATCAAGGGCCTGAAAGGCTCCTCGCCGGCCATCGAACGCCACAATGGCTTCATGGATGCCATGGGGCAGTTCCCGGGCATCACGGTGGTCGACACGCTGCAGGGCGACTGGACCGAACAGAGCGCTTTCGAGGCGATGTCGCAGTTCTGCAAGAATAACAAGGATGCGTCGGTCGACTTCGTCTTCGGACAGAACGACCGTATGGCCATGGGCGCCCGAAGGGCACTGCTGCAGAACGGAATCGACAGGGCTCGTCTGCCGCTCTTCTGCGGCATTGATGGACTGCCCGGTGCCGAAGGGGGCATCCAGCTGGTGCGCGACTCGTTGCTCGAGGCTTCCTATATTTATCCTACCCATGGCGACCAACTCCTCCAACTGGCGGTCGACATACTCGAGGGCAATCCTTATGAAAAGGAAATTCACCTCATGTCGGCACTCGTCACACGCGACAATGCCAATGTGCTTTACATGCAAGACGAGGAACTTGCCCGGCAGTCGGACCGACTCGACCAGCTTAATCTCAAAGCCACTGATTACATGAATCGGCTCTCCAATCAGCGTGTCATCAATCTTCTTGCGGTGGGCTTCATTCTCCTGCTTCTCGCACTGGTGGCGGGATTCAGCTTCTACCGTAGACAGAAAGCGCGTCTCAATCGTGAACGCCGGCTCATGGAGCGCGCCCAACTCGACTTCTACACCCAGATCAGTCACGAACTGCGCACGCCGCTCACACTCATCGAGGGACCGCTCGAGCAACTGGCTCAGACCGACGATATCCGCCGGGCTGCTCCTGCCACCGCCGGCCTCTTCGATATCGTGCAGCGAAACACGCACCAGCTCACCAATTTGGTCAATAAGCTGCTCAATGCGCAGACCATGAAGCCGGGCGATGACCTTTCCGCTCAGCAGATTGACGCCATCACAGCAAGCCAGCCTGTTCCATCTGCCTCTCAGTTGGAATCCACAAGCGTCTCCTCCGATGCTGCGAAACCCTCTCTTCTCATTGTCGACGACAATGCCGACATCAGGGCTTATCTGCGTACCATCTTGCAGAATCGGTACGACCTGATGGAAGCGGCCGACGGACAGCAGGGCCTCGATGTGGCCAGACGTGAAGTGCCCGACCTCATCGTGTCGGATGTCATGATGCCGGTCATGAACGGACTGCAGTTCTGCCAGCACATCAAGAGCGATTTCATTACCAGCCATATACCGGTCATATTGCTCACGGCCCGTGCTATGGACAATCAACAGATTGAGGGCTTTGAGAGTGGGGCCGATGCCTATATCACCAAACCTTTCTCGGCCGAACTCCTGCTCGCGCGTATCGACAACTTGCTCAAGAGCCGTAGACAACTCAAGAATCTGTGGGGTGCCGAAACGCCCGCTACCCAACCCGCCGCTCCCACCGACAACTTATCCAAACCTGAACCGGCACCCGAGCCGAATGGCGGCAATATCGACGATACTTTCATCGAACGGTTCAAAAATGTGGTCGAGCAGAATCTTGCCGACAGTGACCTCAGTGTCGAAGTTATCGGACAGCAGCTCGGACTAAGCAGGGTGCAGCTCTACCGCAAGGTGAAAGCGCTCACCGGCACCACGCCCGTCGACTGGCTCCGGAAGGCACGCCTGGCCAAGGCGAAGCAAATCCTCCTCGCCTCTGATCTCACCGTCAGCGAGATTGCCTATAAGGTGGGATTCACCTCGCCGTCTTATTTCACCAAATGTTTCAAGGATGAGTATGGCGTGGTGCCGGGCGATATGAGAAAGTCCTGACCTTTATTATTTCCCTTTCATGAATCATGGGGCTCCTTCGCCAGTTCCCGGTCAGGGTCTGCGACCAGCTGCGTCTCTCCACCGACCGCTTCGATTTGGGCATCATGCAGCGGGGAGCCAAACGCGAACTGCAGGTGGTGGTGCTGCACCGCGACGAGGACAACCGCCAGGAGCGCATACCGGTGGTCTTCTCACCGGCTGCCGATGCCAAGACGGGCCTGCAGCACATCAGCTATCCTGTCACCACCCGTGTACAGGGCAGGGAGGTCACGCTGCATATTACCCTCGATGTCATCATAAAATAGGCAAATATTGATACATTTGGTGATGCTGAACGGTTTTTTTCATCTTTTGTATCAAAATTGATAGTGCCTTTTGCCTTTTTTTTGCAATTTTGCATCGGAACAACGATTTTCGTCTAATAACTATGACATTTTATATGAAACTACAACGTATTCTTGCCTCGCTGGTGGTAGTGATCATGGCCACTACTGCTTGGGCACAGTCGCCTCAGATGCTGAGCGACAATCATGCCATGCTGCGTGTCGATGTTTCCAACCGCTACTTGCTGCTCCCGGTACAGGAGCGGGAGGAGATTGCCAACGTCAGGGTCATCGTCGACAACAATGTCGCACAGACGTTCAATGTGAAACTGGCCGCCGACAAAATCGACTATTTCGTGCCCCTCGACATACAGCGCTTTGGAGGCAAGAACGTGCTCCTTGATATCAACTTCCACGGCGACCGCCGCTCCACAGGCTCCATCAAGGACTTCCTCTGCTGGAAGGAAATGAAGCAGACGGATGTCTTCGATACGGCCAATAGAGAGAAATTCCGCCCCGCCTATCACCACACACCGGCCTACGGATGGATGAACGACCCCAACGGTATGTTCTATAAGGATGGGGTCTACCACCTCTTCTTCCAGCTCAATCCCTACGGCTCGCAGTGGGAGAATATGACTTGGGGCCACTCTACCTCTACCGACCTCATTCACTGGACAACGCAGCCCAATGCCATCGAGGCCGATGCCCTGGGCACCATCTTCAGCGGCTCCTGCGTGGTCGATAAGAAGAATACGGCCGGCTTCGGACAGAATGCTGTCGTGGCCTTCTATACCTCGGCTCATCAGAACCAGACACAGTCGATGGCTGTCTCCACCGACAATGGCATGACTTTCCGCAAATGGGCTGCCAACCCTATCCTCACCAGCAATGAGCCCGACTTCCGCGACCCCAAGGCTTTCTGGAATGCGGAGATTCAGAAGTGGAACCTCATCCTGGCCGTCGGTCAGGAGATGCGCATCTATTCCTCGCCCAACCTCAAGGACTGGACTTATGAGAGCAGCTTCGGCAAGGGCTTCGGATGCCATGAGGGTGTCTGGGAGTGCCCCGACCTCATGAAGCTTCAGGTGCGCGGCACCGACAAGCAGAAGTGGATGCTCATCTGCAACATCAACCCCGGTGGACCCTTCGGAGGCTCGGCCACACAGTATTTCGTGGGCGACTTCGACGGTCACCGCTTCACCTGCGACCAGAAAGACACACGCTGGATGGACTATGGCAAGGACCACTATGCCACCGTCACCTTCGACAATGCACCCGACGGACGTCATATCGCACTGGCTTGGATGAGCAACTGGCAGTATGCCAACCAAGTGCCCACCATGCAGTTCCGCAGCGCCAACTCGGTGCCCCGCGACCTCGACCTCTTCGAGCATGAGGGACAGTACTACTGTGGTGTGACTCCCTCACGCGAGCTCGACCAGCTCCGCGGCAAAAAGATTAAGCGCCCCGAGCAGACTTGTGAGATTGTGGTCGACCTCAAGGGCTCTTCCACCATCACACTCTCCAACACCAAGGGTGAGCAGGTGGTGCTCGCCTACGACGCTGCTGCCAACACCTTCTCCATGGACCGCAACAAGGCCGGCGTGAGCAACTTCAGCGAGGCTTTCCCCGCCAAGACCGTGGCGCCCGTGCATGGCGACATCCGTCAGCTCCGCATCTTCGTCGACCGCTGCAGCATCGAGGCTTTCGATGCAGAGGGACGTATGGCCATGACCAACCTCGTGTTCCCCACTGAGCCCTACAACACCCTCAAGGTCACCAACAAGGCTAAGGCTACCGTTTACGCAATCAAATAACATTCCTATATCATGGCAAACAAAAACAAATCTATCTACCTCATCCCGGTGATGCTGTGCTTCTTCTGCATGGGATTCGTCGATCTCGTGGGCATCGCATCCAACTATGTCAAGGAAGACCTCAACCTCAGCGACTCCGTGGCCAACATCTTCCCGTCGCTCGTCTTCTTCTGGTTCCTCATCTTCTCCGTGCCCACGGGCATGCTCATGAACAAGATTGGACGAAAGAAGACCGTGCTCCTCTCCCTCATCATCACGGTGGTGTCGCTCATCATACCGCTCATCGGCCATAGCTTCGGCTTCATGCTCGTGGCGTTCTCGCTGCTCGGCATAGGAAACGCTTTCATGCAGACCAGTATCAACCCGCTCGCCATGCTCATCATCGGCGACAAGAACCTGGCTTCCACACTCACCTTCGGACAGTTTGTCAAGGCTATCGCCTCTTTCCTCGCTCCTTACCTGGCCATGTGGGGGGCCACACAGATCATACCGTCTTTCGGCTACGACTGGCGGGTGCTCTTCCTCATCTATTTCGTCGTGGGTGTGCTGGCTTCGGCTCTCCTCTGGGTCACACCTATTCATGAGGAGATGACCGAGGGCAAGTCGTCGTCGTTCGTCGACTGTCTCCGCCTTCTGGGCAAGCCCATCGTGCTCCTTTCCTTCCTGGCCATCATGTGCCATGTGGGTATCGATGTGGGCACTAACACCACGGCTCCCAAACTGCTCATCGAGCGCGTGGGCATGTCGCTCAATGATGCCGCCTTCGCCACCTCGCTCTATTTTATCTTCCGTACCATCGGTGCCCTCACGGGCTCCTTCTTCCTCCGCATCATGAAGACGCGCTGGTTCTTCATTATCAGCGTGGTGCTCATGGCGGTGAGCATGGCGCTCATGTTTGGCGGACAGTCCAAGGCGGTGCTCTACACGGCTATCGCGCTCGTGGGCTATGGCAATTCCAACATCTTCTCCATGGCTTTCGCCGAGGCGCTCCTTTCTGTGCCTGAGAAGCAGAATGAGGTGTCGGGCCTCATGATTATGGGTCTCTTCGGCGGCACTGTGTTCCCCCTCCTCATGGGCTTCGCCAGCGATGCTGTCGGACAGGCCGGTGCTGTGGCCATCATGGCAGTGGGCGTGCTCTATCTCTTCACTTATATCAGAAACATCAAAAAATAAATATGCACCATGGAAAATAAAAGATTGATTGTTGGCCTCGGTGAGGCTCTCTGGGATGTTCTTCCCGAAGGTAAAAAACTGGGTGGCGCGCCCGCCAATTTCGCTTACCATGCCGGACAGTTCCTCGGCAGCGATAATACTGTGGCAGTCAGCGCACTGGGCGAGGACCGGCTCGCAGAGGAAACCATCGAATCGCTTCGTGAGCACGGACTCAACTACCTCATGCCGCGCGTGCCTTATCCCACCGGCACCGTGCAGGTGACCCTCGACGAGCAGGGCATCCCTACCTACGATATCAAGGAGAATGTGGCTTGGGACAATATCCCCTTCAGTGATGAAATCCAGCGGGTGGCGGCCAACTGCCGCGCCGTATGCTTCGGTTCGCTCGCTCAGCGCAATGTCGTGTCGCGTGCCACCATTCAGAAGTTCCTTGATGCCACACCTGCCGACTGCATGAAGATCTTCGACATCAACCTGCGCCAGAACTTCTATACCCCGGAGGTTATCCAGGAGTCCATGCGTCGTTGCAATGTACTGAAAATCAATGATGAGGAACTCGTCCTCATAGGCCGCATGTTCGGATATCCCGGACTCGATATGGAAAACAAGTGCTGGCTCATCCTGGGCAAGTACAACCTCGATATGCTCGTGCTCACTTGCGGCACCAACGGCTCTTATGTGTTCACACCGGGCCAGATGTCGTTCCAGGAGACACCGAAGGTGGAGGTGGCCGACACCGTAGGCGCCGGCGACTCGTTCACAGGTTCTTTCTGCGCCGCCATCCTCAGTGGCAAGCCCGTGGCCGAGGCTCATAGGCTCGCCGTGCAGGTCAGTGCCTTCGTGTGCACCCAGAATGGTGCCATGCCCACTGTCCCCGCCGAACTCAAAGACCAGACTAAATAAACTTAACAGATTTCCATTGAAATTTTAAACGGATTCAGATTGCACACCCGCCGACCGTGAGGCCGGCGGGTTTTTTCTAATATTTTCTGGTGCAGTTCTAAGTCCTGAATTGTTAACCCTAATCGGTCATTAGGAATGAGACCTATAGCTCATTTTGCAGGATGAGACATAGCTCAAAGTTCTGATATTCATGCGTTTTTCTTGATTCAAACGTTTCAGGTCACAAATTGATGGTTG
>CACYUZ010000003.1:0-89775 GCA_902777645.1 uncultured Prevotellaceae bacterium | reverse complement strand
CAGCAGGTCTGGTTGAGAGGATAGGTTACATCCAGCCCGAGATGCTTGAGCAGTTTGTATGTGGCGACACCGACCTCAGGATAGACGGCATCCACATAACAGGGGATAAATAAACCGATTTTCATGTATTAAAATATTAAGTTGCTATTTCAATAGTATTATGCTGCAAATTTAATGATATTTTTGCTTTTTGCAAGATAATATGGGAAAAAAGTTTTATCCGTGCTACTTTTTGTCGGCAGCAGCCTATCAATCGGAAAAACGGCCTATTGAGGGCCGGATAATCGATACAGGGGATAAACCAATGATAAAATGCCGAAAAATGCGTTAAAAAGGTTGGAAGATTGGTGATATAGCTATATCTTTGCATCAAAACCCAATTAGGAATGAAACTGAAAGGAATACTGACAGGCATAAGTCTGAGTCTGGCGCTGGCCAGTTCGGCACAGGATGTGGAAATCGTTGTGCCGCAACCGGTGGATGAAGGAGCCGAAATGGAGTCGGCCCCTCTACAAGAGACGCAGCGCCCCGGCAGTACTCTCCATTCCTACTACGAGCCCATCGGGGTGGACGTGCGTCCCGGTCTGCCGGCCGACAGTCTGCACCTGCCCCTCACCGCCGGTTACGGCTATGCGGGCGGTCTGTGGCACTATCCCCTGTCGTGGGACGAATGGTGCGGTTGGGGGTTGCACAAAGGCCTCAACGTGAGCATCGGCGCCTCGGTGTTCGGCGAGGTGGGCAAGCATGCCCGCCATGGCGTAGGTTTCGCCCAGTCGCTCTCGGCCCTCTATGTGGCGCCGCTCACCGACCGGTTGTCACTGGCTGTGGGCGGCTATATGAATAATGTGTACTGGGCCCACAGCAACTACCGCGAGGCCGGTGTGAGCGCTTTGTTGAATTACCGTTTCGACGAGCACTGGGAAGCCTTCGTATATGGCAAGAAGAGTCTGCTTAACGACCGGCTCGTGCCGCGTCCGCTCTACGACATGCACGCCCTTGGCGATGTGGTGGGCGGCGGTGTGCGCTACAACTTCTCGCCCAGTTTCTCGGTTGAAGTGTCGGTGAACTACGGCACGAACCCCGCCCAGCGGGAGAGCGCGCGCGACGTGTACAACAGTTGGAGATAAAGAGGGAGGTCCTCCGGACAACTCCAATCACCATAAAAAAACCGATGTGTCCACTGAGGACACATCGGTTTTTTTATGGTGATTGGAAAACTACAGTTTGGTGACGATACCCAGATGGGTGTTCTCCATGAAATGCACGAGATTCTGAATCTCGGGACTGTCGGGCACCTGCTCCTTGATCTGGAGCACGGAATCGAACACACTGTTCTGAGAGTTGAACACCAGTCGGTAGACATTGCCTATGTGCTTCTGCACCTTCTCGCCGATGCCGTAGTACGACAGCATGGTGGTATTGACGCCGCCATACTTCACGGGGTTGCCGCCCACGATGATGTAAGGAGGCACATCCTTGGAGAAGGAGGTGCCGGCCTGTATCATGGCGCCCTCTCCCACCCTGACGCCCGCATTGGCGATGACGCTGGTGGAGAGGATGGCCCCGTTGAGAATCAAGCAGTCGCCTGCTATCTTCGTGCCGTAACCGAAGACGCAGTTGTTGCCTATTTTGGTGTCGTGCGACACGTGCACGCCCTCCATGAGGAAGTTGTCGTTGCCTATCACGGTCTGTCCGCCGGTGTGTGTGGCGCGGTTGATGACCACATTCTCACGGATGATGTTGTTGTCGCCGATGATGAGCTCACTCTTCTCCCCCCGGAAATCGAAGTCCTGCGGCAGGGCCCCGATGACAGAACCCTGATGAATCTTGTTGCGCTTGCCCATACGAGTGCCGTTGAGTATGCTGGTGAAGGGGAAGATAATGCATCCGTCGCCAATCTCCACGTCGCCCTCTATATAGACAAAGGGGAAAATCTTGCAGTTGTCGCCGATTTTTGCTTTCGGGTCGATTTCTGCTCTTGGACTGATATCACTTGCCATAATAATGTTTCTTTTTTTGAAGGTAGTAATACGTTGAGGACCGCATGTGCCCTTACTTTCCGCCGCCGCCGAGAGCCGAGTAGAGGCTCACCACGGCCTGCATCTTATAGAAGTCGTCGGCCACTTTCGAGAGTTGGGCATTGAGCAGGCTCTGCTGTGCGGCTATCACCTCGAGATAGGAGCTGCCGCTGTTTTTGAAGAGCATACGGGTGTGCTCCACGTTTTTCTGCAGTGTCTCCACCTGCTTGGCCTCGAGACGGCTTTTCTCTTCGGAGGAGTTGTAGGCCACGAGGGCGTCGCTCACCTCGCTGCCCGCCTTGAGAATGGCGTTCTGCCAGGTGTTGTAGGCCTGTTCCTGCTGTGCCTTGGCCACTTTTAGTCCGGCCACGAGGGCACCATGCTGGAAGATGGGCTGTGTGAGGCTTCCCACCACGGAGAGGAGCCACTTGCCGGGATTGACCACTGCGCCTCCGGCGCTGTTGGTGAAGGTGCCGGTAGGACTGATGGTGATGCTGGGGTAGAAGCGGCTGCGTGCCGTCTCCACATTGTAGAAGCACTGTGCCAGCTGCATCTCGGCATAGTGCACATCGGCCCGGTTGGCGAGCAGCTGAATGCCCACGCCGGTGCTGAAGTTGGAGGGCAGCGACTGGTCTTCGAGTTTGCCGCGTGCGATGGTCTGTGCCGGCTGTCCGAGCAGGAGCGATAGCGAGTTCTCCACCTCGCGTATCTGGCGCTTCAGGTCCACGGCCTGCGCCTGCACGCTGTAGTAGTTGGCCTCTGCGCTCTGCACGCTGGTGCTGCGGGCACGTCCCAAGTCCATCTGCAGTTTCATCATCTCCCAGGTGTCCTTGGTGAGCTGGGTCATATCGTCGACGATGGCCACCTGGCGGTCGAGCATGAGCAAGGTGTAGTACATATTGGCCACCCCGCAGATTACATTGGCCTGCACCATCACGCGGTAGTCTTTCATGCCGAGGAGCGACATCTGTGCGCCGCGTTTCTGTGAGAGCAGGTTGCCGAAGAGGTCGACGCTCCAGCTGGCCGCAATGGGCAGCTGATAGGTCTTGGTGGGCTTGTTGCCGTCCCACGAGGCGATGGTGCCCGAGGGTGCGAAGGTAAAGGAGGGCACGAAGGCCAGTTTGGCGGCCATGAGCTGTGCCTCTATCATCTTCACGTTGAGTGCGGCATTGAGCAGGTCGGCATTGTTGTCGAGTGCCGTTTCTATGAGGTTCTGCAGTTGCGGGTCGGTGAAGACACTGCGCCAGGGCAGGTTGCCGAAGCTGGTGGTGTCTACCGCCACGAGGGTATCGGTGAGCGATACATTGTCGCGTATGAGCCCCTTGGTATTGACGTCGGGGCGCTGATATTTATTGTACAGGCCGCATCCCGACATCAGGAGAGATGCCGAGAGCAGGCCCAGAAACATGGTTTTCTTCATCTTCATATCACTAAGGTATTATTGCTCGACCGTATAGTCGCTGCGTTTGTGAGCATATTGTTTCAACTCGGCGGTCACCTCCTCGTTGGTGCTGTCCTCGAACTTGATAGGCGTGAACTTCTCCTGCAGACGCTGGAAGATGGCGAAGAGCACGGGCACCACGAATATCTGGCAGATAGTACCGATGAGCATACCGCCCACGGCTGCCGCTCCCAGTGTCTGGTTGCCGTTCTTGCCCACACCGCTGGCGAACATCATGGGGAGCAGACCGATGACCATGGCGAGCGACGTCATGAGGATAGGACGCAGACGGGCGCTGGCACCGAGGATGGCCGACCATGTGATGGCCATACCGGTGTGGCGGCGTTCGAGTGCGAACTGCACGATAAGGATGGCGTTCTTGGCGAGCAGACCGATAAGCATGATGAGCGAGATCTGCATGTAGATGTCGTTGGAGTGGCCGAAGAGCTTGGTGAAGAGGAAAGCGCCGGCCAGACCGAAGGGCACGGAGAGCACCACCGCCAGGGGCAGGATGTAGCTCTCATACTGTGCGCTCAGGATGAGGTAGATGAACATGAAACAGAGCAGGAAGATAAGCGCGGTGGCATTGCTGGAGCTGGCCTCCTGGCGGGTCAGACCCGAGTAGTCGTAGGTATAGCCAGCGGGGAGCGACTGTGCCGCCACCTCTTCCACGGCCTTGATGGCCTCACCGGTAGAGTAGCCCTCGGCCACGTTACAGGTCACGTTGATGGAGGTGAAGAGGTTGAATCGGTTCACACCTGCGGGTCCGTAGACACGCTTCACGTTGCAGAACTCATTGATGGGCGCCATGCCGTTGGGGGTGCGCACAAAGATGCTGTTCATGCTCTCGGGTGTGGCACGGCTCTCCACGGTGCCCTGAATCATCACACGGTAGAGTTTTCCGTAGGAGTTGAAGTTAGAGGCGTAGAGTCCGCCGTAGTAGCCCTGCATCGTGGTGAGCACGGTAGCGGGCGAGATGCCGGCCTGCTTGCACTTGGCCACATCCACATCGATCATATACTGCGGATAGTTGGGGTTGTAGGAGGTCATGGCCATCTGGATCTCCGGCCGCTTGTTGAGTTCGGCCAGATAGTCCTGGGTGACCTGGAAGAAGCGGTCGAGTGTGCCGCCCGTACGGTCCTGCATCACCAGCGACACACCGTTGTTGATGGAGAATCCGGGAATCATAGGCGGTGCGAAGGCCAGAATCTGCGCATCCTTGATGGAAGCCACCTGCTTGTAGAACATGCCCAGCACCATGCGTGCGTCGTAGGGATTGATGAGGAAGCGGTAGAAGCCGTCGCCCTGCCACAGACCGGAGAGTTTCCACCAGAATCCCTTCTGGCGCTCCTCGAAGGGCTTCAGCTTGCAGATGAAGGTGGCCTGGTCGGAACCGGCGGCACCGATGAAGTTGTAGCCCTGAATCTGCTCGCGCGACATCACGGCCGGGTTGGCGGCCAGGATGGAGTCGACCTGTGCGATAACCTGCTGCGTGCGTGCCACGGAGGTGGCCGGCGGCATGGAGATGGTACAGAAGATCATGCCGGTATCCTCATCGGGCACGAGTCCCGACTTGGTGGTGCTCATGCTCCACACCAGCACCACGATGCCCACCACCACGGCGAGACCTGCCATGAGCGGTTTGCGCACGAACTTGGTAACCCAGTTCTTGTACTTGTCGAGCGTCTTGTCGAAAGCCGTATTGAACGAAGTGTGGAAGCGGTCAATCATCGACATCTTGCGCTCCTTGCCGTTGGCGTCGTGCGGCTTCAGGAAGATGGCGCAGAGCGCCGGCGAGAGCGTAAGGGCGTTCAGCGCCGAGATAAAGATTGAGACGGCCATGGTGATACCGAACTCACGGTAGAACGTACCGCTGGTGCCGCCCATGAATGACACGGGGATGAACACCGACGCCATCACCAGCGTGATGGAGATGATAGCACCCGAAATCTCGTTCATGGCATCGATTGAGGCCGTGAGCGCGCTCTTGTAGCCCTGGTCGAGCTTGGCGTGCACGGCCTCCACCACCACGATGGCGTCGTCCACCACGATGGCGATGGCCAGGAGTAGTGCCGACAGGGTGAGCAGGTTGATGGAGAAGCCGATAATCTTCAGGAAGAAGAAGGTACCGATGAGCGACACCGGCACGGCGATGAGCGGGATGAGGGTGGAGCGGAAGTCCTGGAGGAAGACATACACCACGAGGAACACCAGCAGCAGGGTGATGCAAAGTGTGAACACCACCTCCTCGATACTGGCATAGAGGAACTCCGTCACATCGTAGTTGTACTCATAGACGAGTCCCGGCGGGAAGTTCTTGGCCTGTTTCTCCATCTCGGCCTTCACGCGCTTGGCGATATCGTTGGCGTTGGAGCCCGGTGTCTGCTGCACCATGGCCATGATGGAGGGACAGTTGTTGTTCTTCATCGAGACGGAGTACTGCAGACCGCCCAGTTCGATGTCGGCCACATCCTTGAGCCGGAGTGTGTTGCCGTCCTTGTCGCTTCGGATGATGATATTGCCGAACTGCTCGGCCGTCTTGAGTCGGCCGGTGTAGCGGAGCGAATACTCATAGGCCACATTGGAGCGCTCGCCGAAGGAGCCCGGTGCCGCCTCGATGTTCTGCTCGGCCAGCAGTCCGCTGATGTCGCTCGGCATGAGATTGAACTGCTTCATGGCATCGGGTTTGAGCCAGATACGCATGGAGTAGGTCTTCATACCCGGCGACATGACATCGCCCACGCCCGGCACACGTTTCAGTGCCGGCACGATGTTGATGTCGCTGTAGTTGGTGAGGAACTCATCGTCGTATCGTCCGTCGGGCGATGAGATAGACACCATCACCACCTGCGAGGTCTGTCGTTTGAGCACCATCACACCGGCCCTTGTCACCTCGGCGGGCAGCAGTGCCTGTGCCTGCTGCACACGGTTCTGCACATTGACGGCGCACATATCGGCATTGAGTCCCTGTCGGAAGAATACCGTGATGGATGCTGAACCCATATTGTCGGCGCTCGAGGTCATATAGTCCATGCCCTCCACACCGTTGATGCTCTCCTCGAGGGGAGCGAGCACCGAGTTCATCACCGTCAGGGCGTCGGCACCGGTATAGGAGGTGCGCACCATGATGGTAGGCGGTGCTATATCAGGGTACTGCTCGATAGGCAGGGTGGCCAGTCCGATGAATCCCAGGATGACGATCACCACAGAGATAACGGTCGAGAGTACCGGGCGTTTTATGAATGTTGTAAAAGTCATATATCTTGAATATCTGCTGTCAACGGTTAAGTGAACTTATTTCTTTCCCGACAAGGCTTCGACCACGCCTTTGGCAGTGCCTTTCGAGGCGAGCTGTGTGGCCTCGTCGATCTTCTTCTGATACTCCTCGGGGGTGATGGGTTTGATTTCCATGCCGTCGGAGAGTTTGGAGATACCGGCCGAGACATACTTGTCGCCGGGTTTGATGCCGGAGAGGATGACGAAGTTGGTGCCGTCGTTCTGCGGGTCGACGGTCACCTCGGTGTATTTCACCTTGTTGTCGCTGCCCAGCAGATAGACGAAGTGCTTGTCCTGCACCTCGGCCACGCACTCCTGCGGCACGACGAGTGCCGAATTGTTGTGGCGCTCCACCACCACACGTCCTGAGCCGCCGCTCTTGAGCAGGCTCTCCGGATTGGGGAAGCGTGCGATGACGGTGACCGAACCTGTAGCGGCATCGATTACACCGCTCATCTTGGCCACCTCGCCCTGATGGGGATAGACCGAACCGTCGGCCAGCTGCAGGCGCACGGGCGGGAAGGAGTTGACAGCGGCTCCTATGCCGCCTGCGGTCTTGGTGAGGTCGAGCATGTCTTTCTCTGTCATCGAGAAATAGACCTCCAGCATGCTGATATTCGAAACGGTGGTGAGGGGCTGTGCGCTCGAAGCGCTCACCAGTGCACCCACCTTGAAGGGCAATGTGCCCACCACACCCGATGCGGGGCTGTTCACATAGCAGAAGCTGAGTGTTTCCTTGGCCGATGCGAGCGAAGCCTGTGCCTGTCCGAGCGCGGCCTTGGCCTGGTTGACCTGTGCCTGCGCACTGTTGTAGGTATTTTTGGCCGACTGGAGTTCGAAGTCGCCCACCACCCCGTTGGCATGGAGCTGCGTGGTGTTCTCGAACGAGAGTTTGGCGGTGTTCATCTGTGCCTCGGCCGTATTGATGGCGGCCTGTGCCTGGTTTACAGCGGCCTGTGCCTGACGCACGGCAGCCTGATAGGTCTCATTGTCGATGACGAAGAGCAGTTGGCCGGCCTTGACAAACTGTCCCTCCTGCACACACACTCTTGTGATGAATCCTGAAACTTTGGGTCTGATTTCCACATCCTGCACACCTTTGATGGATGCGGGATAGGAGACTTGCGACTGGGCGCTCTGCGTATCGACCGTGCGTACGGGGAACTCATTGTCGCCGAAATTCATACCACCACCGCCACCACCGCATGACACGAGCAGAGCGGAGATGGCAGCTACCGATAAAAACTTTTTCATTCTCATAATTGAACTGATAATAATCTTATGTGTTGTTTTTGATTCTTTCTTGCTACAACTATAGGCATATGTCACCTATAGAAAACACCTTTTTAAAATGCAAAGTTAGCTTATTTTCCGACAACAGAAAAGTTGGAAAAGAATAATTTAACAATTATTATGTGGTATTTCTTCGAAAGCAGAAGAAATGGCCACATAAAAAGAAAATTGGATAAGCAAAGAGAGCGATTAAGACAGTAATTCGCCGCTGACGGGTTTCAAGCCCAACTGGTTGCCTTTCTCCAAAAGCAGGGCGAGCAACGCCTCGCGTTCGTTGGGCACCTTGCCGTCGAGCACGGCATCCTTGATACAGGTTTTCAGCGTGCCCACCTCGGGCGATGGCTTGAGGCCGAAAATCTGCATTATTTCATTGCCGTCGATGCAGGGCTGGAACAGGCGTTTGTAATCTTTTTTCTTAAGTTCCTCAATCTTCTCGCGCACCAGTCGGTAGTTGTCGTGAAAGCGCTGTTTCCTCACCTGGTTCTTGCTGGTGATATCGGCCTCGCACAGCAGGAGCAGGTCGTCGATATCGTCTTGGGCATCGTTGAGCAGCCGGCGCACGGCACTGTCGGTCACCTCCGCATCGGCTATGACAATGGGTCGCATGTGCAGTTCTACCATATTCTGCACATACTTCATCTGGTAGTCGAGCGGCTGTTTGAGTCGGCGGAAGATGGTGGGCACCATCTTGGCCCCTATGAGATTATGGTTGTGAAATGTCCATCCGGCCACGGGGTCCCAGCGCTTGCTCTTCGGCTTGCCCACATCGTGCAGCAGGGCCGCCCACCGGAGCCATAGATTGTCTGAATTTTTCGCAACATTGTCAAGCACTTCGAGGGTGTGGTAGAAATTGTTTTTATGGGCCCGTCCGTTGCGTGTCTCCACCACGTCGAGTGCTGCTATCTCGGGCAGGATGATGGCCAGCAGTCCGCTCCGGTGCAGGTAGTCGAATCCGGTGCTGGGTGTCTCGGTCATCATGATTTTGTTGAGCTCCACCGCTATGCGCTCGGCGCTCACTATCTTGATGCGCTCGGCGTTGCGTCCCAGCGCGTCGAACGTCTCCTCGTCGATATAGAATTTGAACCGGGTGGCGAAGCGTACGCAGCGCAGCATTCGCAGGGGGTCGTCGGAGAAGGTGACGTCGGGGTCGAGCGGTGTGCGTATGTATCCGTCGAAGAGGTCGTCGAGTCCGCCGAAGGGGTCGACGAGTTCGCCGAAGCGGTCGTGGTTGAGGCAGATGGCCATGGCATTGATGGTGAAGTCGCGCCGGTTCTGGTCGTCCTCGAGGGTGCCGTTTTCCACGATGGGGTTTCTCGACTCCCGGTGATAGCTTTCCTTTCTGGCCCCCACGAACTCCACCTCGGTGTTTTTAAACTTCACCTGCGCGGTGCCGTAGCTGCGGAACACCGACAGTCGGGCCCTGCTGCCGAGTTTTTTCTTGAAGGCCTCAGCCATCTCGATGCCGCTTCCCACCACCACCACATCGATATCATCAGAAGGCCGCTCCAGGAAGATGTCGCGCACGTATCCCCCCACCACATAGCATTCCACGCCGAGGCTGTCGGCCGTCTCAGAAAGCAGTCTAAACAATTTGTTATCAAGAAGTTTTGCCAGTTCGGCATCTGTATAATCCTTCATTCTAAGCAGTATTGGCAGGTTCGTGTGGCCTTGCGGCGGGGATAGAAAATCGCTTGGGAGCCGCAAAATTAGCAAAAAAAGCCGAAAGGAGAGCGAAAAGGTGAAAAAAACGTGTAAATATTCCAAATATTTTAATAATGACCGATTTGGGTTTAATAATCCATAATTATGAGCCCGCTCTTTGGTGAATTCGCCGAAAATGCGTACTTTTGCAGCGTAAAAAAAAGAGACATGGAGAGCAAATTCACACATACCGAGGCCCAATTCAGTGCCGCCATGGCCGAATGCCGCAGTATCTTCGAGAAGAAGCTGGCCGACTATGGAGCCTCGTGGCGCATACTTCGCCCCTCGTCGCTCACCGACCAGCTATACATCAAGGCGAAGCGCATCAGGCAGTTGGAGACGTGCGGCGAGTCGCTGGTGGGCGAAGGCATCCGCCCCGAGTTTGCCGCTTTGGTCAACTACGGGCTCGTAGGGCTCATCCAACTGACAAAGGGCTATGCCGACCGCACCGACATGACGCCCGCCGAAGCCCTTGTCCTCTACGACCACTTTGCCGCCTCTGCCCTTGAGCTGATGCGCAAGAAGAACCACGACTACGATGAGGCGTGGCGCTCCATGCGCACCTCGAGCTACACCGACTTTATCCTGACCAAGCTTCAGCGCATCAAGGAGATAGAGGAGAACTGCGGTGTGACCACCGTGTCGGAGGGTATCGACTCCAACTACATGGACATCATCAACTACGCCGTTTTCGGTCTGATCAAGTTGGGCGAGCAGCGTGAATAAAGGCAAGTACATATTGGTGAATGTGTGCCGGCTGGTGACGGCGCTGACTTTCATTCTCTCCGGATTTGTGAAAGCCATCGACCCGCTGGGCACCCAGTACAAGCTGCAGGACTATGCCACCGCCCTGCACATGGGGCATCTGCTGCCCGACTGGCTCACGCTGTCGGCCTCGGTGGGTCTGTCAGCGATAGAGTTCACCCTGGGCTTGCTGCTGCTCTTTGCCATCCACCGCCGTCTCACCTCGCGTGTGGCACTGTGCTTCATGGTGCTGATGACGCTTGTCACGGTGTGGATAGCCTTCTGGGAGCCGGTGAAGGACTGCGGCTGTTTCGGCGACGCGCTGCCCATGACCGGCAAGGAGAGTCTGCTGAAGAACGTGGTGCTGCTGGCATGCATCAGTGTGGTGGCCCGCTGGCCCCTGCAGATGGTACGCTTCATCTCGAAGAGCAACCAGTGGATTGTGGTGAACTACACCATCCTGTTCATCCTCGCCATCAGCCTGTGGTGCCTCTACTACCTGCCGCTGTTCGACTTCCGCCCCTACCACATCGGCGCCGACCTACCCGCCGGCATGACCGTACCCGAGGGCGAGCAGCCACCCCAATATGAGACCACGTTTATCCTGGAGAAAGACGGCGAGCAGAAAGAGTTCACCCTCGACAACTACCCCGACTCGACGTGGACTTTCATCGACAGCCGCACGGTGAAGGTGGCCGAGGGCTATGAGCCCCCCATCCACGATTTCTCTATCGAGGAGCGGGAGACGGGCGACGACATCACAGACAGCGTGCTTCACGACCCCGGCTATACCTTCCTGCTCATCGCCCCCAACCTGGCCAAGGCCAGCGACACCAACTTCGGCGAGATAGACCAGCTGTATGAGTATGCCCAGGAGCATGGCTACCCCTTCTATTGCCTCACGGCGAGCGGCGACGCCGCCATAGAGCGCTGGCGCGACCTGACGGGAGCCGAGTATCCCTTCTGCATCACCGACGAGACGACGCTGAAGACCATCATCCGGAGCAACCCCGGACTGCTGCTGCTCAAGGGCGGTGTGGTGCTCAACAAGTGGAGCCACAACCGGCTGCCCTCGATAGAGCAAGAGCAGGCCACCCGGCCGCTGGAGCAGACGGCGCTGGGCCGGATGGCGCAGGACACGGCCGCCCGCAAGATAGTGGGCATCCTGCTTTGGTTTGCCCTTCCGCTGCTGCTGCTCACGCTGGCCGACAGGACGTGGGCGTGGACCCAATGGCTGCGAAAGAAGAAAACACCCAAAACAACCAAACATAAAACATCAAGCAAATGAGAAAGAAAATTGTAGCAGGCAACTGGAAAATGAACATGAACCTGCAAGAGGGCATTGCCCTGGCAAAAGAACTGAACGACAATCTGAAGGCCGACAAGCCCAACTGCGGCGTGGTGATCTGCACCCCCTTCATCCATCTGGCCAGCATTGCCCAGTTCCTTGACCAGACCGTGATAGGTCTCGGTGCCGAGAACTGCGCCGACAAGGACAAAGGTGCCTACACCGGTGAGGTGTCGGCCGAGATGGTGAAGAGCACCGGAGCACAGTATGTGATTCTGGGCCACTCGGAGCGCCGCGGCTACTATGGCGAGACCCCCGCCATCCTGAAAGAGAAGGTGCAGCTGGCCCTGGCCAACGGCCTGGAGGTAATCTTCTGCATCGGCGAGAGCCTGGAAGAGCGTGAGCAGGGCATCCAGAACGAGGTGGTGAAAGCCGAGCTCGAGGGCAGCGTGTTCAACCTGACCGCCGAGGAGTTCAGCCACATCATCATCGCCTACGAGCCCATCTGGGCCATCGGTACCGGCAAGACCGCCACTGCCGACCAGGCCGAGGAGATACACGCCTACATCCGCAGCATCGTGTGCGAGAAGTTCGGTGCCCAGGTAGCCGACGACACCACCATCCTCTACGGCGGCAGCTGCAAGCCCAGCAACGCCAAGGAGCTCTTCGCCAAGCCCGACATCGACGGTGGCCTTATCGGCGGTGCCTCGCTGAAAGCAGTCGACTTCAAGGGCATCATCGACGCCTGGAAATAAGTCAAGAAAACATCCAAAACCATCCCTATGATGAGAAAAACAATCATTGCCTTGTCTCTGGTCCTCTTCTGTGCGGTTCCCTTGAGCGCCCAGTCGTTTTTGGACCATCTGCAGAAAGAGAACCAGGGACAAGGCCAGGGATCGGTCTCAGTGAAGCAGAGCGACGACATCAGCAATCTGGTAAACGGCAAGAACAAGCAGAAGGAAAGCAGCGCCTCGTCGAAGAGCGAGGCCAAGCCCAGTTCTTCCAGCCAGTCGCAGTCGGCCTCCAGCCGCACAGAGAGCCGTCCCGCCTCGCACGAGAGCAGTCAGGCCAGCTCCACCAGCCGCAGCACCCAGACCGACGAGGCCAGTACCCGTTCCGAGCGCGAGCGCGAGCGTGCCCGCCAGCGCCGTGAAGACGAGAAGTTGAAAGAGGAAGCCCGCCGTGAAGCCATGAAGCAGCGCGACGAATACTCCTCCACCGCCACCACATCGAGCCGCGGCTCGGTGAAGAAGGTGATGCGCGGCGGCCGCCGTATCGACGGCTACATGGTGCAGGTATGGTCGGGCGGCAACACCCGCGAGGACAAGATGAAGGCCGAGCAGGTGGGTCAGGAGATGAAATCGCAGATGCCCTCCCTGCCCGTCTATGTTCATTTCTACTCACCCCGTTGGGCCTGCCGCATCGGCAATTTCAAGAAGCAGGACGACGCCACCGCACTGGTGAAGAAGCTCAAGAAGTTGGGCTACCGCAGTGCCTGTGTGGTGAAAGCCTCGCTCATCACCCGTACTTACAAATAACTAAACGAGATGAATCCAGAGACAGAATTCCGCGAGGGTCTCGACGCCCTTGCGACTAATTATTATAACATACTGAATCTGCTGGGCGAAGACCCCCAGCGGGAGGGTCTTCAGAAAACCCCCATGCGTGTGGCCAAGGCCATGCAGATACTGACGCGCGGCTACACGCAGGATGCCCATAAAGTGCTCACCGACGCCCTCTTTGAGGAGAGCTACAACCAGATGGTGATCGTGAAGGACATCAATTTCTTCTCGCTTTGCGAGCACCACATGCTGCCGTTCTACGGCAAGGCCCATGTGGCCTATATTCCCAATGGCTACATCACCGGACTGAGCAAGATAGCCCGTGTGGTAGACATATTCAGCCACCGCCTTCAGGTGCAGGAGCGGCTCACGCAGCAGATCAAGGACTGCATCCAGGACACACTCCATCCGCTCGGCGTGATGGTGGTGATTGAGGCCCGCCACATGTGCATGCAGATGCGCGGTGTGGAAAAAATCAACGCCGTGACCACGACGAGCGACTTCAGCGGAGCCTTCAACCAGGCCAAGACGCGCCAGGAGTTTATGAACCTACTCCGCGGCGAGTAAGATTTTTTCACGGCCCCGAATGCAAGAAAGACAGGGAAAATGCGTTTATAGTGAAGATAAAATCAAACAATGTATATGAAAGAATTGAGAACCATGATGATGTGCCTGCTTTGCATGGCCATCGCCACTTTCGCCCTCACCTCCTGTCTTAGCGACGATGACGACGACGAAGTGACCGCAGTGCTGACTCCGGCAGAGAAGACCCAGCAAATGAACGCCATGGAGGGCTTCTACAACGGACACGTGTATTTCGACAACGACACCACCCATGCCATGGACAGTGTGGCTACAACCTGGTATGTGACAGCCGCCGACTCGGTGCTGAGCATACCCGCCTTCCCGGTGAGCTGTCTGGCCAACAGCGTATCTCACAGTACCGCCAAAGCCGTGCTGAAAGCCGCTCCCGACCAGCATTTCAACGCCGTACTGCACCCCTTCTGGAACATCAATAAAGACGGCGGTTACTACACCTTCATGATGGTGCCGAAAGAGAACAGCCTCTCTTTCCAGGTAGAACTGGAGGGAAAGACCCATCAGGTGATGTTGAACTATGCCACCAGCATGAACGCCTACAACAGCTATGGACAGCAGGTGGTGGTCTACACCTCGGGCGCCTTCAGCCAGCCCAAGATCAGCGCCTACGTGCTCGTGAAGGACATCTCCATCGACTATACCGCCTATACCTGCAACGGCATCTTCCTGCTGGGAGGCACCAAATAACCACCCAACGCCCAAGAGACACCGCCCATGAAACTGATATCCTGGAATGTGAACGGTCTGCGCGCCTGTGTGGGCAAAGGCTTTGAGGAATCCTTCGGCCAACTGGACGCCGACTTCTTCTGCCTGCAGGAGACGAAGATGCAGCAGGGGCAGCTCGACCTGCAGGTGGAAGGCTACACCTCCTACTGGAACTACGCCGAAAAGAAAGGCTACTCGGGTACCGCCGTCTACACGCGCCACACCCCTCTCTCGGTGAGCTATGGCATCGGTGTGGACGAGCACGACCATGAGGGCCGCGTGATAACCCTCGAGATGGACGATTTCTACCTCGTAACCGTCTACACCCCCAACTCGCAGGACGGTCTGCGCCGCCTCGACTACCGCATGGCATGGGAAGACGCCTTCCTGGCCTATCTGCAGGCGCTCGACGCCAAGAAGCCCGTGGTGGTGTGCGGCGACATGAATGTGGCCCACCAGGAGATAGACCTGAAGAACCCGAAGACCAACCGCCGCAACGCCGGTTTCACCGACGAGGAGCGTGCCAAGTTCAGCCATCTGCTGGAGTCGGGCTTCACCGACACCTTCCGCCTTCTGCATCCCGACGAGATAAAATACTCGTGGTGGTCGTACCGCTTCAAGGCCCGCGAGAAGAACGCCGGCTGGCGCATCGACTATTTCCTGGTGTCCGACCGGCTGGCCGACCGCGTCAGTGCGGCCGAGATCCACAACGAGATTATGGGTTCCGACCACTGCCCCGTGGAACTGGTTTTAGAATGAACGTCAATAAAAAAATCATCCGCTAAACAACAAACAGACATGAGAAAGACCGGATTAGTCATCATAGGAGCGCTGCTCCTGGTTTTTGCCTCGTGCAAGAAAGAATACAAGATCAACGACGTGAACATTACGGAGAGCTCCGACACCACCTCATCACTGGCCACCGACAGCACCGACATGCCCCTTACTGGTGAGATATGGGACGAGGAACACCGTTTCTGCCAAGAGACCGACAGCGGCCAGCTGGTGCGTGTGAAAATTCTCCACGCAAACGGTACCAAAGCATTTGAGGTGGAGATGGACAAGAACGGAAACCCGAAAGAAGGCGTGTTCTACAACGAGAAGGGCGAGGTCATCACCCCGCAGCAGTTTGGTTCGAAATACGCCGACATCATCAAGAAATATGGCTGGGCCATGTAATCACATGGCCTGACATCCCGACCATACGATAAGAGGAGGATTTGCCTGCAGACGGCTGCAAATCCTCCTCTTTGCTGTATATACGTCTAAGCATCAGGAGCGCAGGCGCGACTGATAGTCGACCCTCTTCTCCAGGTAGGCCATGAGCAGGAACACCCCCACGAACGACACCACCAGCGCCAAGATGACGAAATTGTTGCAAAAGGTGTCGTAGAGGCCATGCAACGTGGCCGGCACGGCCACCGCCAGGAAATAGAGCGAGCGGCGGTATTTGGGATAGAGGCTGGCAAAAGCAATGAAGTAGCCGGCTATGCCGCACCAGATGGCATGCAGGAACGGCAGGCTGGTGAGCCGGGCTATATTCAGGTAGAAGGCCTCGGTATAGCCCAGTTCGGCATTGACGGTGAGCTGATACTGCACCCCCTCGAACACACCGAAGGCGATGCCCGACATGAGACCGTAATACACCAGTGTGCGCGGCAGGAGCGGCTCCTTGGCCTTGTTGCGCAGGAAGAGCAGCGGCACAATCTTGGCCGACTCCTCCATGAGTCCCACGCCCAGCACGAACCCGATGAGGTCGAGCGGGAAAGGCGACTCCAGCAGGGCATAGAAAGGATTGAAGCGCACCAGTCCGAATACCCCCCACACCACGAAGACGAACAACTGTGTGAGGAAGAACACATTGACCGTGGCCTTGAGGGTGACCTGCGGTGTCTTGAAGAGATAATAGAAGAAGAGCCCCCAGATGATGGAGAAGTAGAGGGCGATGAAATAGAATACCCCAACCTCGCCCAGCGGCAGCACAAGTAGTAGCGATGGTGCCAGTCCTACGATGGCCAGCATGAGCATCTTCTTGTCGGAGAGCCACTTGCGGTCGGTCATGCTCTCCTTGGGCAGTATGAGTTCGCCGCCTATCTTATGCAGCTGCGAGGCGATACTGCCGGCATGCTGCACCCTGCAGTGCAGCCCCTTCTGTCGGATGTAGGCCGCCACCGTGGTGTCATGGCCGCTGATGGGGTCGTGCAGTATGTCTTGCTTCACCACCACCCCTCTGTTCACATAGTCCACGAGCGCCGCATCATCGTACGGGCCATAGTCTTTGTTGTTTCGTCTTACATAAACCATATCCATCACAACATTTTATTGCGGTTTCCATGTTATGGGCAGCGACATGCGCGTCCTCACGCTCTGTCCGCCTATTTTGCCGGGAGTCCACCGCGGCATCATTTTCACCACTCTGACCGCCTCGCGGTCGTAGCCTGGCGATGCCGGCCCCACCACCGAGACAGTAGAGACGGTTCCGTCGCGCTCCACGACAAACTGCAGCACCACCCTGCCTTTTATCTCCAGCATCTCCTCGATAGGCGGGAACCGCAGGTTATCGGTCATGAACTTTATCATTTCGTCCTGCCCTCCCTGAAAGACAGGATTCTCCTCCGCCACATTGTATACCATCGTTGTGTCCACGGCCTCACTGGCCGGCGTCTGAGCCGCCACCGGCTCTACGGGGTTCAGCCGCGCCTCCGCCTGGAGCAGTTTTTTCAGCGCCTTGGTGTAATAGTCGTAAGCCTCTTTATAAGGGATGAAGACAAGCAGATTGGCTGGACTGTCGTAGGTGGTGAAACCGAGGTCGCATACCAGTCCGTCGTTCATCAGGCAGAATTCCTGCGGGAATCCCATGCTGTAGAAACGCTCATCCTCCCAGTATTCCGATGGAGTTTGCAGTCGCACAAGATTCATGAAATCATAGTAGGCCACGTTGCCCTCGAAACAAATCTTTCTCAGCAAGTCGGTTTTGCCCTGGATTTTGTCGTTTACGATATCGTAGGTGAAGATATGGTGCACTATCGACCTCACCTGATGACTCTTGGCATTCCTTTCGGCCGCCATGATACGGAAGGAGATATACCGCGCGGTGGAATACTCTACGAGCTTGAGTTCCAGCGTATGGTACACCTTGTTCAGTGCGGCGTCATCGTCGGGCACTGCCTCAAGCGGTTCGCCCAGGCTGTCGAGATACCTGTCGAATCCGTCGGCCACGGCGAAATCGGTGTTACCGAACAGTTTGGCCGCCAGATGGTTCATCAGCGTCTGCGGCCGTCCGGCATTGATCCATGCCGGCCATTCCAGGTCGGCAGTCACGAAATGCAGGGTGGAGCCGCTCTTCCGGAGATAAGCACCCGCCACATAATCCATTTTATAGCGCATGGGCCGTGCGTCGCTGCCATCAGCCCGACAGAGCGCCGGCAACAGCAGCCAGGCCATGAGGGCCATCAAGAACAATTTTTTCATTTGGCATCAGGATTGAAGTCACCGGTGAAGTAGATACGGTCTCTGTTTTTCGACGCCACGTCGACGGTGGCGCTGCCGCTGTCGAAGAGCGTCACGAGATAGAGCAAGTTGTCCTCCTCATTGTCCACGCCCATGGAGATGAGGTATTCGCCCTTGCGTCCCTGCGCCACTTCGTAGGAGGTGATTTTGCCCACGAAGTTGAGCCCTTTTCCACCCCCGTAGGGCACATAATAGGCCCGCCCGAAGTAAGGCAGATACGACACGATGGTGTCGCCTTTCACCTCCAGGTCATAGGGTGAGGAGAGCTGTAGCGGACGTCCCCTGAGCGGGTGCGCCATGCGCACGTCGACGGTGAAATGGCGGTTTTCGATACCCTCTCTCACCTGTTTGGCCAGCAACTCCTTTCTGGCGGCCCTCTCCATCTTGGTCTGTTCCGAAACGGCACAGGCAGAGAGGAGTGCCACTATCAAAAACAAAAAGACAGTCTTTTTCATAAGCATCCGTATAAAGAGGTTTCTATTTTTGGGGGTAAAGATACACAAAAGTAAGATGCCGCCCAACAAAATGCAACAAAAAAACATTGAAACAGCCGTCTTCCGCACATTTTGCGCAGAAGGCGGCTGTTTGTCAGTGTGTCAGTGTGGCCTTGCGTCTTTCCAAGCCCCATGTTTTTTTGCGGCCATCAATGGCAACAATAATGGTAGCAACAAAGGCAAGTCTTAATCCTTATTGTAGTGGAAGATACGAAAACGCTTATTTTTTGGTGACGCCGACAATCTGGGTGGGCGCCTGCTCGCGGTTGCGGCGGTTCACCACCGTCACCACGCTCTGGGCCAGGTTGATGAAGGCGAGGCCGGTCATGGAGTCGCTCAGAGCCACAGGGGCTCCCTCATCGCCACTCTCACAGATGCTCTGCACCACCGGTATCTGAGCCAGCAAAGGTATGCCGAGCTCCTGCGCCAACTGCTTGCAGCCCTCACGGCCGAAGATGTAATACTTGTTCTCAGGCAGTTCGGCAGGCGTGAACCATGCCATGTTTTCCACCAGTCCGAGGATGGGCACATTCACCTTGTCGTTCTGATACATGTCGATACCCTTGCGCGCATCAGCCAACGCCACCTTCTGAGGCGTGCTCACAATGACGGCACCCGTGATGGCCAACGACTGGAGCAGGGTGAGATGAATGTCGCTCGTGCCGGGAGGCGTGTCGAGGATGAAATAGTCGAGTTCACCCCAGTCGGAGTCGGCTATCAACTGCTTCAGGGCATTGGAGGCCATACCGCCGCGCCACAGCATGGCCGTGTCGGGATGTACGAAGAAGCCGATGCTCAACATCTTCACACCGAATTTCTCCACAGGCTCGATGAGCTGTCGGCCGTCGACCTCTACGGAGTAAACCTTCTCTCCCTCCATGCCGAACATCTTGGGCAGCGAGGGGCCGAAGATGTCGGTGTCGAGCAGTCCCACACGATAGCCCAGACGGGCCAGCGCCACGGCCAGGTTCACCGCTACGGTGCTCTTGCCCACACCACCCTTGCCGGAGCTCACAGCCACGATGTTCTTCACACCGGGAAGCATTTTTCCTGCTTCAGGGCGCGGTTTCGACTCGAAGACGGGGGTGATGGTCACCTCCACATCCTTGTCCACATGATAGTGGATGGCGGCCTCGGCCGCTTTCAGTGTGGATTTGAGGAAAGGGTCGGTATCGCGTTTGAAAATGAGCGAGAACGACACTTTCATACCGTCGATGCGAAGATTGTCGTCGACCATGCCGCTCTCCACGAGGTTTTTCTTTGTTCCGGGATAGATGACGGTAGACAGGGCGTCGGTGATAAGTTTGGGATAAAGTGTAGTCATTTTTGTGATTATCTGTATTTTTCTGCAAAAATAGCCAAAAAAGCCGAAGTGGACGCCTTTTTCCCGCTATATTTCCGCAGAGCCGGTGATTATTCGCTCTATTCGCTCCGCCTCGTGCTGATAATCGCGATGCAGGGCCACCCGCAGACTGGTGTCGCCCAACAGGCCCTTTATCATGTAGTGGTGGCTCTCTATCTTGAAAAAAGGCTGACGCAGGTGCTCCAACAGGAGCAGGCTGCCCAGCGGCCGGAGCGAGAGCACCATTTGCTTGGTGACAGGGCCGTCGAGATAATACTGCGAGGCGTGCCAGCCGGCCTCTACGCAGGGTTCGGGCGAGGGAGTGATGCGCAATATCTTCATAGCTGCGAGGTAATCTCGGCAAGCGCCTTCAGGAGGGCGTCGATGTCATGGGGGGTGTTGAAGGTGGAGAGGCTCACACGAACCGTGCCGTAGGGAGCGGTGCCCTGGCAACGGTGGGCAAGCGGCGCGCAGTGCATGCCGGTGCGCACGGTGATGCCGTAGACATTCTGAAGGATGTAGCCCACATCGGCCGGCTGCAGTTTGCCCACGCAGAAGCTCACCAGCGGGCCCTGCACACCGCTCACCGAGGGGTAAACCTTGACATAGGGCAGGCGCTCAAGCCCCGCTATGAGGCGGACGATGGCGCACTGCAACTGTTGCTGGATATGCTCCACACCCAGCTCCATGACATAGCGCACCCCGGCCAGCAAGCCGGCCAGACCCGAGCCGTTGGGCGTGCCGGGCTCATATTCCCAGGCATCTTCATCATATTGTAGAATGCTGCTGTTGGTACCCGTGCCGCCAAAGACAGTGGGACGCAGCGCCACATCGGGGCTCACATAATAGCCGCCCGTGCCCTGCGGGCCATACAGCGCCTTGTGGCCGGTGAAGGCGAGGGCATCGATGCCCCACCCCTCCACATCGACAGGCACGCAGCCCACGCTCTGGGCAGCATCGACCAAGACCTTGGCACCGCGTGCATGGGCGGTGCGGCACAGACGGGCCAAATCATAGACGGTGCCGGTGACATTGGAGCAGTGGGGCACCACCAGCCAGTCGGCCTCCAAATGCTCTACTTGGTCCACACTGATGAGCACGTCGGGCAAGCGGCCCACCCCATTGAAGAGCGGCCGCAGCACACTGTTGTGGTTGTCGGCCAAGACTGCCATACGCACAGGCCCCAGTCCGCCGATGAGGCGGTTGAGCGAGTCGGTGGCTCCGCTGCTGAAGAAAATCCTATCGGCATGCGGCGTGTGCAGCAGCGAGGCCATGAGGGTGCGCAGGGCCGGCGCCGGGTCATGGCTGTCGGCCAGTGTGCTGCGCAGCGCCCCGGCCGGCATCTCCTGCAGCGCCCCGGCCACGGCTTCGACCACGGCGGGCGGTTTGGGGAAGGAGGTGGCAGCCTGGTTGAGGTATATCATACGTGCTCCATCACCTTGAATCCCATCACCCGTCCTATCTTTTGCAGCATTCGGGTGTAGTCGCCGAAGATGAGCACCTGATGATGGCCGAAGCCAGCCAACTGATGCATGAATCCGCGGGCATCGTTCATCTTGATGTAGTAATAGGGCGAGCAATACACCTCGTCGAACTCAGAGCGGAGCACCTCGCCGCGCTTCACGCTGATGGTGTCGGCCATGGGGTTGAAGCGTCCCAGCGTGATATACTGCTCCTCGTTCTCGGTGAAGTCGACCTGCAGTTTGCCTCCGAAGCCCTGGCCGGTGAAGGCCCACAGCTTGTAGCGCAGCGGTTTCTTGCCGTAGCCGTTCATGCAGAGGGCCGGCACAGCATGGTGTATGCGCAGCAGGTCGTCGGTCTCCATATTGGGGTTGCCCATGAAGGCGGGGCGCATGGCGGCGGCCTGCATGATGGTCATGGCGAGCAGGGCGTTGAGGTCTTCCTCGCAGCCGCTGGGGTAGCCCTCGTCCTTGAGCAGCGAGTGGCAGGTGCAGGGGGTGAACTTGCGCTGCTGGGGTATCTCGCTGGTGCAAAGCTCATGGCAGGCGGTGGAGAAGGCGTTGCAGTCGTAGTCGTCCATCATGCGCTTGGCGGCCAGGTAATACTTGATATCGTTGATGAACCACTCCTTGCGCACTTTCTGTTCCAAGGCTCCGCCCCATATGCGCTCGGCGATGGGCCGCGCCTCGTCGTCGGTCACACGGTCCATATAGCTGAAGATGTCGCGGAAGGGCAGTTTCACGATTTCCATGCCGTAGCGCTGGCGTATGAGCTCAGGGTCGCGTATCACGCTCTGCAGGCCGAAGGTGGGCATGCTGCCGTGGGTGAGCACGAGAGCCCTCGTGTGGGCCACCACCTTGCGCACCCACAGGAGGTGGGCCAGTTCGTTGAGGTCGGCCAGGTCCATGCACACATAAGCTTCCACACCGATGGAGCGGCAGTAGGCGGCGAAGTCGATTCCCTCGTTGCCGTTCTGCATGATGACCACCGTCTTGCGGTAGCGCTCCAGCTTGGGTATGCGCCAGTTCATGCACAGGAAGAAGTCTACCCGGTCCATATCCTCCTCTATCTGGGCATAGACCTCGCGGGGCACCACAAACTTCTCATCGTAGCGGGCGTCGACGGCGGGCAGCATCTCTATCTCGGGGGTGGCCTGGGCCAGCTGCGCCTTGGCGGCCTCGAAGGCGGCGGTGGCGGCAGCATCTTCAGCCTCGGGTGTCATGTCTTTGGCATAGCCTGCGCGGCAGGGGCCCTCCCAGAAATGGGAGTGGGTGAGGCAGCCCACAATGGGGCGCACCACCAGTTTCTGGTTCATTGCTTTTTCTTTCATTTGTCGTAGGTAGATTGGTTTTTTATCGTGTCTGCAAATTTAGACAAAATTTTCCATTTTTTGTCCTCTCCGCACAGATGAAATGTGCAAAAGATGAAAAGCCGGCAACAGACGGGCTTCAGCGGGTCCGTCTGCTGCCGGCATGTAGCCACTGGCGGCCGTGCTATTTCTTAGTGGTGCACTCGTTCACCAGATAGATGATGCTCATGTAGGGGATGTCGGTATTGGTCTGCAGACCAATCTCGCAGGTGCGGCTGTTGGAGTAGCCCACCTCGATGTGGTGCTTCTCTATCTGCGGACGGAGCTTGCGCAGGGCATACTTGTTCATCTCGGGATAGGTAAAACCGCGGTCGCCGGCAAAGCCGCAGCATCCCACGCCCTCGGGCAGGAACACATTGTGGCTGCACAGGCGTGCCAGGTCGATGAGCTGCTGGCTCACCCCCATCTCTCGTGTGGAGCAGGTGAGGTGGAGGGCGATGTGGCGGTCGATGGGATGGAATTCGAGACGGTCTTTCAGATATGTCATGATAAACTCGGCAGGCTCGTAGAGCTTCAGTTTCTTCATCACCTTCTTCATGCGGTGCAGACAAGGGCTCTGGTCGCACAGCACGGGGTAGCGGCCCTGGTCGCTGGCCTCCCAAAGGGCGTCCTCCAGTTCGCCGCTCTTGCGGTCGGCGATGTCGAGCATGCCCTTGCTCTCCCAGATCTGTCCGCAGCACATCTTGTCCATTCCCTGCGGGAAGATGACCTCGTAGCCGGCCTTGTTGAGCAACTGGCAGGTCTCGTCGACGAGCGAGTTCTTGACCGGTGCGCCCTTCGCCAGGCCCATGGTCTGGTTGATGCAGCTGGGGAAGTAGACCACCTTCAGGTCATCGGCCTCCGCCTTGCCCACATGCGAGCCCGGCCTCGGCTGGCTCTTCTTCTTGGGCATGGCCGTGGTCCAGAGGGGTATGCCCATCATGTTGTTCAGTCCGCTGCAGATGCCGGTCATGAGCGAGGAGCCCAGCACCGTATGGCCGAGGTTGGCCACATCGAGCACCACGCGCAGTCCGGACTTGATGCCGGTCATGTGGTTGGCGGCATACTCGCCCAGTTTGTATCCCTTCTTGTTGTCGAGCATGTCCATCTGGCGTATCAGGTGGGTCAGTTCGCCGGTATTGATCTTCATGGGGCAGGAGGTGGAGCAGAGTCCGTCGGTGGCGCAGGTCTGGTCGCCGTAATACTTGTACTGCCGCTTCAGAGTGGCCACCCGCTCGGGGTTGGCGCCGCTGTTCTCCAGGTCGCGTATCTCACGCTGCACGGCGATACGCATGCGCGAGGAGAGGGTGAGTCCGCACGACATGCAGTTCACCTCGCAGAATCCGCATTCTATGCACTTGTTGGCGCGTTTCACGGCATCAATGGTCTCCTTGGCGGTAGACACTTTTCCGCCCTCGAGCTTGAGGTAGGCGCCTCCGTCGGGCACGCGGTCGAAGTCGTAGTCGAGCACGGGCAGCGGCTTGAGGCACTTGATGAAGCACTCGGGGTCGTCGTTGAAGATTACGCCCTGGTTGAGCAGTCCGTCGGGGTCGAAGATGGCCTTTAGCTCCTTCATGGCCTCATAGGCCTTGTCGCGCCACTCATACTTCACGAAGGGCGCCATGTTGCGTCCTGTGCCGTGCTCGGCCTTGAGCGAGCCATCGTACTCCTCGACCACCAGCCGGGCCACGTCGCGCATCATCTCCTCGTAGCGGCGCACCTCGCTCTCGCTCTTGAAGCTTTGGTTCAGGATGAAGTGGTAGTTGCCCTCGAAGGCATGGCCGTAGATACAGGCGTCGGAGTAGCCGTGGTCGGCAATGAGTTTCTGCAGTTTCACGGTGGCCTCGGGCAGGTCGTCGATGTGGAAGGCCACATCCTCTATGAGGCAGGAGGTGCCCACGGGGCGTGTGCCGCCCACTGAGGGGAAGATGCCGGAGCGTATGGCCCAGTACTTGCCGTAGACGGCGGGGTCTTCGGTAAAATCGGCCGGAATGTAGAGGTTGAAGTGGCTCAGGCACTCCTTCACCTGTGCAATCTTGTCGAGCAACTGCTCATGGGTGATGCCCTTGGTCTCGGTGAGGATGGCGGTGAGGTTGTGGTAGTCGCCGGGCTCCACGCCGGGTATCTTGCCGGCATCGACATCCTTCTTGTACTGCAGGTAGACGGGGTCGTCGACCGAATTGAGCGACATGTAGTCGAGCATCTCTGCGCTCTTCACCACCAGATTCTCGGCGCTCATCTTCAGGTCCTCGTCGCCCGCCTTGAGTTTCTTCATGGCCACCACGGCCTCGCAGCTCTCCTTCATGGTGAGGAAGTAGACCATGGCCGATGCCTTGTACTTGTAGTCGTAGAGGGTCTTCATGGTGACCTCGGAGAGGAAGGCCAGGGTGCCCTCCGAACCCACCATACAGTGGGCCATGATGTCGAAGGGGTCGTCGTAGGCCATGAGCGGCCGCAGGTTCAGACCCGTGACATTCTTGATTTTGTACTTATGGTTGATACGGTCGGCCAGTTCCTTGTCGGCCCGCACCCTGTCGCGCAGGTCCTCAATCTTCTTGAGAAATTCGGGGTGCGACTGGCGGAAGGCCGCCTTGCTCTTCTCGTCGCCGGTGTCGACGATGGTGCCGTCGGTGAGGATGATGCGGGCGCTCACCATCATGCGGTCTGAGTTGGCATGCACGCCGCAATTCATGCCCGAAGCGTTGTTGCACACTATACCGCCCACCATGGCGCTGCCGATGGAAGCGGGATCGGGCGGAAACACGCGGCCGTAGGGTTTCAGTATCTCGTTGACACGGGCGCCCACGATACCGGGCTGCAAGCGTATGGTGTCCTGATTGGGACCTAGCTCATACTTCTCCCAGAACTTGCCGGCCACGATGAGCACCGAGTCGCTCACGCTCTGTCCGGAGAGCGAAGTGCCGGCGGCGCGGAAGGTGAAGGGCAACTTGTGGCGTCGGCAGGCCTGCACTATCTTGGAGAGCTGCTCCTCGCTGTCACTGCGTATCACCACCTTGGGAATCTGGCGGTAGAAGCTGGCGTCGGTGCCCCACCCCAGGGTGCGTAGCTCGTCGGTGTAGATTTTGTGTGACGGGACAAACTGCCGTATGTCGGCAAGGAAACTGTCGTAGGCTTTTTCCCCAACAGCATGTTGATTGGTTGGTGTAGTCATGGCAATTGTACGGTTTATTGATTATTACTTAAGTTTGCTTCTCCTTGACAATGACCGAAAAGAAACAGGGTCATCGGTTTTTCATGTAATGCCCGCTTTAAGGCTGACACTGCGCAAAGTTAGGAAATCTTGCGAAAAAATCAAATTTTTGCCACTTTTTTTTCCTTATCAGACAAAGATTTGCCTTTTTCCGCTATTTTTGACAAAAAAAGAGCCTTGCATCAACCGCCTGGGGAGCCGCGGAAAGGTATCTGAAAACAGATACAATAAAAGTGGGCCACAAACGTTATAAATAAGACGCGCACATGCGCCATCAACGTTGACATGCAATTGCAAAAGAATATCCACACCATCGGGGCACTGGCCCTGACACTGCTTCTTGTGGCCTGCGGGGCCGACAGAAACCTGAAACGGGGCGAGAAATACCTGGCCCTGGGCGAATACTATGATGCTGCCTACGAATTCAAGACAGCCTACAGCAAGACATCGGCCAAGGACAAGCCGAAACGCGGCCAGATAGCCCGCAAAATGGCCCTCTGCTACGAGAAGACCGGTGCCACGCAGAAGGCGATAGCCGCCTACCGCAATGTGATAAGATACAAGCAGGACGACCCCATGACCCACATGGGGATAGCCCGCCAGCTGCTGAAGAACGGCAACTACAAGGAGGCGGCTTCGGAGTTTGAAATCGTGCTCGACTCCTTTCCCGGCGACGACCTGGCCACACAGGGTCTGCGCTCTGCCCGCATGGCCCCCCAGTGGAAGGAGCAGGGCTCGCGCTACACGGTGAAGAAGATGGACATCTTCAACTCCCGCCGCGCCGACTACTCGCCCATGCTCTTCGGCGACCAGTATGAATACCTCTACTTCAGCTCCACCCGCAACGAGGCGGTGGGCGACGAGCTGAGCGGCATAACCGGTGCCAAGCCCGGCGACATCTTCTTCTCGCAGAAAGACGACAAGGGCAAGTGGCTCAAGCCGGAAAAGATAGAAAGCGGACTGAACAGCGAATACGACGAGGGAGCCTGCTGCTTCTCGACCGACCAGCGAGAGATGTTCCTGACCCAATGCTCCAGCGACCCCTCCTACCCACGCTATGCCAAGATAGTGCGCGCCAGCCGCTCCGACGCCGCCTGGGGCAAGCCCTCGGAGGTGGCACTCTCTAAAGACACCCTCTCCAGTTTCGCCCACCCGGCCATCTCGCCCGACGGCAAGTGGCTCTACTTCTGCTCCGACATGCCGGGCGGACAGGGCGGACTCGACATCTGGAGGGCGCAGATCATCACGGCCGGCACCTACGGCCCCGTGGAGAACCTCGGACCCACCATCAACACCGAGGGCGACGAGATGTTTCCCACCTTCAGGCCCAACGGCGACCTCTACTTCTCGTCGGACGGACACGCCGGTATGGGCGGACTCGACATCTTCATCGCCAAGATAGGCGACGACAGGAAATGGCGGCTGGAGCATCCCGGCTATCCGCTCAACTCGCAGGGCGACGACTTCGGCATGACCTTCGAAGGCCCGCACAACCGCGGCTACTTCTGCAGCAACCGCGGCGACGGCCGCGGCTGGGACCACATCTTCAGTTTTGAGAAGCCCGAGATAGTGCAGACCATAAAAGGCTGGGTGTATGAGATGGACGGCTATGAGCTGCCCGCCGCCCAGGTGTACATGGTGGGCAACGACGGCACCAACGAGAAACTGAGCGTAAAGAGCGACGGCTCGTTCGAGCAGGTAATCAACGACGGGGTGGAATATGTGCTGCTGGCCACCTGCAAGGGCTACCTGAACCACAAGGAGGAGCTGAAGGCCGAGAGCCACCTGACCGACTCGAAAGAGCACGTGCTGCAATTCCCCTTGGCCTCGATTGTGGCCCCGGTGATGATAGACAACATCTTCTACGACTACGACCAGGCTACCCTGCGGCCGGAATCGACCGCCGCTCTCGATGAGCTGGTGAAGCTGCTCAACGAGAACCCCAACGTGACCATAGAGCTGAGCGCCCACTGCGACTACCGCGGCGGCCTGGACTACAACCGCCGGCTGGCCCTTCGCCGCGCCCAGGCCGTGGTAGACTATCTGATAGCGCACGGCATAGCGAGCGACCGCCTCACCCCCATGGGCTACGGCAAGGAGAAACCCAAGACCATCAGGAAGAACCAGGCCCAGAAATATCCCTGGCTGAAGGAAGGCGACGTGCTGACCGAGGAATTCATCGCCCAGCTCAACGACAAAGAGAAGCAGGAAATATGCAACCAGCTGAACCGCCGCACCGAATTCATCGTGCTGCGCACCACCTACGGTCTGCTCGATGAAGACGGCAACCTGAAGAACCCGCCACAGAGCAAGCCCCGCCTGGAAGAGAACGAGGAAGACGGATTCGACATAGACTTCTGAACACCCGACACATGAACCTGCCCCCCGACTTCACCACCTACACACGCCAGTGGATGGGCGAGCGCCTCTTCCACGACTACTGCACGGCACTGGACGAGACACCGCCCGTGAGCGTGAGGCTGAACCCGTGGAAATGGACCGGGCCGCTGGCCGAAGGACTCAGCGCCGGCCCTGTGCCCTGGTGCCGCGAGGGAGTGTACCTGACCCGCAGGCCCAATTTCACCTTCGACCCCCTGCTGCATGCCGGGGCCTACTACGTGCAGGAGGCCTCGTCGATGTTTCTGGCCCACGTGCTCAGACAATATGTAGACCACCCCGTGAAGATGCTCGACCTGTGCGCGGCACCGGGCGGCAAATCGATAACGGCGCTCACCGCACTGCCCACCGGTAGTCTGCTCTTCAGCAACGAGCCCATACGCACCAGGGCCTGCATACTGGCCGAGAACCTGATGAAACTGGGCTGCCCCGACGTGGTGGTGACACAGAACTATCCCGCCGACTACCACAAGAGCGGACTGCAATTCGACGTGGTGCTGACCGATGCGCCCTGCTCGGGCGAGGGCATGTTCAGAAAAGACCCCAAGGCCATAGAAGAATGGACACCCGGCCATGTGGAAAACTGCCGCCGCCTGCAGCGTGAAATCGTGGGCGAGGCCTGGCAGTGCCTGCGCCCGGGCGGACTGCTCGTCTACTCCACCTGCACCCTGAACCGCAAGGAGAACGAGGACAATGTGGCATGGATGGAGGAAGAACTCGGCGCCCGCCTGCTGCCCGTAGACACCAAGGAGGAATGGGGCATCACAGGGTCGCTCGCCGCCGACTGGCAGCGGCCTGTATACCGTTTCCTGCCCGGGCGCGCCAAGGGCGAGGGCATGTTCTTCGCCGTGATGCGCAAGCCGGGAGCCGACCAGCTGCCCTGCTCGCTGCCACAGGAGAAGGAAAAGACGAAAAACAAAAAGAAAAACCGGCAGGACAGCCGCACAGGAACCCCTGCCCTGCCCTGCCCCATCCTACAGCCCGACGACTACTGCCAGCGGGACATGGGCCAGCTGACGGCCGCCATACCCACCCGGTGGGTGCAGGCTCTGGACGAGGCCAGGGCGCTGAAGGTGCTGCACGCCGGCATAGTCCTTGGCTGCCGCAAGGGCAAGGACTTCGTGCCCGACCAAGGCCTGGCCCTCTCCACCCAGCTGGACAGACAGCAGACAGCATGCGCCGAACTGAGCCGGCAGGCCGCCGTGGCCTACCTGCAGAAGTCGACGGCCCTAATGCTGCCTCCCGACACACCCCGCGGCCTGGTGCTGCTCACCTGCCAGGGCCACGCCCTGGGATGGGCCAAGCATCTGGGCAACCGCACCAACAACCTATATCCCGCCGAATGGAAGATTAAGAGCAGCCACTGTCCCGACGACGACGGCGGCCTGCTCGCCCTACCAAAAGAATAACACAAGCATCATGAAACAATACTTAGACCTGCTGCAACGCATACTCGACGAAGGCGTGAAGAAAACCGACCGCACCGGCACCGGCACCATCAGCATCTTCGGCCACCAGATGCGGTTCAACCTGGAGGAGGGATTCCCCCTGCTCACCACCAAGAAACTGCACCTGAAATCCATCATCCACGAACTGATATGGTTTCTGAACGGCGACACCAATGTGAAATACCTGCAAGACCACGGAGTGAGGATATGGAACGAATGGGCCGACGAGAACGGCGAGCTGGGACCCGTCTACGGTCATCAGTGGCGGTCGTGGCCCGACTATAATGGCGGCACCATCGACCAGATAGCCAACGTGGTGGACCTCATCAAGCACCACCCCGACTCGCGACGCATGATAGTGAGCGCCTGGAATGTGGCCGAAGTGGAGAAGATGGCCCTGCCGCCCTGCCACACCCTGTTCCAATTTTACGTAGCCGACGGACGCCTGAGCCTGCAGCTCTACCAGCGGTCGGCCGACACCTTTCTCGGCGTGCCCTTCAACATAGCCTCCTACGCCCTGCTGCTCATGATGATGGCACAGGTGACAGGTCTGAAGGCCGGCGAGTTTATACACACCACCGGCGACACCCATATCTACCTGAACCACCTGGAGCAGGTGAAGCTGCAGCTCAGCCGCACACCACGCCCCCTGCCCACCATGGTGCTGAACCCCGACGTGGACGACATCTTCGGATTCAAGTACGACGACTTCAAACTGGAAGGCTACGACCCCTGGCCCCACATAGCCGGCCAGGTGTCGGTATAACCCCATAAAACCACCTGACACATGACCCTACACCTGATAGCCGCCGTGGCCCGCAACCGGGCCATCGGACTCGACAACCGACTGCTCTACTGGCTGCCCAACGACCTGAAGCGCTTCAAGCAGCTCACCACCGGCCACACCATCATCATGGGACGGCGCACCTACGACTCGCTGCCGCACGGCGCACTGCCCCACCGCCGCAACATCGTGCTCACCCGGAGCAGGAAGGCGATAGAGGGATGCGAGTGCTTCGCCTCGCTCGAAGAGGCGCTGAACCACTGCACCGACGAGGAAGAAGTGTTTGTGATAGGCGGCGCCAGCGTCTACCGCCAGGCCATGGACCGGGCCGACGTGCTGAATCTGACCGAGATAGACGACCTGCCCGAAGAGGCCGATGTCTTCTTCCCACCTTACGACAACTGGGAAGAAGTGTGGCGCGAGGAACATTCCGCCGACGAAAGGCACAAGCAGGCCTATGCCTTCGTAGACTATATGAGGCCGAAAGCCGAATAATTGCATGAAACGACAGATGCCGGCCAAAGCCGGCATCTGTCGTTTCATAACCCCTTTTACTTATTCATCCTCCTCAGGGAAATCATCGACGGGGAGCTGACGGTCGATGGAGGCATGGAAGGAGATGATGGTCTCACTCCTCGACAGGCCCAGCGGCTGCAGTTTGTCGTGAATGATGTTGAGCAGGTGATGGTTGTTGCGGGCGTAAATCTTGATGAACATGTCGAAACCTCCCGTGGTGTAATGGCACTCCACCACCTCGGGAATGCGCTGCAGCTCCTCCACTACCTCGTCGAACTTCTCGGGGTCTTTCAGGTAGAGGCCGATGTAAGCACATGTCTCATATCCGATCTTCTCTGGGTTGATGACAAACTGCGAGCCCTTGATAACACCAAGATTGGTGAGCTTCTGTATGCGCTGATGAATGGCTGCGCCACTCACGTTGCAGGCACGAGCCACCTCGAGGAAAGCCACACGGGCATCATTCGAAATCATCTTCAAAATTTTCTTGTCTAATGCGTCTATACCGTGGTATGCCATAGTTGAAAGGTTTTCTTAAAAATAATTAGAGTAATTGTGTCAATGATAGTTTGCTAAAATCTAATTCATATGGATGCGCCATTTTTGCACGGTCGCACCTAATTGTGCAAAGATAACAATTTTTGCCCTCAAAACCAAATAATATAGTGATTTTTTAGCAAATAGGGGGTGAATCTTCTTGTTTTCAACCAAAAATAGGAAGGGAGTAGGAAATGTAAACCAAAAGACAACTCTATTCAAAAAGGGTTGGTAAACAGGATGTTTACGGTTTTGCTGCCGCCTCGGGAGCCACTTCCACCGCCGAATAGGCCACCTGCAGCAGATTGGCCTGCCGCAGGGCCAGTTTCACGTCGGTGACCAGTCCCATGGGAGCACGGCTGTCGGCCTTGAGCGACACATAGACACTCTCCATGTCTTCGGGAGCCATGCGCTCGCGCTCCTCGACGAGCGCCGATGCCAGTTGCGACAAGGGCACCACCCTGTCGTTGACCTGAATCTGGTAGTCGGCCGCGGGCTGTCCCACGGGACGCCCTATCCACACGTGCACCACGGTGGTTTTCTTGACGAGTTTGGACAGTTCATGACCTTTTGGCGCACGGCAAGCCACCTTTACGGGCACGCTGCGCATGTGTGTGACAATCATGAAGAAGAAAAGGACCGTAAAGATGAGGTCGGGCAAAGAAGACGTGTTGAGCCCCGGCATCTCTCGGCGGCGACGCATGCTGCTCACTGTGCACCTCCTTTCTGCCTTACATACTCCTCCGACACACGCTGCGGATAACAGGCCCTGGCGGCCTCTTTCTGGCGCTCGCTGCAAGCGGCGTAGTGCTTGCCGAAATGCCGGCTGGTGAAATCGTCGCGCAGTTGGGCATAAGCCGCCACAATCTCGTTCTGCAGGGTGAACCACGACTGATAGTCGGCAGCGCGCTCGGCCGTGAGCTGTATGACATGTTTTCCTGTGACGGGAAGATATCCCAGCAGGGGTATGTTCTCCAAGGCCTTCTCCGGCAGGTCGTCGGCATTGGCGGGATTGTCGACAAAACGCATCACCCGCGTCTTGACATCGCTGAAGGCGGCCGTATCGCCGCCGATGGTCACGGTGTTGTCGGCCAGCAGGCGTATGCGGAGCACATTGCGCGGTGCCACTTCCTGCACGGTGTTGAGCTGCTTGTCGGGCACATTGGGCGGCAGGCGGCGGCGTATGCCCTTCTCGGTGTCGATAGAAGTGACCACGAGAAACAGGATGAGCAGTGTGAAGGAGATATCGGCCACCGATGCGGTGTTGAGCCCCGGCACAGAGCGTTTATGGCGTAGACTACCCATGGGCTACCTCTTTTTACGCACCGACAACCACGATGAGCAGCCGGCCGCCACCAAGGTGACGATGATGAGCACAACGCACAGCGCCACAAACATATCGGCCGCATGCAGCCAGAAGGCCGAGGTGAACGGCACGCCGTTGACCAACAGCGGCTCTGACGACCCTAAAGCCCACGCAAGGGCGGCCAGCACAAGAACAGCACAGGCGATACCGCCGTGGAGCTTGCGCAGCGACACGCGCCCCACCATGGAGCCTGCGGAAGCCCTCTGCCGCCAGCCCGCCACCACCGACCAAGCGGTGACGGCCAGTGTGCCGATGAGCACGAGAGCCACAAACACGAGGAGGGCATCGGTGAGCAAAGGCGCCCTGAACTGGCTGTCTTCCTCGAAATAGCGGTTGTAGCCCACGAGGAAAAAGAGCACGAACATGAGGGCGATGAGCGCCGACAGGACGCAGAGAATGCGGCTGGAAATACGGTAGGGAGAACGTTTCATCAGTGTGCAGAACGGGCTTTGTATTTCACGATGGCGTCGAGCAGGGTGATGCCCGCATCTTCCATCTCGGCAGTGAGATTCTCTATCTTGGTGAGAATGAAATTGTAGAAGAGCTGCAGGATGAGCGCCACGATGATACCGAAGATGGTGGTGATGAGCGCCACCTTCATGCCAGCCGCTACAATAGTGGGACTGATATCGCCGGCATTCTGTATCTGGTCGAACGCCATGACCATGCCGATAACGGTGCCGAGGAATCCGAGCGACGGTGCCACGGCTATGCAGAGTGTAATCCAGGAACAGCCCTTCTCGAGCAGGGCGGCCTGCACGCTGCCGTAGGAGGTGACGGCCCGCTCTATCACATCCACCCGCTCATCGATACGGAGCAAGCCCTGGCAGCAGATGGAGGCCACCGGTCCGCGGGTGTCGCGGCAGAGGGCAGTAGCGCCCTCTATGTCGCCCGCCTGTATCTTGGTGTCGAGGTCGGCCAGGAAACGGCGGGTATTGATTTCAGACAGGGTGAGGTAGATGATACGCTCGATGCAGAAGGCCAGGCCCAGCACCAGGGCGAGCGCCACGAGCGACATAAAACCGGCGTTACCTTCGATGAACTTACGCTTGAGCGACTTGCGGAAACTCTCGTTTGGGGTTTCCTCCACCACGATTTCATCGTCGGCCGCTGCCTGCGCCTCGGCCATCGTGGCCTGCACATCGCTGTCGAGCGCCGCAGTCATAGCATCAGCCTCCACCTCTTCAGGTTCCTGGCTCTTCTGCGCCGGTTTCTGCAGACTGGCGGCACCGGGCTGGTCGGCCGCCACTGTAGATACGGCCTTGGCCCGCAGTTCAGCAGCGGGGTCGTCGGTCTGCGCCGACACAGGCAGGGCCATGCAAGACCATGAGAGGATGAATGCAAAAAGCAGGTGTTTCATATTTCTGATAGTTACTTTTTATGTAGCGGCACACGCTGTGCCGTGCAGCCCTTGATAAAGCAGCATGCAAAAGTAAGCAATAAAAAAGATATGCTCACACAATTGGGACTTAAAAATATGTAAAAGAGGTACCGGGGGCTAATCGGCCACGCGGAGATAGAACCCGTCGAGCGTGGTGAAAGCGCCGAAGCAGTCGTAGGAGCGGTCGGTCGGAGACGTGGTGCGCACCCGCACGAAATCGCTGTACACCTGCACGGTGAACGAGTAGCCACAGTCGGAGAGGCTGCCCTTAAAGACACCGTTTCTATAAAAGAGGCACTCTCTGAACTCAGCGATGTTGGGGTCGTTTTTCGTGATATTCACCTCCATTTTTTCCGTGCTGCCCCGCAGGCGGTTTATCTCCACCGTGCCACCCAGATGTCCCTTGACCTCATCCACACGGTCATAGCTGTAACGGCCGGAGAGCTCGCGGGGCGCTGCGAAAGTGCTCCCTTTAGCCTGTGGAAATGCCGCGGTGGCAAGGCGCATGGTATAGGTGCGCTGCTTGCTGCCGCCCCCCATATCGCTCCACTTGCCGGTGAGCCTGCCGTCGGTGAGATTGCGTTTGATGTGAAACGTGCCGGAGATGCTGCCGTCGGTCTGATACTCGCTGAGGGAATAGACACGCTGGTTGCCGGGCAGGTCGACGAAGCTGCCGAAGATGCGGAAAGGCGTCTGCTTCTTGCTGCTGGTATAGACGATTTCGCCGGAGAGGTCGCCCTCGTCCGACTCCTCGAACCAGATGCTCGCCACAATCTTAGACTTTTGGAACTTCGCCGTAAAAGCATGACGTGTGACAGAGGTGCTCTGCGCCACTGCCGGCAGTACCAGCAGGAAGGCTGCTACGATGACCAAAAGGGCTTTCAGTTTTCTTGTTTTCATCAGCATGGGGTTGTCTGTTTTTTGCTGTCGCAAGGAGAAATGGTTTCCTATATGCAAAAATAGAGAAATAAAACCAAATCTCCTAACATTCCGAAAAGAATTTGGTTATCGCAACATGCCCAACGACATGGCGAAGGAGTGAAAGCGACTGCCGGCCGCAAGGACATCACGAAGCAGGCGCTGGGCATGGTGGACACGATAATTAAAAACGGGGCAAGCCTCATCAGCTTATCCCGTTCAAGCGGAGAGACCGGGATTCGAACCCGGGATACGCTTTTGACGTATACACGCTTTCCAGGCGTGCCTCTTCAGCCACTCGAGCATCTCTCCTTAAAGCGAGTGCAAAATTATCCTTTTTTCACCGATTTAAGAAAAAAAACGGAATGATTCTTGGAAATTTAAGTTTTGTTAACGTGTTCAATTGTCAGTCTCCTCCTTTTGAGGAATAAAAGCAGCAGCGGCATGGTGCTAAAGGGTCACAGCCATGCGGTCGAGACCTCTACAGCCGTATGGGGTAACTCAGCACCAGTTCGGTATAATCGGCCTTGGTCATGTGCGCCTTGACACTGAAGCCAACTCCCATGCCATGGAGGCTTGGGAAGAGATACTGCACCCCGATGCGCTCATAAAAAGGCTGCTCGGAGCGCTTGGCCGTATGGCCCATTTCGCGGTAAAGATACCATCCGAGCGACATGGACAATTTGAGCCGACGGTAGTAGGCCTCATGCTTTACGCCCAGTCCCAGTGACCAGGGGCTGTGCTTGTCGTCACGGCCGGCCCGCTTATCGTAAGCCTCCACGTCAGAGGCGTAAGGGCCGTAAAACACGTCGGCCTCCACCCCACTGGCCCACCGGCGGGCATAACGGCACATGAGGCTGCCCTGAAAGGCGTAGGTGAGATAGTGTTTGAAATGGTCGGTGCGATAGCCGGGCTCATCCGGCTTCAGTTCAAACTGCGTATGCTTCCAGTCTTCGTAAAGGGTGCGGTAGCCCACCCCACCCGTGATATCGACAAAGAGATAAGGGTTATGGGGCGTGTGCTGCCGGCGGGCATGAGGCAGGGAAGCCTCATAATAGGGTGTATAGCATACGGAGAGAGAGGGACCTACGAAATTGGCACCCTTGTTGGGCCGGTTGATGGCGCCGTTGCTCAGATGCCAGTATTCCACACCTGCCCTGACGCTCCACTCCGGATCCACCTGATAAGCCACATGGAGGCCGGCTCCGAAATAGATGAGCCACCTCGAGCCGATGAGCTCATTGTCGATGCTGTTGTGCAGGTTGTATTTGCGGTGGCTGTAGCCCACGCCGAGATTGAAGGTATAATCGGCCTCCCAATGGCGGTTGCGGAAAAAGGGGCGGGAGAAAAAGCCGTAAAGAGCCAGCGTGTTGCCCATCTGCGAGTCATAGTCCACCTCCTCAATAAAGGGCCACGACTCATCAGGCAAGCGGTGCATCTTGATGCGGTGGTTGAGGCTGTACTTCACCCCGACGCCCATGACGGGGTATCCATAGTCGGCATCATAAGCATTGCTGTCGGCCGGCAGCGAAGCATGGCGCAACTCGGCAGTTACGGAGAAGTTGGGTGCCGGATCCATCCACTTGTTCTGATACCGGTCCATAACGATGGCGGTGGCCGAATGGAACTGGATGCCACCCCCCCAATGGCGCAGTGTGTCACCCTCGTCGGCCGCCCGCATCGTGGCAGGGAGCAGCAAACAGAAGAGCAGCAGGATCAGGGGCATTGCAGACGTTTGAAGATGCGATACACATTGTCGGTGGTGACGCGCGCCACCTCTTCAGGTGCCAGACCGTAGCACTGCGCCAGTCGGTCGATGACGTGGCAAACGAACGCACTCTCATTGCGCTTGCCACGCATGGGCACGGGAGCCATATAGGGAGCATCCGTCTCCAACACGATGCGCGAGAGCGGTATCTGCGCCACTACCTCCGGCAGATGGCTCTTCTTGAAAGTGAGCACGCCGCCGATGCCAAGCACAAAGCCATCAAACTGGAGCAGTTCGGCCGCCTCCTTCTCGTTGCCGGTGAAACAGTGGAAGACGCCGCCGGGAAGCACATCGCGGTAGCGCCGCAGGATGGCCACCATCTCATTCTGCGCCTTTCGACAGTGAATCATGAGCGGCAGCCGGGTTTCGACCGACCACACCACCTGCTGTTCGAAGGCATCGAGCTGTTCGGCCATGAACTCACGGCTCCAATAGAAATCGAGGCCCACCTCGCCGATGGCGATGTAAGGTCCCGGCAGCAAGCTGCGCATATGGCCAAGCACCGCTTTATAGTCGGCATTCACCTCTTCGGGATGGAGTCCCATCATGGGCCACACGAAGCCCGGATAAGCGCTGCAAAGAGCCGCTATGGTCTGCTCGGAGGCCGCATTGATGGCCGGCACGAGTACGGCAGCGGCTCCCGCCTCACGGGCACGTGCCACCACCAGGTCTCTGTCGGCGGCGAACTCCTCGCCATCGAGATGGGCATGGGTATCGATGAACGTGTACATTCCCTTCGCCGTCATCAATACTCACGTTTCATCATCTCCCGGGTATATGCCTGCAGTTCGGCTTTGCGTTCTGCGGGCAGCTGCACCTGGTCAAGATATTGTCGGCTCTGCTGGAAATAATATTTTATCTTGTCGATGGCCATCTGGTGTATGCCAATCTCGTTGTAGAGTTCGGTGACGACCGTGATTTTCTCCTGCGGGTCGGGCGACGGATGATTGACCCAGTACTCCAACTGTGCCCGCTGCTCCTCATTGGCCCTGGCGAAGGCATTGATAAGCATATAGGTCTTCTTGTTCGAAACGATATCGCCGCCGATGGCCTTTCCGAACACTTTGGTGTCGCCGTAAACATCGAGAAAATCGTCTTGCAGTTGGAAGGCCAGTCCCACCTGCTCGCCAAACTTGTAGAGCAAGTCGGCATCGGTTTGAGGCGCACCGGCCAGGATGGCCCCCATCTTGACGGCACAGGCCAGGAGCACGCTCGTCTTGAGGCGTATCATCTCGATATACTCCTCCTCGGTTACATCATTGCGCTGTTCGAAGTCCATGTCGTACTGCTGTCCCTCGCCTATCTGCAGTGCGGTTTCGGAGAAGAGGTCGAGCACAGGCTTCAGTTTGTCGCCGTCGCATTGCAACATCTGCTGATAGGCGAGCACCAGCATAGAGTCGCCGGAGAGGATGGCAGTATTGTCGCCCCACCGTTTGTGCACGGTGATATGCCCCCGTCGCAGGTCGGCCTTGTCCATCAGGTCATCGTGTAGCAACGTATAGTTGTGATAGGTCTCCAGTGCGCAGGCAGTGGAGAGGATGTGCTGCGGGTTGTCCTTGTACATATTGTAGGCAAGCAGCATGAGGATGGGGCGGATTCGCTTGCCGCCTATGGAGAGCACATATTTTATGGGCTCATACAGGCTTTCGGGAGTACGACCTTCGGCCACATGTACGAGCCGTTCGTTGACCATTTGCAGGAGTTCGTTGGAATTGAGCATTATCGTATCGTTTTTCGTTGTATTTTCAGCCAGCTGATTCAGAGTTTGAAGACCACCGGTATATGCACCAGTGTGCGGCAGGGCTTGCCTTCGCTCACACCCGGCTCCCACCTCGGCATCATGCGCAACACGCGGAGCGCCTCTCTGTCGAGTGAGGCTTCGGCGCTTTTCACCACCTTCACATCGGCGGTGGTGCCGTCGGTATTGACCACAAAAGAAGCCAGCACCGTGCCCTGTATTTTGGCCTGCCGGGCATTGGGAGGATATTTCAGGTTTCTCGACAACCATTTCATATACTCCATCATTCCCCCCGGGAAGGAGGGCAACTGCTCCACCACGCGCAGCACCGGTTTCGACGACTCGTCGTCGAGCACGGCCGGAGGCACGATGGGCGGTGGAAGGGGCCTTTCGGGTGCATCGTCGGCACTCTCGGCCTCCACCTGATCGGCGGGCAGGTCGTGCACCTCGTCGGGGTTGTCGGCATCCACCAGCCGTTCGGCTACCTGATTGACAGGGTCGGCAGGCGGCATATTGAGTTGGCTGCGGTCCTCCTCCGGCGGCATGAAAGCCAAATCCTGAGCCAGTTCCTCCATGGCATAGTCGTCGAGGCTGGCCAAGGAGTCGCGGCTGGTATACTCGAGGGCCACCACCACCGCCGTTAGTGCCACGGTGAGTCCCATGAGCCACCATAGCGGCCTTTTATCCTCGAGTACGGCTGTAGTGTTTTTTTTAATGTCCATTTGTCGGCGGGAGCTTTCACACATCTGTTCTGCAATGATAATAATATGCAGAAAAATCCGTTATCATGATAGGATGAGGGTGTGTCCGCTCATTTCAGAATACAAAAATACTGCAGATAATTGAAAAAAGTGTAACTTTGCCGAGGAATTGAACAAAATCAATGAAAATAAACATTTTTTCGCTTTTCCTGCTTCTGGTGGCGCTGCCGGTCAGCGGTCAGGAGAGTGAGACCGTATACAACTTTCTGCGTCTGCCTGTCAGCGCCCGCATAGGGGCGCTGGGAGGTGAGAACATCACGCTAATAGAAAACGACGCCTCGCTGATGTTCTCCAATCCGGCGCTGCTCTCGTCGGTGAGCGGCAAGACAGTGGGTCTGAACTACATGAACTACATGGCGGGAGTCAACTCGGCCAGTGCCTCCTACAGTGTGGCGCTCAGCGACAAGGCCACGGTGGCCGCCGGTGCGCAATACATAGGCTACGGCTCTATCAAGGAGACTGATGCCGACAACAATGTGACGGGCGAATTCTCGCCCAAGGACATCGCGCTGAATGTATACTTCAGCTACATGCTGTCGGAACGCATAGCCGGCGGTATAGCCGCCAAGTGCATCAACTCGTATATCGGCGACTATCACTCGCTGGGCATGTGTGTGGACTTAGGACTCAACTATTTCGACCCCGAGCGGGAGTGGTCTGTCTCACTGGCGGCACGCAACCTGGGCGGCCAGCTCAGTGCCTACGACGATGAGTACGAACGGCTGCCGTTCGACCTTCAGGCCGGTGTGAGCAAGCGGCTTATCGGCGCTCCTTTCCGCATCTCGGCCACACTGGTAGACCTGACCCACTGGGACTACAAGTTCATCAACCACCTGGTGGCCGGCGTAGACGTGTTTCTGTCGCAGCAGATATGGCTGGGTGCCGGCTACAACTTCCGCCGTGCCAATGAAATGACTATACTGAGCGGCGACGACGAGAGCAGCCACGGTGCCGGTTTGTGTCTGGGCGGCGGCATTGACCTGGAGCGTTTCTCGCTGAGCGCCTCGTACGGCAAGTATCACGTATCGTCGACATCACTGCTATTGAATCTTTCATTCAGACTATAAAGACATGAGAAAAATCATTATCGCCATCGACGGCCATTCGTCGTGTGGCAAGAGCACCATGGCCAAGGACCTGGCCAAAGCGATAGGCTATATCTATGTAGACACGGGCGCCATGTACAGGGCGGTGACCCTCTATGCCCTCCGCCACGGCATGATAAGCCAGGAGGGAGAAGTGGACAGTGCGGCCCTTGAAACCAGCATGGGCGACATAAACATCAGCTTCAAGCTGAACAGTGAGACAAAGCGTCCCGACACCTGGCTCAACGGAGCATGCGTGGAGCAGGAGATACGCTCCATGGAGGTGTCGAACAATGTGAGCGCCGTATCGGCACTGGGATTTGTACGTGAGGCGATGGTGAGACAGCAGCAGGCCATGGGCCAGGAGAAAGGCATCGTGATGGACGGCCGCGACATAGGCACAGTGGTCTTTCCGCAAGCTGAACTGAAGGTGTTTGTGACGGCCTCGGCCGAGGTGCGGGCACAACGCCGCTACGACGAGCTGATGCGGAAGGGCACCCCCGCCCCATATGAGGAAGTGCTGGAGAATGTGTTGCAACGCGACTATGCCGACAGCCATCGCAAGATAAGTCCGCTCCGCAAGGCCGACGACGCCATCACCCTGGACAACAGCGAGATGACCATCGAACAGCAGAACGAGTGGCTGCTGCAGCGCTATCATGAAATTGTAGGTGAATAGTTATCTCGCCTGACGACAAGAGTCGTTCTCTTACTGCACAAATAACAAAAAAGCAGTGCCTCGAAAGGCACTGCTTTTTGCGTTTTTTTTATTTCCAGACATCAGGATTTCTAAGGTCGCTTCTCTCCGAATTGGACTCAAACTCCATATAATTGGTAGGCGTTGTGTTGCCACCCACTGTGGGGTCATTCGGATCATTGGGACCAGGTTCTGGATTAGACGCCTGCATAAAGGTCTCATTTCCAATTGTTACAAATTCCGCAGAAGGAACTGAATAATTTTTTTTCATAACAAATGCTTTTATTGATTATTTAATAAATTTCTGTCCGTTTATCACATAAATGCCACGTGGCAGGTTACCCAAATCAACACGTCCGCCGGTCATTTGCACTTCGGCCACCTTGATGCCGCTCAAGTTGTAAACGCTCACCATGCCGTCGGCCGGAGTAGCGGGTATCATTTCGATACCGTCGGTGCCGGCGCCTACGATGACAAGGCTCTCCGGAGCACTGGCCACAGAGGTTCTCAGTCTGAAGTAGCCACGGAAGGGATCCACCTCATAATTGCCGTAGTTGAAGCGCGAGCCCTCGCTGTTGAGTCCCCAAACATTGTCCACAGTTGTCTTGGTGGTGGTGCCGGAGAACATGTACACGTCAGAAGCGGCCATAATTTTGGCGCCGGAAATTATCTCCTGATTCTTTCCGGAGAAGACCATCTTCTTGCCCACGAGATTCCACTTGGAGCCATAGCTGGAACCAGGCACTGCGATAATGTAGGGCGTATTGGCCTTCATTTCATCCACGAAGTCGAAGGTAACGGCGTTGCCTGTCATGCCGACGAACTCTTTCAGCCAGAAGTTCTTTCCGGTGTCGGTAGAACTGTGGAACCAGTCGATCTGCTTGTCGCCCACCATCACCTTTTCGGCTTTGAAAGGCAGTGCAAGCGTGAACCATCCACCATTGCTGGAGACTCCCTTATCGGGTGTAATGGCGAACTCGATGTCCTTGGCAGTGAAGGTGACGGGAGTAGCGAAGCTGAAGCCGTCATTCAGCGTCAGTTTCGTAGCTGTTCCATTCTTCACGATGTTCTTGCCGGTAAGACCAGAAGGAGTGGTATCGTTCGGGCCAAGTATATAGACTGTATTGGGATTGGCGTTGGGAACCACCTCCGTCACACCATTAGAACCTGTGACGCCCGTGAAGTCGACCGAAAGTGCCGACTCCGGAACATTATAGGGAGTGGAGGGAGCGGTGGCCACAATTTTACCGTCATTATCATAATAGCTCACACCTGGCAACAGCTTGAATTTGGAGAACGGGTCGTTCTTGAGGCTCTGGTTCACATCAGCATAGTAGAACACCACCTTGTAGCGGTAAGCATTGTTGTTGAGCTCGTAGAAGTCGATATCCAAGTCGGAAGTCTCGCCCGGTCCCAGCAGTAGCGTGTGGCGGTGCGACTCAGCGGTAAACTCAGAGGTTGAAGTAGAAGTCTGCTGGCGCAACACCACACCGATAGTACCGGAGAAGATGTGGTCCGGGTCGAGGTTGACAATTTTCACCTTACCGGTGATGCTGTTTCCATATACCTGATAGTAGTTGTTGCCCAGCATGTCGCCCTTGTTGTTGATGGTTATCTCACCCACTCCAAGGTTGCGTACCGAAGTGCCGTCCTTGATTTGCACCGAAGTATAGCCGATATTGGTGATTCCAGTATAGTTGGTAGAAGCAGCGAGATACCAAGTGCCGGTTTTGGTTGGTGTAAAGGTCATCTCCACTTCCACTTTCTCGCCCGGAGCAAGATAGAGTCCTACTACATCTTTGTAAGAGCCAAAGGTGTAGGGGCTCTGGCTGGCCAATAAGAAAACGCGGTCGCAATAGTCGTCCTCACCGGTGTTTTCGATAATGATGCGCACTGGTTGTTCCACATTTGTCAGACAGGAGCCAACGGCCTCAATCTTTGTTGCCTTGAGCGAAACGACGGGGTGCATCACCACATTGGAGATAGCGGTAGAGGCCGACGGATTATAGTCGAACGAGATGAACGTACCGACGAGGCCGTTCACCCTGACGCACTCACGCCAGAAATTCTCGCCTTTCACCTTGCTCACAGGCACAAGCTTATAGGAGCCCTTCCTCACACCTGCGGCACTAAGGTCATCCGTATTCAATTTGTAGGTGAAATACTTCGAATCGAGCACATCGATCACGGCATTGGTATAGGGATTGCCCACCACTGTCAGGTTGCCGTTCTTGTCCTTCACAGCATAGCCATAAGAATAGGTGTTCTCTTCATTGGTATAGTTGTACACCCTTGTGGTGAGCGAGTAGGTAGCCGAGTTAAAAGCTGTGATTCTGGAGCTCAGCACAGGCGTTGTATCCTCAAGCTGAAGGCCATTGAGCGGCTGAAGGCCCAGGTAAGCGGCCTGTTCCAGGGTCCAGCCCGTATCTTTGACCACGAGGCTGTTCTCCTCTTCCGGTTTTACGGCAGAGAGATGGAAATAGCCGTTATTATTGCCCATCCATCCCCAGTTGATATGATAGAAGTTGTCACCGTCGAAACCGTCGACCACAAAGACATGTCCACCTTCTTTAGAAGCACCTCTATAGAGCACGGGGCGGCCATTTGCTATCTCATTGTAAATCATATTGTCCCAATCGACCGTTGCATACGAAGTGCGGTAAGCGAGACGGTATCCGGGATAGAAATTAAAAAGTTTGGTGAGTGCGGGGCCGATGAATGCGAAAGTGCCCGACGACGATTTCTGTCTGTAAACAGTTCCGATGGAAGCTCCGCAATAGAACAAGAAGTCGGTAACAGCCTTGAGCTGGGTGTCCGACTCATTGCCCACATAAGAATCGAGCATGTTGTCCCAATCGATTTTGGTACCCTTTGCGATTGACTGCACCTTAATACCCGAAGAGGTGGTGTATCCATCGATATTGTCCTGCAAGGTCTTCACATTTCTGTTCTTATAGTAATACAGGAACTGAGCCATGCCTACAGCCGTACAGCCAACAGCGCAACGCTCACCTGTAGAGGTACTGTAAATAGGGCAGGAACCGTTGTAAGGAGCATTCTGTCCCCACTTGCAGGTAACCATGGGTGAGATGGCAGCTTTCACAGCTTTTGGGATATAGGCAGGAGCTGGCACAGGATCGCTGCTATAGTCGCTCTGGATATTATCGGCCTTTGGCACACTGAGCATAGCCACCTGCTCAGAGAAGGATTGGAGCAGATGTGCGAGGTTTTCGGGAACATCATCCTGATTGAAAGAGCCCTCATCCGAGTAACCGAGGATGGGATAGCAACGGTCATCACCTGAAACGATGACAAATCCCTTGTCATTACCGTTGTTGAAAACATAATAAGCTGGAACCGAGGTTGATGACGAATGATTCAGAACGGTTGTGCTTTGTACCATTCTCAAATCCTCACTCACTTCAAAGCCTCTTGCCTGCATGAACTCTTTTGCTTTCGACAAAGCCTCAGCTCTGTCGACGGGAGAGCCCAGCACTTTTGACACCACACACACGAGCAGTGCAAAAATCATCAATACATTCTTTTTCATACTAAGCGATTTTTAACGATATTATTATTTTCTATTAGTTTCATAATCATGTCGCGGCATTCCTCCATGAGCCACTTGGGTGTGCTGGTGGCGCCACAGATTCCCACGGAGCTGGCGTCGGTAAACCAGGCTGGCGAGATTTCCTCCGGACCTTCTATCTGGTAGCTCCTTGGATTCACGCTTCGGCATTCGTTGAAGAGCACCTTTCCATTGCTGCTTTTCCGCCCTGAGACGAACAGGATGATGTCGTGCTTGGAGGCGAAGTCGGCGATGTTGGGCATTCTGTTGGCCACCTGTCGGCAGATGGTGTCGAAACTCTTGAACACCGCACCCTCGGCAATATGGTCTCTGATATAGCGGATGATGCTGTGGAACTCATCGAGCGACTTGGTGGTCTGTGAATAGAGATAGATGTCTCTGTTGAAGTCCAACTTGTCGAGTTCGTCTACATGCTCTATCACGATAGCCCTGTTGTTGGTCTGTCCGATGAGTCCCATCACCTCGGCGTGTCCATTTTTTCCGAAGATGACGATTTGCGCTTCGGGGTTGGCCTCAAACTGTCGTCTTATCCGCCGCTGCAGCTGCAGCACCACCGGGCAGGTGGCATCCACTATCTCGATATGGTTCTGCGCTGCCCTCTCATAAGTCTCAGGCGGTTCGCCGTGGGCCCTGAGCAGCATGGTGGCATTGTGCAGGTGGGTCATCTCCTCATGGTCGAGGGTGATGAGCCCCATTCTGCGCAGTCGCTCGCATTCCATCCCGTTGTGCACGATATCGCCCAGACAATAGAGCTTTTTGCCTGAGGACAGTTCTTCCTCGGCTTTCTGGATAGCGGTGGTTACGCCAAAGCAGAATCCGCTCCCCTTGTCTATCTCTACCTGCAACGTCATTTTCTTATATTGTCGAAATAAGTCTTGAGCAGTTCGCCTGCAGCAGCAAAGGAGGTCTGTTCACCTCTCAGCACCCTTTCCTCGCCCTTCTGGAGCAGTTGCTCGATGACCGGGTTTTGGTAGAAGCTGTTGCGCAGATGCTCATTGATGGTCTCATACATCCAGTATTTGCTCTGCTCGTTGCGTCGGTAATCGAAATAGCCGTTCGCCTTCACAAAGTCGATATACTCATAGACCATGTCCCATATCTCTTTGATGCCGGTTCCGTAGAATCCGCTGTAGCACATCACCTTGGGCATCCATCCGCTCTCCGACTTTGGGAAGAAGTGGAGTGCGTTGCGGTAGCTGGTAGCGGCCATGTGGCACTTGTCCACATTGTTGCCGTCGCACTTGTTGATGATGATGCCGTCGGAAATCTCCATGATGCCACGTTTGATTCCCTGCAGTTCATCGCCCGTTCCGGCCAGTTGTATGAGCAGGAAGAAGTCTACCATTGAGTGGCAGGCTGTCTCGCTCTGTCCCACGCCCACCGTCTCGACGAATATCTTGTCGTAGCCGGCGGCCTCGCAGAGAATGATGGTCTCACGTGTCTTGCGCGCCACACCTCCCAGGCTTCCTGCTGTAGGGCTGGGGCGGATGAAGGCCTCTGGCCGCACCGACAGTTTCTCCATGCGCGTCTTGTCGCCCAGGATGCTGCCTTTGGAGCGTTCCGAACTCGGGTCGATGGCGAGAACGGCCAGTTTGCCTCCTTTGGTGTCGAGCACATGACATCCGAAGGTGTCAATAGACGTGCTCTTGCCGGCTCCCGGCACGCCGCTGATGCCGATTCTCACGGAGCGGCCACTGTGCGGGAGACATTTTTCTATCACCTCCTGCGCCATGGCCTGATGGGCGGGGTTCACGCTCTCCACCAGGGTCACTGCCTGGCTGAGCACGGTGACATCGCCCTTGAGCACCCCCTCCACCATCTCGCCCACGGAGAACTCACGTCTTTTAAACTGTCTCCTCTTGAGATAGGGGTTGATGATGGAAGGTTGTTCCACCCCCGAATTTACGGTCAGTCCTTTATATTGTTTGTCATTTTCTGGATGTTCCATACATATTTTATTGTGTCGGTCTTTTATTTCACATCAACGGTTATGATGGCCTTCGGCTGAACGGGGTCGTTGGTTATCATCAGGATTCTCGGCTTCTGCCGTACATCCTTCAGTGTTTTCCTGTCGGCCGTGACCTTCAGTTTCACCGACTCGCCCGGTGCCACCTTGGCAGAGCTGAGCTCTACCGAAAGCCCTGCCGTGAACATCTGGAGGGCAGTGATTTCGAGGTCGGTGCGTCCCACATTCTCTATGGTGATGGTACCTTTTTTCTTTTTCTTTCCGTCGAACGAGCCCAGGTTGAGCACAGCGTCCGAGATCTTCAGTTTGGGCGAGTAGGCCAGTTGCCGCTCCGAGATGTTCTTTGCTGCCGGAAGGAGCACGGCCCACACGTTGATTTCCTTGTCAGGACTGGTGCGGTCGCCTGGGTTCTGCCCCAGATAGACGGTGGTCTGGGTGAGTCCGTAGTCATGGAGTTGTTTCGACTCCAGTGTTATCTGCACCACGCCCTGTTTGCCCGGCGGTATGGCCGAGGGTGACACCTCCGCCTTGAGGTAGTCGGGCAGGTGCATCACCACCGGTCGTATGATATCGCCGGTGGTATTGAGGATATGTATCTCCTGCATGGGCCGCTCGCCCTTGTTCACGTCGTCGAACTCGAGGTCCACCTTGTCGGCCTTGAGTTTTCCCAACATGAATCCATAGTCGCCGCCATAGTTTCTCACCTCGTCGACCACCACGCCCTTGATGGTGAGTGTGATGGGCAGTGACGCACCGGTGGTGTAGAGGTCGATATACTTTTCGAAATGGCCCAGCATCCGTGCGTCGTAGGTGGCGGAGACCACGAAGGGTTTGTTCTCCGTGATGGGCCCTCTCGGATAGCTCACGGTGGTGCATCCGCAGCTTTTCTCCACCCCTTTTATAGTGACGTTGCCTTTCCCCTCGTTGACCAGTTCAAACTGTGCCGTGACAGGTTTCATGTAGACCACCTGTCCACAATCGATAACCTGATTGGACACCGCCACTCTTTGTGCGGCGGCCACAACCGGCAGTACGGCTGTCAAAGCTCCGAGTAGGTAGCGTTTTGTATTCCTTATTATATTATATTTAAATCTTTTCAATTTCATTCTTTTCTTATCTCACCACGAGGGTGTAAGCAGGAGCCGTTCCGACATATTCCGGTGCATAGGCGCACTGCGCCTTACAGGTTCCGGTGTCGTAGGTGCCGGCACGGTCTATATAGTATTCAGTTTCTATCACATGGGTGCCTTTCGACATTCTGTCGAAGTAATAGCAGGTCTGGTTGTCCTGCGGTGCGCAGTAGTATCCGTTGCGGTACCCGCTCAATTGGCTGACGGGTTCCATGCAGGCAGCCCTGCGGTCCACCACCTGCACGAAGTCGAGGTCGCGTTCGGCCTTCATGGTGATGCGCACCCTGATACGGTCGCCCACCTTCAGTTCGGCGGGATTGCCCACGATTTCGCGTTTGACGGAGATTTCCGATGCCGAGGCGGTCACCTCGGTGCTCTTCTGGTCGAACTGAGCGTAGAGAGCGCCCCATGAGGTGCCTTGCGAAGTCTTCTCTGCGGCGAAGGCCTGTGAGCCGTTGGCCGCCACGGTGGTCTTTACATATCCCATACCGGCAGTGGCGCCGTCAACGGGTATATTCTTCCCGTTCAGGGTGAAGCGCGTCTGCTCACCGTTGTCAAGTGCCTGCAAGTTGCCGTCGAGGAAGGCGTAGGCAGCATTGACCGTATTGATATAGGTATTCCAGCTGTGTCCGCGCTTCTCATGGAGGAGCCATCTCTGCATTTCCTCCACAGTCTGCAGGTCATTGGGACGTACGGCCTTGAAGGCCTCGATGGCGGCCACTTCGGTGGGAATCTTGTAATCGCACCATGAGTAGTAAGCACGCTTTGTGTCGAAATAGCGTCCGGCCTCCTCGGTCATGACGGAGTACTGGCTGATGCTCTCCACGAACTCATCAGCGAGTTGTTTTTCCTTGTTGGCGGCGAAGATGACAGCTGCCGTTGCCTTGCCGTAGATGGTGAATTCGGTGGCCTTGTCGCGCAGCAGTCCGATGAAGTATTTCTGTGCGTCGTTCACTGCCGAGGGGAGTTTCCTTCCGTCGAGAGCGAAGGTGTACATGATCTGCATGGCAGTCTCGCTGGGACGCACATTTTTGTTGTTTTTTGCCTCTTTCTTGGTCTCCTTCATTTCGTCGACCAGGTACTGACCCAGGAAGTCGAATGCCGACTTCACCATCGTAGCGGTGTTTTGCTGCTTGCCAATCATGTGGTTCAGGCGCACGAGCGTCTGGGTGACACTCACGGTCATATAAGGACTGCCCTTCATGCCGGGCCACCAGCTCCACGAGCCGTCGTCGTTCTGCAGTTTTTTCATCTTGTAGAGGACAGCCTGCAGGCGGCTGCTGAGCAGCGCCTCGTCGAAGTAGAGTGCCAGGTCGCGTTTCTGTGCCGTCTCGCTCTCGGCCACTCTCACCCAAGGTGTCTCGGAGAGCACGAGGTCTTTCAGTTCCTGGTTTTTCTCGAGCGGACTGGTCAGACTACCTTTGTCCGCCTCCTCCTGCCATTTCATGACATTCTCACGGATGGCGGGCGAAAGACCCATGATATAGCTGCCGATGGTGTTGGCATAATAGGCCGAAGCCTGGCTCACCACGTCGTCGCTCACCAGGGTGGCGAGGCTGGGCATGGTCTGGATGACGAGCCAAGCCGGATTATTGGTATACTCCACGGTGAGTTTTCCGTCCTTGATGCCCTCTGCGAAGAGTTGGTCGAGTTTCACGGCCATCCGTCCGGGTCCATGTTGTGTGAAGGGATAAGTGCGGAGCACCATCTCATGGTCGGGCAGTACGGGCAGGTAATGCTGTTCGCCGTCGGAATAGCCTTTTCCGCTCACGGTCACCCTGCACACATAGAGGGGCAGCTTACCGTCGGCCTTGACGTCGAAGAGCACGCTGCTGCCCTGTCTCGGATCCAGGCGATAATTTTTGTTCTGCTTGTAGACCGTTTTCATCGTCTCCGGGTCGAGGAGTGCGAGGGTTGCCACACCGTTTATCGTCTTGTCGGTGTTGTTGAATACCCTTGCGGGCAGTGTGGCCATATCGTTGATGCGGAGGAAGCGCGGCACATTGGGCTGCACCATGACGTCTTTCTGCGCCACAGCCTCGGCGGTTATCTGTCCGTGGTTCATCTCCTGGTCGGTAGCCAGTGCCATCATCTTCCAGGTGGTCACGCTTTCGGGCAGGGTGAATTTCATCACCACATTTCCTTTCTGGTCGGCCACCAGGTCGGGCAAGAAGAAAGCGGTCTCGCTGAGATTCTCGCGCAATGACACTTTTTCGCCCTTTGCCCCCGGTGCGGCCGGAGCCTCTTCCTGATCGGCGGTGGTGTTTGAGTCCATGGGTTTTTCATCCATGACCATTTCGGCCTTCAAGGCCTGCATCTCGACCATCTCTCCGTTCATAGCCCCCACCCTGGCGCTCTTCATCCTAATGGGTCCTCTTCTTCCATTGTCCGACCAATCTCTGATATAATATGAGTCGACGGAGTACAAGCTCTCATAGAAATGGTTGAGCAGCAACGCCGGCTCATTGAGCAGTTTGTAAGGTTCTTCGGCGCCCATGCCGTAGGAATTGTGCGACATGAAATTCCACCGCATAGTGGGCAACGGCAGGTAGAAAGTAGGCTCGAACGCCCATCCGTGCGAATAGACTTGGTCGAGCGACTTGTCGTACATCGTAGCCAAGAGTTGTGCCGGAGCGGGTGTTCCGTCGGGTCGTGTCACCTTTAGGGTCCACTGCTCCTTCTGTCCCGGTTGGAGTCGGTCGCGGAAGGTAGCCCACTCCAGTTTGAGTCGTTTATCGGGCAAAGGTCTCTGCAGCGACACCTGGTGGGTATAGGTTTTACCTTCCTTCACCCAGGCGTAGGTCACCACGATGCCGTTTCCATAACTGCTCTGATAAGTGAACGGTCTGGTGAGGATACTGTTGTTCAGGTCGAACGAGCCCTCCTCCAACACGGTTTCGCCGCTCACCACCGTATAGAGCACATGGGTGTCGGAGTTAGAGCTTCCTACCTGCACATAGACAGGTTTTCCATCGGCGGAGAAGTGGGAGCCGGAGACATAGAACCAGTCGTCGGTTTCCTCGCAGGGAGTCTTGTCGTCGAGGCTGAACATCACGAAGTGGCACTTGATGGTGTCGTTGCCGCAGATGGCGGTGAGCAGGTGTTTGCCCGATCCGAGCGTATTAGGGTCAAATCCAACGGGCACCACCTTGTTGGTCGGTGCGGTATACGCCTTGGGGCTGTTGTTGATATAATAAGTCACCACGCCGTCGACATCGGCGCCGGCCATGTTCTTGTAGTCGAAGCGGACGGTTTTCAAACTGTCGCGTTCTGTCCTTTGGGGCAAGTTGCAGGCCAGCACTGTGCTGCGCGAGCCGAGCGGCAGTGAGATTTCGGCCGAGTGGGTCTCGCCGCCGGTGTCGGTGACATCGGCCACGGCCGTAATGGTGTAGAAGGAATAGCTGCGGGTGGCACCCTCGGGCAGCACCATGGGCATATCGACGGAGAAGTAGCCGTCGCTGTCGGTAGTGGCATTACCCTCGAGCAGGGTGGTTCCGCGGCCTCTACTGCCGCCCCACCACCAAGCATTCTGGCGTGTGACGACGTACTTCACCTTGGCGTCCTGTACAGGCACGCCGCTGTACATCATGGCGCGTCCCTTCACCACCACGGTATCGCCGGCCTGGTAGGTCTCATGTATCTCGGGGAAGGTCACCTCATAGGTGGGACGCTTGTACTGCTCCACGCGGAAGCCCTTGCGCGTTCCGTTCACCTCGACGGTGAATAAGCCTGTGAGTCCGTTTTCCGGAAGGTCGAATTCAGTGGCCGCCTTGCCGAAGGCGTCGGTGACGACCTCTTTTTGGTCCACCACCTTGCGGTTGGCGTCACTCAGTGTCACGGTGACACTTTGATTTTCGAGACTGGTAGTGGTCAGTTTGCCGTCATGGTAATAGGCTATGACGGCCACATGCACTTTCTGCCCCGGCCGGTAGATGGAGCGGTCGGTATAGAGATTGTAGACATCGCGCGACTGCTGGGAGTTGTAATTGCGGAAGGTGGTGTAGACCGCCTCTTCCGGGCAGAACCTGTCGGTCTCCGTATAGGCGAAGACTTTCTCTACTTGCTTAATATTGTTGGGTGCCACATACCGCGCCTCCCCTTTCTCGTCGCAGGTCAGCTCCACGGTCTCATGATAATTGCCCTCCTTGTTGGTGCGGTCATACACGTTGAGCCGGAGGTGGGCACCGGGCAGAGGTTGTCCGGTGGTGGCGCTCACCACAACATAGCGTGTGGTGTTCTGGGGCAGTCCCATGGCCAGCACCTGCACATCGCTCACATAGTAGAGTCCTCTCTCCACGGGGATATTCTTGTTGTCGGTCTGCAGTTCCACCAGGTACATGCCTACGGGCAGTTCCGGTATCTCCAGCGAGTCTTCTACGGTCTTGTAGGCCGGTTGTCCGTCATAGCGCCGTTTTTGCTGTATCTGGTTGAGGGGCATCATGGCCGCTTTTACGAGCGCGAGGTCTTTATCCGGCCTCAGGTCATAGTCTCTGGAGGCATCGAGCGAGAGGCGGGTCACGGTCATGGTGATTTCCTGCACGTTGCGCAGCGTCATGCCAGTCATTTTCTTCGATTTGGAGGGCAGATTCCACTCATTGCCGAAGTAGACATGAAAGTAAGGCTGCGTGATTTTCTTCAGGTTGTTGCGCAGGATGTTGATTCTGGGCCAGCTGCCCCACTTGCTCACAGCATAGTTGATGAAGTTGACCCTATCCTCCAGTCCCTCGTCGGAACTGTCCATGAGCGAGTAGCGGTAAACGGCCAGTTCACCGGCCACTTTGATATCGCCATAGACGGTAAGCAGCGAGTCGACGAGTCGTCTGCGTTCAGAAGAAGGCAGGTATTTGCCGCCGTTCCAATGTCCGGAGCGCACCATTTCGCAGGCTGTGAGGCAGGCGGCCGTGCGGAGCGAGGTGTTGCGGTAGTAGTTATGAAGCACAGCGTAGTCCTTGGCCTCATAGCCTATCACGCTGAGCAGGTCGTTGTCGAACCAGCGTCCGTCATAGCCGTTTTCAATGAGTTGCTGATATTCCGACACCTTATGGCGTGCCAGGAGTTCGGGCTGTTGAAGCGCAGCCTTGAAATAGGGCTCAGCCTTGCTGCGGCCCAGTTGGTAATTGTCTCTGTAGAGGCATCCGAGTACGGTGTTCCACACAGCGGCGAGTACGGGGTCCTTGGCCCTTGCCTCCTGTTCCATCCGCTCCAGCCGGGCCACTTGTCCTGATATGGAGTCGGGGGTGAGTGCGCACATCACCTGGGTGTTGCGCAGCGATGCTTTCAGCAAATGTCCATACGATTTTTCACGACTGGCCTTGTCGATGATAAGGCTGAGTTTTTCCATTTCCGACTTGGGAAGGTCTTTTTTAGAGGCTTCTTCCACTTGCTTCCAAAGCGACTTATACGACTGTCCGCTTACCGAAAGCGGCAAGAGGCAGAAGATGGCCAATATGTAGTGAAAAAACTTCATTTGCAAAAAAATTAAGACGTCTTAGGCTGCAAAGATAGCTTTTTTTTGTGATTGGTCAAATTTTTTTTGCGTTTTTTGTGCGCTCGTGCATATAAAATGTGTTTTTCCCGCTTTCAGCGAGTGATTCAGCCTACCGCCGAAAACCTTATAATTTATTTTACAATTGAAGGATATAATACCGTCTGCACCAATCCCCTTATGAGCAGATAGACCACGAATGCCATCCATAGGGCATGGTTGCCCCAGGCCTGAGGCAGAAAGAAAACCAGCAGGAAGAAAACGGCCGTTGCCGCGAGCGACGAGATAAGCATGCCCTTGGTAGCCGTGAGGCCGATAAAGATGCCGTCCCACACGAAGGCCGCCATGCCCGCCAGGGGCACAGCCAGGGCCCATCCGAAGTAGTTCATAGCGGCCGATGTAACTTCGGCATCGTCAGTAAGTAAATTCAAAAACGCCTGACCTCCAACCATATATACAATAGTGAAAGTCATCATCACCAAAGCTCCCCATCCGAACACATGCCTCACAGTATCGCTGAGCGAGGTCTTGTCGTGTGCACCGAAATATTTTCCGCACATCGCCTCTCCTGCGAAAGCGAAGCCGTCCATAAAATAAGAATAGAGGATGTAGAGTTGGGTGAGCAGCGTATTCACGGCCAGAATCAGGTTGCCCTGTCGTGCGCCCATAGAGAGGAAGAAGAAATTGACGGTGACGAGGCAGAGTGTACGGATGAATATATCGCTGTTGATTCTGAAAAAGCGCGACATTTCGCCCCAATTCAGCACTTTTTCCCAATTTCCGTACTTTCCCCACTTTCCATAATATTTGTAAAGCAGCATGACGGCCAGTGCCGCTCCCGCATACTGTGCCAGCACCGTGCCGGCCGCCACGCCCCTGACCTGCCAGTGTAGGCCGAATACGAAGAGCAGGGAGGCGGCGATATTGAAGAGGTTCTGGAAGATGGCCACCATCATGGGCAGGCGTGTGTTCTGCATGCCCACGAACCAGCCTGAGAGGCTGTAGAGCACGAGGGTGGCCGGTGCTCCCCACACACAGATATGATAATACTGCGTGGCCAGGAGCAGCGTATCGGGTGCCGGCCCCACGAGGGCGAAGGCCAGCCACCGTATGGGGTTCTGCGCCACCAGGATGAGCAGTGCGATGCCCAGCGCCACACAGAGCGAGCGCAGCAGCGAGTTGACCACGCCGGGTGCGTCTCTACGGCCCAGGGCCTGCGAGGTAAGTCCGCTGGTGCCCATTCGCAGGAAGCCGAAGAGCCAGTAGAGGATATTGAACACCATGGAGCCCACCGCAATGGCACCGATATAAGCGGCATCGCCGATGTGGCCCACAATGGCCACATCGACGAGTCCGAGCAGCGGCACCGTGATGTTAGAGACGATAGAGGGTACCGCCAGCCGCAGTATCTGTCGGTTTCGCGGCGACATCAGAAGTTGGCCAGGCGGAACACCTCTTCCATGTCGGGACGCTCGAGCACGCGTATGTTGCCCAACTTGAGTTTTCCGTCACGGCTGGCCTTGCGTGCCAGTTCAGCTATTTCATCCTCAGTGAGGGTGCGTCCTATCAGTTCCTTGATACCCACGGGCATGCCGATGGCGTGGTAGAACTGCTCCATGGCCTCGATGCCCTTGACAGCCGTGCGCTCAGGGCTGGTGAAGTCGTTGTCCACCCCCATCACGTTGACGGCGAAGCGGGCAAAGCGCGACTCATGGCCGGGCAGCACATAGCGGGCCCAGCTGCTCCAGATGGCAGCCAGTCCGGCGCCGTGGGTCACGTCGAACATGGCGCTCAGCTCATGTTCCAGTTTGTGTGTGGCGAAGTCCTTGCATGTGCCGCACTCGGTGAGGTCGTTGTGCGACAGACTGCCGGCCCACATAATCTGCGCCCTTGCGCGGTAGTCCTCCGGGTCGCGCAGCACATCGAACACACAGTCCTTCACGGTGCGCATGAGTGCCTCGGCGATACCGTCGGTCAGTGTCATGTCCTCATGCACGGTGAAGTAGCGCTCCATGGTGTGCATCATGATGTCGGTGGCGCCGGCTGCCGTCTGATAGGGCGGCAGGGTGAAGGTGCGCTCCGGATTCATGATACAGAAGCGGCAGCGGCACAGATTGCTGTTGATGCCCAGCTTCAGCCCTGTCTCCTCGTTGGATATCACGCAGCTGTTGCTCATCTCGCTGCCGGCGGCCGGTATGGTGAGCACGGCACCGATGGGCAGGCAAGCCTTCGGGGCGTCTTTTCCGAGCCAGAAGTCCCACACGTCGCCCTCATAGGGCACGCCGTAGCCGATGGCCTTCGACGAGTCGATCACGCTGCCGCCTCCGACGGCCAGGATGAAGTCGACCTGCTCCTTTCGGCACAGTTCGATACCCTCTCTCACGAGCGAGAGGCGGGGGTTGGGCACCACGCCGCCCAACATCACATAGGGAATGCCGGCCTCTTTGAGCAGCGCCTCCATTTTGTCGAGCAGGCCCGAGCGTTTGGCGCTCTTACCGCCATAGTGAATGAGCACTTTGCTGCCGCCATAGCGTTTGACGAGCTGGGCCACCTGTTCCTCCGACTGTTTGCCGAAAACCACCTCGGTAGGTGCATAGAAATTGAAGTCTTTCATACGATTGCTATTGTTGTTTGGGTTAGTTGATGCGGAAATAATTGTTTGGAATGCAAAAATAGCCAAAAAAAAGCATACAGCAACAAGTTTTTCATTTATTTTCACTATCTTCGCAGCGTAAAAACACATTCTTAACCATCCATTATGATACAAGTTGGCGACAAGGCCCCCGACTATCTGGGGCGCGACGAGAATGGCCGGGAAGTACGTCTGAGCGACTTTGCCGGCAAGAAGGTTGTTATTTATTTCTATCCCAAAGACTCCACCCCGGGCTGCACCAGCGAGGCGTGCAACCTGCGCGACAACTACCACACCCTGCTGCGTGAGGGCTATGCCGTGGTGGGGGTAAGCGTTGACAGCGAGCAGTCGCACCGGCGCTTCAAGGAGAAGCATGAGCTGCCCTTCCCCCTCATCTCCGACACCGACAAGCAGCTGGTTCAGCAGTTTGGCGTCTGGGGCGAGAAGAAGATGGCGGGCCGCACCTATTTCGGTGTCTACCGCACCACCTTCATTCTGAGCGAGGACGGCACGGTGGAACGTGTCATCGGCCCGAAGGAAATCAAGGTGAAGAACCACTCCGCCCAGATTCTAACACAATAAAAAAAACTTTAACAATACATAAATAATACTATGATTAACAAGCAGTTACTATCCCCCGAGAGCATTGTGGTAATCGGAGGTTCCAACAATGTGCACAAACCCGGCGGAGCCGTGGTGCGCAATCTCATCAGCGGCGGCTACAAAGGCGTGCTCCGCGTGGTGAATCCCAAAGAAGACGAGGTGCAGGGCATCAAGGTGTTTCACGACGCCAAGGAGCTGCCTCCCACCGACCTGGCCATTTTGGTCATTCCGGCACGTTTCTGCCCCGACTCGGTAGAGTATCTCGCCGCCGAGAAGCAAGTGCGCGCCTTCATCATCATTTCGGCCGGTTTCGGCGAGGAGACGGCCGAGGGTGCCGAGTTTGAGCACCGTATCCTGGAGTCGTGCGAGCGTTATGGCGCCGCCCTGATAGGTCCCAACTGTATCGGTCTGCTCAATGCCAACCACCACAGTGTGTTCACCAAGCCGATACCCAACCTCAACCCCAAGGGTGTCGACTTCATCTCGGGCAGCGGTGCCACCGCCGTGTTCATTCTTGAGTCGGCCGTAATCAAGGGCTTGCAGTTCAACTCCGTGTGGAGCATCGGCAACGGCAAGCAGATAGGCATAGAAGACGTGCTGCAGTACATGGACGAGCATTTCGACCCCGAGCGCGACTCGCATGTGAAACTGCTTTATATAGAGAACATCTCCAATCCCGACAAGTTGCTCTTCCATGCCGGATCTCTCATTCGCAAGGGATGCCGCATCGCCGCCATCAAGGCCGGCAGCAGCGAGAGCGGCAGCCGTGCCGCCTCGTCGCACACCGGTGCCATCGCCAGCAGCGACAGCGCTGTGGAGGCCCTCTTCCGCAAGGCCGGCATCGTGCGCTGCTTCTCGCGCGAGGAGCTCACCACCGTGGGCTGTATCTTTACGCTGCCGCCCATCACCGGCAAGAATTTCGCCATTGTGACCCATGCCGGCGGCCCCGGCGTGATGCTTACCGACGCGCTGAGCAAGGGCGGTCTGAACATCCCCGCCCTCAACGGTCCTGTGGCCGATGAGCTGAAGGCCCAGCTCTTCCCCGGTGCCTCCACCGCCAATCCCATCGACATTCTTGCCACCGGCACCCCCGAGCATCTGGGCATCGCCATCGACTACTGTGAGAAGCGTTTCGACAACATCGACGCCATCATGGTCATCTTCGGCACCCCCGGTCTGGTACAGCTCTACGAGGCCTACGATGTGCTGCACAAGAAGATACTGGAGTGCAAGAAGCCGGTGTTCCCCATCCTTCCCAGTCTGCACACGGCCGGTCCGGAGGTGGAGGAATTCCTGCGCAAGGGCCATGTCAACTTCAGCGACGAGGTGGTGCTGGCCACCGCGCTCACCCAGATTATGAAAACCCCGGCACCGGCACCCCCCGAGATAGAGCTCTTCGGTGTCGACGTGCCGCGTATCCGCGAGATTATCTCCGGCATCAAGGACAACGGCTACATCTCGCCCGACCTCGTGCATCAGTTGCTCGAGAGCGCCGGCATCCCGCTCGTGCCCGAGTTTGTGAGCGCCGATGAGGAGGAGATTGTGGAGTTTGCCAACCGCACGGGCTATCCTGTAGTGGCCAAGGTGGTGGGTCCTGTGCACAAGAGCGATGTGGGCGGTGTCACCCTCGGCATCCGCACCCCGGAGCACCTGCGCCTGGAGTTTGCCCGCATGATGACCATTCCCGACGCCAAGGGTGTGATGGTGCAGAAGATGCTGAAGGGCACGGAGCTCTTCGTGGGCGCCAAGTATGAGCCCCGCTTCGGCCATACCGTGCTGTGCGGTCTGGGCGGTATCTTCGTCGAGGTGCTCAAGGACGTGTCGAGCGGTCTGGCCCCTCTGTCGTATGCCGAGGCCTACTCCATGATTCGCTCGCTCCGCGGCTATAAGATTATTGAGGGCACCCGTGGCCAGAAGGGCATCAACCAGAAGAAGTTTGCCGAGATTATCGTGCGGCTCTCCACCCTGCTGCGTTTCGCCACCGAGATCAAGGAGATGGACATCAACCCGCTCCTGGCCGACGAGGAGAACGTGACAGCAGTCGACGCCCGCATCCTGATAGAGAAATAGAGCGTCTATTCTTCCATAAAAAATCAGGAGGAGCCCCTCATCGAGGTTCCTCCTGATTTTTTATGGGAAAGGCAGCTTGTTCTATCCGCAATGGAAGTAGTGCTTCACATACTTCTCCACCTCCTGCGGCATATTCTCGATGTCGTGGCGCAGGGTGGCGTCGTGCATACTGCGCAGCTGGGCGATGATGCTGTCTATCATGGCAGGCGAGAACACCCCACCCTGCTCATAGTAGCTGCGCTGCCGTTCCAGGCAGTCGGCCGAAGCCACGCAACTGTCGGGCAACTGTTCCAACTGGCGCAGGCGGTCCTCATTGGCCTTATCGTGAATGTTCACATTCACATAGGTGCGTTCGGCCACCTCGAGGGCGTCGTCCATCTCAAATCCCACCCGACAGGCCACGCAGAGTCCGGCGATGAGCTGATAGAGGTCGGCCGAGCCGTCGGGGGAGCGCATCTCCACGGTCTGTTTGATGGTGGTGTCGAACTGCGACGGCTGCTCCAGCGGGTTGGCCACGCTCGACATGTCGACGCCGGCTGTCCACCCCAGCGGCACGCGCACCAGCACGGAGCGGTTGCGGTCGCCCCAGCACACATTGGTGGGCGCCTCCTGGTGCGGCACAAGACGGAAGTAAGACATCGGGTTCTTGTTGCCGAAAGCAGTGATGCTGGGTGCAAGCAGCATCATGCCGGCTATCATGCGGCGTGCCTCGTCGCTCAGTTGTCCGCCCGCCACCATGCAGTTTCTGCCGTCTTTCATGATGCGCATGTGTATGTGGAGGCCTGAGCCCGCCTTTCCTCTTGTGATTTTCGGTGCAAAGGTCACATTGAGCCCAGACTCGTGGGCCAGGTTTCTGATTACCCACTTGGCCAGCATAAGCTGGTCGGCGGCCTGCTCGGCCCTCACGGGCAGGAATTCAATCTCGTTCTGCTCGTACACCAGTCCGTCCTGCACGAAGTTGCCCACCTCAGAGTGGCCGTACTTGATTTGTCCGCCGGTCTGAGCGATGTAGGCCATGCATTTGGCGCGGAAAGCATTCATCTTGGCATAGGGAGCCGACTCGTGGTATCCGTGCTGGTCGACGGCGGGGAAGGTATGGTCGTCGGGATAAATCACATAATATTCCAGTTCGCCCATGGCATGGAATTCCATACCCGTCTTCTCGGTGAAGAGGCGGCAGGCCTTCTGCAGGGTATGCTCAGGCGCGCTTTCCAGCAGACGGCCGTCTTTGTCGAAGAAGCTGCACAGCATGCACAGCGTGGGCAGTTCGGCGAAGGGGTCGAGGAATGCGGTGGCAAAGCGCGGTATCACGTAGAGGTCGCTGCTGCCGGCCTGCACGAAGGAGAAGAGGCTGCTGCCGTCTACCCGCTCGCCGCAGGTGAGAATGGTGTTCAGGTAGGTCAGGTTGGTCACCACGAAGTTGAGGGTCTTCAGTTTGCCGTCTCCTCCGGGATACATAAAGTTCACCATTTTGATGCCCTGCTCCTGTGCATAGCGCAGGATATCGGCTTTTGTAAACTCCGACGCGGGCTTTTGCAGATAGGCCACAATGGGGTTGGCATTCATTACCAAGTCGTTGTTGTTCATAGTATTAGTTTAATTAAATGTGATTCTGGCAGCAAAGATATAAATATTTAATAAAAATGCAAAAATTTTTTGCCATAAATACATCAAGACCCTGCATCCATCCGTACTTAGCCGGTCGTGCAACAAGCAGCGGAGGCAGCTTGGAGGAGACAGGGTCCTGATGCAATTTCTTATCTCACTGGTGTTTGCGCACCAGTTTGCTGATAGCCTTGTCGAGCGATTCAGAGGGTTCTATGATGTTGTAGTCTTTCCAGAACTCCGGGTCGCGGAAGTAGTCCACCTTGTCGTAGAAGGCGTCTTTCGAGTCGAAGGAGCTTCTTCCCGAGATGGGCTGCACATTCTCCTCATTGCGGTCAGTGACCACCATCTCACAGAATGCGGCGAAGGATGTGGAGAAGAGGCGTCGTTTCCAGTCGCAGTTGAAGCGGAAGGTATTGCGTATGTAGCTGATGGTGGTGAGACCGTTTTCGTATTTGTAGTCGATAAGGCACGACATCTCCTTGGGTTTGAATCTCACCCCCGATGGTTTTCGCACCAGCATGTATTGGGTAGCCTTGGCCCTGTCGCTCATATCGAGTTCCAGTTCGGCCCGTGTAAAGGCCAGTGTCTCGCGGTCAATGTAGAGTTTTCCGTAGTAGAGTGCATAGGGCAGCACGTTGTCGGGTGAGATTTGCACCACATACTGCACCCGGTCGTCGATGGTGGCCATAGGAAGCATGGTGAAGCGGTAGTTGGCCAGGTCTTCCGGATTGAGCAGCAAGTCGAGGTTCTTGGCTATGTCGAGCTGTATGGGCTGCACGGGTCCGCCCATCACCTTCACAGTGAGGGTATCATTCTGTTTTGGGCTGAGCAGCCGCCGCCCTTTTATGATGGCCACCTTGTCGCGGTAGTTGGCCTTGTCGTAGGCGGTTTTGTACATATCCACCACTCCTTCGGCCACGTACACATAGTGGTTGCGCTTCATGGCCGTCTCGCGGTAGAAGCAGTTGTAGAGTTGCGGCGACTTGCTGTAGTTCTCGGGGATTTTGGAGATGGCAATGTTCACCAGGTCGCGTGGATTCTCCGTCCACACCACGATTTCGCTGAGGCTGATAGAGGTAGGTGAGAGTTTTACGGCCAGGTCTTCCAGCCGGTTGCTGTTCACCCTCATTTTCTTGGTCTTGTAGCCCAGGTGCGACACCACGATTACCTCGGGTGCGGCATCCACCTTGAGCGTGAAGAATCCGTCGTCGTTGGTCACCACCGAGACGCCCGACCGGGGATCCGATACACTGGCCTGCGGCACGAGGTCATTGTTTTCGGCATTCGTCACGGTGCCGCTTATCACCACTTTCTGAGCTTGGCCCACAAGAGCCGCCATCAGCAGGAGAAGCGTAAGTAGGGGTCTTGCTATGCTGTTCATATCATGGGGTGTTGAAATAAACTTTCTTCTTCGCAAAAATAAAAAAAATATTTGAATAGCAATGGCACACGGAGAAATAAATAACAAATCTCTACTTTTCTTTTCACCTTTTGGAAGATTCGTTAACAGAATCACGGCAATCCGGTCTGTCCCCCTCATTCCGGCTTTCCACTGACGCCACTCCACTCCACACCCAAGCATTGCAGCAAGACGGCGGTGTGGGTGCAATCAAATGCATTGAAATTGTTGACGCGGGCCAGATGGAGATGGGCCATGGCGGGCAATAGGCTGTGTTCATTTCCTTCATCTTCGGCCATCTTCTCCACCATCTTCCGGAAGGTCGCATAGTCCACGGTCTTCACACAGATTTCATGGCGGGAGAGCAGTGCGCTCATGGTCATGACGGAGGAGTTGCCCACATGAGCCACCGGCGGCATCTTCACGGCGGCGGCCAGCCTGACAATGGCTGTCGCCACAACATCCACGGGTGAGAGGTTTATGCGCACATCGGCCATGCCCTCCGGTATAACGCCCAACTGCCTGCACAGCCGTTCCACCATCAGAAGGCCATTATCCGTGGCATTAAACTGAAAGCGTCCGTCGTAGGACCTGCGGTCAAGATTGCCCACACGCACCACGCAGGCATCGAGTCCTTTCTCTTCCATACCCTCCAGCACCAAACGTTCCGCCTCAAATTTCGACAGGCTGTAAGGCTCACCGAAATGCTGGCCGATATAGAAATCTTGTTCCGTCAGTACAGCCACCTCTTCCGGACCGCCGCCATGCAGACCCGCCACGCCAAGGGTGGAGACCTGCAGGAAGCGGGCACGATGACTGCAACAGAAGTCGATGACAGGTATCAAGGCATCCGTATTCACGGCCCGCAGCACGTCGGGCCTTGCAAAATGCCGCACCTCCGCCGCACAATTGATTACGGTGCGAATGCCGCAATCGGCGAAGGGGCTCATGAAACGGCTGTCGGTCATATCGCCCTGAACCGCAACGATACGGTCAAGCCAGGCCGCAACGGTTTCCTCACCGAAATAGAATTGGAGTCTGTCACACAGGCGCCGCGCTGCCTGTTCCTTGGTGGCAGCCCTCACCAGACAATAAGCCACGCCCTCACCCTCGGAGAGGAAAGCCTGCAGCACATGCGCGCCCAGAAAACCGGTAGCGCCTAAAAGCAGCACATTCCCCTTGAGCAAGCCCCTCTTCATAGAAGCAGTCAAAGGAACCGATAGCAAGAAACGATTTTGTCTACTACAATCGGCCGATATTATATAGGATGCCACTGCATCGGGCTGGAGTAAATGGGCAGCCAAAGCACGCGGAGTGGGATAACTGAAAACAAGGCCATATTCCACTGCGCAATGCCTACGTTGCAGCTGCGCCACCAAGGTCATGACAGACAGCGAGGTCCCTCCCAATTCAAAAAAGTCATCGTCAATGCCCACCTCAGGCAAGCCGAGTGTCTGGGCAAAAGCAGCGCACAACAGTTGCTCAACCTCATTCCGAGGTGCCGTGTAAGATGGCCGGGGCCTGTCATGAGGCACCGGCAATCGACTGCGGTCGGTCTTTCCACTCGCGGTCAACGGCATTTCATCCAAAGGCAGCCATTGAGACGGAATCATATAGGAAGGCAAGCGCTGCCGCAGACCGTTCGACAATTCATTGACCGACACAGCACGGTCGGCAGTATAATAGGCGCACAGGCGCACGCCCGCCCCCTGCCGATAAGGCATCACACAGGCGGCCGTGACGTGAGGGAGCAGAGCTATTTGGTGTTCCACCTCCTCGAGACTGACTCTATAGCCATTGACCTTCACCAACCGGTCGGCGCGTCCAACATATTCGAGCAGGCCCTCCCTGTTCCACCGTACAAGGTCGCCCGTGCGGAAAACCATCTGGTCAGTAAAACCGCTCCGCACGAACCTTTCGGCCGTGAGCCTCGGAGCCTGCCAATAGCCCAGGGCGGTCTGCGGCCCGGCTATGCACAACTCGCCCACAGCGCCCATCGGAAGCAGGCATCCATAGGGGTCGGTCACATAAGCCGCCATATTGTCAAGCGGACGGCCAATGGGTACAGGGTCATGGTGCTGCCCGGGAAGTATTTCAAAGTAGGTGGCATCCACGCAGCATTCGGTGGGTCCATAGGTATTGTACACCGGGCAAGACGCGTGCGGCGCCTTGTCCATCCTCTCGCCGCCGAGGCAGAGGTAGTGGAGCGAGGGATGCGGCCGCTGAGCGATGAGCATGCCCAAGGCCGTTGTATAGCAGCCGCCGGTGATGCGGTGCGTGTCGATGAAGCGGTGTATCCGCTCCACATCGTGGCGCACTTCATCGGGCATAAGGAACAAGGTTCCCCCTACGGTGAGAACGGGGAAGAGGTCTTCTATCGAGGCATCGAAAGCCAGGGAGGAATGGCAACTGATGCGGCTCAGCCTGTCAATCGGCCAGTGACGCACCAGGAAATGTATCAGATTGGTCAGCGCCCTGTGGGGCACCATCACCCCTTTGGCCGTCCCGGTGGTGCCCGAGGTGTAGATCATATAGGCTGCTGCAGCGGGCGAGGCCTCATTCACCGGCGGAAGGTCTTGCCCATCGGTATCGGGCGGCCAGCAGTCGGGCTGCAATATCACAGCCGGTGAAAGTTCTTCCAGGATATGGTTCCTGTAGTCAGCGGGCCATGCAGGCTCCAGGGGCACATAGGCCGCTCCCGTCCGCATCACGGCAATGGCGGCCACAAGGAAACCGCATACCGGCATGGACTCGACGGCCACGAACGCCCCCCTTTTGACGCCCCTGCCCAAGAGCCAGCAGGCCAAGCGTTGCGAGGCTTGTGCCAACTGTTCATAGGTGAGTTGTTCACGACCGTCGCTCACCGCCAGCGCCCCAGGTGTTTGGGCGGCCTGCAGCAGGAAGAGGTCGATAAAGGTAAGATGCTTGTCATAATCGCCCCTCTCGCCTTGAGCGAGGGTCATCAACGCAGTTTTCTCCTGATTGTCAATGATCTCCACCTCACCGATATTGGCATACGGATGCGACATGATGCTGTCCAGGCACACCTCCATGGCATGAGCCACCATCTTCACCGCATCAGCATCCAACTTCTCCACTCCGGTATCCACCCGTATCTCATAGTCGGTACGGTGGCTGTACACCAAACAATTCAACTCATTGTCAGCCGCTTCTTTGGGCAGTTGTATGCCCTTGACCGTCTCTCCGCCCAGCACCACCTCCTCCAGAATATCCCCGCCTTGAAAGGCGAAAGTGACGGAAGCCGACTGTCGCAAGTCTTTACAGAAATGCGTATAGGGATAGGCGGCATGCCGCACCGACTCCATCAGGGGCCGCCGGAGCCGCCGGATAAAATCGAGGGTTTCTTCCTCAGCGTCCACATCTACCACAAAGGGCACCGTACGCACGAACATGCCATAGGCATCGCGCAGTTTGCGGTCGTGGCGGCCATGGCTCAAAGTGGCGAAAGCCACCTGCGGCTGACGGCTCAACTTGGCCATTACGATACAGAAGGCGGCCATGAAGAGCCAGTTGGGCTGCACTTGATGGTCCCGGCACCAGTTGTCCACCCCTTTGCGAGCCAGCCAAACCGAGGCAGACGTTGCGGCACCCACCGCTGGCGCTGCAGGAGAGGGCAAAGAAGTGAAGGTCACATCACGAAACAGTTGCCCGTAATAGTCGCGGGCGGCACAATAGGCCATGGAGTCCTCCTGCTGTTCTTCCGTTTCGGCAGCATCGTAGAGCGTGCGGGGCTCCACATCGACAGTTTTTCCGTCATAGGCGGCAGGAAGGTCTCTGCCCATCAGGTTACGGGCCAGGGTAAAACCGTCGGCGATGATATGGTGAAAGTCCATGAGCAACCACACATGCGACTCCGTCTCCACCACCTCAAAACGGCAGAGCGGCTCTTGGCCAAAGGGGCGGAAAGGCCGCACAAAGCCATCGTTGAGATAGTCCGTGAGCTGCTTTTCTCCCATCGTGCGCCGCACGATATCAATCCGCAAGCCGGGGTCGGAATATTGCCGCACCCGGCCTTCCGCGTCGATGACAAGTCTCGTTCTCAATGCCGGTCTGCACTCCACCACCCTACGCAGTGCCTCTTCCAACCGTCCAGGCCCCACTTTCTTAGAAAATGGGATGGCCGACGGCAGGTTGTAGCGGGTGCACTGTGGCTGTTTGCGGCAAGCCATCAGCAAACCGGTCTGTGCATGCAGCAGCGGATAGGTTTTCTTCAAGAGTATCAGTTTTTATTTGCCTTATTTATGCCATATTTTCCTTGTGGTTCCATCACTGTAGCGTACTATGTTAAGGCCTGGCAGCAAGTCATTGCCCCGGAAGCCTTCGGCAGAATAGATGCCTTGGGGCAAAGACGGGCAGCCTGTCCTTGCCGCAGTGATGGCCGACTGGCTGAATCCCAACTGCTCGTCGAGCCACTCGATGCGGGCCTTGGCGAAGTTCTTTACATAGGCCACTTCCTCGGCATAGGTCGTGGCATCGAGATAGTAATTGTTGTACATCTCCTCTCCCCAGCGGGGCCATGCCTGATGGTCGCGGTCGGCGGCGCCATAGGCTGTCAGCAACGTGGAGAGCGAGTCGATAACAGCAGCCACATCGGCGTACCGTCCCAGCCGATATTCCTTGTACCGGGCCTTGAGTTCCTCCACATAGGAAGGGTCCGACATCAGGCGGTCGAACCAGAACGGCATCTTCGTGCCCAGACCGGCATCATTGTTCTTGTATGTCCAGATATCGGTCATATGGCCCGTGTGGATATTTGGGAAGTCAGGCAGTCCCCATGCCAGGTCAAGGTCCCACAGCGTCATCTTGAAACGCGGGTCCACGCTGTCACGATACTTGTAGAGATACGTGCTCAGCCGGTAGCCGTCGATATTGTTGGCTATCTCCGTCGACAGTTGGTAGTCGATGAATGAGGTGACATCGATATATTTCCGGTAGCCCTTGTCGGCATCCATGAAATCGTCGGCCGCCAAAGCGTCCTCGAAGGCATCGAACCTGTTGTCGATATATTCCCGCTGCTGCTCGGTGATATCGTCGTAGGCAGGTTCCTTATACTGCATCCAGATGGTCTGCCCAGTAAACACCTCACCGGCCGAGTTGGTAGGATGATATTTACTGGCATGTGTCAGCGGCTCATCGTTGCGGTCTATGCAGACGATGTATCCCCCCGTCAGTTTGTCACCGCTGTCGCCGGCCTTCTTAATATTCAGTCTGTCATCGCCTCGGGTCACTTTCTCCGTCAGGCAATGCACGCCATAATAGACACCGTCGAGAATCAATTCGCAGAACCTGCTCTTCGGCACATATTCAAGATAGCCCTCCGCCAAAGAGAAAGAGAGCGCATTGCGTATGAGCGAGCGGTCGTTATAAGGTGCCAGCAGTGCCCAGTCGTTGTCTTTTCCCATGCCCAGCAGCGGAGCGCTGCGCTTGCTGCCATTGTTCTCATAACTGTCGGTCAGCAGTTTGATGGAATAGGGCTTTTTGGCGGAATAAGAGAACGAAGAATTGCCGCGGTATCTGACGCCGATATATCCCTCATAGTCGACGGTTTGGTCAGGGTGTGCAATCGTATCATCATAGTTTATCCCATCCGGGTTGTTCACAATCTTCATCCATGCCGACACACGATTCTCCTTTTCTATCTCGTGCCCCAACGTATTGATGAAGATAATGGGAAGGTTTGTCTCACCTATACGGATGTCTTTCACCTCAGGAGGATAATTCTGTGCCTGGCATAGACAAGCAGCGTCTGCCCACAAGGCCAGTACCATCAAAAACTTCGATAGTTTCATATTGTATATTTGCATGATTTAATATCTCACGGCCAGCAAGGACTTTCCTTCGGGCAACGGCCATCACAGCGATTGCAAAAATACTACTTTTTTGCAGAAGAAGCGAAAACTTTCCGCTAAATGAAGGTCCTTTTCCATGCATACAGCTTACTCTACCCAAGTTTTTCTCCTATCCTTCGCTGAATATAATATTTTTTGATTAGTTTTGCAACATCAAACTGAAAAACCACCCAAATACAATGTACTGCACCATGAAAAGATTTTTCACCAGCATGGTCATGACCTTATCCGTCACCATCGGAGTCATGGCACAGGGACTGCCCCCCTATCTCGATGACTCAAAACCCCTTGAGACCCGTGTGAAAGACGCCCTCTCGCGGATGACCCTCGAAGAGAAAGTAGCCCTCTGCCACGCACAGTCGAAATTCTCCTCGGCCGGTGTGCCGCGCCTCGGCATTCCCGAGATATGGATGAGCGACGGCCCCCACGGCGTGCGCGCCGAGATAAACTGGAACAACTGGGGCCACGCCGAGTGGACCAACGACTCGTGCACCGCTTTTCCTGCCCTCACCTGCCTGGCAGCCACCTGGAACCCCCAGCTGTCACTGCTCTACGGACGCATGGTGGGCGAAGAGGCCCGCTACCGCGGCAAGGACATCCTGCTCGGCCCCGGTGTGAACATCTACCGCACCCCGCTCAACGGCCGCAACTTTGAGTACATGGGCGAGGACCCCTATCTGGCCAGCGTGATGGTGGTGCCCTACGTGCAGGGACTGCAGAGCAACGGTGTGGCCGCCTGCGTGAAGCACTACGCCCTGAACAACCAGGAGCGGTGGCGCGGCCACATCGACGTGCAGGTGAGCGACCGCGCCCTGCGCGAAATCTACCTGCCGGCCTTCAAGGCAGCCGCCACCGAGGGCGGTGCCTGGAGCTTCATGGGCAGCTACAACAAGTTCCGCGGCGAGCATGCGTGCAGCAACAAGATTCTCCTGCGCGACATTCTCAAGGACGAGTGGCAATGGGATGGTGTGGTGGTGACCGACTGGGGTGGCTGCCATGACACCTACACCTCGGCCATGCACGGTCTGGACATCGAGATGGGCACCGGCACCAACGGTCTCACCTCGGAGGCCGACTTCACCTACGACGACTACTATCTGGGCAAGGAGTACCGCAAGATGCTCAAGGAGGGCAAGATACCCATGAGCGTGCTCGACGAGCAGGCCAGCCGCATCCTGCGCCTTATCTTCCGCACCGCCATGAATCCGCGCCACCCCTACGGACGCTTCACCTGCCAGGACCACTACGACGCCTGCCGGCAGATAGCCGACGAGGGCATCGTGCTGCTGAAGAACGAGGGCGGCCTGCTGCCCATCGACGCCACCCGCTACAACCGCATCCTCGTGGTGGGCGAGAACGGCACCAAGAGCCTGACCGAGGGCGGCGGCTCCAGCGAGCTGAAAGTGAAACGCGAGATATCGCCCCTCGAGGGTCTGCAGGCTGTTTACGGCAGCAAGGTGACCTATGCCCAGGGCTATCAGAGCGGCCGCTTCCAGTATGCCCGTGAAGACGCCGTCGACGAGGCCACCCAGCAGCGGCTGCGCCGCGAGGCGGTGGAGAAGGCCCGCGAGGCCGACCTCATCGTCTTTGTGGGCGGACTGAACAAGAACTACCTGCAGGACTGCGAGGGCGGCGACCGCATACAGTACGGTCTGCCCTTCGGTCAGGAAGAGCTCATCGATGAGCTTGCCACACTGAAGAAACCCATTGTGATGGTGCTGCTCACCGGCAACGCCGTGGCCATGCCGTGGCTCAAGAAGGTAGGTGCCGTGGTGCAGGGCTGGTACATCGGCTCCGAGGCCGGCGAGGCCCTTGCCGACGTGCTCAGCGGCGCCGTGAACCCGAGCGGCAAACTGCCCTTCACCTTCCCTGTAAAGTTGGAAGACAACGCCGCCCACTCGTTCGGCCCGTTGGCCTATCCCGGCGACAGCATCCGCGAGGAGTACATGGAAGACATCCTGGTGGGCTACCGCTGGCACGACACCAAGAAGATAGCGCCGCAGTTCGCCTTCGGCCACGGTCTGAGCTACACCACCTTCAAATACAGCAAGCCTGTGCTTTCCAGCAAGCAGCTCACCGCCGGCGGCAAGATTACCGTGAGCGTTGACGTGACCAACACCGGCAGCCGCGAGGGCAAAGAGGTGGTGCAGCTGTACATAGGCGATGACAAATGCTCCGTGCTGCGCCCCACGAAAGAGCTGAAACACTTCCATAAAGTGTCGCTCAAGCCCGGCGAGACCAAGGAGGTATCCTTCGTCATCACCCCCGACGACCTGCAGTTCTACGACGGCGGATGGAAGACGGAACCAGGCAGTTTCACCCTGCACATCGGCTCCTCCTCGCGCGACATACGCGGCAAGGCACAGTTCCGCCTACTCTAATCCAAGGACAGACATCCCAAACACGCCCCGCCCCATGCGCCATCTGCTCCACCTCTTGCTGCTCACCGCCACAGGCCTGCTGCCCGCACTTCTTCTGCAGGCCCAGACCCCTGTGGAATGCGGCGTGAGTGAGCAGCTGGCCAAGTTGCGCACTTCACAGGTAAGCGATGTGGCCTACACCCTGCACTTTGACCTGCCCGCACAGAAACAGGAAGCGGTAAGGGGGAAGGCCAGAATGGTTTTCGTGTGGAGCGGCGGCGATGAAGACCTGCAAATAGACTTCCAGGGGACGGTAGACGGGAACCATATCACCGTGAACGGGAAAAAGCGGCCGATCCAATACCATGACGAGCATGTCGTGGTGAGCCGCAAGTGGCTCAAAAAGGGCAAGCACAACCATGTGGATATCGACTTTGTGAGCGGAGACAAGGCTCTGAACCGCAATGCCGACTATCTCTACACACTCTTCGTGCCCGACCATGCCCGCTCGGTCTTTCCCTGTTTCGACCAGCCCGACCTGAAGGCCCGTTTCTCCCTTACCCTCACACTGCCCAAGGAATGGACCGCCCTCAGCAATGCCGACATCACGGAGCGGGAATCTCTTGGCGACGGCAGACAGCGACTCACATTCGGCACCTCCGACCTGCTGCCCACCTATCTCTTTTCCTTCACCGCCGGACGCTTCCAGACCCAGACAGCCCAGCGCGACGGGCGCACCCTCACGGCCCTCTACCGGGAAAGCGACCCTAAAAAGGTGGCCCAACTGGAAACCGTGTTCGACCAGATAGCCCTCTCGCTGCGGTGGCTCGAGGCCTACACCGGCATCCGCCAGCCCTTCCAGAAATACGGCGTGGCCATCCTGCCCGGCTACCAGTTTGGCGGCATGGAACACCCCGGCTGCATCCAGTTGCGCGACCAGACCGTGTTTTTAGGTGAGCACCCTACCCCCGACGAACAGCTGAACCGGCTCAACCTGCTGGCCCACGAGACCTCGCACCTGTGGTTCGGCGACCTTGTCACCATGCGGTGGTTCAACGATGTGTGGACCAAGGAAGTGTTCGCCAACTTCATGGCCGACAAGATAGCGCGCGAGCAGTTTCCCGATGTGAACCACGACATCAGTTTTCTGAAGGCCCATTATGTACCGGCGCTGGCCACCGACCGCACCGACGGCACCCACCCCATCCAGCAGCCGCTGCCCAACCTGAACGGTGCCGGTCTGCTCTACGGCAACATCATCTACCACAAGGCACCCATCATGATGCGTAAGTTGGAGGAGCGCATGGGCGCCGCACCCTTCCAGCGCGCCCTGCAGCACTATCTGCACACCTATGCGTTCGGCAATGCTACCTGGGACGACCTCATCGCTCTTCTCGACAAGGAAAACCCTGCCGCCGGCATCAAGGCTTTCGATGCGGAATGGGTGAAAGGCAAAGGAGCCAAGGACCTGACCGTAGCCATCGAAGCGGGAAATTTCGACCCCTTCGCCTACGGCCGCTACCGGCTCACGGTCCCTGACCTCCAATGGCTCCGCACCCACTGGGCCACCCTGCCCGAGACCCACCGCTACGCCGCCATGATGTATCTCTACGAGAGTTGGCTGGGTCACCAGATGAGTCCCGCCGAGGCTTTCGACGCTCTCTTCGGCGGTCTCCAGACCCAGGACAACCCCCTTGTGGCCTCCACCTGCATCAGCTATCTGCTCAGCATCATAGCCGAGACAGCTGGCGAGGAGCGCCAGGGCATGGAAGAACGCCTCTACCTACTGGGGCGCGCCGCCACCAACAACACCCTGCGGCGACAGGTATTGCAGGGTATCGGCCGCACGGCCCTCTCGCCCCTGCTCACCGACAGCCTCTACGCCCTCTGGCAGACAAAGGGCGAGCCCCTGCTGAGCGAGCGCGACTATATGCGCATGGCCTATCACCTGGCCATCCTGATGCCAGCCCAGTGGGAGGACATCCTGTCCACCCAGCGCAGCCGGCTCGACGGAGCCGACCTGCTGCGCGAATTCGACTTCGTGAGCCGCGGCTGCCACCCCGACACGGCCGTGCAACAGGCCCTTTTCGACCAACTGCTGAAAGCCGAGAACCGGCGGGTGGAGCCCTACGCCTCGGCCCTGCTCAGCCTGCTCAACCACCCCACCCGCGAACCCCAGAACAACCGCTATATCCTGCCGGCCCTCGAGATACTGGAGGAGATACAGCGCACCGGCGACATCTTCTTCCCGCTCGACTGGTGCCAGGCATTGCTCAGCGGCCACCACAGCCGTGAGGCCAGCCAGCTGGTGAAGCAGTTTGAGGCCACCCATCCCGATCTGCCGGAGCCCCTGCTCAACAAGCTGCGGCAAGCCGCCTACAGGCTTAAAAACCACTGAAAACGACCGCCAAAGAGGCCTTTGCTCCTCTATATGGCATCCACCTTTTTGTAAAATCAGTTTTTCCATAGACCGCTGTTTTTCAGGCTTTTAGTCAAGGCCGAAGAAGTTTGGATATCCACTTTTCGGTTATTCAAACTTTTCGTCGGCCACATTTCTTTATATTTTTGCCCTGCAAACAGCCTGAATCCTAATTATTGTATCTATTAAACTGATTTAAACATAAAACACATGAAAAAAGTAAGGTTACTATTTCTGTTGTCGGCATTCATCATGTCGATAACTGCCTTTGCCCAATCATCGGGCACTGTGACTGACGAGAACGGAGACCCCATCATAGGCGCCTCCGTCATCGAGAGTGGAAACGCCAAGAACGGCACCGTGACCGATATCGACGGCCACTTCACCATCGATGTAGCCGAAGGCAGGAACCTCGTCATCTCCTATATAGGATATGAGACACAGACCGTGCCGGCCCGCCGCAACATGACGGTGGTGCTGAAAGAAGACCACCAGATGCTCAGCGACGTGGTCGTCATCGGCTACGGTGTGCAGAAGAAGAGCGTGGTGACGGCCTCCATCGCCAAGGTGGCCGCCGAAGACCTGGAGGGCAAGAGCCCCGTGCGTGTGGACAACGCCCTGAAAGGTCTGGCCGCCGGTGTGAACGTCACCTCCAGTTCCGGACAGCCTGGTGCAGCCCCCAAGGTTCGCATCCGCGGTGCCGGTACCATCAACGACAGCGACCCGCTCTACATCGTCGACGGCATGCCGATGGGCCAGGGCGGCATCGACTACCTGAACCCCAACGACATCGAGTCGATCGAAGTGCTGAAGGATGCCGCCTCGGGCGCTATCTACGGTTCGCGTGCCGCCAACGGTGTGATTCTCGTGACCACCAAGAAGGGCAAGAAGGGCAAGGCCAACATCAGCTACAACTTCTCGCAGGGCTGGCAGAGCAGCTGGCGGAAGCGCGACGTGACCAGTGCCACCGACTATGCCATCCTTCAGAATGAGATGTATGTGAACGGCGGCAGCGCTCCCCTCTATGCCGACCCCTACCACCTGTATAGGGCACAAAACGAAGCGTATATTTTAGGGAAAGCACGGAAACGCCCTATAATTAACACTTTAGACACTATTTTAAAAGTTTACATAGAGGGGTAAAAAGTTTACATTGCTTTACATTTGGTTTACATTTGAGGGGTTTTTGTTTACGTTGGCGGTGTAAAAAGTTTACATGTACTTTAAATGTGTTTACATGGAGTGGTAAAAAGGTGTTTAAGCCATTTTATGATGTTATATAAAGCCTTTATTTCTAAGATATTACAGAAGATTATAACATATTCTAATAATGCTTTTTTAGTGTCTTATTCTTTGTCAATCCCTTTGCTTTTAAGATGTATTGAAACGTCTTTAAATTCGGTTTGTATTGTGTTCAAATGCTATTTAAACGGTTGTAGATTGTTTATAGATTCAGGGTTTTGGCACGAACTGTTTTTTGTTAAATCCTTTAACATTTGAAACTTCAAATTTAACACTTAACCTGATTTTAACAAAAATTAAAGGGCTACAACTGGGTGGACAAACTGGATATTCATTTAGACAAAATCTAAATAATAAAATTGCATAACATGCAACATGTTGAATAAATATGCGGTTCTGAAAAACTGCAACAAATGCTATCGTAAGAGTATATAACAAAAAAAACAACCGCCTTTGTTGGGCGGTTGTGTCTTTTTGTTGGCCTGGCTACAAAAGTTCTCTTTTTATTGATTTTCCAAAAGGAATTAAAACGCCTGCATCTTGTAGTGTGAAAACCTCGTTGTAAATACTTTTTGCCCTTTCGCTAAGTTTCACACCACGAAGTACGCCCGCCATTGCATCGTCAAAAGACAAGTCATCAGGAACAAAGGTAAACATTACTGTCTCTTTTCCGTTTCTTAGTGTGATGTTGCTTTTAATAAGTGCACGGAAATTCACGCCATCAGGAACACTGAATGGCAAAACTTTTGTTTGTAACATAACTGTAATATTTATGAATTTGAAAAAGGCACGCCTTAGGTGTCCTACTCCTTACAGTTAGGGAGTTGGGGCGTTTTCGCTTGCCACACCATAGCGTGCAAAATAAGTTCCTTTCAAAATTCGTTGTCATTGTACTGTAATTTTAGGATAATGCAAATGTAAACATTTATTTTGAAACGGCAAAGAGAAATGATAAAATTTTCATTGATGAATAAAAAAAACGGGGCTTTTCATGTGAAAAACGCCCCGTTTTCCCTTTTCGACTAAGCCCATAAAGGCTGCATACGGGGCAAAGTTACAAATTATATCAATAAGGGCAAAAAAGTTATGCACCGCTTTCGTAACATTCCGCCAGGATTTCACGAAAAAGTGTGCAACGGTTGCATATATGTGTGAAAGCATTTCACACTTTTTCCAAGGTGTTTATATAAATATATAACTTTACAACGGAAACACTAAAAACCAATGATTTATGAGCAAAACAACATTTGTAATTTCAGACGAAAGCGTAAACAGTTACGGCTACATCGTCAAGACGGACGGAATAGAAACGACCGCCTTTGAACGTAACCCCGTCATGCTGTATATGCACGAAAGAAAAACCGTTGTAGGACGCTGGGAGAACATCCGCAAGGAGGGGAAACGGCTTCTTGCGGACGCTGTTTTTGATGAGAGCACGGAACTTGGGCGGACTGTAAAACAACAAGTCGAAAACGGTTTCTTAAGATCTGCCTCAATCGGTGTTGATATTGTGGAGGAAAAGGAAATCAACGGTGTGAGAACCATTACGAAAAGTGTGCTTTTCGAAGTGTCTATTGTTGACATCCCCGCCAATCAAAACGCCCTAAAACTTTACAGAAAAGGCAACCTACAGCGGCTTGCGTTGGAAGTGCCTGAAAAGGTGGAGGATTTAAGGGGGGCAATAATCAGCCTTTTAGGGCTTGACGAGGGAGTAACGGACGAGGATATCATAACGGAAATCCAAAACCTTTTGAATACTCCCGACGAGGCAACAACGGAAGTTGAGGAGGCAATAAAGGCGGGATTTGTGGAGGGCAAAGACCGCTGCAATTTTGTAACAATGGCACGTTTAAACCGCAATGTATTCCGCACGTTCATTTCAGGCGAAAAGAATAAACGCAGGAAAGCCGTTAAAACCGCCGTTGGCGGGGCAATTTCTGACGGGCGGATAAGTTACCCAAGCCGTGGCGTTTATGAGCGTATAGGCGAAACAATGGGGCTTGAAACGCTTTCCGAACTGCTTTGTACCATTCGCAGAAGTCCGAGGATTTCGGAAATGCTACCAAACGGAGACCGTTCAAAGTGGACGCTTTCGGACTATCGGAAATATCGGCCAGAAGACTTGAAGAACAACCCCAAACTATACGCTGCACTCGTTGAGGCTGAAAGCATGGTAGGGACTGACGGAACGGGCGGCAAACACAGTCTTGAGTATCTAAGAAAGCATAACCCCGAATATCTGAGGGAACACCCCGAGGAATACGAGAAACTGTTAGCAAACATTTAATTCAGATATCTAAAAGTAAATCAATATGGCACTTAATAAGCAAGTTTGGATAAACCAAATAAAAGAGGGCTTTTACCCTGACCGCATTTTCCTTTCAAAGGTGGTTGATTTGAGCGGTGAAGTTGATAACAATATTATACACTTTCCGTCGGCGGGAATCGACCCTAAAGTGTTGATTAACAATACAACATACCCAATTAGAACCGTTGGGCGTGACGATGAAGACAACCAATTGCCGTTAGACAAGTTCGAGACGGAAAATACGCTTGTTCGCCGCCCTGACGCTATCGAATACAGTTACGACAAACTGGAAAGCGTTATCAGGCAGCACCGCTCCACGTTGCAGGCAAGCACGGCAAGAAAAGCCGCACACGCCTTTGCACCGAGTGAGGATACAGAAGATACGCCGCTGGTAGTGACAACGGGCGCAACGGTAGGAGGTAGAAAACGCATGACGTTTGACGACCTCTTGACGCTTAAAGAACGTTTTGATAACGCTTTAATACCATTGGAAGAGCGTTATATCATTCTTCACCCGAGCCACGTTTCAGACCTTTTGCGTGAAGATGTGAAACTATTTAAGGAACTGACCGACATCAAGGACGGAGAGCCGACACGTTTTGCGGGCTTTGGCTGTTTCCATTTCCCATATATGCCGACCTATAAGGAGGCCAACGGGATTTATACAAAAGTAGCGTTTGGTGAGGCTCAAACGAAACAGTTTGCAAGCGTGGCCTTTTACAAACACGAGGTAATGAAAGCGGACGGTGAAATATACATGTACGCCCGTTATGATGACCCAGAAGAACGTGGCACAATCGTAGGCTTTGACAAGCGCTTTATTGCCCTTCCTATCAGAAACAAGGGTATCGGGGCAATCATCAGCGCACCCGCAGAATAGAAACGCCAATCGTTATTATACACGGTTTAGTGTTACTTGTGTCGTTGGCGGCGCGAGACAACCGCCAACGGCATCTTTTAGCAAAGGACAAAGGAATACAAGGCAATGGACATTATAGAAGAAACCCGTAAATATAAACATAAACGAGGCTTAACGCTGCCTAAAGGCGAATCATACAGAAAACGCATACAAGCCGTAAACGCCATATATGATGAACACGTAAAGGACGGTGTAAGCAACCGTTTTATTTGGTGTATGTATATACACCCCTTATTTGGTATCAGTGAAAGGACATTTTACAACTATCTAAAACGTGCAACATTTTGAATAATATGCTTGATAATACTGACTTTAAACTGTATTTTTGGGAAGATGAACTCCTGAAATGCACCATTTCACGTGAATAGATTGCGTATATCCAAAATGAAAACTTCCAACACAACGAAATCATTTTATATGGCCTAAGTTGAAACCCTTTTACTCATCTAATTGGTATAATTATGCATAAAATAGGGTGTGAAATACCAACAAAATAAGTAACTTAAATATATAGTTGATTATCAAGTATTTACACGTTAGAACACCATTTAAACGCCATTCGAATTTTCAAACGTTTCGTTTTATATACAGTTTTTTTGCAGTTTTTCAAATGTTAAAGTTTACACGAATAAACGATATAAATGCTTGTTTTTCAGCCAATTGCAAATGTTAAAATTTACGGTGTAAATTTTAAGTTTACGTTTGGGGGTAGATGTAAACTTTTGAAAATGTAAAGTGTTTTATATCAATGATTTAGCCCTATTTTCTTGTATCTTAACAAGTGTTAATTATATACGCTTCGTTTTGGGATTTTGGAACATTTCGTTTTGCGGATTATACCTGACCGACGCCAACGGCGACCCCATCAACGGTTTCGGTACCGACTGGCAGGAACTGGTGTTCAACGACAATGCCCCCGTGCAGAACCACGACGTGAGCGTGAGCGGTGCCACCGACAAGCTCAACTACTTCCTCTCCATGGGCTACTACACCCAGGAAGGTATCGTGGGCGGCAACTACGGCAAGTCGAACTACAACCGTATGTCGCTCCGCTCCAACAACATCTATAATGTATACGACATGTCGGACGAGCGCAACTTCCTCAACAAGCTCGACATCACCGTCAATCTCTCCTACTCGCGCATCAAGGCCACCGGCATCAGCGAGAACTCCGAGTGGGGCACCATCCTGGGCTCCGCCCTCTACATGTCGCCCCTGCTGCCCGTGACGCTGAAAGGCGACATCGCCCAGCGTCAGATAGACAACTACGCCAGCTACGACCTGCTGCGCGACGCCAACGGCGACCCCTACACCATACCCAACTACCTGGGTTCCTATCAGGAGATGAACAACCCCGTGGCCATGCTCGCCGTGCCCGAGACCAAAAACTGGACCCATAAGTTCGTGCCGCAGTTCGTCTTCGACCTGCAGCTGTGGGACAACCTGAAATATCACTTCAACTACAGCGCCGACCTGGCCTTCTGGGGCAGCGACGGTGCCGTACGTTCGCTCTACTACCTCTCCGGCAACAACAAGCAGGAGCACACCAGCGCCAGCGCCTCCAAATATCAGAGCACGACCTGGCAGTTGGAGAACACGCTGACCTACGACAAGACCTTCGGCGACCACAGCTTCGCCGTAGTGTTGGGACAGTCGGCCATGAAGAGCAAGGGCGACTATCTCTCCGGCAACCGCTGGAACCTGGTGAACCCCGACAAGCCCTCCATAAACTATGCCACCGGCGATGTGGTGGACGGCATCGCACAGTTTGGCGTGGCCGGTGCCCCCTGGGCCGAGCACACCCTGAGCTCCCTCTTCGCCCGTCTGAGCTACAACTATGCCGAGCGCTACATGCTGCAGGCCACCGTGCGCCGCGACGGTTCGAGCCGCTTCGGTACCAACAACCGCTACGCCACCTTCCCCTCCGTGTCGTTGGGCTGGAACCTGCGCAACGAGCCCTTCATGGACGGCAAGGCCAGCTGGCTCTCTACCGCCAAGCTGCGCGCCAGCTGGGGTAAGAACGGTAACGAGAGCATCGGCGACTTCCGCTACACCGTGCTCACCGCCATGGGCAACAACGTGCTGCTGGGCAAGGACGCCCTGAAATACATCGGCTCCAAGGCCAACGGCCTGGCCAATCCCGACCTGAAGTGGGAGGAGAGCGAGCAGACCGACATCGGTATCGACCTCGGTTTCCTGAACAACGCCCTCACCTTCACGGCCGACTACTACATCAAGAAGACCAACGGCATGCTGCTCACCCAGCCCATCCCCAGCTATGTGGGCGAGACCAAGCCCATCGGCAACGTGGGCGACATGGAGAACTCCGGTTTCGAGTTTGAGCTGGGCTACAAGTTCCACATCGCCGATGCCCGCTTCGCCATCAAGGGTAACGCCACCTATCTGCACAACGAGCTGAAGAACCTGGGCAACGACACCGGCTATCTCGACTACGACAGCGTGCAGGGCATCTCCGGCGGCGGCACCCGCGCCATGAACGGCGAGCCCTTCCCCTTCTTCTTCGGCTACAAGACCGACGGCATCTTCCAGACCATGGACGAGGTGAACGCCTACACCAACAGCACCGGCGGTCTGATACAGCCCGACGCACGTCCCGGATTCGTACGCTTCGTCGATGTGAACGGCGACGGTGCCATCACCCCCGAAGACCGTACCAACATCGGTAACGGCACCCCGACCTGGACCTTCGGTCTGAACTTCAACGCCGAGTGGAAAGGCTTCGACTTCAACCTCTTCCTGCAAGGTGTGAGCGGCGCCGACGTTCTCGACGGCACCTACCGCAGCGATGTCTACTCCGGCAACTATCCCACCTGGATGCTCGACCGCTGGACCGGCCCCGGCACCTCGAACAAATACCCCATGCTGATGCTGGGCGACGATGTGAACTGGCGCATGAGCGACCTCTACATACACGACGCCTCCTACTGCCGCATCAAGAACATCTCGCTGGGCTACACCCTGCCGCAGACCCTTACGAAGAAATTCTTCGTTGAGCGCCTCCGCTTCTTCGTCATGGCCGAGAACCTGGCCACCTGGACCAAATACTGGGGATTCGATCCTGAAATCTCCTCAGGCGGCACCTCGCTCGGCGTAGACCGCGGTATCTATCCGCAGGCCCGCACCTACACCATCGGTTTCAACATCACCTTCTAAGGAGAGCTACTATCATACAACATGAACATAACGCATCAATTATCTGAGATTATGAAAGCAAGAAAATATATGGCCATCAGTCTGATAGCTGCCGGAGCCCTGCTCACCACAGCCTGCAGCGACGACTTCCTTGATGTGACCAACCCCACCGGCGAACCCCTTGAGGAATACTACACCACCGACGCCCACATACAGGAGGCCCTCTATGCCGCCTACGACCCCATCCACTGGCCCGACTGGGGACTGGGACAATACAACGCGCTGAACATAGACGCCGAGATTATGGGCGACAACTTCTGGGTGGGCGGCGCCAACCGTGCCGACATGCACAACTGGCACCTGCTGGCCAACTACGAGGCCGACGAGAACAACACGCTCAGCTCGCTCTGGACCGTCGACTACTCGGGTGTGAAGCGCTGCAACGACGTTCTGAAGTATCTCGACTGGGCCGACCTGACCCCCGCCAACCGCGCCAGCTATGAGGCACAGGCCCGACTGCTGCGGGTGTACTACTACAACAACCTGTGGCACTACTTCGGCAACATACCCTTCTACCTGGAGAACCTGTCCACCCCCTACACCACCACGCAGTATAAGGCCGACGACGTGTATGCCGAGCTCATCGCCGAGCTGGAGGGCGTGATCGACTCGAAGGCACTGCCCATGAAATGGGACGCCCCCAACTACGGCCGCGTGTCGCAGGCCATGGCCTACATGATGTATGCCGAGATGGTGATGTATCAGAACGACAACGCCCGCTACCAGAAAGCCCTGGGCTACATGCAGGAGCTCATCAACGGATCCGACTACAAGCTGAATCCCGACTTCGCCGCCCTCTGGACCACCGCCGGCGAGTGGTGCGACGAGTCGATATGGGAGATTAACTATGAGGACGCCAACAACGACCGCGGCTGGAGCAGCCCGCTGGCCACCGGCGGCACGGTGATGCCCACCCTGATAGGCCCCAACGGCTTCCACTATCTGGCCGACTTCGGTTTCGACGGCGACGGCTGGGGCTTCATGCCCGTGCGTCTGGAGACCTACAACATGTACGATCCCGCCGACAAGCGCCGCGACGCCACCTGTCTCGATGTGCGCGGCACCACCTACACCGAGCGCTACCAAGACACCCACATCTGGCTCAACAAATACTTCCCGCGCAACGCCAACAATGCCGATGCCGGTTTCGACAGCAACCTCAACTACGACAACAACCTGCGTGTGTACCGCTATGCCGAGACCCTGCTCAACGCCGCCGAGCTTCTGCTCGCCACCGGCGGCAGCACCACCACCGCCGCCCAGTATGTGAACGAGGTTCGCGCCCGCGCCGGTCTGGGAGCCCTCAGCACCGTGACACTCGACGACATCATCCAGGAGCGCCGCCTCGAGTTTGTGGGCGAGGGCAAGCGCTACTTCGACCTCGTGCGCACCGGCAAGGCCGCCCAGGTACTCGTGCCCGACAGCTACGGCTACCGCACCAACTCTTGGACTCCGAAGAAGAAGTACATCCCCATTGCCCAGGCCGAGCTCGACTCCGACCCCGCTCTGGTTCAGAACGATTATAAGTAAGCATTCATCATCAAACGACCCATACAACCTACGATTATGAAAAAACTGTTTCAATATATAGCAGCAGCCTCGTTTGCAGGTCTTCTCATGACCGCCTGCTCGCCCGACAGCTTCGACGGTGCCGACGAGGCCGGCAAACCCACCATCGAGGGCACTGATTTCACCCTCGAGGTAGACCAGACCACCAATACCGTGACCGCCAAGGTGGCGGAGAAGGCAGGCCAGTACCCCTTGTGGTACATACCCGCCCTGACCGATGCCCAGAGCGACATCTACTCCACGCTGAACACCCTGCAGCGCACCTTCGTCTACGCCGGCGACTATGAGATCAAGCTGCGCGTGGCCAACCGCAACGGTGTGAGCGACGCCGAGGTGACCAAGACCTTCCACATCAACAACTCGCTCATCAACTTCTCCTCGCAGGAGAAGGCGCTGGCCGGTACCGAAGGCAAGACCTGGCGCATCAACTATGCCGAGCCCGCCCACATGGGCTGCGGCCCCTCGGGCACCGCAGGCACCGAGTGGTGGTCGGCCCAGCCCGGCGACAAAGCCGACTGGGGTGTCTATGACGACCGACTCACCTTCACGCCCGACGGCAAGTATGTGTACAATCCCGGCGAGGGCGGCACTGTGTATGTGAACACCGGCTCCAGCGTTTTCGCCCAGTACAACACCAACGACGGCAATGACTTCATGGCACCCGTGAGCGCCCAGGAGGCCACTTGGAAATTCGAGGCCAAGGGCAACGACGTGATGCTCACCCTGCCCGCCCAGACCCTCTTCCCCTACATCTCCAACGACGAGCAGTGGCAGAATCCCTCCTTCCGTGTGGAGAGTATCGAGAACACTGCGATGACCCTGATTTACGACAACGGCAACATCGCCTGGCGCTTCATGCTCACCAGTCTGGAGGACGGCCAGTCGGCCACTCCCGCCGGTTTCCCCGGTTTCGACGCCGATGCCGACTACAACCTGTTCAAGACCTGCAACTACCAGATTACCACCTACTATGCCCACGGCGGCGGTTGGGAAAGCTACGGCGACCCCAGCTACACAGTCAACGGCAACAAGATTTCCATCCAGTATCCCGGTGAGACCGACCAGCAGTGGCAGAACCAGTTCACCTTCCGCACCGACATGGTGGCAGCCGCCGACCAGCAGTACGACTTCTCCGTGGTGCTCGAGTCATCGACCGACATCCCCTCGGCAACCGTGAAGATATGCGAGCTCGACAACGACGAGGCCGAGAAGACCCTCATGCTCTACAACGCCAACATCAGTCTGAAGGCCGGTGAGCCCCGCGTGGTATCGGCCGGCAACCTGACCGGTATCGACGTGAACGGCGTGAAGATTGTGTTCGACTTCGGAGGCAGTCCCGCCAACACCGATATGGTGATACGCGACATCGTGTTCAAGAACCACGCCGACGGTGGCGGCGACGCCCCGCTGTTCTACGACGACCCGGCCAACGCCTGGAAAGCCGTAGATGCCGAACAGGCCTTCAACATGAGCTTCTGGTGGGCCGATGCCGGTTGGTCACAGATTGGCGACCCGGGCTTCGCCGTGGCAGAAAAGGCCTATGGCGGCAAGGTGTACACCATCACCGCCAGTGCCGCCACCGCAGCCGAGTGGCAAGCCCAGAACGCCTTCAACACCACCGGCCTGGCCGTTGCCGGCACCGACCTTGTTGACTTCTCGTGTGTGGTGACTCCCTCCGCCGACTCGCCCCGCGCCACCATCAAGCTCTGCCAGGTGGACGACGATGACAACACGCTCATCTACAAGAACGACATCAAGCTGGTGAAAGACGAGCCGCAGGTGCTCCGCTTCGAGAACGTGCAGCTGTCGAAGGGTGCCGACGCCGCAGCCGTGAAACTGATTTTCGACCTGGGCGGCTGTCCCGAGGACCTGGAGTTCAGTGTCACCGACATCACCCTGATCAAGAAAGCACAGTAAACCCATCCCATACGGGCCGCCCCCGCCGTTTCATTCGGGAGCGGCCCGTTCAATCCGAACGACAACGAGACAATGAAGAAGATACTATTTGCCGCAGCCCTGTTCTGCTCGCTGGCCGTTGCGGCCTGCGGCGGTGACGACGACGACACCCCCGCTGTGAGCGACAACATACAGTGCAGCCCCGAAGCGATAGACCTGCCCGCCACAGGCGGCACGGCCACCGTGAGCATCAACGCCAACCATGAGTGGGGCGCCACCGCCACGGAGACATGGGTGACGCTCGACAAGAGCAGCGCCACCGGCCAGCAGACCACCATCGTGGTGTCGGCATCCGCCAATCCCACCACCCAGGCGCGTGAGGCCCTCGTGAACTTCAAGGCCGGTACCGCCCGCGCCACCCTCGTGGTGCGCCAGGCCGCCGGCGAGAGCAATACGGAGCCCGTATACCCCGCCCCCGAAGGCTACAAGCTGGTATGGCACGACGAATTTGACAGCGGCAGCGAACTGAACCCCGAGCACTGGACCCACGAGGTGCAAGGCTCAGGCTGGGTGAACAATGAGTTGCAGAACTATGTGAACCACACCACCCCCGGCAACAACCTGGTGACCGAGGTGCGCAACGGTTCTCTCCGCATCAACTGCTTCAAAGAGGGCGGCAAGGTCTACTCAGGCCGCGTCTATGCCCATGTGCACTCCGGCTGGCAGTACGGCTACTTCGAGGCCCGCATCAAGCTGCCGAAGGGCAAGGGCACCTGGCCCGCCTTCTGGATGATGCCGGTGGACAACGACTGGAGCACCAACCCCTGGCCCATGTGCGGCGAGATAGACATCATGGAAGAGGTGGGCGTGGTGCCCAACGAGGTATCGTCGTCGGTTCACACCCAGGACTACAACCACACCAAGAACACCCAGAAGACCCACGCCATGACCATCGACAAGGCGGAGGGCGAATTCCACACCTACGCCCTTGAGTGGACCGCCACCTCCATCACCACCTATGTGGACGGACAGGTGCAGTTGGCCGTGACCAAGGCACAGTTGGGCAGCAGCCACAACCAGTGGCCTTTCCACTACGCCTTCTACCCCATCTTCAACCTGGCATGGGGCGGCGACTGGGGCGGCATGCAGGGCGTTGACGAGAGTGCCCTGCCCGTGACCATGGAAGTGGACTACCTGCGTGTGTTCCAAAAATAGAAAGTTTAGTTTCTTTTTTCCTTCATATATTTTAATAGGATTCGAATAAGCGTGAAAAGAATTGTTTCAGTGATACTTCTGCTGACACTTGCCTTGGGTCTCACAGCCAGGCCCAAAGGCAAGTTTGTCAGGGTAGAGGGCCATAACCTGGTGAAGCCCGACGGCACCAGGCTCTTTATCCAAGGCACCAACCTGGGCAACTGGCTCAACCCCGAGGGCTACATGTTTGGCTTCAGCCGCACCAATTCGGCATGGATGATAGACCTGCTCTTCAAGCAGATGGTGGGACCCGATGTGACCGCACAGTTCTGGGCCGACTTCAAGGACCACTACATCACCCGCGACGACATTCTCTTCATCCGCGACCAGGGCGCCAACACCATCCGCCTGCCCTTCAACTACAAGCTCTTCACCGATGAAGACTACATGGGGCTCACCGCTCAGCAAGACGGTTTCAAGCGCATAGACGATGTGGTGCGCTGGTGCCGCGAGGCAGGCCTCTACCTCATACTCGACATGCACGACTGCCCCGGCGGCCAGACCGGCGACAACATCGACGACGGCCACGGCTATCCCTGGCTCTTCGAGAGCGAGGCCTCGCAGCAGCTCTTCTGCGACATCTGGCAGCGCATAGCGCGCCGCTACCGCAACGAGCCCGTCATCCTGGGGTATGAACTGATGAACGAGCCCATCGCCCACTATTTTGACAACAGAGAAGAGCTGTACCGCCACCTGGAGCCGCTCTACAAACGCGCTGTGGCCGCCATACGGAAGGCCGACCCCAACCACATCATCCTGTTGGGCGGCGCCCGTTGGAACAGCGACTTCTACCTATTCACCGACTGGACCTTCGACACCAACCTCATGTACACCTGCCACCGCTATGGCGGTCCTGCCACGGCCGAGGCGATAAAAGACTATATCGACTTCCGCGACAAGAGCGGGTTGCCCATGTACATGGGTGAGTTCGGCCACAACACCGAAGAGTGGCAGAGAGACATGGTGAATGTACTGAAAGCCAACAACATAGGCTACACCTTCTGGCCCTACAAGAAGGTAGACGGCTCGTGCATGATGGGCATAGACCGCCCCGCCGAGTGGGACAGCATCGTGGTGAAATATTCCGAGGCTCCCCGCGGCACCTACAAGGAATGGCGCGAGGCCCGTCCCGACCAGGCCAAAGCCCGCCGGCTACTGCAGCAGTTTATCGAGAACTGCCAGATAAAGAACTGCCATGCGCAGCAGAAATACATCCAGTCGATGGGTCTGAAATAGCCTCCCCTTCCCCCTTTCAGTCAACAGGACAGCGGAAAAAGACGCAGATTTTTTGGTTTGCGAAAAATGTTTATTAACTTTGCATGACCCATCAAGCAAACCTAACGTCATGCAAACTATGCGAAACATCATAACCACAGTCCTGTTGACTGTTTTCACCGGGCTCCACGCCCAGCAACCCACCCTCACCGAACTTTACCAACAGATAGACGAGGCCATAGAGCAGTCGCCTAAGTTCGTGGCCGACTACGAGGCGCAGATAAGCCGTGCGCGCACAGTCTATCTGCAGGAGCGCAATGCCGAGCGGCGCATGGAACAGGCCAAAGACCTCTATGAGCTGTACCGTGCCTACAACAACGACTCGGCCCTGGCTTATATCCAGCAGCACATCGCCCTGGCCGACAGTCTGGGGCATACCGAGGAGGCCGACCACGGCCGTGCCCTGCTCGCTTTCCAGTGTTCCACCGTGGGTCTCTACACCGAAGCGCTCCGCATCCTGCAGCCCATCAGCAGCCATCGTCTCTCAAAAGAAGATAAGTGCGACTATTACATCGCCTGCATGCACGTATATGGCGAACTGGGCTACTATACCCGTATCTCCTCCATGCGCGACCGCTTCTTCCAGCAGTCGGAACTCTACCGCGACTCCATCTTCCAGGTGGCCGACCCCAACTCGGAAGACTACCTGCTGCGCAAGGAGACCCAGCTCTATGCCGCCAAACAATATGAGGAAGCCCTTGCCGTGAACAGCCGGCGACTGAAGATGGCGCAACCCGGCACCCACGAATATGCCATCGTGAGCTACTACCGCCACCTCATCTATATCGCCCAAGGCAACACCGAGCAAGGCAAATACTGGCTGGCGCAGTCGGCCCTCTGCGACATCCGCAACGCCGTGATGGACCAGGCCTCGCTCATCTCGCTGGCCGAGCTGATCAATGCCGAGGGCAACTACGAGCAGTCGTACCGCTACATCCGCTTCACCTGGGACTGCAACAGCCGTTTCAACACCCGCATGCGGTCGTGGCAGATCAACCCCATCCTCACGGTGATAGAGAAGAACTACGACAACGAGCTGAAGCGCAAGAGCCGCATTCTGAAGACCACGATGACCGGCATCAGCATCCTGGCCCTGCTGCTGGCCGCCGCCCTGTTCTACTCATGGCGCGAGCGCAAGCAGCTGCGCAGGGCCCGTGCCGCCCAGGAGGAATCGAACCGTGAGCTGAAGCGGCTCAACAGCCAGTTGGCCTCGCAGGCCGAAACCCTCTCCGAGCTGAACAGCCAGCAGGCCGCCCTCAACGGGCAGCTCGCCGAGGCCAACCAAGTGAAGGAGGAATACATAGGCCGGTTCATGAGCCTCTGCTCGCAATATGTGAACAAGCTCGACGACTACCGCAAGATGGTGAACCGCAAGATGAAGAACCGCGACCTGGACGAACTGTTCCAGATTACCAAGTCGACCGAGCTGAAGGAGAAGGAACTGGAAGAGCTGTATGAGAATTTCGACTCCGTCTTCCTGCACCTCTTCCCCACCTTCATCGACGACTTCAACGCCCTGCTTCTGCCCGAGCTGCAGATACATCCCAAAGAGGAGCACCGGCTCACCACCGACATCCGCATCTTCGCCCTTATCCGCCTGGGTATCGAAGACTCGTCGAAGATAGCCGAATTTCTGCACAAATCGGTGAACACCATCTATAACTACCGTGCCCGCATCAAGAACGGTGCCGCCGGCGACCGCGAGCACTTTGAGCAGGCCGTGAAAACCATTGGTCGCTACACGGTCTGAACACCGGCAGGCATTCACATTCCATCCACTTTTCATCAATCGGCAAACCCATATACCGAACTGAATATCAGTCTGTTAACGCATAGCGATATGACAACGACACCACTTTTTGTATTGTATGGCGATGCATACGCTCACAAAAAGCCCTACCTTTGTCGCATCAAACCATGCGTAAACATTTAATGGATAGAGATATGATGAAAAGAACCCTTCTGACAGTCCTCGTGCTGATAGGAACCGTGGCCTGCCGCGCACAGCAGCCCGCCTACCTCGACGAGACCTTGCCCATCGAGCAAAGAGTGGACGATGCCCTGCGGCGCATGACCCTCGATGAGAAGATAGCTGTGATACATGCCCAGAGCAAATTCTCCAGTCCTGGTGTGAAACGACTGGGTCTGCCCGACTTCTGGACCGACGACGGCCCTCACGGCGTGCGCCCCGATGTGCTTTGGGACGAGTGGGAACAGGCAGGACAGACCAACGACTCGTGTGTGGCCTTCCCGGCACTCACCTGTCTGGCCGCCACCTGGAACCCCCAGATGGCCCTGCTCTACGGACAGTCGCTGGGCGAGGAAGCCCTCTACCGCGGCAAGGACATGATACTGGGGCCCGGCGTGAACATCTTCCGCACCCCGCTCAACGGCCGCAACTTCGAGTACATGGGCGAGGACCCCTATCTGGCCTCGCGCATGGTGGTGCCCTATGTGCAGGGGCTGCAGCAGAACGGTGTGGCCGCCTGTGTGAAGCACTACGCACTGAACAACGACGAGGAGTACCGCCACCAGGTGAACGTGGTGGTGAGCGACCGCGCCCTTCACGAGATATACCTGCCCGCCTTCAAGGCAGCCGTGACCGAGGGTAAGGCATGGGGCATCATGGGCGCCTACAATCTCTATAAAGACCAGCACAACTGCCACAATGCCGTAATGCTGAACCAGATACTGAAAGGCGACTGGGGCTTCGACGGTGTGGTGGTGAGCGACTGGGGCGGTTGCCACGACACCGACGAGGCCGTGCGCAACGGACTGGACATGGAGTTCGGCACCTGGACCGACGGTCTGACCATGGGCGCCACCAACGCCTACGACAACTACTACCTGGCGGCCGCCTACAAGCAGGCCATCAAAGCCGGCAAGTACACCACCCGCGAGCTCGACGAGAAGGTGCGCCGTGTGCTGCGCCTCTTCTTCCGCACCACGATGAACCGCCACCGCGGCTACGGATTCCTGTGCTCGGAGAGCCACTATGCCGCTGCCCGCAAGATAGCTGGCGAAGGCATTGTGCTGCTCAAGAACGACCGCCAGCTGCTGCCCATCTCTCCCACATCGCAGCCCCGACTGCTCGTGGTGGGCGAGAACGCCGTGAAGATGATGACCGTGGGCGGCGGCTCTTCATCGCTCAAGGTGCAGCGGGAGATATCGCCTCTCGACGGTCTGCGCGCCGTGTACAGCCATGTAGACTATGAGCGCGGCTATGTGGGCGACACCGGCGGACAATACAACGGCGTGACCACCGGTCAGGACCTGAGCGAGACGCGCACCGCCCAGCAACTCATAGCCGACGCGGTGGCCAAAGCCCGCGAGGCCAACTATGTGATAGTGTTCGGCGGTCTGAACAAGAGCGACCACCAGGACTGTGAGGGCCACGACCGCACCGACTATGGTCTGCCCTATGGTCAGGACCAGCTCATCGAGGCACTCGCCGCCGCCAACAAGAACATCAGCTATGTGAACATCTCCGGCAATCCCGCCGCCCTGCCGTGGCTCAAATCGGTAGCCGCCGTGGTGCAAGGCTGGTTCATCGGCTCCGAGGCCGGCGAGGCACTGGC
>CACYUZ010000002.1:0-98440 GCA_902777645.1 uncultured Prevotellaceae bacterium | reverse complement strand
GCGGCAAGTTGCCCTTCACCTGGCCCGCCCAGTTGAACGATGTGCCCGCCCACCGGTTGGGCGCTTATCCCGGCACCTGGCGCGCTGACCACAAGGTTATCGACGAGGAGTACAAGGAAGGCATCTTTGTGGGCTACCGCGGTGTGGAGAAATACAAGACCCGCCCGCTCTTCGCTTTCGGCCACGGGCTCTCCTACACCACCTTCCGCCTGGGCAAGGCACAGGCCGACAAGCATTCGATATCCGGCGACGAGCCCCTTCACATCACCCTCACTGTGACCAACACCGGCCGGCAGGCCGGCGCCGAGGTGGTGCAGCTCTACCTGCATGATGTGAAGGCCAGCGTGGAACGGCCCGCCAAGGAGCTGAAGGCGTTTGAGAAGGTATATCTGCAGCCCGGCGAGAGCCGCGACGTGACCTTCACTGTAGACCGCAAGGCCCTCGGTTTCTACGACGAGAGCCGCGGACAGTGGACTGCCGAGCCCGGTGCCTTCGAGGCCCTTGTGGGCACCTCATCGGCACAGATAAGCAGCAAAGTGAAATTCACGCTCGCGGAATGACCTTTCTACAGGTGTATATAAAACAGCAATTTGTATTTTATCCGTTACATTAAATAACAAATTTTTGGTTTGTCGGTTAAATTCTTTTATCTTTGTAGCGAATGTGCAAAGAGAGCAACAAACTGAAAGATAACCGACGACCATGAAGAAGACCAAGACAATACTGCTGCTGATAAAATTAATCTGGTGGATAAAAAAAATCCGTATTTTTGCGAATGAGAAATAAAAACATCAGCAAAAATGCCCAGTGACAAGCAGATAATAGAAGGATTCCGCCGCGGCGACAGCTATGTAATCAAAAGGTATTTCTATGAATACTGCCATACGGCCTACTATATTTTCGACAAGAAGTACGACCTCAGTTCGAAAGAGAACCTCGACTTCTTTTCGCTGTAGTGATGATGCCGGAATTTGGTCTCGCAGATCAATGTTGCTACGATATGCCTATGCCATCCCTCCGGGAGAGATTCCAACTCGAGAGAGAAGAACTGTCAAAACAGTCTATTTCAAGATATTCTATGGAAAAGAAGAGAACCACACCATCGTACATCAGCGAACTTGCCCCGGGCGAGATTTTTGTCTTCGGCAGCAACCTGCGCGGCATTCATGCCGGAGGAGCGGCCCGTATCGCCCACGATAAGTTCGGCGCCATCATGGGGCAGGGCGTCGGTCTGCAGGGTCAGAGCTACGCCATCCCCACCATGCAGGGCGGTGTAGAGACCATCAAGCCCTATGTCGACGAGTTTATCGCCTTTGCCAGGGAGCACCGAGAGCTCACCTTCCTTGTGACCCGCATCGGCTGCGGCATCGCCGGTTTTACCGACTGGCAGATAGCTCCACTCTTCGCCGATGCCCGGCATGATGACAATATCATACTTCCTGAAGGCTGGTAAAGCTATCCGGAGGGGTGGCGGCGCTCCCCCCACCCCTCTGCCATTTGACGCAAATCAAGAAGAAGGCCTTTTTGCGACAAAAAGGCGGAAAAAGTTTGTCTGTGTGCGAACACAGCGGTAATTTTGCACTGTCAAAAGACAAAAAGAGTCAGCGACAAAGGAAAAAAGAAATCAGGATTTAAAGTTTAAGAGTTATGGATATTTTTTTGATGACAGTGAACGTGCTCGGCATGATGGCCGAGGTGAAGGAGAAATTCGAGAAGGTGCTGGGCAAGTAAGCCCCACCCCACGTTTCAGGTTTTTGGATGAAGGGCCCCTCTGAGGGGCTATGAATGCCGTGACCCCTCCCAGGAGTCACGTTTTTTTTGTGTGTATGGGAGCCATGGAAAAAGAAAAGTAGATTCTCCATCGACAAATACAGTTGAAAACTTGTTGCACATCAATTCTTTTCGTAACTTTGGCTGACGCCGAAGTTACTCCGTCTCGGAAAAGCTCAAATGAATTTGGCTTTTCGCTCGACTTTTCGTAACTTTGCAGCGAAATTGTCAACACATGCCAACTGGGCTTTCCGACAGAATATATTCTAAATCAAATCAATAAATATCTAATGAAGAAACTGTTTTTCAGTATGCTATTGGCGCTGATGGCCATCAGCGCCAGTGCTGTTCCAGCCAAGCGGGGACAAATACGCACCCTCACCCTGGCCGACGGCACCACCGTGCAGGCACGCCTTGTGGGCGATGAGTACGGACATTACTGGCTGGCCGACGACGGCCGCGCCTTTGTAGAGAACAATGCTGCCGGTACCTATGTACCCGCCAATGTGAGCCAAATCAATGAGAAGTCGCAAGCCCGCCGTGCCAAGGCCAACAACCGTCGTGCCCAGCGCATGGGCCAGCGCAGAGCCGAAGCTATGACCGGCCAGAAGAAGGGTATCATCATCCTGGTGAACTTCTCGAAAAAGAAGATGGCTACCAATCACAACCAAGCCCTCTTCAACCGTATCGCCAATGAAGAAGGCTACAGCGAGGGCAACTTCGTAGGATCCATGCACGACTACTTCTACGACCAGAGTCTGGGGCAGTTTGACCTCACCTTCGACGTGGTGGGTCCTGTGTCCGTGTCGAAAGATTTCTCCTACTACGGTCAGAACTCCGGAGGCGAGGACCAATATCCCGCCACCATGGTGATTGAGGCCTGCAAGAAGGCCGACTCGCAAGTGAACTTCGCCGACTACGACTGGGACGATGACGGCTATGTAGACCAGGTGTATGTGGTCTATGCCGGCATGGGCGAGGCCGACGGTGGTGCTGCCAACACCATCTGGCCCCATGAGTACGACCTCAACTCGGCCCAGGAGTACGGCGACGGCACCGGCGAGCTGGAGCTCGACGGCGTGACCATCAACACCTATGCCTGCGGTCCCGAGCTCAACGGCGAGGGCGACATAAGCGGTATCGGCACCATGTGCCATGAGTTCAGCCACTGTCTGGGCTATCCCGACTTCTACGACACCCGCACCAACGGCGACGGTGTGGGCATGTTTGTGTGGGACCTCATGGACTACGGCTCCTACAATGGCCGCGGCTATCAGCCCTGCGGCTACACCAGCTATGAGCGTATGGTGGCCGGATGGGCCGAGCCCCAGGAACTGAGCACCACCCAGGAAGTGAAGAACATGAAGCCCCTCCAGGAGAGTGCTGAAAGCTATGTAATATACAACGGCGGCAACCCCGACGAATACTTCCTGCTGGAGAACCGCAGCCAGGTGGGCTGGGACGCCTCGCTCCCCGGCAGCGGCCTGCTCATCCTGCATGTGGACTATCTGAAGAGCGCCTGGGAGAACAACACCGTGAACAATGTGACCAAGCACCAGCGCATGACCTGGATACCCGCCGACAACAACTACACTTCAGATTACGATGACAACGGCTATCAGGTAGGCCAGGCCAGCGACCTCTTCCCCTACAAGACGGCCAAAGCCTTCAACAAGTCGACCACACCGGCCGCCAAGTTCTACAACAAGAACAGCGACGGCACCTACTTTATGGAAGGCTCTGTGGAAGACATCACCCGCAACAACGACGGCACCGTGTCGTTCAACTACAAAGGTGTGAGCAATGTGGCCATTCCCACCTTCACCCCGAAAGCCGGTATCTACACCGAGGCACAGCAGGTGACCATCGCCTGCAAGACCGAGGGAGCCCAGATATACTACACCACCGACGGCACCACACCCACCGCCGAGAGCACCCTCTATACCGATGCCATCGCCGTGGAGGCCACCACCACCATCAAGGCCGTAGCTGTGCTCGACGGAGAACTGAGCGCTGTGGCCACCGCCACGTATAGGATAACCGACGGCACAGAGCCCGTCTACTTCAAGCTCGTCACCTCTACGAGCGACATCGTGAGCGGTCAGCGCTACGTGATAGCCTGCGGCAGCAAGGAGACCGCAGCCTCCGCTCTCAACGGCACCATCCTGGGTGTGGACGATGTGACCATAGACGGCGACATCCTCACCGTGGGCACAGCCACCTCCGTGTTCACCCTTGAGGGCAGCGGCACCAGCTACAGCATCATGAATGCCGACGGCCAGTACCTCTACGCCACCGAAGCCAGGAAACTGGCCTACGGCGACAGCGAGAAGACCTGGACACTGAGCGACGGCTCCAACGGTGTGGAGATGACCTACGGCAGCTTCGGCACCATGACCTACAACGTGAACAGTCCGCGCTTCACCACCTATACGAGCAATGCCACCGCATCGATGATACGCGCCAACCTCTATATGGAATTTAACGGCAAGAAAGACGTGATACTGCAGTTCGACCCCGAAGAGGTGACCTATGTGCTCGGTGAAGACTTCATCATGCCCACCCTCATCATGAGCGAGCAGGGACTGGAACTCACCTACACCAGCAGCCATCCCGATGTGGCCGTCATCGAGGACGGTGGTATAGCACTGACAGGCGAGCTGGGCACCACCGTCATCACCGCCAGTTTTGCCGGCAACGACCAGTTCAACCCAGCCTCTGCCTCATACACCCTGACCGTGACCGACGGCACCACACCCGTTCAGACCGGCACCGGCCGCTATGAGCTCATCACCAGCACCGACGACCTGGAGGCAGGCAAGAACTACCTCATCGTGAGCAAGGACAACCTCGGATTTGTGGCATACGATGGTTTCGACACAAACAAAGGCAACATCGGCGACGTGGAGCCCGAGGACAACATCATTGACCTGAACAACAGCGACAACAAAGCTGTGGTCGTGACCCTGGGCGCCGAGGGCAACCTCTGGTCCATCTTCGACACCGCCGACGAGCAATATCTCGGCACCACCAACATCACCAGCTCCAGCAACAGCAAAAGAAGCCACCTCACAGAGAGCGGAACGGTGGAAAGCAACTACTACAAATGGGACATCACCATCGCCTCCGACGGCGTGGCCACCATCAAAAACGGCGGCAAGGACTTCTATCTGCGGTACAACGCCAATAACAGTGGCCTTTGCTTCAGAGTCTACGCCAGCGGCCAGAACCAAGTGTATCTCTATAAGGAAATCGAAGAGGCCGAAGAGCCCGAGACCATCGACGTGACCATCACCGCCGTGGGCTACGGTACCCTCTACTACAGCGACAAGAACCTCATTGTGCCCGAGGGCGTGGAGGCCAGCACCTACATGGTAGAGGACGGCAAGCTCCTTGAGAGCTGGCTCTATGAGGCCGGCGAGGTGATACCCGCCGCCACCGGTGTGGTGCTCAAAGCCGAACCCGCCACCTACACCTTCACGGTGACCAAAGAGGAGGGTTTGGCCGACAAGGACAACATGCTGCTCGGTTTCGACGAAGCAGCCACCACCACCGCCGGTGAGGGCAAGGACGATGCCGACTACCTCTTCTACTGCGTGAACACGAAAAACGGCGAGAACGTAGGCTTCTACTGGGGTGCCGCCAAGGGAGCCCCCTTCACCTCGAAAGCCCACAAGGCCTATCTGGCAGTGCCCAAGACGGCTGTCAATCAAGTGAACTGCTTCCTCTTCAACGACGACACCGACAGCATAGCCCATACGGAAACGGCCTCCGAGGCCAATGCCGCCGTGTACGACCTGCAGGGCCGTCGCTATGCGGCCGGCAGCGCACTGCAGAAAGGTTTCTATATTGTGAACGGAAAGAAGATGGTGATTAAATAACCCTAAAACAAGCGAGATATGAAAAGACAATATATCATTCCCGAGATCAAGATGCTTCTCTCCGGCATGCTCATGCAGGAAAACCTGGGCGGCCTCAACGGCACCATGGGCGACGAGGACGGACAGTTGAGCGGCGAGGCCTTTTTCGACGAGCAGGAAGAGCCTCTGCCCTCCCACCACAATGTGTGGGACAACTAAGAACCGACTTCTACCTTAATAAATAAAATGAGAAGGATGCTGCAAAACGCTTTTGCGGCATCCTTTTTTTGCGGGTAGGTTCAAGCCTCCATTAAGATTTCTCTGACAAAAAAACACTTTTTCAAGTTTTTTGTGTAAGTTTGCATCGTATTTACCTGATAACGGAACAACGAACAAATACCTATACATGATGGAAAACAAAAAGTACGGACATTTCGATGACGCGCACCGCGAGTATGTGATTACCGACCCGAAGACCCCGTGGCCCTGGATCAACTATCTGGGCAACAAAGATTTCTTCTCACTCATCAGCCAAACCGCCGGCGGCTACTCCTTCTACAAGGACGCCAAGTTCCGCCGCCTGACCCGCTACCGCTACAACAATGTGCCGATGGACAACGGCGGCCGCTACTTCTACATCAAGGAGGGCGACACCGTGTGGAACCCCGGCTGGAAGCCCTGCAAGACACCGCTCGACAGCTATGAGTGCCGCCACGGCATGAACTACACACGCGTCACGGGAGCCAAAGACGGTGTGGAAGCCAGCGTGCTCTTTTTCGTGCCCCTGGACACCTGGGCCGAAGTGCAGCGCCTCACACTCACCAACCACAGCGACCGCGAGCGCCATCTGAAGCTCTTCTCCTTTGAGGAGTGGTGCCTGTGGAACGCCGCCACCGACATGGAAAACTTCCAGCGCAACTTCTCCACCGGCGAGGTGGAGATAGAGGGTTCCACCATCTACCACAAGACGGAATACCGCGAGCGCCGCAACCACTACGCTTTCTATCATGTGAACGTGCCCGTAGACGGCTACGACACCGACCGCGAGACCTTCGTGGGTCTCTACAACGAGATGAGCTGCCCCGACGCCGTGATGGAGGGACACTCCCGCCAGAGCCACGCCCACGGATGGAGCCCCATCGCCTCGCATTATATAGAGGTGACACTGCAACCCGGTGAGCACCGCGACTTCATCTTCCTGCTGGGCTATGTGGAGAACGAGCAGGACCAGAAATTCATTGCCCCGCAGGTCATCAATAAGGAGAAGGCCCATGCCCTCATCAACCGTTTCGACACTGTGGAGAAAGTGGAGTCCGCCTTTACCGAACTCTGCGCCTATTGGGACCGTCTGCTGAGCATCTACCAGGTGCAGACCGGCAACGACAAGCTGGACCGCATGGTGAACATCTGGAACCAATACCAGTGCATGGTGACCTTCTGTATGTCGCGCTCAGCCTCCTTCTTCGAGAGCGGCATAGGCCGCGGCATGGGATTCCGCGACTCCAACCAAGACCTCGTGGGCTTCGTGCACCAGATACCGGAGCGCGCCCGCGAGCGCATCATCGACATCGCCTCCACACAGTTCCCCGACGGCGGCTGCTACCACCAATACCAGCCGCTCACCAAGCGCGGCAACAACGACATAGGCGGCGGTTTCAACGACGACCCCTGCTGGCTCATCTTCGGCACAGTGGCCTATATCAAGGAGACGGGCGACTTCTCCATCCTCGACGAGCCGGTGCCCTTCGACAACCAGCCCGGCAGCGAGGTATCGCTCTTTGAGCACCTCAAGGTATCGTTCGACCATGTGGTGAACAACCTCGGCCCGCACCGGCTGCCCCTCATCGGCCGCGCCGACTGGAACGACTGCCTGAACCTGAACTGCTTCTCCTGGGACCCCAACGAGAGTTTCCAGACCACCGAGAACAAGAGCGAGGGCAGCAAGGCCGAGAGTCTGATGATAGCCGGTCTCTTCGTGGTGACCGGCAAGGACTATGTGGCCCTGTGCCGCCGCACCGGCCGCGACGAGGAGGCCGCCCGTGCCCAGAAGCATGTAGACGACATGGTGGAGGCTGTGAAGCAGCACGGCTGGGACGGCGAGTGGTTCCTGCGCGCCTACGACTTCTTCGGACAGAAGATAGGCAGCGACGAATGCGAGGAAGGCAAAATCTTCATCGAGAGCCAGGGATGGTGCACCATGGCCGGCATCGGTCTGGAAGAAGGTCTGGTAGGCAAGGCGCTCGACAGTGTGAAGGAGCGTCTGGAGTGCGAGCACGGCATCGTGCTCAACAACCCCGCCTTCACCACCTACCATGTGGAGATGGGCGAGATAAGCAGTTATCCCGAGGGCTACAAGGAGAACGCCGGCATTTTCTGCCACAACAACCCGTGGGTGATTATCGGCGAGACCGTGGCCGGACGCGGCAACGACGCCTGGAGCCACTACCGCAAGATACTTCCCTCGTATGTGGAGGAGAAATACAGCACGCTGCACCGCGTGGAGCCCTATGTAAACTGCCAGATGGTGGCCGGCAAGGACGCTGCCCGCCCCGGTGAGGGCAAGAACTCCTGGCTCACCGGCACCGCCGCCTGGATGTGGTACACCATCTCCGAGTTTATCCTCGGCATCCAGCCCGACTACGACGGTCTGCGCATCGACCCGTGCCTGCCCACGACAGCCCGCGAGTACACCGTGACCCGCCAGTTCCGCGGCGCTTGCTACGAGATACACGTGGTGAACCCCGACGGAGTGGAGAAAGGCGTGCGCAGCATCACCTGCGACGGCAAGCCCGTCGACGGTCAGGTGATACCCTTCGCCGAGGGCAAGCACCGTGTGGAGGTGGTGATGGGTTAGAATGCCAAATTGTCATGATTTCTCCTTTCGGCATGACATTTGAAAGATGTAGTGCAGAAAGTAACAAAAACAGAAAGGAGAAAGAATATGACATTCGACAAATTCACCATCAAGGCGCAGGAAGCGGTGCAGGAGGCCATCCAGACCGCTCAGCGCAACGGCCAGCAGGCCATTGAGCCGGAACACCTGCTCAAGGGCATACTGGTGAAAGACAAGGACATCAGCAACTACCTCTTTCAGAAGATGGGTGCCAACCCGTCGCAGATAGAGCGTATTGTGGACAGTGAGATCACCCACCTGCCCAAGGTGCAGGGGGGTGATCCTTATTTTAGCAGCGCCACGAACACGCTGCTGCAACGCTCGCTCGACTACTCCACGCAGATGGGCGACGAATTTGTGAGCGTGGAACCCATCCTCCTGGCCATGGTGGCCATTCCCTCCACCGCCTCGCGCATCCTGAAAGACGCCGGCATCACCGAGGAGGGCATGAAGGCAGCCATCGCCAGTCTCCGGCAGGGCAGCAAGGTGCAGTCGGCCTCAGGCGACGAGAACTATCAGAGTCTGTCGAAATACGCCAAGAACCTGATAGAGGCCGCCCGCAACGGCAAACTCGACCCTGTGATAGGCCGCGACGACGAGATACGCCGCCTGCTGCAAATCCTGTCGCGACGCACCAAGAACAACCCTGTGCTCATCGGTGAGCCGGGCACTGGCAAGACCGCCATTGTGGAAGGCCTGGCACAAAGAATCGTGCGCGGCGATGTGCCCGAGAATCTGCGCGACAAGCAAATCTACTCGCTCGACATGGGCCAACTCATTGCCGGTGCCAAGTACAAAGGCGAGTTTGAGGAGCGGCTCAAGAGCGTGATCAACGAGGTGGTGAAGGCCGACGGCCGCATCATCCTCTTCATCGACGAGATACACACACTGGTGGGAGCCGGTGCCAGCGAGGGCGCCATGGATGCCGCCAACATTCTGAAACCGGCCCTGGCCCGCGGCGAGCTCCGTGCCATCGGCGCCACCACGCTCAACGAATACCAGAAATACTTTGAGAAGGACAAGGCGCTGGAGCGCCGGTTCCAGACGGTGATGGTGGACGAGCCCGACGAGCTGAGCGCCATCAGTATCCTGCGCGGTCTGAAGGAACGCTATGAGAACCACCACAAAGTGCGTATACAGGACGACGCCTGTATCGCCGCCGTGCAACTGTCGGAACGCTACATCAGCGACCGCTTCCTGCCCGACAAGGCCATCGACCTGATGGACGAGGCCGCCGCCAAACTGCGTATGGAGCGCGACTCGGTGCCGGAGGAACTCGATGAGATAACCCGCAGGCTGAAGCAGCTGGAGATAGAGCGCGAGGCCATACGCCGCGAGAACGACGAGCCGAAGATAGCCCAACTGGACAAGGACATCGCCGAGCTGCGCGACCAGGAGAAGGCCCTCTCGGCCAAATGGGAGGGTGAGAAATCGCTCGTGAACCGCATACAGCAAGACAAGCAGCAGATGGAGCAGCTGCGCTTCGAGGCCGACAAGGCCGAGCGCGAGGGCAACTACGGCCGTGTGGCCGAAATACGCTATGGCAAGCTGCAGGAGCTGGAGGCCGACATCGCCAACATACAGGAGCAGCTGAAGCAAGCCCAGGGCGGCGACTCGATGGTACGCGAGGAAGTGACGGCCGACGACATCGCCGAAGTGGTGAGCCGCTGGACCGGTATTCCCGTGACGCGTATGCTGCAGAGCGAGCGCGAGAAACTGCTCCATCTGGAAGAGGAGCTGCACAAGCGCGTGATAGGACAAGACGAGGCCATCACCGCCGTGAGCGATGCCGTGCGCCGCTCGCGTGCCGGCTTGCAAGACCCCAAGCGCCCCATCGCGTCGTTCATCTTCCTCGGCACCACGGGTGTGGGTAAGACAGAGTTGGCCAAGGCCTTGGCCGAATACCTCTTCAACGACGAGACGATGATGACCCGTATCGACATGAGCGAATACATGGAGAAGCACAGCGTGTCAAGGCTCATCGGCGCTCCTCCGGGATATGTGGGCTACGACGAGGGCGGACAGCTCACCGAGGCCGTCAGGAGAAAGCCCTACTCGGTGGTGCTCTTCGATGAGATAGAGAAAGCCCATCCCGATGTGTTCAACATCCTGCTGCAGGTGCTCGACGACGGCCGCCTGACCGACAACAAGGGCCGCACGGTGAACTTCAAGAACACCATCATCATCATGACGTCGAACCTGGGCAGCCAGTACATCCAGCAGCAGATGTCGAAGTTGACTGACGGCAACCGTGAGTCGGTAATCAATGAGACACGCACCCAGGTGGTAGAAATGCTGAAGCAGACCATACGACCGGAGTTCCTGAACCGTATCGACGAGACCATCATGTTCCTGCCGCTCACTCAGCAAGAGATAGCCGATGTGGTACGTCTGCAGATAAACCAGGTGAGCAAGATGCTGGAGCCGCAGGGCTTCGAACTGCAGCTCACCCCTGCTGCCATCGACTTCCTGGCCGAAGCAGGCTACGACCCCGTGTTTGGTGCCCGTCCGGTGAAGCGCGCCATCCAGCACTACCTGCTCAACGACCTCTCACGCCGCATCCTGGCCGAGGAGGTAGACCGCAGCAAGCCCATCCTTGTAGACAGTTTCGGTCCCGAGGGGCTGGTGTTCCGCAATCAGTAAGTACTTCCCTACCCCACCGATACCCACAGGGCCTATGATGACACAGATGTCTCATAGGCTCTGTTTTTTGTGAACAAGATGTGAAGAAGACTATTATAATTTAGTTAATAAACGTGAAGGAAATTAAAGTAATTCAATTGATTCTATTTTATCAAATACCTTAAAATCAGTTAAATATCAAAAATGTTCAATCAGGGTAAATCTCATTCAATTTACAATTATTTACGGAAATACACAATAATTAAGTTAAATCATTCCGCCAATTTGCAGGTTAGCGGAACGAATCGGACTTGTTAAAATGTAAGGAAACATCTATATTTGGCGTAGGTTTTATTCACTTTTAAGACAAGAACTATGAAGTTAAAATTTTATCAAAAAGTGTCGGCGAAGCGTGGTGACAAGGTCTCCACGGCCACCATCTACGTGCGTTTCACCATCGGACATAAGGTTGACACCTCATGCCGACTTCCGTATTCCATTAACCCCAACTACTGGGATGACAAGAAAGAGTGCATCAAACTGAGAGCAGCAGTCGATGACCATTTGAGAAACGAGATCAACGGCAAAATCGCTGAGTTGCGTGTCCATCTTCAGCGAGAGTTTGCCAAGGGCAACATCTTCGACTACAAGGGATGGCTGAAAACACAAGTCCAGACATTCTTCGGCATCATGGAAGTAACCAGGGAGAACAAGATTGTTGATATGTCGAAGGGTGACGCTTTCTTTTCACTCTATGACAAGTTCCTGAAGCAGCGTGTATGCACCAAGACCCGGCTGCAACACTTCATTTCCCTACGTGAGCGACTTCTCCGCTTCAAGGTCTATAAGGTGATGGTCAAGAAAGACTCCCTTTTCACCCTCAATGTCCATACCTTTTCCAATGACTTGTTCATCGAGTTCAGCAACTACCTCAGAGATGAGTATTCTATGATTGATATTTACCCGGTCATCTTCAAGGCCGTGCCATACTCAAAGTACTACAAGCCACGCCCCATGGGTGCCAACTCTTTGTCCCACCTGCAAATCAACCTGAGAATCTTCTTCAAGTGGGCTTATGCCAACGAGTTCACCCAGAACCATTCCTTCATGTTGTTCGACATCAAGTCACCGCAGTATGGGACACCTTACTACCTCACCATCGAGGAGCGTGACCACCTTCTTGATTTTGTTTTCCCTGATGGTCAATTCAAGGAGAAATACGAGATGGAACGAGACACGTTCATCTTCCAATGCCTTGTCGGATGCCGTATCAGCGACGAGAGGTCGTTTACCAAGGACAACATCAATGACGGCTATCTTGAATATATCCCCATCAAGACGAGACACACAAACACCCGGACAGTCAGGGTGCCGCTCGTACCCAAGGCAGCAGCCATCATTGACAAGTACAAGGATCGTGAGTTCAAGGATGGCAGACTGTTCCACTTCTACCAGTTCAGCATCTACGAGAAGGATTTGAAGGAAATCTTCAAAATCGCAGGGCTGAGCCGAATGGTGACCATCTACAATGCTCAGACCGGGCAAGAGGAGCAGAAGCCGCTCCATGAGTTGGCATCTACCCACCTTGCCCGACGCACCTTCATCGGCAACTTATATAAAAAGATAAAAGACCCGAACATCATCGCTTCGATGTCAGGTCACATGGATGGCTCCAAGGCGTTTCGGCGATACCGAGCCATCGACGATGACATCAAGAGCGAGGCCATCAGGTTCCTGGAGTGAACGCCCAACACGAATACCTCCGATTTAGATATATAACTCAAAAAGATTGTTTTCATGGATAACACTAAATTCATCGCTCTCATGAGCGACAGCAATGCCGACTTCAACATCATCGTCAGCAAGGACAACTTGAAAGCGTTTGCCGACCATCTTATCAGCCATTTCCGTTTGGAACTGGAAGCAAAGGCCGAGCAAACAAGACGGCAGCAAGACGATGACGAGACGTTTTTCTCACGGAAGGAGGCATCGGCATACCTCGGGGTATGCGAGACCACCCTCTGGAAGTGGGCAAAGCCGGATTGCGGCTACCTACTTCCAGTCAGGGTCGGTGCAAGGGTGAAGTACCGCAAGAGTGACCTGGATCGCGTCAAACTCGGCAGTCAAAGGGAAGCGCCTGGCTGACATTTTCAACCATGATCGTCTGAAATCATATACTTTACTATAGTTATTGTATAATTGTATAAAATATAGCAATATGGAAAAATCTTATTTAACTAAAGAGGACATCAACAAGAACGTGTTGGTGAGCGACTTCCTCATCAGCACGGGAAGCACGTTCTTCGGCCAGGACAACAACACCCGGCAGTTCCTCATGTTCCCTGACGGCAGGGACAATCCCTATCTGATAGCATTCGTCAACATGGATCGCAACGAATGGGTATGCACCAATCCCGAGATGGGCGGCAAGGTTACTGACCTCGCCGAGAAGGTGTTTTCTCTTTCCATCGATGCCGAGTTTATGGCGAAAGCTTTACAAGTCGTTCAAATAATGGATGATATGCCAAGGCCAAGTACCTTCAAACTGGATTCATCCGACAAGGTGCAGGTGCCCGTGGATGTCGGTGTCATTGATGATGACAAGATTCTGATACCGCTGTTCTGCATGGGCATAAGCAAAAAGGTTGCTTATGACTACATGAGGCAGGGCACCTACAAGGGTATCAAAGACGGCAAGGAACACCACATGCTCCTTTTCCCTAACAGTAATGGCGGCTATTACAGTCTGGCAGACAACAGTTGGCGTGTCGTGGGCGAGGAAGGCATTTCGCTTTTCGGCCCGAAGATGGACACCCAACGGCTTTGTGTATTCGACAACCCTCTCGACTTCCTTACCCTGCAGCAGAAGCGAAGCAGCATCGGCATGGATATGTTCTTCAACAACGACCGCTACTTGATCATCAACGGTGACAAGAACTTCGAGGATGCATTGGGTCACATCGCCACACATCAGAACTACTACAGTGTGTGCTACTTCTTTCCTATCACGGACAAGGGTATCGAGAATTATTGGAAAATCCATGACATTTGTCCTGAGAAAATCGTCAATTCCTCACGGCTCTATACTGGATTCGACACCTATGCCGACTCCCTCGATTTTGACACCAGGCACCGTCGGCACGAAGGATTTTTCTCGATGGACAGCAAGGTGAAAGCCGCCGAAGAACGGCAGAAAAGAAAAGCCCAGACGGAGGCTGCAAAGATGCAGACCACTGTGCGCGATGTACCCCAAACGGACATTGCCAAGGCCAATGCCGTACAAAAATCCGAGGGCGTGAAGAAACCTCAGGAGGTCGCCCCGGATGACAATTCACGGAAGCCAACATTCCGACGATAGGGAAAAACAACCCCGTTTCCCCTCGGAATATCCGTGTGACGAAGCCTATGCGCCGAGTGACATCAGCGAACACCGCAAGAGGTGTCTTTGTGATACATTTCGCAATGCTCAACGTTCACTCCGACACTCTTGCCAAGGGGAAACCCCCTGGACCCCGGGTCGTTCGCTCCGCTCACTTTTTACCAAAGAATCATTTCATGATTAACATCAAACCAACCATCAAAAGATGATTGCAAAGGTTAGGGCAACATCACGCATCACACGTGCAGTGATGTACGGACAAGATGAGCGGAAGGGAGGAGAAGTCCTCCTTTTCCGCCACATTGATATGACAGCCACCCCGGAGGAGCAGGCTGCCGATTTGATTGCCATGTCGAAGCCTTCATTCAAGGTGAAGGCCTATAATTTCATCCTGTCATTCGATGACGAGGATACTGAAAAATTACGACAAATGGATGCCGAGAGTCGGTTCAAGTTCTTGCGTGAAGTCATCAAGGCGTTCATCACCGAGATGGAAAAGCGAGGCACGAACATCACCGACTGCCCCTTCGTCGTGGCTCGTCATGGCAACACTAATAACGAGCATTTCCACATGACTGTGCTCACCACCACCGTTGACGGGAAGCACATCAACGACAGCTTTATCAAGAAGAACGCCATCCGTGCCGCAGCCAAGGTGTCTGAGGACTACGGACTGAAGGCAGCACCCAAGGCGTTGAGGAATGAGATAGCCCATCAGGTGGCCAGCGGCAAGCGTGATTCCGGGAGGAAGGCCACTCGGAGCGTGCGCAGCCGACAGTCGAGCACGATGGCTGACATCCAGGAACGCATGAGGCGAAGGGATGCCGTGGAAAGAGCCAACAAGCGCAAGGCGATGCTCCGCAGACTTATTGAAAAGATTGCCAGGGAAGCCACTGCCGCCGACTTCGCCAGTCAGTTGAAAGCAGAGGGCATGACCCTTTGCGAGCAGAGGAAGGGATGGGGCGTGACTGTCACTATCGAGGATGGCAAGGAGCGAACTTATACTTTCGCCCAACTGGAAGTGAACACAGACCTGGTGACACCGCTTGTCACTCCCCCAAAGGTGGAAGAGAAACCTGCCGAGGAACACAAGGAGCCGGAACGGAAACGAATTGCTCCTTCTCCCTCTCGTTCCATCCTCAATGCTGCAAAGAGGATAATCAGGCCGCTCAACGTTCGTGGCGAACAGTCAGGTGGGCAGTCAAGAGAGGATGAAATCTCCAAGGGCAACTATGAGGATCCCGACGAGCCACGCCGGGGGGGTGGTATGAAGCGATGACAGTATTCACTTAAACAGTCTTTGATATATGACAAGAAACAAGAATCCGTCGGCACTCGCCAACTGGCAGTCCGACAACAAGAAGGACAAGCCGAACCGCTCTGAGTACATCATCTTCCGCGTCACCTCTGACGAGAAGACGGCCATACTGTCCTATGCGAAGCGGTACGGCCACTCACCGAGCGACTATTGCCGCATGCGCTGCCTTAAACGGAAAGTGGTGAACATGAGCGACGAAGCGAGAAAGGAAAGACGTATATTCATACAAATGGCCAACAACTGGAACCAGATAGCACGCCATTTCAACACCGAGGGTGCCAACCCTGATACGATGGCTGAACTGGATCAGTTCCTGGCCGACATAAAAAGACATAAACAGATATGAGTAAAACACGCAAATTCCAGGACTATGCCGAGGACATGGAATCCTCGGAGTCCGATGACAAGGTGCCGCAGACGCTGGACAATAGCATCCCCGACACCTCAGACCTGGCCGAAGCCACCAAGAAACTGACGGCTACGGCAGATGTTATGATTGAGAAGGCCGACACCATCGGTGTCACCATCGACGGTATCGGACGATGGCTTCTCAACGAGGATGGCACCATCCGTGACTTCACCAACGTGAAGCTGATGAATGACATTGGCAAGAAGGTGGACGATGGACTGGCAGCGATGAACGCCAATGCCACGAACATTGAGGAAAGCATCAAGAATATGCCAACACAAATCGATGCCACTTTTACAGGCCAGGCCTTCTATGCCATCCACAAGCTCAACAAGAATCTTCTTTTGGAGCGTATCATCTTCATCGTCGTAGCGGTAATCGTTGCCGCCATTGCTGCCTTCACCTTCTACAAGGGATATGCCGTGAGTGAACGGTCAGAGGAATTGTCCCGATGGTATGAGGAGAACAACGAGGCCATCCTTTTCGGAAGATACCTGAGAGTGAACGAGAACGACCGTTGGAGATTCTGGCATGACAAATGGGTCAACGACCCCGGCCTGAAGGAGGACATGAGTGACTACTTCCTCATGGAGGAGTTGAAGGACAAACGGAAAAAATGATTTTTCCGCAGGGGGTTACATGTTTAGCCTGGCAATAGTTTCTTTTGATTATTGCCAGGCTTTTCTTATAAAAGTGGAATCATAATCATAAAAAACACAAAAACATCCATCTAAAACATCGAAAAATCAACATGGTTCAATATTTCTTTTTATCTTTGTATCGCATTTTGCAAATTAGACAATCTGAGTATTAAACTTAATAAACATAATAGATCAAGAGAAAAAATGAGTCTTAGGCATCCTTGACTTTACTGAAATACCAAATTTGCACTTTAAAAACACGTCAGTTTAGTTGAGACAACGGATGTCTACGCTCCAAATAAGGGCGTGGACAGATATTTTTGTTGTCTGACGTGGGCTGTGCAAGGCCTTGGTAACAACCGGAATTCTTTCACGCCCTTTTCTTTTGAAATAGGGCATTTTTCATTTGTTATGACAACAAGGTACTTAAGAATTCACGGTGACAATATCGTTGAGTGTGAGAGAACTCTAAAAATGATCGGGGAAGCTTTTAAGGCAAAATATGACTTAATGAATAGTCCGATTTATTTTCCAAAGTACGTGATAAAAACTACTGATGTTGTTTTTATCATAGAACTCTTATCGGGACATGGCAGGTGGAGCAAAATAGACTTGGGGGATATTATTCACAAATCTGGTGGCAAACTAAGAGAATCCGCCGATTCATATATAACTGAAATTAGGAATACAAAAGAATATGTCTTATTGGGTATAGAGTATTGTTCGGCTTTACCAGCAGGCAACAATGCTTGGCAAAGAAATGGTAGAGCTCTTGCGAGTGTGTTCGCAAATGTCCCATATCTTTATTACGCTGAGATAGGCGGTATTGAATTAGATGAATCTCGTAACCCTAAGGCACCTCGATATCCTAATCCTGCCGTTCCATTTTCATATATATCTCTCTCATATGATATGGATAGCATTTGTCTTCCAGTTTATAGGGCACATCCCTCAATGACAACATCTAACCTTCAAACATATAAAGAATCTTTGGGTTATGAAGATGGCCTTGTCTTGATAAAAAACATTATAAATGGTGAAGATACAAGTTCTATGGTCAATGTGTTAACAGACAAAGCATTGACTCTTGTTAAAATTCTTTCTAATAGTAGGAGAACAAAAGATACTTTGAGAGGTGATGATTGGAACAAATTACTTCGTTCAAATGATAGGGCAGCTTGGTTGGCCAATTACAATGGTTTTCAATGGAAGAAGAAATCTTCAGATAAAGTCTATGTTTCGAATACATTTAATCTTCTTAAGGCAGAAGTAGAACATTTGTCTGCAAAACCTATTACAGCTAAAGACCTCCCATTCTGCGTAATACCTAAACGTAATTTGTCAGAGTTCAAGGAATGGATTAGAAAGACTTATAACGGCTTGAATGCAAATTTTGCCCTCGACAAAGATTTAGCAATAGTTTGGATTACTGGATTTAAACCGAGAGGTGACGATTCCCGACCTGATAGAGGTCTATCTCCATTGTGTCGAATGATACTTGGTAAAGATGCTAATATTATGGCTGTAGTATCAGGACCAGGCACAAGTTATACATGGGATCTCTTATCAAATAATCCCAAATCATTGTGTGATAATAATGGCTTATTTCAAGCAATTTTCATGTGTTGTAATTATCTTTTTGTAGATAGTGCCACATGTAGTGAATACTTATTTATTCCTACAAATGCTTTGCTTTCAAAAAATGTAAACACGATAACTTTCCCTTATATTTCCAAGCCAGTTGTCCCATTTTTTGAGCATGATACCGACTGTGCTATTCATCAGATTCTCTCAAATCATACTGAATTAGGTATATACGAATGTTTTTGCAATCCTCCAGGAGGAGATTGGTCTGGTATTTCTTATTTCCGTAAAAACGATGAGTTTAAATGGACTTCTTTGCCAAGAGTATCAGATAAAAGTAAAAGACCAGATCATATCTTTCAAATAGAAAGAAATGGCAGGCTCTATTTTGTACCAATAGAATCTAAGGGATATGGGAAAGATCTCGAGAATAATATAGGAAATCGCCTGAAAGATTATATCAGTGACTTATTCACCAGTGAGCCAACTGCGTATAAGACAGCCTCAAATCCCAATTGGAGATTTTTCAATGGTTCAATTGGCAAGGTGACTTTTAGTTTACTGTCAGTTGGTGCTTTTTTATATACAAATGAAGCTGAACTAAGGAAGCACCTCATACGAGGCAATTTGGATGCCATATTCGCTTTTGAATTTGGCACCCAATCAACACTTCATTTTTACTCAAATCAAGATGGAAAAATATTAATTGATTATCTCAATACGATATCGTCAGAGCAAGGTAGCTTTGTAGTTAAGATACACTGATTCATAAATATCTTCTTGGACTTTATCTATCACTTTTCTAAATGAAGATTTACCTGTTTTGACTTTGAATGTTGATTTATATAATTCTTCAGGTGGGGCGTAAGTATAATTACGCTCGCCTGAAGAACCATCAAAAGTCAACATCCAATTAACCCCTTTCGAATTTAGTAAATCAAGTGTTTCATAAAATTCATCTAAAGAAAAGGGTGTTTGTGTGTATCTACTTTTTGTTCCTCCATAAGGAGGATCCAAAAATACGAAATCACCGGTTTTTACATCGGATAAGCATTCTCGATAATCAACATTCAAAAAATCGAATTTACAAATATATAAATGCCATTGATTTATAATAGATGCTAATCTCTTTGGGTCAATACCAGGTCTTGTAAGATGTAAAGAATTATTGAATTCCCCAGCACTATTATATCTAATCATGCCATTAAGACATGTTCTTGTTAAGAATAAAAAATCAAGAGGATTTTTAGTCTTATTAAATGTGTCTCGGATTTCGTAAAAGACCTGATAGCCTTCTTCTTGAAGCCTATGCCACCTTTTCTCATATTCATCTGCAACAGTCTTAGGATTGTTCTTTATTTCATTCCATAGAGCAATAAGTTCGGGTATTATATCACTTGCCTTTCCCTTATTTGCCTTTGCAAATGGCATCATGGCACCTCCTCCAACAAAAGGTTCATAATATGTTTTTGCTGGGAGAAAGAATTCTCCAAGTTGTTCGGCGACAGTTCTCTTACTGCCAGACCATTTTATAACAGGTTGTAATGGTTTCATTTAAAAAGTGATAATTGAATTTTTTGTTGTGCATCTTGAAGTCTTTTCTTGGCAATATCCAAGTATTCATCTTCTATTTCGAAGCCAGTTACATTCATTCCGAACAGTAATCCAGCAACCATTTCAGTACCTGAACCTGCAAATGGAACAAGAAGATTTCCTCCTTCTATACCACAAAGCGTCAGTATTCTTTCAGAGACTTTGATAGGCTTTTGGGTTGGGTGAGACCCATATTTCATTTCTTCTTTCGACTTGTTATTTGGTATATCCCATACTGTTCTCATTTGTTTTCCGGCTTCCTTCAACTTATCAGATGATGATACATATTCTTTAGATGCCTCATAATTGAAAAAGTATTTACGTTTCTTTTCCCCACCTTTATGAACCCATAGAATCGTCTCATGACTTGCAGTTAACCGTCTTCCTGAAAGGTTGGGAAAAGAGTTACGCTTATACCATGCTATTTCATTAATTATTTCTAATCCTAATAATTGGCAGCAGACATTAACAAAACCAGAATTGTGGTAAGTTGAATGAATCCATATTGAACCTTCAAGTTTTATTATTCTTTTCAGTTCTTTCAGCCAAGTGTAGGTATTCAGAAAAGAATCATTCTGGGTTAACAAATCCCATGCTTCATTTTCAAGATTCCATTCTCCGCCAAATCCAGCTACTCTTTCTTTCTTTCCATAGTCCCAATTATGCTTTGAAGATGCTCCATAAGGAGGATCGACTATGCACAAATCAAAACTATCTGATTCAATTGATGGGAGACCTTGAAAAACGTCTTGTTTGAGAAGATTATATTGAGGTATCATGATAGGGATTACTGACTATAAGTTCTTTAACGTCGATATGTAATAATTTGGCAATGTCATTAAGTGTTTGGAGATCTGGTTGGGAAGTGTTTGTACACCATTTACTTACTGTACACTCAGACCTACCTAATTCTTTTGCAAGCCATTTGCCCGTTTTGCTATGCTCAACAAGCACTACTTTCAGTCTATTTAAATTGGCCATTTACTTTAATTGATTTAATTCTAACGCAAAGATACGAATTTATTTTTTAAAAACAAAGTTAACTGTTACTATTTTTCATTCTGAAATTGTATAATGTGAAAATACGGCATAATCCCTTATATTTCCACCGATACATATTTAAACGACATAATCTTGCTTAGATTATGCTACCAAAGGCGAAAACCCCGATAAATTCAGGGTCTCCGCCTTTTCTCTTTCCCTATTGTTCCGCCATTTTCCCGACAGCCTGCAAAATCGGGGTCAAATGGCATTGTGGCAAATGTTAAAATCCTCATTTTCCCTCTTGTTATCCATCACCCCAAATGGCTATAGGCGTGAAGGATGATAAAACCAGATAAATGACATTTTACCCCCTTTTCCCCCGAGTAAAACGGAGTAAATGTTGTAATCTTTTATTCCGCTTGATTCCGCTTCACTTTTCACATAGGGCGAGAAAATGGCGGACTAAGAGTAAATGAAATCGCTGCAAATCCCTGATTTAACGTCATTTAAGAATAAATAACATAATCAGAAGACGATTATGCTATGAAAGGCGGAAACCCCGATAAATACAGAGGCTCTGCCTATTCTCTTTCCCTATTGTTCCGCCATTTTCCCGACAGCCTACAAAATATGGGATTTGGGAATCAACGCAGGCAAAAAGATGCTACCGTCGTTTGTCTTACTTGTGATTTTATCTAATTGTTTTTATGTCCTTTTGTTCGTGGTATCATCTTTTCCAGCCCTCTCCCCCCAGCCAAAACAAAAATGAACCAAAATGAACCAATCGTTCTTGATTGGCGTATGGTGAAAAAAGACTATTTTTGCAATCAGAAAAAATCCAGCTCACAACGTGCGGTCTTTGAAACATTTCTCTCTTTGATACTTCGTATCGAAGATAGGCTACATCTCGGAAATTCAAACAAAATCTTCGTATTTTGTTTGGTATTTCACTCGATTTGCACTATCTTTGTACCTGTCATCGGACTATGTGCGATGACAGACATTGAGGAGAGCTATTGGACTTCACCGGTCAGAGAATCTGCAAAATTCAATGTAACAAAAGGTGAAAGGCTGAAGGCTGCTTCTCCCATAGTTTGTATAGATGGGGCTATTCCTCCTGCATGGGGGAATTGTATCCAGGCATATAGTTATGGGTGTGAGCTGGTTTCATTCTTTTTTGTTACGGGTATTGCAGAACCTTCTGACGGAGAACGAAAGAAGGCTCACACCTACTTTTGTGTCTTGCAATAACAATTACTAACAAAAAAACTCTCCCTATACCCAGGGACTAGGATACACTTCATACAAGATAACCTTCAAGGAATAAAAAATCTTAATAATATTATAAAAAAAAATTCAATTATGAAAAAACTCTTATTACTTACTTCGTTGGCATTGGTGCCACTAATGATTTTTGCAGGAGGGACAAGAATTAGAGTCAATGGGCTTACCTTTGATGAATTGGACAACTCATCCTTCGGACAAGGCACTTGTAGATTTACTGTTGACTATGACTACTATTCTTATACAGGAGACCTCGTTGTCCCCAGTACTGTTTCTTATGGAGGAAAGACATACACTGTCAAATGGATTGGAGCTAATTGTCTATATAACAGCTCCGTAACATCTATTTATATTCCAAGTAGCGTCACATATCTTCAAACAGATGCTTTTTCATTGTGTTCAACTTTGAGTGCGGTGATATGCAACTGTGACAACCCTCCCACTTTGGATGGTGGATCCAGTAGCGTTTTCCGTGCATTACCAAACCTAAATTGTCTATTGGTGGTTCCTAGAGGTACCGAAAGCAGCTATGCCAATAAAGGATACACAAGCACCTATTTTAAGGCCGGCATCTATGAGAATGCTTATCTTAGAGCGGATGACCAGACGATGACATATGGTAGTGATGCACCAGCATTCACTTATACACGTTATTCTATAGAGCCTATGGCAAAAGCTCCCAATATAATTTGCTATAACGGCAGCATCAATCATGTGGGACCAACCACTCCTGTGGGTACTTATCCCTTATTTATCAACAACAAGTATGAGATTTTTGAAAGTGGCTATGTCACATTCGAAGAAGGAAACGTCACGGTCACCAAGGCCCCGCTGACCATCTCGGCCAAAAGCTACACTATCAAGCAAGGCGACCCACTCCCCACCTTCGAAGCCACCTACTCCGGCTTCAAGAATGGCGAGACGGCAAGTGTGCTGACCACCCAGCCCACCTTCTCGTGCAGCGCGACATCAGCCAGCGCACCAGGCACCTACGACATCACCGTGAGTGGTGCAACAGCCAGCAACTACGCCATCACATTCGTCAAGGGAACGCTGACCATCACCCAGGCTGACCCAGTGACAGTGACAGCCAATAGTTACACCCGCGAGTATGGAGATGCCAACCCCAACCCATTCGAATATACAAGTGCAGTGACATTGAACGGCACCCCATTCATTACCTGTGCCGCCGATGCCACTTCTGCCCCCGGCACTTATCCTATCGTCATCTCTCAGGGTACGGTGACCAACGAACATGTTACCTACGTCAATGGTACCCTCACCGTGACGAAGGCACCGCTTACCATGACTGCCAACAGTTACACGATCAAGGAGGGCGACGCCATGCCGACATTCGATGCCGTCTTTACGGGTCTGAAAAACAGTGAGTCGGAGAGCGTGGTGAACCCAGTCTTCTCCTGCATAGCCACCGACAGCAACACCCCCGGCACCTATCCCATCACTGTGACAGCCTCTTCCGACAATTACGACATTACCACCGTTGCTGGCACGCTTACCATCCTGCCTGCCAAGATGAGCATCACCATCGGTGCTCCTGGCGTGGGCACCTACTGCTCACCCTACGACCTCGACTTCAGCACAGTGACCGACTTCAAGGCGTATATCGCCACGGGATATAACAGCGCGACGGGCAACGTCATCGTACAGGCAGTGAAGGATGTGCCAGCCGGCACAGGTCTCTTCCTGAAAGGCACGCCAGGCACCTATGACGTGCCGTGTGGCGAGTCGACCTCCTATTACGTGAACATGCTCGTGGGTGTGACCGAGGCCACCACCATCAGTGCCACCGACGGCAACATGACCAACTTCTTGCTGTCTGCCACCAACTCTTCGGATGCCTGCTTCCGTCCGATATCATCGACCTACAACCTGAAGGCGAACAAGGCTTACCTGCAGATTCCCACCAGTATGGTGAGCAGCAGCGCCGGTGCCAATGCTGTGGGCATAGAGTTCGAGGAGGGCGTGACGGGCATCGACAACAGCCTCTCCGACATGGATACAGATGCCCACTGGTTCACACTCGACGGCCGCAGACTCAATGGCAAGCCCACGCAGAAGGGTATTTATGTGGTGAACGGCCGCAAGGTAGTTGTCAAATAATCTTGATAAAGAGAAAATGAGAACGTATAAGAAACCAGAGACAGAGATTGTCTTACCCCTCCTCACAAACGTGATGCAGGGCTTCGAAGAAGTCAGTGGCGAGTATGGTCCGACTATAGACCCCGACAACCCCATCACCGACCCCAATGATCCCAATGCGGGCCTCGCCAACCAAAACCCTATCTGGGATACATGGGGAGAGGAGGGCAATTGATAATTAATAATTAACAATTGACAATTGATAATTGGCCATGAGGCCACTCACACAACACAAGGCGGAAAGGCGCTGGGCACAACAAGGCCCGCCTTCCGCCTTGTGATTCCTTGATCACTGGGGACGGTTCTCGATGATCATTAAGTTCTTTTCAGATTGTCCATCAACCGATAAGTGTCCTTTATTTTCTCGAGAGTCGAAATGACGTAGCTATCATGATGTTCAACGGCTTCCACGAAAGTGGCCAATTCATTGTAATATCCTTGTGAATAGACCCGATTGGCCGACAATATTGGGGTGATGTTCAAGCAGAGATACAATTGGATGATCTGTATGGACTATAGTCCCTTATACCACGTTTATTGAAATTTATATTTTGAGTCAAACTTTTTTAAGTGGATCTCCCCTAACCCCTCCTTAAAGGCCTTAAAGGAGGGGGTACAAGATTCCTTTGCTTCTTCCTTCGCCCACCTCAACATCAATTCTCCCTGATACTGTCGGCAAAATAACTCCAGCCGTTGGCTTGGCGATAGGCATCGAGTGAGCCTTTGGGGACACAAATCACAGGCCAAGTAGCGAATAAGGTGGTTGGACCATGCCACTCCGCAGGGACAGGCGACTCGCAATAGACGGTGTCGATGGCACAGGAGAACGCCCATTGGCCAATATGCTTCACCTGTCGGGGGATGACGATTGAGGGACGGTCGTAGCCCGTGAATGGCTCGTCGGACATCATGTCGACACTGCGTGGGAAGAATGCCGTGACACTGCCGCTCACCATCGTGTTGGTGGCCGTTTCGATGATGGCGTTGCACCGCTCGCGACTGTCATAGACAGGATTTTCGTCGCTGACCACCACCTTGCGCAACCGACGGTTGTAATTGAACGCACTGGGGGAGATGAAGGTGACGCTGGCAGGAATGTATATCTCCTGCAAGTCGCATAAATAAAACGCGTAGTTCTCTATTCTTTCCAAGTGGTCGGGAAGGGTGATGGACTGCAGCGAGAAACAATCGTTGAAGGCATAGCTGTCGATGACCCTTAGGGAGGAAGGCAGCGACACCGACTTCAGGTTGACGCACTCGTCGAAGGTGCTGCGGCTGAGTTCCGTGACACCCGTGAAAAGCCTCAACTCATCGAACGTCGTGATTTGGGGGTTTCCAGTGAAGGCGTTGCCAAGTGTCATGACGGCCTCCACCTCTTCGATGGACAGTTGTCGGTCGCCGTCGCGGTCCCATCGCCTGACACAAATGTCGTTGGCCACAGGGTCGGCAAAGCAGATATGGTCGGTCATCAGCGGAAACGCCGTACACCACTCCAGCCAAAGACGATAGGTATAACTGGTGTTGTTCGAATCAACGGCCATCCTATCGACCGTTTTTAGGTCCCTCCCACTCTCTTTCAGTTGCTTTCCCCGCCGCAGTTGGTCGATGCTGTAACCTGGCACGAAAATAGTGGTGAGCCTCGGGCAGTTGACAAAAGGCGTGCTCTCCTCGGTCATGTTGTTCTGAGGCAGACGCGACTCGAAGATGACCGTCTCCAGTCTGGGGCAGTCTTCCAAAAAATGGTCGCCCACGCCTGCCACCGTGCCGGGGAAGGTGAACCGCTCTATGGCCGTATGGCGGAAGGCATTGCCACGGATGAAGCGCACGGAGGCCGGGAGGCGCACTGACTGCAAGGCAACGCAGTCGCGGAAAGCCCCGGCATCGATGGCGTTCAAGGATGTGAAATATTGCAGTTCGTCGAAGGTGCGCAACTGCTGGTTGCCAGTGAAGACATTCCCGAGGCTGTCGACCGCCGCTGCCTCCTCATAACTCAGTTCACCGTCGCCGTCGGTGTCCCAATGTGCCACGCAGAGCCGTTTGGCCTCTGGGTCGGCGAAACCGATGATTTCGTGGTTGAGAATGCGCAGTTGCAACTGTTGTTCGGCGGCATTGCGCTGAAGGTGAAGCACCTGCCATATCAAGATGCCGATGATGCCCGCCACAAGGAGAGCGGTAGTACCCCATAGCAGATATTGTTGGCGGCGACTGTTGAGGTCTCCCAAGAGTTCGTCCATCTTCTGGTAACGCTGGTCGATGGGCAGCAGACAGCGCGTGATGACGCTGCGGTAGTGGCGTCCTTTCAAACCCATTCCTTGCATGATGGCCCCAAGGGAGTAGATGTCGTTGCGCACGTCGGCCACGGAGTGTTGCAACTGTTCCGGTGCCATATACTGCATGGTGCCTGCCGGCTGCTTCAAGATGGCATGGCTATTGGTGTCGGCGAGGCCGAAGTCGATGATTTTCACATAGTCGCCATTATGGGTAACCATGATATTCGAGGGCTTCAGGTCGCGGTGCACCACCTGCTGCGAATGGATGTAGGCGATGCCCTCTGCAAGTTCGTGCAGGATGCGCCGCCGCTCCTGTAGCGAAGGATTCTCGGCGAGATATGCCGCCAGTGTGCGCCCGTCGATCCACTCTGCCACGATGCAGCGGGCAGTGCCTCTTTCGGGCAGCGGCACGTCCTCGATGCCCGTTGTCTGCATCACGGCACTGTGCTGCAGGGTGATGGAAATCTCAAACTCCTTGCGAAGCATCTGTTGGTAGGCGGCGTCGGCGGCATAGACGGTCTTGAGGCATTTCAGCAGATACCATCGTCCGTAACGCTTGGCCTTGTAAAGGTCGCAAGTACCGGAGGATGGCAGTGCCACGATTTCGGTGAATTCACTGTGGATGCCTTCGTAGTCGGTGGTGATATAACCTGAGGTGTCGTCGGTCATGGGGAGCCTGTTTATATCCTCCTTTTCTCGATGAACCTGATGCCTCCATGCTTGCCGCACACATAGTTGACTAGTGGGCGGTCGCCCTGTCGCAGTTGACTCAGGTAGAGTGGTTCTCCCTCGATGATGAGTTGGCAGCAGAAAGTGTTGCCCTGGAGCAGGCGGGTGTTCTGTGAGGCGGTGACGACAAACTGGCAGTTACCCAGATATCGTATCTGGCACTCTCGATCGGGAAGCCAGTAGAGTGTCAGTTCATCATCGGCGACGAGGTCTTCCTGCACGTCGAGATAGTTGCTGATGACTATTTTTGATGGTGAGCCATCTGGCGATGCAGGTTGCTCGCAAAACTGCTTATAGTCGTGGTGTCCCAGAAACTGTGCCAAGGTGTCGAGTGTACGCAGGCTGGGGGCGTACTCATAGTTGACATATCCCCATACGCGTTTCAGGGTGGTGGGACTGATGAGCACATGTGTGCGGGAGAAAATCCGTTCATGCAGGTCGTCGAAATCCTTTGGTGTGCTTACTTCATGCCGCAGCACGTCTTCGATGGCTTGACATAGGTGTTTGTAAGGATAGCCGGAATTTTGCATAGATGGCGGTATGTTTTAGTCATGATTGCAAATTTAGGCAAAAAAGATGGTTTAAAAGCCATTCTGTTCAATTTTTATCCTTTAATCTCAAAATTGTAGGATAATTAGTTGGCAAAAAATGGGTAATAGGTATTATTTTTATAATTCTTTTAGTTTTATTAGGCTTATCGTTCTTCAAATGTTAAAATCCTCATTTTCCCTCTTGCTATCCATCACCCCAAATTGCTTTATGCGTGAAGGATGTTAAAACCAGGTAAATGACATTTCACTCCTTTTTCCCCCGAGTAAAGCGGAGTAAATGGTGTAATTTTTTGTTCCGTTTGATTCCGCTTGATTTAACATATCGAGCGGGAAAATGGCGGACTAAGAGTAAATGAAATCGCTGCAAAGCCTTGATTTAACGACATTTAAGAATAAATAACATAATCAGAAGACGAGGATGATGGGGATTTTCCCCACTTTCAAAACGGGAAAAAGCGTCAAAGTATCAAACAGTTGCCACCTGATAAAGGTAAAAACAGTGACGTAGACGATGGGCTGAGCAAGAGGTACGAATATAACCCGGCAATGGTATCGAAATGCCATTGCCGGGTTATATTTGCATGAGATGAGTCTATATTATTTCAGGGTAACATTCTCAATGATGGCTTTTACTTCGGCATCGTCGGTAAGGATGCCGTAGACAGAGATAAGCAGCAGTCCCTTCTCTGTGAGCTTTGTATAGAGATTTGTTGTCGGTCCCGATTCTTTACAAGCCACATTGTATGTTGTCTTGCCGAAGGTGATGTCACCTTTATCGATGTAGCTGGCTCTCACGTTTCCGGAATTGGCCTCTGCAGGTTCTGAAGTCCTGTCTGGATAGGCATAAAAAGTCATGGTTGCCCATGTACCGTCTTCCAGTTTCTTCTCGATGCGGAAGTTCTCATCAGTGTTGTGCTTGGCGAGTTCCCATGTTTGCGGTACGATGAGTGAGAAGTACTTTGTTTCGGCGGGCTCTCCCTCGAGTTTTGTAATGCCACTGCCACAAGACATAATCACTACAGCTGCTAAGGCTGCAATGGCGAAACTGAAAAATTTATTTTCATAACTGCAAAAAAAAATGTTAATAAAGTGGATTAATTAGATTTATCTCCCAGTATGAAAGAAGATAAAAGCAATTTAATTGTTTTTGTGTCAACAATAACAGACTCCGCGACAATAAGAGCAAAAAAACACGACTTTTGCTTTGATTTTTCTCCAGTTTTCACTATTTTTGCGAAGTTGGACAGCATTTTTTAATCAAGAACAACCCTATATTATGAAAAAAGCATTTCTATTGATAACCGTTATGGCCTTGACTGCCATTCCACCGCTTGCAACCGCCAACGCAGGGCAGCCCACAAGCGCCCTGACAGAGCTGACACAGCAGCGCGGTGTCAGGGAAACGCTCATGGGCCGCATCAGCACCATCGACAATGTGCGCCTGGTGCTGCAAGGCACCACCGGCACACTCTCCTACAAGATGAATGGCAAGCGCATCGTCAGTAAAATCGTGGTCGACATGAAAGAGTCGAAACTCGACGAAAACGGCTTTGGTCGCCTGGTGCTCAAAAGCTACACAACCAAGGGCAAACTCAAGGGCCGTTTCATCGGTGAGGCCGACGTAGCGGAGTGCGGCTATCTCTACAGTGGAGAGTTCGTCAATGTGAACGGCGGCACCGCCGAATTCCTTTTCTGCGAAGTGTGACATCTACTACAAGATTTACCAAACTATAGCAACCATGAGAAAAAACATCTTTTTTCTGGCCCTTCTGGCCATCGTAATGCTGGCAGTGGCCGCATGTGCCGACAAGCCCGCGGAAGACAACGGTGTGAACAATTTCCGCATACGCAGGGGAACGAACCTGAGCCACTGGCTGTCGCAGTCGGAAGAGCGGGGCGAGGCCCGCAAGCAACACATCCAGGAAGACGACTTCGAGCGGCTTGAGCAACTCGGATTCGACTTCGTGCGCATCCCCATCGACGAGGTGCAGTTCTGGGACGAAGAGGGCAACAAACTGCCTGAGGCGTGGGAACTGCTCACTAATGCGCTCGACCTGGCCCAAAAGCACCATCTGCGCGCCATCGTCGACCTCCACATCATCCGCTCACACTATTTCAATGCCGTGAACGAAGGCGACAAGCAGGCCAACACGCTCTTCACCTCAGAGAAAGCGCAAGACGACCTCATCGGCCTGTGGTACCAGCTCTCCGAAGCGCTCAAGGGCTACAGCAACGACTCCGTGGCCTACGAGTTTATGAACGAACCCGTGGCCGACGAGCACGAGCAGTGGAACCAGCTGGTGGCCAAGGTACACGCCGCCCTCAGGAAGGTGGAGCCACAGCGTACGCTCGTGATCGGTTCCAACAAGTGGCAAGGCTATGAGACGATGAAATATCTCCGTGTGCCGGAGAACGACAAGAACATCATACTCTCCTTCCATTACTACAACCCCATGCTGCTCACCCACTACGGAGCCTGGTGGACCCCCTTAGGCCAATATAAGGGCAAGGTGAACTACCCCGGCATTCTCGTGTCGAAAGAAGACTATGAGGCAGCTCCCGACTCGCTGCGCCCGCTGCTCGAGCCCTTCACCACCCAGGAATGGAATGTCGAGAAGATCAAGGCCGACTTCAAGGACGCCATCGAGGTGGCCAAGAAATACAACCTGCAGCTCTTCTGCGGCGAGTGGGGTGTCTATGAGCCTGTGGACAGGGAGCTGGCCTACAAATGGACCAAGGACATGCTCAGTGTCTTCGACGAGTTCGACATAGCCTGGACCACCTGGTGCTACGATGCCGACTTTGGTTTCTGGGACCAGCAGAAGAACGACTACAAGGACAAGCCGCTCGTCGACCTGCTTATGTCGGCCGAGGGTTTGGACAAAACAGAGTAATAGACTTTTACCATCTTCTTTGACACCCGTGAGTGTGGGACCGACATGTCTCACACTCACGGGTGTTCATACATCAGAGCGGTATGGTCTCAAAATCAAAATCCATTGGTCATAAAACAGACAACTTTTTGGGTAGTCAAATCTATAGTCGCTGTAGCATGAGAAGGACCGTGGAGGCCGTCATATCCAACTACCCCGACCGTCTGCTCGAAGTAGTGGCTGAATATTGAAGTAGAGTTCCTAAAATAATGCTGACGCCTACGGGTTGTCGGGCGATTCCAGCCGCTGGAGATGGCACAGCAGCAGACGGCCCTCGCCATCGCGCAGGTGCATGCCGTTGCCCCGGCAAAACTTGAAGAGCTTGCAGTCGGCACAAAGCCCCGTACGCATCCACTCCCGGTCGCGGAACCGCTCAAAGCGGTTCTCCCACACCTCCATGAAGTCGTCGTGGTAGATATTGCCCTGATGGAAGTCGCTCCGAATGCTCGTGCAAGCCGAGATGGCGCCGTCGGCCAGTACAGACCCCACACAGATGCCGGCCTTGCAGAAGAAGAAGCCATCGCGCACCTCCGTTTCCAGATTGCCCAGAAAGCCTTCGCAACCATATTCCACATGGATGCGGCCCTCGCGGCGGGTATCGCGGATAAAGTCCATGAGTTGGCGGAAACGGCTGTTGGGAAGCAATGTCTCAGGATTTTCCACAGCGCGTCCCATTGGGAAAACATCGAACACACGCCAATGGTGCACGCCCTTTTCGATAAGGAACTCCTTGAGGCGGGGCAACTCGTCGAAGTTGCGCTGCGTGGCGCACGTCACCACATCGAACACAATTTCGGGGTCTTTCACCAGGATATCGAGCGCCTGGCTCACTCTTTGGAAACTGAGTTTATTTCCCCTCATCCAGTTGTGGTTTTCCTCCAGTCCGTCGAGACTAACGGTGAGGGTGTGCATACCGGCTGCCATAAGACTTTTGTAGCGTTCAGGGGTGAGGTAGAGGCCATTGGTGACGATGCCCCAGGGGAAGCCCTTGTCATAGATTTTCCGTCCCCAATACTCCAAGTCGTCGCGTACCAGCGGCTCACCACCTGTAATCACGACAAAGACTCCGTTGGGATTCAACCGCGCCGCCACGCTGTCGAGCACGCGCAAAAAGTCCTCTCCCGGCATATCGGGGGTCTGCGCCACGGTGCGGCAGTCACTGCCGCAGTGCCGGCAGTGGAGGTTGCACCGCAGGGTACACTCCCAAAAGAGCTGGGTGAGCGGATGGTTCTGCACAAAAGCCTTGTTGAGCTGGTGTTGCAGCTCCATGCCTAACCGCTTGCGCAGGGTGAGACGGCTGTAAGGCTTTGAATCACTCATTTGTGGAATCTTTTTCAACAGCCACCACACTGTCTTCCGGCAAGGTCACCGGATTGGGTATGCTGTCTCTTTTCTGATAGGCCTCGGGAGGGCCGCCGTAGACACAGGGCTGGTCGACAATCTGCCGGCAACTGTTGAAACCGAGCAGTGACAGGAAGCTCACCACGACGCCCGCCATCACTTTCTGCGTAGTAGTGAGGAGGCTCCAGAAAGGCATTCTCCTTTTCATTTCTTTTCAGGATTAGGGTTAGGGGTGTCATTCTCCAGCAGATGCGTGGAGAGCGAGTCGGCTGCCTGCAGCAGCGAGGCGAGTGGGAAGCGGTCGTTGGCTTCAGAGATATTGGTTTTCTGTTCAAAGCTTTGGAAGGAGAGGTCCCAGGCCCCCATGTGCCACCGTATAGCCACAATTTCCTCTTTCTTGAGTTTCAGGCCCAGTTGGAGCAGCATGATGACCGACTTCTCGCCGTGCCCTACGGGGAATCGCGAGCTGTCACTCTCATAGGCATCATACGTCTCCCACCGTCCATACTCGTCTTTGCGATATTTCTGCACCTTACGGTAAAGGGTGGTCTTGCACACATCGTGCAGAAGTGCGCTGATGATGACGCTCTCCTCCGACAGCTTTTCGGCCAGTTCCGGTTTCAGGGCCGCCATCTGCTTCCGCAGGGCGAGCGCCACCCTGCACACATTCATGGAGTGCTCCATCAGGCCACCCTCATAGTTGAGATGGCGTTTGGCCGAGGCAGGTGCTGTGAAGAAACCGGCCTTGTCGAGATAGCTGAGCACAGGCTCAATCCCCTCGCGGCCAGTAGACTGCAACAGTTGGACATATTCTTCTTTTGTGGGCATATTACAAATTGGTTTTTACATTCTTCATGGGATATAATAGCCCTCCTCGGTGGTATAGAGGGCAGGCAGGATCTCGAGGTAGCGCAATTGGAACTCAGCCCCCATCTGATGGTAAGCCGGTGCTATGACCACGACCCATCCATCGATGAATCCGGCATTGAGGGGGTAGAGGCCCGAGGGATCGTCGGTATCCAGTTTCAGGTCGCCTCTATACTCCCACATGAGTTCCTTCAGTTCGTCTTCGCTGCATTTGAAGATTTCATCGAGCTGGATGCGATGTCCGTCTTTCTTGCTAAACGAGGCGCAGTCGGCCGTGCGCCAGGTCTCGCTGTCCACATCCTTGATCCATGACTGGAAGGTGACTACGCGCTGGTCCTCATAAGTGCGCTCCACGGTGACGGTACGTTTCCATTTCTGCCCGCTGTTCATGAACGAGTCGCAGGCGCACTGCAGCAGCCGCTGTCCGTTGCCGGTGAAATCGCCGTCCACCTCGAGTGTCTGTGCAAGCCATGCCGCCACCCCTTCGAGCACGCGCCTTGGTCCCTCGACGGGAAACTCCACTGTCGCATCGAAGGCCACTTTTCCTGCGGCCTTCTTCACTTTGTATTCGCGCGTGCCGAGGAAATCCTGTGCCATGGTCTGCACACCGCACACACAGGTGAGCAATGCCAGGAGGCAGCCCCTGAGAAGCGTGCGGAGCGGAAGCCGGCAGCACATGCGGTCACTTGCCGGGCTCCACATCGGTAGAATCCTTGAGGACACGGCGTCCCATCATCGACGGTCCGCCATACACCACTTTTGTCTGCCCCATCCTAACGATGCGCATACTGTCTTCGAAGGCTCGGCGTATGCTGTCCTGCCGCATGGCCTCACGCATCATCTCTTCTTCCTGGCGCAAACGGGCCTGCTCAATGCTGTCTCGGATCCGCGCCTCCTCACGGGCGGCTTTTTTGGCCGTTCCGCAACCGTTGAAGCCCAACAGGGTGAGTCCTGCCGAGGCAAGAAGGACAGTGAGTCGGGTCAATTTCTTTTTCATTTGCTATTGTTTTTAAGGCCCCGGGAAGACCATTGGACCATTTCCTTGTCAATCATGGGGATGGACTGCTTGAGCGCTATGCCGAGGTGCAGTCTATCTCATGCTATGCAAAGATAAAACTTTTCCATAAGAATACAAAGAAAAAAGCGTTGAAAGAAGAAAAAAGCGCCAATTCTCTTTGCCTAATGGCGATGATTGTTTATCTTTGCTTAAAAATGGAGCCACCCTATAGGTTATAGTCTCCGCACACAAGCCAACCAACCTGTCAAAATGAAACGAATCCGACTGATACTGACCATTCTACTGCTGGCTGTCACCTGCAGTTTTGCCCAAAAGACCAACCCCCTCAAGGAGAGCTACAACTACAAGCGTGCCCTTGAGGCCATGCAGAACGAAGAAGACAACAGCACCATCATGCAATACCTGCAGAAGGAACTGGAAGAGCATCCCAAGAACGGCTATGCCTATATGCTGCAGGGTGTGGTATATCTCGATGAGCAACAAGTGGGACAGAGCCTTGAGGCGCTGAACAAAAGTGTGCAGCTGCTCAAGAAAGACAAGGAGAGTCTGAAAGACGCCTATCGTTTGCGCTCCAAGATACAGGACGAACTGGAGAATGACACCGAGGCGCTGGCCGACCTGGACAGGGCGCTGAAACTGGACCCCAAGGACATGGACGTGCTCTGTGACCGTGCCGAGTTCTTCTACCAGCGCGACCGCTATGAAGAGGCCGACCGCGACTACGACGCCATGATACGCATAGAGCCCGGCAACACCCTCGGCTATATGGGTAAAGGGCGCAACGCCCTGGAGCAGGAGCGCTACGATGAAGCCCTCAAGATGTTCGACTATTGTGTGAAACTGTCGCCCGACTTCGCCCGGGCCTATGCCTTCCGCGGAGAGACCTACATGGGCATGAAAAAATACGACGAGGCCGGCAACGACCTCATCAGCGCCATCGACAAGGGGCAGGACTCACGGGCCTTCATCCTGATGCAGGACTTCAAGCAGCCTGCGCTCAACACCCTGATAGCCAAGGTGAAAGTGCAGATGGCCAAGAACCGGAACGACGACTACTGGCCCTACTATCTGGGCGTGCTCTATGAGGGCGACAAACAATACCGCAAGGCCATCGACGCCTACAAGACATCGTTCAAGATAGAGCCCGACCCCTCGGTAGCCATACGCATAGGCAACTGCTACGCAGAACTGGGCGACTACGACCACGCCATAGAATATACCGACAAAGCCATTGAGCTCGACTCTACCGAGACATCGTTCGCCGCGCAGCGGGGACAGTATTACTACGACAAAGGCGACAACAAAACCGCCCTGCAGATATACGACAAGCTGGTGGAAGCCGACCCTGAGAACGCCACGCTCTACTATATGCGCGGCTTTATCCGCGACAACAGCGGCGACATCGACGGCGCCATCGACGACTACACGTTGTGCATCGTGCTTCAGCCCGACTGGGAGACCCCCTACCGCGAGCGGGCCGACCTCTACGCCCAGCAAGGCAAGCAGACGGAGGCCGAGGCCGACTACCGCAAGGCCATCGCCCTGGACAGCACCGGTGTGGACATCGGTACTGCCTTCTGCTACCTGGGAGTGGGCGAGACGGAGAAGATACGGCCGTGCATAGACACCCTGCTGGCCGACCCTGACCACAGCGGCGGCGACCTGTACAACATAGCCTGTATCTACAGTCTGATGAACCGGCCCGACTCCGCCCTCCACTACCTGCGCCTCGCGCTCGAGAACGGCTACACCGAACTGGCCCACATACGGCTCGACAGCGACATGCGCAACATACGCGACACCGAAGCCTTCCGCCAGTTGCTCAGTGAGTATGAGGAGCAGATACGGCTCCGCAACGAAGACGCCGACGAGGAAGGACGCGGCAGCGGCGAAGAAGCCGTGAGCGAGGTGCCCTTCACCAAGGAGAACGGTGTGTACAAAGTGAAATGCGAGGTCAACTCGCTGCCCCTTCACTTCATCTTCGACACCGGCGCCAGCAGTGTGTCGATATCGATGGTGGAAGCCACCTTCATGATGAAGAACGGCTACCTGACGAAAGACGACGTGGTGGGCAGCCAATACTTCCAGGACGCCAACGGCAATGTGAGCGAGGGCACTGTGATAAACCTGCGCCGCGTGCACCTGGGCGACTGCGACCTGGAGAATGTGAAAGCCAGTGTGGTGCGCAACCAGAAAGCCCCCATCCTGCTGGGCCAGAGTGTGCTCTCCCGCCTCGGCAAGATAGAGATAGACAACGAGGCCCGCGTGCTGCGCATACGCTACCGCAAGTAAACCACCCCACCCCATCAAAAAGCCAGATGCTCATCGTACGCAACTCCTTCCTGCCCGGCAAGCGCTACGCCGCCATCAACCTGTGCGGTGTGCTCTTCTGCCGCCGTGACACCCTGGTGACACCCGTGATGATCAACCACGAGCGCATCCACACGGCCCAGATGCTGGAGATGGGCATCCTGCCCTTCTACATTTGGTATCTGGTGGAATGGCTCATCAAGGTGCCCACCCCTGGCAGGGCCTATATGCGCATCTCGTTTGAGCGCGAGGCCTACCGCCATGAGCACGACCTCGACTATCTGAGCCACCGCCGCCTCTACGCCTGGTGGCCGCTGCAGTGGATGCGCAAGGGTAAGAAGAAAAGAAAGAAGAACAAGAAATCATAAACGACAAAGAATTATGGACGACAAAGAAAAAGACATGCTGCAGTTGCCCGAGAACGCGTTTCGGGAGCTGAAAGAAGGCGAGGAGTACAAACCCATCCTTTCGCCCGACAAGGTCTATCCCGAAGTGAACGGCTGGTCGGTCACCTGGGGCATCATCATGGCCATGGTCTTCTCGGCCGCCGCTGCCTACCTGGGGCTGAAAGTGGGCCAGGTGTTCGAGGCTGCCATCCCCATCGCCATCATCGCCGTGGGCGTGAGCACCGCCACCAAGCGCAAGAACGCGCTGGGCGAGAACGTCATCATCCAGTCGATAGGCGCCTGTTCGGGCGTCATCGTGGCCGGTGCCATCTTCACGTTGCCCGCCATCTACATCCTGCAGGCCAAATATCCCGACATGGCCGTATCGTTCACCAAAGTGTTCATCAGTTCGCTGCTGGGCGGCATACTGGGCATTCTTTTCCTTATCCCCTTCCGCAAATACTTTGTGAGCGACATGCACGGCAAGTATCCCTTCCCCGAGGCCACTGCCACCACGCAGGTGCTGGTGAGCGGCGCCAAGGGCGGCAGCCAGGCCAAGCCGCTGCTCATAGCCGGTATCGTGGGCGGTCTGTACGACTTCATCGTGGCCACCTTCGGATGGTGGAACGAGAACTTCACCACCCGTGTGATAGGGGCCGGCCAATACCTGGCCGACCATGCCAAGCTGGTGTTCAAGGTGAACACAGGCGCCGCCGTGCTCGGTCTGGGCTACATCATCGGATTCAAGTATGCCCTCATCATCTGTCTGGGCTCCCTCTCCGTGTGGTGGCTCATCGTGCCCGGTATGGCACTCATCTTCCCCGACACCGTGCTGAGCCAATGGGACCCCTCCATCACCACGGCCGTGGGCGACATGACGCCTGAGATGATTTTCAAGAGCTACGGCAAGTCGATCGGTATCGGCGGCATCGCCATGGCCGGCATCATCGGCATCATCAAGAGCTGGGGCATCATCAAGAGCGCCGTAGGTCTGGCCGCCAAGGAGATGAAGGGCGGCAAGAGCGGTGCCGCAGAGGCCCAGTTGCCGCGCACCCAGCGCGACCTGCCCTTCAAGATTATCGGCATCGGCTCGGTAGCCACCATTCTGGCCACCCTGGCCTTCTTCTATTTCGGTGTGATGGACGGCAACCTGCTCCATGCCGTGGTGGGCATCCTGCTGGTCACCGTCATCGCCTTCCTCTTCACCACCGTGGCAGCCAACGCCATTGCCATCGTGGGCAGCAACCCTGTGAGCGGCATGACGCTCATGACGCTCATCCTGGCCTCGGTGGTCATGGTGGCCGTAGGCCTTAAGGGCCCCGGCGGCATGCTGGCCGCCCTCATCATGGGCGGTGTGGTATGCACGGCGCTCTCCATGGCCGGCGGCTTCATCACCGACCTGAAGATAGGTTACTGGCTGGGCTCCACCCCCGTGAAACAGCAGACCTGGAAATTCCTCGGCACACTCGTCAGTGCGGCCACCGTGGGCGGTGTGATGATTATCCTGAACAAGACCTACGGCTTCACCAGCGGCCAACTGGCCGCCCCGCAGGCCAACGCCATGGCCGCCGTGATAGAGCCGCTGATGAACGGTGTGGGTGCTCCCTGGCTGCTCTACGGCATCGGTGCCGTGCTGGCCGTAGTGCTCACCTACTTCAAGGTGCCGGCTCTTGCCTTCGCCCTGGGTATGTTCATCCCCCTCGAGCTCAACATCCCGCTGCTTGTGGGCGGTGCCGTCCACTCGTATGTGACGAGCCGTTCGAAGGACAAGAAGGTGAACGAGGCCCGCGGTGAGAAAGGCACGCTCATAGCCAGCGGTTTCATCGCCGGCGGTGCCCTGATGGGTGTGGTGAGCGCGCTGCTCCGCTTTGCCGGCGTCAATGTCATGGCCGAGGGCTGGGTGGAGAACCACTGGTCGGAAGTGGCCTCGCTTGTGGCCTATCTGCTGCTCATCGGCTACTTCATCTCGGCCACCAAGGTGAAAGAAGAGTAAGCCTTTTGAGCGCTCTCTGAAGTAAGCATCCCATATGCAATAATCCGTCAAAACTCATTTTTGTAGAGTTTTGACGGATTATCAGCATAAAGGCAAATAACAGAAATACGACAAACATATGCTGAGACTTTTCCCCTTATTGATTCTGTGCTTGGCCTATATGCCGGGGCAAGCACAGGAAAATAGGCCTAAACAGTCGTGGACCGCAAAGCCGTCGGCACAGTACCGTCATGAGGCAGTGCTGCAACTGGGCATCGGTTCCTCCATTGACAGGGGTAAGCTGTATGACAGTTTCTACGACCGTCTATACGAGCGTTTTGAGATAGAGAGCGACGCTGCCTGCTTCTACCTTGGACCTACCGCCACCGGTGCACAATACTACTACCACCCCCTGCCGGGCTTGGGCGTGGGCGGCAGTGTGGGCTATGCAAAGGGAGTGGAAGGTATGGACCAGTATTTTGTGACCCTGGACGACGGTACCCGCTGCTACGACCGCGACAAGTTCACACCCTATTACGGCGACCTCCATGCACGTTCCTTCTATGTGATGCCCGCAGTGAAATACGACTGGCTCGACTTCCGCTTCGTGCGTTTCTATGTGAAAGGCGCCCTTGGTGTGCAGCATCTCAAATATGAGTTCCGCGACAAGGACAACAGCCCTCAGGGACACCAGTTCGACGAGGACGGCTGGCGCCTGGCGGGCCAGATTACTCCTCTGGGCGTGAGCATCGGCTCCCGCATGGTTCGTCTGTTCTTCGAGTTGGGCTACGGCGTGGAAGGCACATTCAACATGGGCCTAAGCCTTAATTTCGACAAGAGATAAGGGATTGTTTCTTATCACACTTCATCTACCCCTCACTGCTGGCGCTCGTGGTGCCACAGTTCGATGCTGTTGACGATGTTTTGCCAGAGGATGTAGCAGCCGGGGCCCACCGAAGAGAGCGGATTGAGATAAGTGTAGGCAATCCAGATGGCGAAAGCAGTGTTTTTTTGGCCCAAGGCCTGACCGGCCTCCTGCGGACGGTGGAAGAAATGGCCGATGTAGCGGCCTACGGCAAACTGCACCAGGCAGAGGAGCAGGCAGAGGAAGGCGATGAGCAGTAGAAACGCCACGGTGGTGTCGGCATGGAGGATGTTCTTCACGGTGGTGCCGGTGACGATGGTGAGCGAGATGCCCCAGAGATAGAAGGAGAGGTCGTTCACACTCACTATCCAGCGGTGCAAGCGGTGCATGAAATGCTTCACGATATAGGCCAGGAGCATGGGCACCAAGAGGATGAGCGTCACCTTGTAGAGAATGAGCAGGAAAGCCTGCAGGAAATTCATATCAACCGACTTGTCGATCAAAGGGAAACAGACCGGCACGAGCAAGGCCGTGAGGAAGTTGGACAAGAAGGTGTAGGTGGTCATTTCCTCGAGCGAGCCGCCCAGTTTGGCAGTGACCACGGCAGCGGCCGCCGCACAGGGTCCGATGATGCAGGTGAGCACCGACTCCATGAGGATGAGGTTAGGGCCGGTGAGGTGGAACACCAGGATGACGCACACCACGATGACCACGAAAAGGAGCTGGAAGAGCCCCACCCACCAGTGCCACCCCACGGGGCGCAGCCGGTGGAAATCGACCTTGCAGAAGGTGACGAAGAGAATGAGGAACATGAAGAGCGGGAAGATGGCATCGATGAAAGGCGCCATGGCATCGCCCGGCGCATCAAGCGCCGGAATCCACGCAAAGAGCAGATAAACAATGGTCCCCACCCCCATGGAGAGGGGCAGGGTCCATTCTTTCATTATCTTCAAAAGATTGTTCATTTCCCGTTTTTGAGTTTTTAAGCCAAGGAATATCAGACAAGTCTACAATACAGCGCACACTACCGCATACGTCTACACTCCTACACTCCTAAATTAGAGCGGCACATACTCCACGAAAGCCTCCATGGCCTCGTAGCAGGCCAGGCCAAGGTCGTCGTAGAGTTTGGCGGTGGCGCGGTTGCGGTCCTCGGCGCGCTGCCAGAAGAGTCGCTCGTCGTTGCCCAGGAAGGGAGCGCTGTCCATCTGCGACTGGTGTTTGAGGATGGAGTAGCGCTTGGCACGCAGTTCCTCCGGACTCATGGGCACGCACATCTCGATATTCTCGATGTCCCACTCTGCCCAGGCACCTCGGTACATCCAGATGCGGCAGTCCTTGAGCCACTCGGCCCCCGCTTTCTTGGCCTCGTCGATGGCGGCCAGCACTGCATCGGTACACTTGCGGTGCGTGCCATGCGGGTCGGCCAGGTCGCCGGCCACATAAATCTGATGCGGTTTCACCTCTTCGAGCAACTGCTGTACGATGGCCACATCGGCCTCGCCCATAGGATTCTTCTCTATCTTGCCGCTCTCATAGAAAGGCAGGTCGAGGAAATGGACATGTGAGAGCGGTATACGGTTGTAGGTGCAGGCCGTGCGTGCCTCGCCGCGGCGGATGAGGCCCTTGATGGTGAGCACATCTTTTGTATCGATGTCGCCTTCTTTCTTCTGTGCGAGGAAAGCCTTTATTTCCTTGTACTTACTGGAGATAACGAGGTCGCTCTCCTCGGCGAAGAGCTGGTTGAAGCCGTTGATGAAGTGCATGAAGCGGGTCACCTCCTCATCGCCTACGGCGATGTTGCCGGAGGTCTCATAGGCCACATGCACATCATGGCCCTGCTGCACGAGTCGGCGCAGGGTGCCGCCCATAGAGATGACATCATCGTCGGGATGGGGTGAGAAGATAACCACCCGCTTGGGGAAGGGCTTGGCCCTTTCCGGGCGGTAGGTATCGTCGGCGTTGGGCTTGCCGCCCGGCCAACCGGTGATGGTGTGCTGCAGGTCGTTGAAAATCTTGATATTGGCATTGTAGGCAGAGCCGTAGAGCGCCAGCAGCTCGCTCAGTCCGTTCTCGTTGTAGTCTTTGTTGGTGAGCTTGAGAATGGGTTTGCCGGTGGTCTGGCAGAGCCACACCAGGGCCGAGCGCACCAGTTTGTCGTTCCACTGGCAGGATGTGACGAGCCAGGGGTGCACGATGCGTGTGAGGCGTGCGGCAGCAGCCAGGTCGATGACCACATGGGCATCGTTGTGGGTCTGCAGGAAGGTCGCGGGTATGCTGTCGGAGATGGGCCCCTCGATGGTGTGCTGAATGATGTCGGCCTTCTCCTCCCCCCATGCGGCCACATAGATGCGGCGGGCGCCCAGGATGGTGGCGATGCCCATAGTGATGGAGCAGGGCGGCACCTGCTCATTGGTGCCGAAGCTGCGCGTCATCTCCTCGCGCGAAGTCTGGTCGATGAGGATGAGACGTGAGGTGGAATTCAGTCCCGAGCCAGGCTCGTTGGTGGCGATGTTGCCCATGCGCCCGATACCCAGGAGCATGATGTCGATGCCGCCGAAGCTCTGAATGCGCTGTTCGTAGAGGCGGCAATAGCTCTGCACATTCTCCTGCTGAATGCCGGCATCGGGGGTGAACACATTCTGCGGCTCCACGTCGATATGGTTGAGGAAGCGGTCGCGTAGCTGCTGTATGCTTCGGATGCCGCTCTCCGGGCTGATGGGGAAATACTCGTAGGCATTGAACACCACCACATTGCGGAAAGAAAGTCCGCACTCTTGATGACGGCGTATGAGTTCCTGATAAATGGGGGTAAGCGAGAGGCCGGTGCCCAGTCCGAGCACACAGAAGCGACCGTCGCGCTGACGGCTTCTGATTTCGGCCTCCACATCGTCGGCGATGCGGCTGGCACCTTCCTCGGCGGTGGCGAAGATATCGGTAGGAATTTTCTCCAGGCGTGTTATCTCCGAACGCTCAATGGCGGTCTGGGGCTGGAAGAACTTGGCCGGCACCTTATTGAGAACAATTTGAGAACTGATGTGTAAATTCATAGTATACAGTTTTTGATTAATTGCAAACTGACGCACCACATGGGCGCGTCAGCATGATAACATGAATATGGATTAGAGATTGTCTTTTTCGATATCCTTGAAGTAGCGGTAGGTGCCCACCTTGAGTTCATCGGTGGCAGCCTCGTCGCACACGATGATGCCATGGCGGTGCATCTGCAGAGCACTGATGGTCCACATGTGGTTGACACTTCCCTCCACGGCAGCCTGCAGGGCACGAGCCTTGTGGTGGCCGTTGACCAAAATCATCACCTCGCGGGCATCCATCACGGTTCCCACACCCACGGTGAGAGCATGCTTGGGCACCTTGTTCACATCATTGTCGAAGAAGCGGGAGTTGGCGATGATGGTGTCGGTGGTGAGTGTTTTCACGCGCGTGCGGCTGGAGAGCGAGGAACCCGGCTCATTGAAGGCGATATGGCCATCGGGGCCGATTCCGCCCAGGAAGAGGTCTACGCCACCGGCCTCGGCTATCATCTCCTCATAGCGGCGGCACTCGGCCTCCAGGTCGGGAGCATTGCCGTTGAGAATGTGGATGTTTTCTTTGGGGCAGTCGATATGGTCGAAGAGGTTGCGTGCCATGAACGAATGGTAGCTCTCAGGATGGTCCTCTGCCAGGTTCACATACTCGTCCATGTTGAAGGTGACCACATTCTTGAACGACACCCTACCCTCTCGGCAAGCCTTCACCAATTCGGCATACATACCCTCGGGCGAGGAGCCTGTAGGCAGTCCGAGCACAAATGGTTTCTCGGCAGTAGGTTTTGCCTCGTTGATGCGCTTAATCACATGCTCGGCAGCCCATTTTGACATACCGGCATAGTCTTTCTCGATAATCAGTCTCATTTTTTCCTTTTATTTAAGATAAATTGTTCTTTCGGTCTTGTGACATTTAATCATAAATACGGGTGCAAAAATAACATTTCCAACCGAAAACAACAAACAAATTTTCGATTTTCTTTGTGCAGTCATCATTGATTATCAAACTGAAGCGCGGTCCTGACATCTCGTCGGGACCGCGCTTCAGTTTTGAATGTTTCAGCAGTTTCGTTCATTCAGTAATCATTTCTTGAAAATCTTCGGACTATAATGTATCCTTGAACAATTTTTTTAGCCTAACAAACCTTTTCTTCTGAAGATACGATGCTCACGCATGATATAACATTAGGATTGATATAAATCAATTTCGTTTTCGGATGCAAATTTACTCAATCTAAAGGCGAAAAAAGGATTTTAATATTTTTTAAGGGTGAGAATTAACGTAAACGTTTTCATTACCTTTTTCATCGACAAGGAAATTCTTAAAGAAACAAAAAATAGACACTTTGGAGAAAAACGCAAAGTGATACCTTCCATTTTTGCTATATTTAATGTCAATCTGTGCAAGATTTCAAGATTTTTGTCTAAATTTGCAGTCAAACTTGTAAAAAAGCACGAGACCGCGTGCACCGTTAACGGCAAAAGAAACTGGATGAAAGAATTTGTTATATCTGAAGTGAAAGCCGAGACCGCCGTGCTGGTGGGACTTATCACGAAAGATCAAGACGAGGAAAAGACGAAAGAGTATCTCGACGAGCTGGAATTCCTGGCCGACACCGCAGGCGCTGTAACCGTGAAGCGCTTCACACAGCGTGTGGCGGGTCCGAGTTCTGTGACCTATGTGGGCAAGGGCAAGCTGCAGGAGATACGCGACTACATACAGGCCGAGGAAGAGGCCGAGCGCGAGGTGGGCATGGTGATATTCGACGATGAGCTGACCGCCAAGCAGATACGCAATATAGAGGCAGAGCTGAAGGTAAAGATACTGGACCGCACCTCGCTCATACTCGACATCTTCGCCATGCGGGCACAGACCGCCAATGCCAAGGCACAGGTGGAGTTGGCCCAATACCGCTACATGCTGCCCCGCCTGCAGCGTCTGTGGACCCACCTGGAGCGTCAGGGCGGCGGTTCGGGCTCAGGCGGCGGTAAGGGCAGTGTAGGACTGCGCGGTCCCGGTGAGACCCAGTTGGAGATGGACCGCCGTATCATCCTGCACCGCATCACGCTGCTCAAGCAGCGCCTGGCTGAGATAGACCAGCAGAAGAGCACGCAGCGCAAGAACCGCGGCCGCCTGATACGCGTGGCCCTGGTGGGCTACACCAATGTGGGCAAGTCGACCATCATGAACCTGCTGTCGAAGAGCGAGGTCTTTGCGGAGAACAAGCTCTTCGCCACCCTTGACACGACTGTGCGCAAGGTGGTAGTGGGCAACCTGCCCTTCCTGCTGGCCGACACGGTAGGCTTCATCCGCAAATTGCCGACCGACCTGATCGACTCGTTCAAGTCGACCCTCGACGAAACACGCGAGGCCGACCTGCTGCTGCACGTGGTAGACATCTCCCACCCCGACTTCGAGGAACAGATACGAGTGGTGGAGAACACGCTGAAAGACCTTGGCTGCGCCGACAAGCCCTCGATGATTGTATTCAACAAGATAGACGCCTACCGCTGGGTGGAAAAAGAATCGGACGACCTGACCGCCCCCACCCGCGAGAATGTGTCGCTCGACGAGCTGAAGCGCACCTGGATGGCCAAGCTCCAGGAGAACTGCATCTTCATCTCGGCCAAGGAAAAGACCAATATGGATGAATTCCGCGAGACCGTGTACAGGAAGGTGCGCGAGCTGCATGTGCAGAAATACCCCTACAACGACTTCCTCTATCCCGCTGATTTTGAATAGTAACTAATAAAAATATTTATAATGGCTTACAGACAACTGACAGAAAAAGAAATCGCCTCGCTCGAATCGAGAGGGTGCAAGGCCGAAGACTGGGACCTTGTGACCGTGGCTGAAGACTTTGTTGACGACTATATCCGCAACGTGTCCTTTTACGGCAAGATACAGTTGGGCGTATTCAAGAAAGAGATTGAAGTGAGCAAGGGCTTCTTCAAGCACTCCGGCATCAAGAGCACTACACTGCGCAATGTAACTGCCGGCGACAACTGCCTGATTGAGAACATAGGAAACTTCATCAACAACTACACCATCGGCGACGAGTGCTACATCTCCAACGTGAACACCATTGAGACCACCGAGGGAGCCACCTTCGGCGAGGGCAACATGATATCCGTGCTCAATGAGGTGGGCGACGGCAACGTGATTCTCTTCGATGGACTCACGAGCCAGTTGGCCGCCCTCATGGTGAACCACCACCGCGACAAGCAACTCATCGACGCGCTGAAAGACTTGGTGAAAAAGGAGACAGCCGCCAGTGTGCCCGAGCGCGGCACTATCGGCAACCGTGTGAAGATACTGAACACCGGTGAGATCAACAACACCCATATCAACGACGACTGCGAGATAATAGGCGCCTGCCGACTGAGCGACTGCTCCATCAAGAGCATACCCGAAGCCAGTGTATACATCGGCAGCGGTGTGATCTGCGAGAACTCCATCATCTACGACGGGTCGTCGATTCTGAACAGCGTGAAGCTGCAGAACTGCTTCGTAGGCGAGGCATGCCAGATAACCAACGGTTTCACGGCCGAGAGCAGCATTTTCTTCGCCAACAGCTACATGTCGAACGGTGAGGCCTGTGCCGCCTTCTGCGGTCCGTTCTCCGCCAGCCACCACAAGAGCTCGCTCCTGATAGGCGGTATGTTCTCCTTCTACAACGCCGGATCGGCCACCAACTTCAGCAACCATGCCTACAAGATGGGACCCATGCACTACGGCACACTGGAGCGCGGCGCCAAGACGGCCAGCGGGGCATACATCCTGATGCCTGCCAACATAGGCACGTTCTCCGTGTGCTTCGGCAAACTGATGTACCACCCCGACACCCGCAACCTGCCCTTCTCCTACCTCATGGCCTACGGTGACACCATGTACATGATACCAGGCCGCAACATCAACACGGTAGGACTGTACCGCGACATTCGCAAGTGGCCCAAACGCGACATGCGCCCCAAGAGCGGCCAGAAGAGCATTGTGAACTTCGACTGGCTGAGTCCCTTCTCTGTAGGAGAGATTTTGGAGGGCAAGAAAATTCTGGAACAGCTGCGTGCCGCATCGGGCGACAATGTGTCGACCTACAACTATCATGAATATGTGATCAAGAAGCACCACCTGCACCGCGGCATCAGAGACTATGACATGGCGCTCCGCATCTACATGGGTGCTGTACTGAAACGCCATGCCGTGGAGCTGCCCAAATGCGGAGTGGGCACCGGCAAGTGGATAGACCTGGCCGGCCTGCTGCTGCCTGAGTCGGAAGAGGCTCGCCTCATCAGTGACATCAAGGACGGCACCATCGTCGACATCTACGAAGTGCTTGACCGTTTCCGCGAGATAGACCGCAACTACTCCGAATACCGCTGGACCTGGACTTACAAGATGATATGCGACTATTACGGCTTAGAGATGATAACCGAGGAAGACGCCAAGCGCATACACCAAGACTACATCACGGCCCGGCGCACATGGATATCGGAGATACGCCGTGACGCCGAGAAGGAGTACGACCTGGGCGATGTGGACGAGGAGGTGCTCAAGGACTTCCTCTCGAAGCTCGACAAGGAGATAGAATTCGAGGAGGAAAAGAAATAAGACCCTAACAATCTAAATCCATACACAATATGAGGACAAAACTTCTGCTTACGGCATGCCTATGCCTGCTGGGCATTACGGCACAGGCCAAAGACTACAAGTACAAGACCGTAGAGGGCGACCCTACACAGACCCGCATCTACACACTCGACAACGGGCTGACGGTTTACCTCTCAGTGAATAAGGAAGAGCCCCGTCTGCAGGCCAACATCGCCGTGCGCACCGGCTCGCGCAACGACCCCGCCGAGACCACCGGTCTGGCCCACTATCTGGAGCACCTCATGTTCAAGGGCACCAAGCAGTTTGGCGTGACCGACCCTGCCGCAGAGGCACCTTATCTCGACGAGATTGAGGCCCGCTATGAAGTATACCGCACCCTGACCGACCCTGCGGCACGCAAGAAAGCCTATCACGAGATAGACAGCGTGTCGCAGATAGCCGCCAAATACTTCATTCCCAATGAATATGACAAACTGATGTCGGCCATCGGCAGCGAGGGGACCAACGCCTACACGAGCACCGATGTGACCTGCTATGTGGAGAACATCCCCTCGAACGAGATAGAGAACTGGGCGCGTGTGCAGGCCGACCGTTTCCAAAACATGGTGATACGCGGTTTCCACACCGAGCTCGAAGCGGTGTATGAGGAAAAGAACATCGGCATGGCACAGGACAACCGCAAGATGTGGGAAGCCCTCTATGCCAAGCTCTTCCCCTCGCATCCCTACGGCACGCAGACCACCATCGGTACGCAGGAGCACCTGAAGAACCCCTCTATTACGAACATAAAGAACTACTTCAAGCGCTACTATGTGCCCAACAACGTGGCCATCTGCATGGCGGGCGACTTCGACCCCGATGAGGTGATAGGCATCATCGACAAATACTTCGGCTCCTGGAAGCGCAGCGACAACCTGAGCATTCCGCAGTTCGGCCCGCAGCCGGCCATCACCTCGCCCCAAGACACCACCATCGTGGGAAAGGAGGCCGAATATCTGTTCATGGGCTGGCGTTTCGGGCGTCCCAACGAAGGACAGAGCGACACCCTCAACATCATCAGCCAGGTGCTGGCCAACGGCAGCTGCGGCCTCTTTGAGACCGACCTTGAGCAGACCATGAAAGTGGGCAGCGCCGGTGCCTTTGCCGACGAGATGGCCGAGTATACCCCCTTCGTGCTGTACGGCTACCCGAAGGACAACCAGACCCTGGAGGAGCTGCGCGCCCTGCTGCTCGAGGAATTGGGCAAGCTGAAGAGAGGCGAGTTTGACGATGACCTGATACCCGCCGTGGTGAACAACAACAAGCTCAACTTCTACCGCAGCCTTCAGAACAACCGCTCACGCGCCAGCCTCATGGTCGACGCCTTCATCAACCAGCAGCCATGGGAAGACGTGGCTCACCACATTGAGAAGATATCCAAGATATCCAAGCAAGATGTGGTGGACTTCGCCAACCGCTACCTGAACGACAACTACGTGTGTGTGTACAAGCGCACAGGCACCGACGCCAGCCAGGTGAAGATTGAGAAACCCGAGATAACCCCCATCCCCACCAACCGTGACCTGAGCAGCAACTTCCTCAACGAAATCAAGAACTCCTATGTGAAACCCATCAGTCCGCGGTTCCTCGACTTCGACAAGGACCTCACCGTGGGCACCACCAAACGCGGGCTGCCCCTGCTCTACAAGCAGAACACAGAGGACGGTCTCTTCACGCTCTGCTTCATGTATGACTTCGGCGAGGAGAGCGACCTGAACCTGAGCTACGGCCCCGGCTATCTGGAATATGTAGGAACCGACAAGAAGAATGTGAGCGAAGTGAAGAAAGCCTTCTACAAACTGGCCTGCAACTACTCCGTCAGCGTGGGCGGTCACAGCACCAGTGTGCGCCTCAGCGGTCTGAACGAGAACCTGCCTCAGGCACTGGCCCTGCTCGAAGACCTTCTCAAGAACGCCAAGGCCGACAAGGAGTCCTACTCGAGCTATATAGACCTGATGATGAAAAACCGTGAGGACGGCAAGAAGAACCAGCAGAACAACTTCAGGGCCCTCACCCAATATGTGCAATACGGCCCCTACAACTCCTTCCGCAACGCCTTGAGCGAACAGCAGCTGCGTGCCGCTGACCCGCAGCATTTCCTCGACCTGCTGGGTGGCTTGAAAAACTATGAGCACACCGTGATGTACTATGGTCCGATGCCCCAGAAGGCCTTCGACAAACTGGTGAGCAAGCTGCACAAGACCGCCAAGCATCTGCAGCCGGCTCCCGCCGGCAAAGAATATACCGAGCAGACCACTCCGGTGAACGAGGTGTATGTAGCTCCCTATGAGGCCAAGAACATCTACATGATGCAATACCACAACGAGAACAAGCCTTGGAACATCGACGAGAGCGCCGTGCGCTACATGCTCAACGAATACTTCGGAGGCGGCATGAACAGCATCGTGTTCCAGGAGCTGCGCGAAAGCCGTGGACTGGCCTACAGCGCCGCAGCCAGATACTCCGCACCGTCGCGTCTGAACCATCCCGAGACATTCTACACCTACATCATATCGCAGAACGACAAGATGATGGACTGCATCAAAGTTTTCAACGAGATACTCGACGAGGTGCCGCAGAGCCAGTCGGCCTTCGACATCGCCAAGCAAAGCGCCATGAAGAGCCTGCAGACCGACCGCACCACCAAGTTCGGCATATTGAGCAGGTACTACCAACTCCGCAAGCTCGGTTTCGACCATGACCCCAACAAGACCGTGTACGACCGTCTGCCGCAGGTGACCCTGCAGGATGTGCTCAATTTTGAGCGCCAGAACATGGCCGGCAAGACCTTCAAGTACCTCATCTTGGGCGACGAGAGCGACCTCGACATGAACGCCCTGGAAAAGATTGGTCCTGTGCACCGTCTCACCACCGAAGAAATCTTCGGCTATTAATGGAATCCACACATTTTTTAACCTTAAAACATACAAGACATTATGGCATCAGCACCAGCATTCAAGTACGCCCCAATGTTCCAACTGGGCGAAGACAAGACCGAATACCGCCTTCTGAGCAAGGAAGGCATCACCCTGAGCGAGTTTGAGGGCAAGGAGATCATCAAGGTAAGCCCCGAGGCTCTCACCCTCCTGGCCCAGGAAGCTTTCCATGATGTGGAGTTCATGCTCCGCCGCGAGCACAACGAGCAAGTGGCCGCCATACTTCGCGACCCTGAAGCATCAGAGAACGACCGCTATGTGGCACTTCAGTTCCTTCGCAACGCAGAGACAGCCTGCAAGGGCATTCTGCCCTTCTGCCAGGACACCGGCACCGCCATCATACACGGTGAGAAAGGCCAGCAGGTATGGACCGGCTTTGAGGACGAGGAAGCCCTCTCACGCGGTGTGTACAACACCTTCGTAAACGACAATCTGCGTTACTCGCAGAATGCCCCCCTCAACATGTACGACGAGGTGAACACCCGCTGCAACCTGCCCGCACAAATCGACATCGAGGCCTGCGAGGGAGCCGAATACCGCTTTGTGATGGTAGCCAAAGGCGGTGGTTCCGCCAACAAGACCTACTTCTATCCCATGACCAAGGCCACCATCCAGAACGAAGGCACCCTGCTGCCCTTCCTGGTGGAGAAGATGAAGAGTCTGGGCACCGCAGCCTGTCCTCCCTACCATATCGCCTTCGTCATCGGCGGCACATCGGCCGAGAAGAACCTGCTCACCGTGAAACTGGCCAGCATCAAGTATTACGACGGTCTGCCCACCACAGGCGATGAGACCGGACGCGCCTTCCGCGACATCGACTTGGAGGAGAAACTGCTCAAGGAAGCCCAGAAGATAGGACTCGGTGCGCAGTTTGGCGGCAAAGCCCTTGCCCATGACATCCGCGTGGTGCGTCTGCCCCGTCATGGAGCCTCCTGTCCCATTGGCATGGGTGTGAGTTGCTCTGCCGACCGCAACATCAAGGCCAAGATAAACCGCGACGGTATCTGGTTGGAGAAGATGGATGCCAACCCCACCGAGCTCATACCCGAGGAGATGCGCAAGCCGGGCGAAGGAGCCAAGGGCATTGAAATAGATCTCGACAAGGGCATCGACGCCGTTCGTGCCGAACTCACCAAATATCCCGTCAGCACCCGCGTGAACCTGAAAGGCACCATCATCGTGGCGCGCGACATCGCCCATGCCAAACTGAAGGCCCGCCTCGACGCCGGTGAGGAGATGCCGCAGTATTTCAAGGACCATCCCATTCTCTATGCTGGTCCTGCCAAGACCCCCGAAGGCTATCCCTGCGGCTCGATGGGTCCCACCACAGCCAACCGCATGGATCCCTATGTAGACGAGTTCCAGGACCACGGTGCCTCGCTTGTGATGATAGCCAAGGGCAACCGCACACAGCAGGTGACCGACGCCTGCCTGAAGCATGGCGGTTTCTACCTCGGCACCATCGGCGGTGTGGCAGCCGTTCTCTCGCAGTCGAGCATCAAGTCGATTGAGTGTGTGGAGTATCCCGAACTGGGCATGGAGGCCATCTGGAAAATCACCGTTGAGGACTTCCCCGCCTTCATCCTGGTAGACGACAAGGGCAACGACTTCTTCAAACAGCTCAAGCCTTGGACACCCTGCAGCAAATAACAGCATCATGACAAAAGAGGAAAGGAAAGAATCACATACTATTGGCGGTTCTTTCCTTTCCGCATTTTTCAATATAAAAACATGAAAAGAGGTCTTGTACTGGAAGGCGGTGCCATGCGCGGACTTTTCTCGGCCGGCGTGATGGATGTGATGTTGGAACACGGTGTCAACTTCGACGGCGGAGTAGGCGTTTCAGCCGGAGCCGCATTCGGAGCCAATTTCATTTCCAGACAGATAGGACGCACCATACGTTACAACAAGCGGTTTGCCAAGGACTGGCGCTACTGCAGTCTCCGATCCTGGATTACGACCGGCGACCTGTTTGGAGCAGAATTCGCTTACCATGAACTGCCCGACCGTCTCGACCCCTTCGACCGCAATGCTTATGAGCGGAACCCAATGGCATTCTATGTAGTATGCACCGATGTGGAAACAGGGCAGGCTGTTTACAAGGAATGCCGGGAGACCGGTTACGAAATGCTGGAATGGGTACGCGCCTCAGCCTCCATGCCGCTTGTATCGCGAATAGTGGAATTAGAAGGACACAAGCTGCTCGACGGTGGCGTGGCCGACTCCATTCCATTGGCTTTTATGGAGCGACAAGGCTACGGACGCAATGTGGTAATCACCACACAGCCGGCAGGCTTTGTAAAGAAGCCCACCCCCTTCATGCCCCTTATGCGGTGGAGTCTGCGGAAATACCCCCACATGATACATGCCCTTGCCGAACGCCATAACATGTACAACGGGCAATTGGTCTACCTTTCCCGCCAAGAAAAGGCCGGTACAGCTTTGGTGGTACGGCCCGATGAACCACTAAATATAGGACACACCTGCCATGACGCCGATGAAATGCAGCGTGTGTACGACCAAGGCCGGAAGAAAGGTTCCGAAATGATACATCAAATCATCGATTTTCTCAAAGAACCATAGACTGATTCTGTTAATTCAGAAGAAGTTATCTTATCTTGAGCTAAGAAAGAGCCGATTTTTTTTCGTTCTGCGCCCAAATTTGCTTACCTTTGCACCCGACTTACAAGATGTAGGTTAAGGGGTGCCCGATGGTTCGGGCTGAGATTAGACCCTCATACCTGATCCGGATAATGCCGGCGTAGGGATTCGTTCTTTTTCCATCCCCCTTATTGTATCATCAAAAACTAATAAGGTAATCATGAACAAAAAACAATTAGCGCTTTTCGGTCTGCTCCTTATAGCAAGCCTTCCAATCACAGCACAAGAGGACAACGACACCCTGAGGTTGGAGCGGCTGCAAGAAGTGGTGGTCAAAGGCGTTCGCGCACAGAGAAACGCACCTTTTGCCGTAGCCAACATCAAGAAGAAAGAGCTCGACAATTTCTCAAAGACAGGGAAAGAGCTTCCCTTCCTCTTCTCACAGACACCCGGTGTGCTCTCTTGGAGCGAAAATGGTGTAGGAACCGGAACCACCTATATGCGTATTCGTGGCGCCGCCGGCTCGCGCATCAACGTGACCCTTGACGGAGTGCCTCTCAACTCACCTGAAGACCAGACCGTGTTCTGGGCCAACATGAACAGCTATGGCTCACTTTTGGGCAATGCTCAGATACAACGCGGTGTGGGAACATCTACCAACGGAGACGGTGCCTTCGGCGGCACCATTTCGCTCTCGACGAAGACACCCTCCACAACCGCCGGCGGTGAGGTAAGTTTCTCCTACGGCAGCTACAACACGTTCAATGTAGGCGGTTCCTTCTCCACCGGACTTCTTTGGAACCACCTTATCTTCGACGGTGCCTACCATGAGACCAACACCGACGGCTACATACACGGCACACGCGGGCGTTCAGGCTCCTACTATGGCGGGCTGTCATGGCTGGGGGAAAACTTCAGCATACGCTATAAGAACATCGGCAACTTTGAAAAGACAGGCCAGGCCTGGAACGGTGTGACCGCCGGCAACGACGACCTGTCGCTCATGGACGGCACCTACGGTATGAATACCGGCATCAAGACCTACAAAGACCTCTACAATGCAGGATTGGGCCGATACAACTCACTTTATGAACAACTGGCCTACGACCGCAACGGTGACTTCTACCGCGACAGCAAAGGAAACTACCACACCCAGCGCTACAAGATGAGCGACGGATCCTACTGGCCGAAAGCCACCGACAATTTCTGGCAGAACCACAATCTCCTGACAGGCGCATGGGATATCAACGACCACTGGAGCACAACCGCCACCCTTCGCTATACCCACGGCTACGGCTACTACAATGAATTCCGCCCTCAGAACAAGATAAAGAAGCTTGGACTGCCCAACGCCATTTTCGGCTACGATGCTGTGGGCAATGTGAAAAAGACCGACTGGGTGCGCAAAAAAGGCATGACACAAGACACCTACGGACTCGTCTGGAACCTCAACTATAAAAATGACCGTTGGGACATCATCGGCGGAGTCTCCCTCCAGCAGTTTGACGCCAACCACTTTGGCTACGCCACCTATCTGAGCGACAACACGCTGCGGTCACTGCTTCTGAAAAACGGCGACTACAAATACTATGACTCTGACGCCAAGAAACTGGACGGCAACGCCTTTGCCAAAGGCACCTACCACCTGAACGAACTTTGGGATGTCTATGCCGACCTGCAGTATCGTTATGTGACCTACAAGACCGACGGTTACAACGACAAATTCGTCTACAACGACAAGACTTACCTCTACGACAAGCACAACCTCGACATTGACGAGCAATATAATTTCTTCAACCCCAAAGCCGGTGTCAGTTTCCACCAGGGAGGACATCACGCCTATGCCAGCGTGGCACTGAGCCACCGCGAGCCTGAGCGCAACAACTTCACCGACAACGGCAATTACCCCGCCCCCAAAGCCGAATCGCTTCTCGACTTTGAACTGGGCTACAATTTCACGGCCGACAATTTCCAAGCCGGTATCAACCTTTACTACATGGACTACAACGACCAGTTTGTGCAGACAGGACAAGTGAGCGATATCGGCGAGAACCTGACCACCAACATCAAAGACTCCTACCGCGCCGGTATAGAAATCAGTGCCGGCTGGAATCCGCTGCCCTGGCTCACCCTCGAGGGCAACGCCGCCCTCAGCCAGAACAAGATCAAAGATTTTGATGAATATGTGGAAGACTGGGACGACTGGGAGGGCAACCCCGATGCCGCCAAATACCACTGCGACGGAAACGGCGACGAACTGCGTCAATTCCACTACAGCAATTCAACCCTCGCCTACTCGCCCTCGGCCATTCTCAATGGTTTTATTACCGCCCACCACAATGGCTGGCAGGTTACCTGGCATACCAACTTTGTGAGTCGCCAATATCTCGACAACACGGAGAACGAAGACCGCTCATTACCCAGCTACTCAACCTCGAGCTTGAGTTTCAACTACAGTTCAAGAGTGAGCAAGGTATGCCCTCTTAAGGAAGTGATACTCGGTCTGAGCTTCAACAACGTGTTCAACCGCCGTTACGCCTCAAGCGGTTGGGTCTACTCCGCCATTGCCGAGAGCTATGGCCATGCCAATGACAACCGTTACTATCAGATTGGCTTCATCCCCATGGCAGGATTTACCATGATGTCGAGCGTCACCCTAAAATTCTAAAGACCGATGCAAGACTTTCTTGCCCATTATTGGCTTGACATGCTGACCACGATACTCGGGCTGGCTTACATCCTGCTCCAGTATCGGGCCAGTATCTGGCTGTGGGCAGTGGGAATCGCCATGGAGTCGTTCGGCATTGTGCTTTTCTACCAAAAAGGCCTGTACGCCGACTGTAGTATGGAACTCTACTATCTGGTCATGAGCATCTATGGATTCATTTCTTGGAAATACCTGCACCACGGCAGCGGCAGCGACAAAAAGTCCGAGAAACCGGTGACCCACTTCGAAGACCGCTATATCCTGCCCTGGACCATCGGCACCTTGCTCATCTGGGGTGCAATATATTATTTTCTCGCCTACCACACCGACTCCCGTGTGCCCATAGCCGACTCATTCACCACCGCCTTGAGCATTGTGGGCATTTGGGCACTGGCAAAAAAATACCTGGAACATTGGCTCATCTGGATTGTGGTCGATGCTGTGTCCAGCATTCTCTATTTCTCCAAAGACATTCCTTTCAAGGCCAGTCTTTATGCGCTCTATGTGGTAATAGCTATTCTGGGATATATGAAATGGAAGCGAATGATGGCAAATTCACAGGAAAATTGTTTATATTTGGACGAGAAGACTTGATTGTTTGCGTCCACAATGTTAATATTTGTTTATTGAGACAAAAAAAATGACAGAACATTTGGAAATAAAGCGGAATCCCCGTAAATTTGCATTCGAAACAAGCAATCTATAAAAAATAGATATAAATATATCTCACAATTGTGAGATTTTGTCCACTCGTGAGAGTCGATTTCTTTGAGTTAATTTATTTTAGTAAGTTATAGGCATACCTCTGTAGTCGTGATGATTACGGAGGTTTGCCTATTATAGAGGGTATGTGTTCTCCTTCTCTTTGTCCTTTTAGCATTTGTTCACTTGCTTAGATTTTAAAACGACAAAAAAAATATGGCATTTCGCTAAGTTCACGAAACGCCATCACAAGAAGATTCTGGCCAAACGGCTTATTCAATCACTCAACCACGCTTTTTCAGCAGGAACGAGTTTTCAATACTGTTCACCTCATCACAGAACTTACGGTCTATTTTCATTCTCTCCGATACCTTCTCGCAACTGTGAATCACAGTAGAATGGTCACGGCCGGCTACCAGTTTGCCGATACGTGCAGCAGGCATCTTGGTATACTTTTGTGCGAGGTACATTGACACCTGTCGGGCCACCACAAGATCTCTCTTACGGCTCTTTCCACTCACATCCTGGGCCGAGACATTAAAATGATTGCACACTTTGTCGATAATATCATCGATGGTGAGCGGTTTGTTGTCTACCTTGACAGCACGCATCATCACCCTACCCGCCAGTTTCATGTCGATATTGCAGTTATAGACCACAGAATAAGCCATGAGCGAATTGACGATGCCTTCCAGGTCTCGCACACTACCATTGGCCGTGTTGGCAATATACTCAATCACCTCTTCAGGGAAATCGAGTCCGTCGTGCTTTATTTTGCTGTTCAGGATGTCGCGGCAGAGCTGCACATCGGGTCTTTCCAGTTCAGCTATCAGTCCACAGCTGAATCGGGTTATAAGGCGCTCGTTCATACCCTTCAGATCAACCGGCGGTCTGTCGCATGCCAGAATAATCCGGCGTCCGTTGCGCACCAAATGGTCGAAGATATGGAAGAAAGTGTCTTGTGTTTTCAGTGCAGTGACCCACTCCTGAATATCGTCCACCACCAGCACATCAATTGTCTGGTAGAAGTTGATGAAGTCGTTGAGGGTATTATTGCGTACGGCATTGGTATATTGCACCTGGAAGAGCCGCGCACTGATATAGAGCACCCTGCTCTGCGGAAAGTGCTGTTTCACATACACCCCCATGGCATTGATGAGATGCGTCTTTCCACAGCCTGAGGGGCCATAGATGAACATGGGGTTGAATTGGCTGGAGAACGGCTTCTGGGCTATAGAAAATCCTAAAGCGCGGGGCAGTTTGTTGCTGTCACCCTCGATGAAGTTGTCGAAAGTCTGTCGAGGATTGAGCTGCGGATCAATGTCTTGTGGTTTTTGGGCATCAAGCACTGAAGGCGGCTGATTGCCTCGTGTCTGCGGCTGCGGTTTGGCTATCTGTGCTGTAGTAGAATCCGACAGGAGGTCAACCGTCACGTCATGTGCCTTGTCGGTCACAATACGGTAAGACAGCTGTACAGAAGCGCCATAAATTCTTTTAAGCACCTTGCTCAACAGGTCGACATAGTTCTCCTCCAGATACTCATACACGAATGGGCTGGGTACCTGCACCAACAACGTCTTGGTCGCCGTATTGAACGACTCAAAGACGATGGGCTTAAACCATGTGTCGAACTGCTGCTCTGTCACGTTGTCCCGAATAAGTTTCAGGCAGTCGTTCCAAAGAGCATCGGGTGCTTTGTTCATTTGTCTTGTTAATTATTATAAGGTAAGAATCAGGGCGTACTTTCCCTTTCATCCAAAAGCGAATGCAAATATCGCTATTTTTTTTGTGATATCAAAATTCACATTTGATAAGAAATCGAGCCATCTGCCGTAAGGCGCTATAAAATGGCACTTTAGGAGAGGGCACCATTTTGTTATAATATTTCAAATTTGTATTTTTGCAACGTCTTGTTTTTCAGCCACTTGTAAAGCACTTGCCCTTTATCGCCAAATTCCAGCCATGCATTCTCACAAAAGTCCAAAAGTGGTAATTCTTAGTACTTTGCGAAAGATTGGATAAAGTGATTCAACAAGCGGCCGTTATTTAGACAAAATCTAAATTAGACACAGAATGGTATAAACAATCACCGATAGTGTCACTTATCTTTTTTCCCGAAGACGGAGAAATGTACATAGCGTTTCGGATGCTCTCTGAGGTTTACGAGCAGAGAATCAGCGTGTGCCAACGTCGCATTCAGATTGTTGTACATAGCATCGTCGTTGAGAAGTTTGGCCAGTGACCCTTTATCATCATTGAGTTTGGCGGTAAGTTGCTTCAGATTGCTCACCGTGGCGGTGAGTTCAGCCAGTGTGGTTTCTATGTCAAGCTGCTTCAGTTTGTCGGTCATCTCCGTTGTATTGGTCAGCGTAGCATTGGCCTGTCCGATGAGTCCGTCAGTTTTCTTCAGCATGCCGGGCACACTGCTGTTGAGTCCAGCCAAAAGTTTGTTGATTTCATCTGTAGTTGTGGTCAGGCGGCGTGTAACGAACTCAGCATTATGGAGTGTCTCGCCGAGAGCGGGATCTGCCAACAGATTGTTCACGCTCATGAGGATAGAGTCGAGTTTGGGCAGCATGGCTTTCACATTGGGCACCATTTCCTTGAGTTGGCCCATGGCACCGCTATTCACACGTCCGCTGATGGTTTCCTTCTCCTTGAGATAGTCACCATTGTCCTGGCCGAAAACGAGGTCGAGCTGCACATTTCCCAGGAGGTCGCTGGAGATTTCAGCTTCAGTGCCTCTGGGCAGTTTGAGATGCTTGTCGATGCCCACCTCGGCAATGATTTCGTCTGTTTTGTTGAAATCGTAATGAATAGACTTCACCGTGCCTACTTTGAATCCATTGGCCATAATGGGGCTGGAGCCAGACAGCCCGCTGATATTATTGAACGTCACGTAATAGGTATTGTCGGTGGCGAACAGGTTTACACCCTTCAGGAAATTCATACCGAAGAAGAGCAGCACAAGTCCGATGATGGCCACCAGTGCAATTTTTACTTCCTTTGTGAATAGTTTCATTTCAGATTCGATTTGTTCGTACGGAATTCTCTTATCGCTTGCACCACGTCCATTTTCGCACCATCCTTGAAGGCTATGACAAAAGCCTCTGGAAACTTGTCGAAGATAGACTTTCGCAGGCGGTTTATCTCATTGAAGTCGGGCGATGCGCCGACAGTATATTTCACCATTCCATTTTCCTGGTAACTTTCCACGTTGGCCAGGCCTTTGAACTCAGGGCTGTCGGGGGGAAGTTGCTGACTGCTGGCCCCTATCTGCACCTTGAAAATGGGGCGGCTACCCGATGTCGGATCTGCTTTTTGAACGGGTGAGCACTCCGTCTTGGCGGCAGGCTGCTTGGGCTGCTCCTTGGCGGCAGGCTGCTTGGGCTGTTCCTTGGCGGCGGGCTGTTTGGGCTGCTCCTTGGCGGCAGGCTGCTTGGGCTGCTCCTTGGCGGCAGGCTGTTTGGGCTGCTCCTTGGCGGCAGGCTGCTTGGGCTGCTCCTTGGCGGCAGGTTGCTTGGGCTGCTCCTTGGCGGCGGGCTGTTTGGGCTGTTCCTTGGCGGCGGGCTGTTTGGGCTGCTCCTTGGCGGCTGATTTCTGCTTGGCGGAACCTGTTTTCGGTTCCTCCGTCTTCACGGAAGAAGAAGTGGCAGAATTGCGTGCCCCATACTTCTTCTTGTATTTTAGGAATGCGTTGAAGATGCCATGAGCCAGCAAATCCTGTCCGTTGCTGGAGTCGAGGAAAGCCTCCTCGTCGGGAGTGGTAAGGAATCCCAATTCGATTAGACATCCAGGCATGGAAGTCTCTCTGAGCACCAAGAATCCGGCCTGGTGCACACCTTTGTTCTGTCGCCCGGAGAGCGAGCAAGCCTCATGCTGAATCATTTTCGCCAATTCCACACTGTTCGACATATTGTTGTCCTGCATCAGTTCGAACATGATATAGCTTTCCGAAGATTTCGGATCAAACCCGGCATAACGCTGTTTGTAGTTATCCTCCACCAAGATGACCGAGTTTTCCCTTTTTGCCACATCCAAATTATCGCTTGCCCTGTGCATACCCAGCGTATACGTTTCGAAGCCGCGTGATATCTTTCCATCGGGCAGCGCATTGGAATGGATGGAGATGAAGAGGTCGGCCTTGTTTCTGTTGGCGATAGCAGCCCTCTCACTCAATTCGATGAAGACATCCGTCTTGCGTGTGTAAATCACTTTCACATCAGGACAATTTCGTTCCACATATTTGCCGAAGGCCAGTGCCACTTTGAGGTTCACGTCTTTTTCCAAAGCCTTGACGCCGCGTGTGCCCGGATCTTTGCCGCCATGTCCTGCATCAATGACAAGTGTAAAGCTGGGTGCAGCCACCACAACGGCAGCGCACAGGCACCATCCCCACACTATCATCCATATTCTTTTTATCATAAACTAATCCTTGTTTCCGTATCAATCTTATCTGACAATCATCTGCATTTGCAGCATCCCGAGCTTCATCTTACGAAGTAAGCTCTCACACCGGCACCCTTACAGTCGGCTCCCATAGGTGGATTTTCCTTTCTCACTTCTACCCACACCTTCTCTATGCCGGGAAAGGTTTGGAAAAGTTTTTCGGCTATCCTTCCCGCCACATGCTCAAGCAGTGCCGAGGGCACCGCCATTTCCTGCCGCACGATATCTGTTATCACGGCATAATTGACGGTATCGTCCACGCAGTCAGACTTCACAGCATTCATAATTGGAGCCGTCACTTCCACCGAGACGGTAAAGTCGCCCCCCACAGTTCTTTCCTGAGGCATCACCCCATGAAATGCCCTTACGTGAATATGGTCTACGAAGACCTTGGCCTCGACACACTGCATGATTCAGATTTTATCCACAACGCGAGGCTCCGCAATTTTTACAGGTGAGGCATCCCTCCTGGTACACGAGTGTTTCCTGTCCGCAGTTGGGGCACTTCTGTCCTTTTGCCTCCGTTCCATCGACGATATACTTCTTCAGAGCCCTTTCCACACCGTTTTTCCAGGTGTTGATGCTCTCGCTCTTGAGCTGAAGTGAGCTCACCAGCTTTATCACATGGTCTATCGGCATGCGGTAGCGCAGCACGCCGGAGATGAGTTTGGCATAGTTCCAGTATTCGGGATTGAACTTCTCACTCAGTCCTTCTACGGTGGTCTTGTATCCCCTCTTGTTTTCAAACTGGAAGTCATAGCGGTGTGAGCCGTCGGCATTGGTCTGTTTGATTATTTTGCCTTTGGTCACCGTCTTGGGCAACACAATTCCCTCTTCATCGTCTTGCAGACCCGTAAAAATCTCGTAGGGATATCCGTGCAGCAGTCCTACGAAAGCCACCCATTTCTCCTTGTTGTTCTGGAAGCGCACCACGTCGCATTCGAGCACCTGCGGACGCACCTCCGTCACCTCAGGCAGTTTGCAGGGTGCGGGAGCGGGCTTTTCGGTCTTCTTTTTCTTGACCGACAGCATCACGCCAGCCCTGCTGCCGTCGCGGTAGATGGTGCATCCTTTGCATCCCGAGCGCCATGCTTCTACATAGAGTCGGTCTACAAGGGCCTCGTCCACATCATTCGGCAGATTGACCGTCACGCTGATGGAGTGGTCCACCCATTTCTGTATGGCCCCTTGCATTCTCACCTTCATGAGCCAGTCCACGTCATTGGCTGTGGCCTTGTAGTAAGGCGACTTGGCCACCAATTCGTCTATTTCCTCCTGTGAGTAGCGTTTTTCGGTATCGATACCGTTAATTTTCATCCAGGTGAGGAATTTAGGATGATATACTATATATTCCTCAAAAGAGTCGCCCACCTCATCGACGAAGTCCACACGCACATTGCTGTCGCCGGGGTTCACTTTTCTGCGTCTCTTATATACCGGCATGAACACCGGTTCTATACCGCTGGTGGTCTGTGTCATAAGGCTGGTGGTGCCGGTAGGAGCGATGGTAAGACAGGCAATGTTACGCCGGCCATATTTCACCATATCGGCATAGAGAGCCGGATTGGCCTCTTTGATGCGCAGCATGAAGGGATTGTTTTTCTCGCGCTCGCTGTCGTAGATGGCAAAAGCACCGCGTTCCCGGGCCATATTCACCGAAGATCCATAAGCGGCCAGCGCCAGCGTCTTATGCACATTGACCGAGAAGTCGGTAGCCTCCTGGGTGCCGTATCGCAGTCCCATGGCAGCTATCATGTCGCCTTCGGCGGTGATACCCACGCCTGTGCGTCGTCCCATGCCGCTCTTTTTCTTTATTTTCTCCCAAAGGTGGAATTCGGCGCCCTTCACCTCATCGTTTTGAGGGTCTTGTTTGATTTTCTCCATGATGAGGTCTATCTTCTCCAGCTCAAGGTCCACGATATCATCCATGATACGCTGTGCCTTGGCCACATCCGAGCGGAATTTCTCATAGTCGAAATAAGCCTCCGGAGTGAAGGGATTCACCACATACGAGTAAAGGTTCAGGCAGAGCAGCCGGCATGAGTCGTAGGGGCAAAGAGGAATCTCGCCACAGGGATTGGTAGAGATGGTTCGGAATCCCAGGTCGGCATAGCAGTCGGGCAGACTCTCCCGGATGATGGTATCCCAGAAGAGCACGCCGGGTTCAGCACTTTTCCAAGCGTTGTGAACGATTTTCTCCCACAATTCTCTGGCTTTGATATGTTTTTCCACCATGGGGTTGTCGCTTCCGATGGGGAACTGCTGTACATATTCCTTGTCTTCGATGGCGCATTTCATGAATTCATCGTCGATGCGGACCGACACATTGGCACCGGTCACCTTTCCTTCTGTCATTTTCGCATCTATAAACGCCTCGCTGTCAGGGTGTTTGATGCTCACGGAGAGCATCAGGGCCCCTCTGCGTCCATCCTGAGCCACCTCGCGGGTTGAGTTGCTGTAGCGTTCCATGAAAGGCACCAGTCCGGTACTGGTGAGCGCCGAGTTGTTCACCGGTGTTCCTTTGGGGCGTATGTGCGAGAGGTCGTGCCCCACGCCACCCCTGCGCTTCATGAGCTGCACCTGCTCCTCGTCGATGCGCATGATGGCGCCATAGGAGTCGGCATTGCCGTCAAGGCCTATCACGAAGCAGTTGGAGAGCGAAGCCACCTGGTGGTTGTTGCCGATGCCGGTCATGGGGCTGCCTGCCGGCACTACATAGCGGAAGTGGTCGAGCAAGTCGAACACCTCTCGGTCGCTCATCGGATTGGGATATTTGTTTTCTATACGTGCTATCTCACGGGCGATGCGCCAGTGCATGTCCTCGGGTGATTTTTCGAAAATATTGCCGAAACTGTCCTTCATGGCATATTTGTTCACCCACACGCGCGCAGCGAGTTCATCACCCTCAAAATATTGCAAGGAAGCCTCAAAAGCCTCCTCATAAGTGTATGTTTTAAGTTGGTCCATTCTTGAAAATCAAATTTGGTGCAAAGTTACGAAAAAACGAGAGCAATGAGAAGAAAAATCTCTTTTTTATTCTCATTGCCGAGTGCCAAGTAACTTCGGCGGCAGCCAAAGTTACGGAAAATCGAGGGCAGAACAAAATGAATTAATTCATTTTTTATGCCGAGATGGAGTAACTTATTTGAAGTTACGGAAAATCGAGGGCAGAAAAAATAAAAAATCATTTTTTTTGTCCCCCACTTTACATTATCTTTGCAAAAGAATGCAAGCCTACCCCCATCTCACTTGCATTGCCGTATGTCACCGAAAAAAGAAGAAACCAACATAACCAAGATGAAAACGATTCTCCAACGCCGCACCATCCGCCGCTATAAGAGCGACGATGTGTCTCCCGAACTGCTCAACAAGCTTTTTGCTGCTGCCTCGCGCACGCAGACTATGGGCAACCTTCAACTTTACAGCGTAATAGTGACCCGCGATGCCCGGATGAAGCACCAGTTGGCGCCCGCCCACTTCAACCAGCCTATGGTAGAACAGGCTCCCGTGGTGCTGACCGTCTGCGCTGATTTCCGCCGCACCACCGACTGGTGTGAGGCCCGCAAGGCCGCCCCCGGCTACAACAATTTTCTCTCTTATATCAATGCTGCCACTGATGCGCTGCTCTTCACCCAGAGTTTCTGCCATTTGGCAGAGGAAGAAGGGCTGGGTTATTGTTTTCTGGGCACCACTGTCTACATGCCCCAGCTCATTATCGATGTCCTCCATTTGCCCCAGCTTGTGATGCCGGTGGCCACACTCACCCTGGGTTGGCCCGATGAATGTCCGCCCCTCTCCGACCGTCTTTCTCCCTCAGCATTTGTCCATGAGGAGACTTACAAGAACTACACCCCCGAGGACATCGACCGATACTACACAGAGAAAGAACAACTGCCAGAGAACCAGGAATTTGTGCGCATCAATGGCAAGGAGACGCTGGCTCAGGTGTTTACCGACTGCCGCTACACCCGTAGCGACAATGAGGCCCTGTCCACCACCCTGCTCGAAGCACTTCGCAGACAAGGTTTCCTGCAATAATACATTCTCACTGTTAACACATCACAAGAAATCATCCCATGCGCCACACCATGAGACGGCTCCGTTTGTTGACCGTGCTTATACTGTCTGTTTTCAGTCTGCTTCCATCTGAAGCCCAGCCTTTGTCAGCCACGCCACTGCCAGTGGCCGACACCCCCAAGGGAGTCGGCCACATGCTGGTGGCCGGTCGTGCCGTATCGAGCGACCATGCTGCCAACTCAGCTCTCCGCGTGCAGGCATCTTGCATGGCCATGGGGCAGGCAGCCGGTGTGGTAGCGGCTCTTGCCGCTTCGAAGCACTGTGCCCCCCGCCAGGTGCCCCTTGCCCTCATCAGGCAATGTCTGAGCCGCATCGGCCACATCGTGCCTACCAAAGAGTAAGTCGGTGTACAGAAACTGAAGCCGCTACGGCCCTCTGCATAGCCGAGGCCACACAATGAAGGCACAAAAGTATTGGCCCCTGAAAGTGAAGGAAACTTTCAGGGGCCAATTATCTTTTTCACTTTCTCTCAACCGAGAGGCTGTATTCAAAAATCAGATTAGAGGTCATCGACCACCGGTCTGTACTTCGGCACGAGTGTCTTCATGACGACCCAGCCAATGAGGTAAGCCACTGCGCAGAAGCAGAACACCTGCATGTAGGCGGCAGGCTTGCCTTCCATACCGAAGAAGGTATAGGCAGCGCCCTGACCTTCAGCATAGGTGAACAGCATACCCGAAATCTTGTTGATAAGCATGGAACCCAGACCACCGGCCATGGCGCCGATACCGGTAATGGTGGCGATGGTCGACTTGGGGAACATATCACCCACGGTAGAGAAGATATTGGCACTCCAGGCCTGGTGTCCTGCACCGGCCAAACCGATGATGATGGCGGGCCACCAAGCCGGGTCGATAGGACTGTTCTCCCACATGGCGAGCGGCTGCGCGAACAGGGCAAACAAGGGGAAGAAGGCGAAGATGAGCATGGCAAGCATACGTCCTGCATAAGGATTCATGCCGCGTTTCTCCACAAAGAGTTTGGGCAGATAGCCGCCGAAGATACTCACCACGGTCACGATGAAGTAGAGCGTGAAGATGAGCAGCTGTCCCATGGTCGATGACGACTTGTAGCCGAACTGGTCGGAGAAGTAGGCGGGAGCCCAGAACAGGTAGAACCACCACACACCGTCGGTCATAAACTTACCCACGATGAACGACCAAGTCTGGCGGAAGGTGAAGCACTTGCCGAAACTGATGGCCGGACCCTCGTCGTTGGAGTCTTTCGGATCGGCATCGGTTTCTGTATCTTGGTTGATATAAGTGAGCTCAGCGGCATTCACATGCTTGCTCTTGTTGGGTTTGTCATAGATAAACACCCAGAGACCCATCCACACGAATCCCAGCACACCGATGATGATGAAAGCCATTTCCCATCCGAAAGCCTCGGCAAGGGGAGGAATGCTCACAGGGGCAGCCAGAGCGCCCACCGATGCACCGGCGTTGAAGATAGAAGTGGCGAAAGCGCGGTCTTTCTTAGGGAAGTACTCAGCCGTCACCTTGATGGCGGCGGGGAAGTTTCCGCTCTCACCCAGGGCAAGGATGGCCCGGCAGAAGAGGAAAAGATACACCGAGACGGTGGCGATACTGAGGGCAGTCATGGAGCCGGCCTCAACAGCCTTGAGAGCGGCCACGCCGTCGATGCCTTCATACTTCATGGTCACCCATCCGCATCCGGCATGGAGGCAGGCACCCAGCGACCACACGAAGATGGCCCAGAGATAGCCTTTCTTGGTGCCCATCCAGTCGATGAACTTGCCGGCAAAGAGGCAGAACACGGCGTAGAGGATGGAGAACACGGAGGTGATGGTACCGTAATTGTCGTCAGTCCAGTGGAATTCGGGCGCAATAAAGTCCTTCCACGTCAGCGAGAGTACCTGGCGGTCCATATAGTTGACCGTCGTGGCAAAGAAGAGCATCGCACAAATCACCCAACGATAGTTGGTCATTTTCGTAGTTTGTATAGGGCTCATAAGTGTGTAAATAGATTTGTTTTATTTGTTATTATTCTGTTTTTGTCTTCCTCATGCCGCAGGTTTTTCGGCATTTGGTGCAAAGATACATCTATTTTTTCGTTTTCGCTTACATCTGAGACGAAAAAAGCAAAAAAACATTGACCATGGCCCCGCGCGGGAGCCATGGTCAATGCAGCGAGGCCTAATCCTGGAAGTACACCCTCTTCACCCTTTCGCTCACGGCGGTGAGCACCTCATAGGGAATGGTGTCGAGCAGGTCGGAGAGCACCGTCACAGGCAGGTTGTCGCCGAATATTTCCACCCGGTCGCCTTCCTGGCAGTCGATGTCAGTGACATCGATCATGGCCACATCCATACAGATATTGCCCACATAGGGCGCCTTCTTTCCGTTCACCAGGCAGTAGCCCCTTCCGCGGCCCAGGTGGCGGTCCAGTCCGTCGGCATAGCCGATAGGAATGGCGGCTATCACGCTGTCGCGTTCCAAATGTCCTTTGCGGCTGTATCCCACCGTTTCTTCCTTGGGCACATGCCGCAGTTGGAGGATGGTGGTGCGCAGGGAGCACACATTGTTGATGATGCTGTTGTCGCGGCTGTCCACGCCATACAGTCCGAGTCCCAGACGACACATGTCCAACTGTCTTTCAGGGAAATGCTCTATACCGGCACTGTTGTTGATATGCCGGAGGATGGTGTGCGGGAAGGCCTCCTGCAGTTTGCGGCTGGCAGCGTCGAAACGTTCGAACTGCCCCTGTGAGAAGCGGTCGAAGTCGTCGCTGTCGGACCCCACGAAGTGGGAGAATACCGACCGCGGCAGCAATTCGTTCTGATGGGTGAGCCGGTCGATGAGTCGGTCGATGTCTTTTTCCGGGTTGAAGCCCAAGCGGTGCATGCCCGTATCGAGTTTTATATGTACGGGATAGTTGGTGATGCCCTCCTTGCGTGCAGCCGCGATAAGCGCATCGAGCAGTCGGAAGCTGTACACCTCCGGTTCCAGTTCGAAATCGAAAAGCGTATGGAAGGCCGACATCTCCGGATTCATTACCATGATATTGCCGGTGATGCCGTTGTTTCGCAGTGTGGCGCCCTCATCGGCCACGGCCACGGCCAGGTAGTCCACCCGATGGTCCTGCAAGGTCTTGGCTATTTCCACGGCACCAGCGCCGTAGGCATTGGCTTTTACCATACAGGTGAGTTTGGTGGTCGGTTTGAGGAAAGAGCGGAAGTGGTTCAGGTTGGCCACCACCGCATTGAGGTTCACCTCAAGGGTGGTTTCATGCACCTTCTGCACCAGGCGGTCGGTAATCCGCTCGAAGCCGAAGTTTCTGGCGCCTTTGAGCAGGATGACCTCATCATGCAGGTTTTTGAACACCTCGCTGCCGAGGAATTGGGTCACGTCGTCGAAGAAAGCTTTTTCTTCCACATCGAAACAGCGGCGGCAGGCAGAAATCTGTGGACCTATGCCCACCAGTTTGTCCACGCCCCGTAGCCGCACCAAGGTAGCCACCCTGTCGTAGAGGGCTTCGGCGGGCATTCCGCTCTGCAGTATATCGCTGATGATAAGTGTTCTACGGCGTCCCTTATGGTCGGGCCGTCGGTTCATGAAGTCGAGGGCTATGTCGAGCGAGTTGATGTCCGAGTTGTACGAGTCGTTTATCAGGGTGCATCCATGCTGTCCCTCCTTCACCTCCATTCTCATGGCCACCGGTTCGAGATGCTCCATGCCCTGGGCTATCTGTGCGTCATCAAGTCCGAGCAGGCGTGCCACTGTGGCGCAGGTCACGGCATTGTGCAGCGATGCGTCGTCGATGAAGGGCAATGTGAACGAGGCCTTCTGCCCCTCGCACGAATAGTGCACCGTGGTGTGCTGTTCTGCTTTTTCCACCCGCTCCACCTTGAGATAGGCGTCTCTTCCCGTCATGGTCCAGGCGAGCGGTTTCGACCGCCGGCATGTATCCCTCACCATGCGGTCGAGCAGTTCATCGTCGGCACAGTACACCACCTGGCGTGCGTCGTGCATGAGTTGTAGTTTCTCCCTCACCTTGTCCTCTAAAGAGCTGAAATTCTCCTGATGGGCGGTACCCACGGAGGTGATGACAGCCATGGTGGGCTGTATGATATGTCGCAGGGCCCTCATTTCGCCTGGCTCGCTGATACCGGCCTCGAAGAGTCCCACCTCAGTCATTTCATCGAGCAGCCACACGGAGAGCGGCACTCCCACCTGCGAGTTGTAGCTGCGTGGAGAACGTGTCACCCTCTTGAGGGGTGACAGCAACTGGTACAGCCATTCTTTCACCACGGTTTTACCATTGCTGCCGGTAATACCCACGATAGGAATGTTGAAGGCGTCGCGGTGTCTTTCTGCCAACCGCTGTAGTGCCACGAGCGTATCGCCCACTTTGAGGAAATTGGCATCAGGATAAGCCACTTCCCTGTCATGGGGCAGGTCCATCACCACGAAGTTGCGCACGCCGCGTCGGTAGAGGTCGTTTATGTATTTATGGCCGTCGTTTCGCTCCGACTTGATAGCGAAGAAGAGGGTACCCTCGGAGAGGCAGAGTGAGCGGCTGTCGGTGAGCAGCCATTCTATGTTGGCATCACTGTTTCCGTATCGGTGAGCGCCGATCAGTGAAGTCACTTTCTCAATAGCGTATTTCATGTTTGTAAAAGCGTGTAGTTCAATATATTGTGTTTTTATTCCTTTGTCTCGAAGTCTATCTGCATGGCGGGATATTTCTTCTGCATCATCCTCACTTTCTCGAGTGTAGCGGCTCTGAACGATTGGTAAGCCTCGCTCTCCGCATCGAAAGGCCGGTGTCCCAATGCCTCTCTGAGCGGTAGCCACTCGTCCATATATTGTCTGGCCTCCTCGCTGAAGCAGCAGTCCACAAGTCTCTGCCAGATATATTCCACCGCCTGCTGCGATGGGTGCAGCATGTCGGGAGCGTAGAAACGGTAGTCGCGCAGTTCGTCGTTCACTATCTCATAGGCGGGGAAATAGCTCACCTGCTGCGGGAAAGCCCTCACCAGCCTTTCGGCTGCGAGCAGCAGTGTAGCCTTGGATAGCGCACTGCCATGGTAGCCGTATTTGGCATAGCGGATGGGACTCACCGTCACCACCACTTTCACGTCCGGTCTCCGTTCTCTGAGCAGTTTCACCGTCCATGCCAGACTGGCGTAGCACTCCTCCACATCGAGAGCCGTCTCACGGAAAAGGCTCTGCGGTCGTTTTTGGCAGTTGTCCACCACCTCGCCCGTTTCCTTGAGCACATACACATGGTTGGTGCCGAGCGTGATGAACACGATGCGGCCGTCGAAGTCGGTTTTCTCGATGGTATGCCTCACGCTCACGGGGTTGTACATCACCCCATACGGATTCACCGTCACGGGAAAAGCCTCACGCCGCAGGCACTGTCCGATATGGTCGGCGAAGCAGGAGCCCACCAGCAGTATTTTCTCGCAGGGCTGCACCAGGAAATCCATTTGGGGCACGTCGACCACCGTTCTGAACATCATCTGTTTTTTCATGCCATGCGCTTCAATAGTTCCACCAGCACCTTCCAGATGTCGTCCACGGTGTGCATTTCGAGCCTTTCGCTGGTGGAGTGCGGTTCCAGGATGCGCGGTCCGATACAGGCTATCTCAATGCCGGGATATTTCTGTTTGAAGTAGCCCGCCTCGAGCACGAAATGCATGGCCACCTGTCGTGGCTCCCATCCCAGCACATCGCCGAAGGTCTGCGAGGTAAGTGCCAGGAAGGCGCTCTCCGTGTTTTCCTGCCATGCCGGTGCCGTCATCACGGTTTCCGACGAGGCACCTGCAGCGGCGAAGTTGTCGGCTATCTCCTTTGCCAGCCGTGTCATGTCGTCGTCGACAAAGCTGCGTGTGTGTGTCGACACGAGCAGGTGGTCGGGCAGCGTGTTGATTACGCCCACATTATTGGAAGTCTCCACGGTGCTCTCCATCATCTCGCTCATTTTCACCACCCCCTGCGGTGTGGCTTCCAGCGCGGTGAGCAGCGCTTCGAAGGTGCTCATGGGGATGACGGTGTCCCGCCGCTCACATTTTTCTATATGGCAGTGTATGTCGGGGTCGTTCTCGCCATACTCGCTCCTTATCCACTGGTTGAGGCTTTCCTCCTGTGCCTTTACGAATTCGGCGGCTTCGCCCGACGGCACACACACCACTATTTCGGCCGAGGAGGCTATGCTGGCATTGGCCTCTCCCACCCTGATGCTGGAGAGTTGGAAGTCATAGTCGTTGTAAACGGAAGCCAGCAAGGCCCATGCCAGCACCACGGCCGATGCACGGCCCTTATTGATGTCCACTCCGGAGTGTCCGCCGCGGCCGCCGCTGATGGTGATGCGGTACCAGCGGTGCTTGCCGCCGGGAGCCGGCTCGGGCACATAGGGTATGCGGTGCAACTGCAGGCATGCTCCGGCGGCGCCTACGGTGATGGTGTCATAGTCTTCAGAGTCGAGATTGACAACTTTCCGCCCTTTCAGGAAGTCGGGGCTCAGTCCGGCAGCACCGGTCATGCCGTCTTCCTCGTTGGTGGTGGTCATCACCTCCAGCGGTCCGTGCACGATGCTGTCGTTCTGAAGCACGGCCAGCGCCATGGAGAGTCCCACGCCATTATCGGCTCCCAAAGAAGTACCTTTTGCCTTCATCCAGCCGTCTTCCACCACTGGTACAACCGGGTCGTTGAGAGGGTCGTTCATTCCCACGCACACCATGTCCATATGGTTGAGGAGCACCACCGGTTCGGCCTGTTCATGGCCGGGGGTGGCGGGTTTTCGTATCACCACACAGTTGTGCTCATCGCGGTCGTATTCCAGTCCGAGCCGGGAGGCGAACTGACAAAGGAAATCGGCTACGCGTTCCTCGTGATGCGAGGGGCGCGGTATCTGGTTCAGCTGTCGGAAAATAGCGAACACTTCTTCGGCCGTTGGATATTGTGCTTTCATCATAATATATCGTTGTTAAATGGTTATCTTTCAACTTCTGCTCACCTGCAGTCCGGTGGTGCTCAGACTCATGTCCACGAAGCGGGCATTGGCATGCTGCTGCCGGGCGTTCAGGATACTGCGTATACGCACGGCCGCATCCGGGTCCTTGGCCACCATATAGAGGTAGCCTCCGCCGCCGGCGCCGGGCAGTTTGTAGCCCAGGCAGTAGTCGTCTACGAGTTGGGTGAGCTGGTTTATCTCCGGCGGATTGGTGCCCTCGTCGAGCGCCTGGTTCTGCTGCCAGGTACGCCCCACAAGGCGTCCCATACGGCCGAAATCATTGCGCTGTATGGCCTCGTACATGTCGTGTGCATGGTTTTTCATCTCGGTCAGGAGCGCCAGGTCGTGATGGTCGTTGAGGAACATGCGTCTCACGATTTCCGACAGGATGTTCTTGGCCGTGCGAGTGATGCCGGTGTAGTAGAGCAAGTGGCAGGCGCGCAGGTCGGTCTGCGTGAAGATATCGGGCGAGAGATAGCGAACCATCGGGTTCTGGGCGAATCCCGCCTCCGTCTGTAGCCATTTCACTCCTTGCAGCAGTCCGCCGAACTGGTCCTGCCATCCGCCGCCGGTGGTGAGCAGCTGCTCTAAGGCCAGTGTGCGGTATCCTATCTCATTGCGGTCCCACATCAAGCCGCAGAAATCGTTCAGGGCACCCAATATCGTGGCGGCGAGCAGACTGCTAGTGCCCAGACCGCTGCCGGCGGGTATGGCGCAGAGCATGGTGATTTCAATGCCACAGCCGAAGTCGTTCAACTGGCTCTGCAGCGAGCCATAGGGCATGGCGGCAAACTGCGGGTGGAAACCGGCCAGCACGAGGGCCGCCTTGGGTATGGAGAACGGGCTGCCCACCTTGTTGAAGTCGGCCAGTTGCTCGTAGCTGTCGATGGTCTCGGAAGCGCCGAGGTCGATGCTCCGCAGAATGACATGCGGCTCGCGGCAGGGTTTCACATAAGCCTGGATGGGTAACTGTCCGTTCAGCTCCACGGCTATATTCACCACGCTGCCACCCTCCATGAGGCAGTAGGGCGGTGTGTCGGTCCATCCGCCTGCCAGGTCTATGCGCACGGGGCTCCGGGCCCACACTATCTGGTCGTTGTAGACTGAGAGTCGGGGCTGCTGTCCGTCGAGCTGCGCCCTGCCCAGCACCCCTTCCCGCAGGAGGGCGAAGGCCCGGTCGGAAGCCTCCTGCTCACCGTTTCCGCCTTTGCGCCGGAGCAGTTCGGAGCGGAACATGGCATCGTGCATTCTGGTGAGCACCGGGTCGCTGTCGGGCAGCGGGTCGGGCAGTGCTATATTGGCGGCGGCGAATTCCTCGGCCGCTTCTTTCAGGTCAATCTGGTAGAACACGCTGTGCCGGTAGTTGCGTGCCAGGAAAGGCCATATCTTGGCCCTGTTTTCCACCCGCTGCGCGTTGAGCCGGTGCAGGTTCGCCTCATTGCTTATGCCGTCGGCGCTGATACGCCTCGACATATTCCAGAGCATGCGTCCGCCCTGTTGGTAGGATTCATTGAGCATCCACCTGAGCACGAGTCCGGCGTCGTTCATATTGTCCACCACAGGGAATATCTCGGCCGTCTGCAAGTCGGCAGCGCCTTTGATGTCTGAGATATCTATTCTGCGTTCCTCGGCCCATTTTCTGAACGGCATGCCCAGGAAGCAAGTGTCGTCTTGTGTCAGGTCGCCCCTGAACAAGTCATCGTAGCCGTAGGGCCGCACGGCCCACTGGCTCTCGCCTATGGGCACCAGGTCCACGCACTGTCCGGGCCGCAGTTCTATTCTCCAGTCGTTTTCCGGCACCCCTGTGATGACATGGTGGTGCGAGAGCGTCCAATGCTCGCTGACGCAGCTGTTCTCCACCCAGAGGCACTGGTTTTCCTCGGTGAGCCGTATCCACATCTCGGTGTTCTGGGTGAACATGGAGGGATGGGGCTTCACGGAATTGTGCATGATGCGGCGCTGGTCGTTCACACGGTTCTGGATGGCCATCATCGACGACACCAGTTCGTGGCTGGTGCCGAAGTGGTAGAACTCGCCGCCCGGCAGCGGCAGTATGGCCACGCTGAGTGCGCTCACCTCAGGGTCGGGCGCCACAGGGTGGGTGCCCAGTGCGCCTCCGAAGGTAGCGTAGAGGTCATAATTGCTCCATTCGCCGTTGCGGCAGGTTTTTTCCCGCAACACGCGCACCGCCTTGTCGCTCAGCAGCCACACCCCGATATCGGTGAGATAGAAATGGTTCTCGAGCAGTGCGGCCAGGGTGGCCACATCCGGTTTCTGCAGCATCTGCTTCAGCACGGCGGGCGACTGTCTGTCGGCCACGAACACGCCATGGTGTGAGGCCGTCTCTGCATCGAGCCACAGACCGTAGCACACCACATCGACATCGGGTATGGCCTGAAGGGGCTCCGTGCATCGTATGTAGACGTCGCCGCTCACAATGAGCGTGTGCAGACTGTCGGGAGCAGCATCGAGAATACGTTTGTAGAGAGGCACTTGCAGTGAGAGCAGATCCTGTGAGAGCCGTTGTCCCCTTCCCCACCTGAACACAGGTATCGGGGTGAGAATCTTGCCCGACGGGGCATAGGAGGGCAGCCGTCGGCTCTGTCCGCCGGCATGCAGGAGCAGGCGTTTCTCACGGGGCAGCCACTCATCGAACGTCAGGCCGCTTTGCTCATTGCGCCAGCATTGGTCGAGCAGCCACACGCTGCCACCTCCGCTGCCCAGCTTGTGGCCTATGGGGTCGTGGGTGCAGAACCACTCATCGCGACTGGCTCCCTGAATCTGGTGGAACGACTCCACCAGGTTGGGCGGCAGGGAAAGGAGTTTTTTCATAGGTTATGCCTTAGCGGTATCGGTGTTCTTATTGCGTTTTCTGATCAGGATGAAGAGGCCCGCGAGTGCTCCCAGCAGGAGAACGGCACCGGCCACATAAGCCACCGTCTCTGTGGTATCGATGCTCTGCGGGCGGAACACCAGCACGATGGAATGAGCTCCGGGAGCCACCTTAAGGGCGCGGAGCACATAGTTCACCCGTCCCAGCTCGGTCGGCTGTCCGTCGACCATGGCAGTCCATCCGGGATAATAAATTTCAGAGAACACGATGACGCCACCCGCCTTCGATTCGGCCTTGTAGGCCACTTGGTTGGGCTCATAGGCGGTGATGGTCACCTTGGCGGTGGAGTCTTGCGCCACGCTGCTGCCCAGGATGTCCTTGAATTTGCTGTCGGCCACGGCGCTGCGGTGCAAGTCTCTGTTTTTCAGTCCGTCGAGTTCTTCATTGGCATTGGCCACGAAGTCCACCTTGTCCACATACCATGCGTTGCCCATGGCATAGGGATTGCGCAGCGGCATGGTCTTGTTGTCCTGCATCGGGAAGATGAAGTAGCGGGTGTTGAGCATATTGATCACAGGATAGATGCTGTCGCCGGCCACCTGTTCCATCTGTCCTCCAGCTGCCACCACGGCGTCGATGGTCTTTTTCATCTCCGGTGCGATGTGCGCCTCGATGAGTTCCTGATAGCGGCGCAGTTTGGCGGCGTGATAACCGCCCACGCTTTTGTGGTAGTAGGAGGTCTCATTCTCATTGAAGGTGTTGGAGGCGAAGTTGAGTACCCTGTAGTCGAGGTCTTTGTCCTCGAGTATCATTTCGTCGGTCTGTGTGAGCGGCTGGGGCATTTCGCGCACCGTGTTGCTCACGAACATGGCATCGTTGAGGTAGCGTTTGTTCACCGTCCACATATCCACCAGGCAGAGCAGTGCGATGCCCAGGGTCAGGTAGAGGGCTTTCAGCTTACGTGTCTTGTAGCACAGCAGGAGCACCGTGCCAATCACGATGACGGCGAAGGAGCGCCAGCAGTCGGCCGTGAAGATGCTCTCGCGCACCTGGCGCAGGTTGGCCAGCAGCGGTTGCAGTTCGTTGGCGGGCCACTGCGAGAGGGCCTGCATCTCGGCCGAGCTCACATAGTCGAAAAACATATTGGGGGCGATGGCGAAGAGGAGGGCCACACCGGCGGTGGCCACAAAGCTCACGACCACCCATTTCATCTTTTTGGTGAGCACGTCAGGGTCGTCGATGACCTTCTTGAGGGCCATCATGGCCAACAGTGGGATACAGAACTCAGCCACCACGAGAATGGACGCCACTGTGCGGAACTGGGCATACATGGGCACATGGTCGATGAAGAAGTCGGTGAGTCCCATGAAGTTCTTGCCCCAGGAGAGCATAATTGACAGCACGGTGGCGGCGAGGAGCGCCCATTTCACCGGTCCCTTCACGATGAAGAGTCCCAGCACGAAGAGCATGAGCACGAAGGCGCCCACATAGACGGGACCGCTCGTACCGGGCTGCTCACCCCAGTACTGCCCTATCTGCTGATAGAGGGGATAGTAGTTGGGGTCGGCTTTTTTCATGGCGTCCTGATTGGCGGCCAGGGGCACGGAGGCACCTCCCTTGGTGTTGGGGATGAGCAGTGTCCAGGTCTCACCTATACCGTAGCTCCACTGCGTGATATAGTCGCGTTCCAGTCCGCTGTTGGTCTGGTTGGCGGAGTTTTCCTTCACCAGTTCGCTCTTGCCGCGCATGGTTTCCTTCGAGTATTTATAGGTATGGTAGAGACTGGAGAGATTCATGCAGATGCCCACGGCGGCGGCTGCCACGCACACGGCCGATGCTTTCAGGAACCTTGCCAGCTGTTTCTTCTGCACAGCCTCCACGAGGAAGGCGATGACCATGAAGAGGATGACCATGAGGTAGTAATAGGTCATCTGCACATGGTTGGCCAGCACCTCAAACGCCGTGAAGAGGGCTGTGACGAGGAATCCGGCCAGGTATTTTCCCCTGTAGGCCAACACGATACCAGCTATGAGCGGTGGCAGATAAGCCAGCGCCCACACTTTCCAGATATGTCCGGCCGCTATGATGATGAAGAAATAGCTGGAGAAGGCCCACACGATGGCTCCCAGCGCTGCGAGCGACTGACGGAAGTTGAAGGCTCTCAGCAGGATATAGAACCCGAGCAGATAGACAAAGACGTACCACACATTGTCGGGCAGCCACAGATGATAAGCCTTCGACACCTGTGCCAGTCCGTCGGTGCTGCTGTACGACGGTGATATCTGATAGGTGGGCATACCGCCGAAGAGCGAGTTGGTCCAGCGGGTGCGCTCGCCCGTGCGCTGATAGTAGGCAGCGGTTTCCTGACCGGCTCCGCGTCCTGCCGAGGTGTCGTGTTGGTAGAGTATGCGTCCCTCAATGTCGGCGGGGAAGAAATAGGCAAACGCTATCACAGCAAACAGTACCACGGCTATCAAGTCGGGCAAACATTTTTTGAAAGTCTCCATATATTTCCTTTTATTATTGCTTTAACGTGCAAAAATAGAAAAATTATTTGAGATACCTCTCCGTTAGACAAAAAGAATGGCCGCACACTTCTTTTTTCGTCATTTCTTCCCCTCCTAACCGCATGTCTATGGTTTTTTTTCATTATTTTTGTAGGCAGAATAAACATATCATCAGAACCCAAAATGAGACAGCCATGAAAAGACGACTCTCCACCCTCTTGTTTCTCTCCCTGACTTGCCTGCTGTGTATGGCGCAGGAGGCAGGCAGCGTGCGGCTCGATGTAAAGGGCACCACCCTGCAGGTGACCTTTTTCTCACCCGAAATCGTTCATGTGGTGCGTTATCCCTCCGGCAACACCGGCCCCTCCCGGAAAAGCATGGTGGTGACACTGCAGCCGGATGCCGCTCTCGCCGTGCAGAAGTCGGAGACCCCCTCGCGGATGCAGTTGAGCAGCAGCGCCCTCACCGTGAATATCGACAAACGCAGCGGACTGCTCCAGTTTCTGAGCAAAGGAAGAAACCTGCTCAAGGAGAAGGAGTTCGGCTTCGAGGAGCGCCAGTCGGGTCCTGACCGGGGAGCCTACCGTGTGACGCAGGTGTACCAGCTCGACAAAGACGAGCCCCTCTACGGACTGGGCACGATACAGGACGGTCTGCTGAACCGGCGCGGCACCAGCAAGCACATGGAGCAGAGCAACTTGGAAGACTTCCAATATGTGGTGCAGAGCCTCAAGGGCTGGGGAGTGTACTGGGACAACTACTCACGCGCCGACTTCAGCGACAGCGCCGATGGCATGACCTTCTCGGCCGAGGTGGGCGACGCCATCGACTATTATTTCATGCTGGGCGGCTCGGCCGACGGTGTGAACGCGCAGATGCGCAAGCTGTCGGGCCAGGTGCCGATGTTTCCGCTCTGGACCTTCGGCTACTGGCAGTGCCGTGAGCGCTACAAGACCAGCCAGGAACTGCTGGAGGTGGTGCAGTGGCACCGCGACAACGGCGTGCCGCTCGACGGTATTGTGCAAGACTGGCAGTACTGGGGCAACAATTACCTTTGGAACGCCATGGACTTTCTGAACGAGTCGTTCAGCGACGGCCGCGAGATGGTGGAAAAAGTACATAAGATGAACGCCCACCTGATGATCAGCATCTGGGCCAGCTTCGGTCCGCAGACCAAAGCCTTCGCCCAGCTCAAGGAGAAAGGCCTGCTCTACGACTTCGAGACATGGCCGCAAAGCGGCATCTCGCATGTGTGGCCGCCCCGTATGGACTATCCCAGCGGCGTGAAAGTATACGATGCGCTGAGTGCAGAGGCCCGCGACATCTACTGGCAGCACCTGCGCACGCTCAACGACTACGGCATCGACGCCTGGTGGATGGACTCCACCGACCCCGACTACTTCAACCCCAAGGACAGCGAATACGACCACCCGGCAGGCGACGGCACCTGGCGCCGCTACCGCAATGCCTTCCCGCTCGCCTCGGTGAGCGGTGTCTACGACCACCTGCGTGCGGAAACGCCCGACAAGCGGGTGTTTATCATGACCCGCTCGGCCTTTGCCGGACAGCAGCGCTACGGTTCCGGTCTGTGGAGCGGCGACGTGGGCTCTTCATGGGACATGCTGCGCAAGCAGATTCCGCTCGGTCTGAACTACGCCATGACCGGATGTCCCAACTTCAACACCGACATAGGCGGTTTTTTCTGCGGCTCCTACAACACCGACGGACCCGGCTCGGCGCCGCGCAATCCGCAGTTTCAGGAGCTCTATGTGCGGTGGATGCAATATGCCCTGTTCTGTCCGGTATTCCGTAGCCATGGTGCCGATGCGCCCCGTGAGATATACCAGTTCGGCAAACGGGGAGAACCGGTTTTCGACGCCATTGAGCATACCATCCGCCTGCGCTACAGTCTGCTGCCCTACATCTACAGTCTGGCCTGGGACGTGACAAGCCACAACGGCACCTACCAACGCGCCCTTGTGTACGATTTCCCCGGCGACCGGCGCGTATGGAACCTGACCGACGAGTTCCTCTTCGGCCGCAGTTTTCTTGTTGCCCCCATCGTGAGGCCCCAGTATACCGAGGAAAAAGTGATGAATGAGGACGCCATGAGCGGCTGGGACAAGAAGACCGCCACCGGGAGCTCCGGCAAGCCCGATTTCACCCAAGAGAAGACAGCCACCTGCTACCTGCCCAAGGGTGCCGACTGGTACGACTTCCGCACAGGCAAGCGCTACCGCGGGGGCCGCGACGTGACCATCACGACCCGACTGGCAGAGGCACCCACCTTTGTGCGCGCCGGCAGCATCATTCCGATGGCACCTCCGATGGCCTATGCCCAGGAAAAGCCGTGGGACAATCTCGACGTCGTGATATACCCGGGCGCCGATGCCGACTTCCTGCTCTATGAGGACGAGGGCGACGGCTACCGCTACGAGCAGGGTGCCTACACCACCATCCGCCTGCACTGGGACGATGCCAAGAGGCAGCTCACCATAGGTGCCCGCGAAGGTTCCTTCCCCGGCATGCTGCAGAGCCGCACCTTCCATATTCGCCTGGCCGGTGCCCAAGCGGCCAGGACGGTCAGCTACACCGGCACCGAGACAGTGGTAGACATGCGATGACACAACAAAACAAATCAATAACAACACAAACCAATTAACCCACAAATGATGAACAAGCTACTGAAGAAAAAGAAATGGACCGCATCGCTGCTCTTAGGGCTGGCGATGACGCTGAACGCCCTGGCCGGCCAAGCCCCCCATGCCGTGAGCAAGGCCGCACTCGACTTCGACCATGAGGCAGCCCTGGTGCGCTGGGCCTTCAACGACGCCTCCACCTGTGAGCAGGTGACCAGTGTGACACCCGCCGACGCTTTTACTGTGACTGCCGTGAACCTGGGCGACATCACCGTGACGGGTACCGGCACCGGACAGGCCAAGGACGACAGCGGGCAGAAAATCACCTTCGTGAAACTGCAGCCGGCAGGCAGCACCACCGCTGTGGAATGGACCGTGAAGCCCTCGCAGGGACTCACCTTCACCCCCACCCGCCTGAGTGCTTACATACAGCGCTTCGGCACCGATGCCGAGAACGGTGTGGTGGTGACGGCCCGTCTGGCCGACGGCACCTCCGAGGTGCTGGGCACCTATACCGCCCCGCGCAACAACAAGACCCGCGATGAGGACAAATACGGTGCCAACGAGAACTACACCAACCGTTTCGTCATCGAACTGACCGAGGAGCAACAGGCCAAGTTCACCTCTACCGACGGTTTCTCCATGCTGTGCAGCGTGGGAGTGAACAGCGGCAAGGAGGGAGGTTTCAGCGACGTGCGCATAGAGGGCTATGTGGACGGCACGCTGGCCAATGTAGACAAATACCGGCTCACGGCCGTGGCCGACCCTGCCGAGGGCGGCGACATCTCCGTCTACCCCATGGCCGACCGGTATGATGCCGGCAGCCAGGTGACCCTCACCGCCACGCCCAACTTCGGTTACCGGTTCAAGAACTGGACCGACGGCAACGGCGACGAGGTATCGGCCGAGGAGCGGCTCACCTACACCGTGACCCACGACGAGACCCTCACCGCCCACTTCCTCAAGACAGCCACCTACGCCCTCAACTACCATGTGCAGGGCACCAACGCCTACATGGTACAGCCTTCGCCGGCCCCCACGGTGGTAGACGGGCGAAACCTATATGAGGAAGGCACCGTGGTGACCCTCACCGCCAACCAGTATGAAGGTCTTGTCAACTTCAGCAACTGGAGCGACGGCCGCACGGAGAGCGAGATAACCATCACCATGAACGGCGACTACGACATCACCGCCCTCTACGAGCAGGCCGACATCATAGCCGGATGGGACTTCTACCGCCGCGGCAACAACGGCCGCCCGGCCGACTTCTACGCCGAAGGCAACGATGTGGATGCCTTCAGCCTGGTGAGCGAGGCCGACGGCACCACCTCGGCCTGGCTCGACAAGAGCACCGAGGCCGCCGGCGGCTATGAGAGTTTTAAGGGTGCCGCCGTCAACTGGCGTGCCGGCGAGACGGAGGGTGATGTGGGCCACTACTACTGGAAGACGAGTCTCAACGCCGAAGCCTTCACCGACCTGCAGCTGCAGTTCCAGATGATGTACAACTACAATGCCTACACCACCTATCAGGTGGAGTACTCCACCGACGACACCACCTGGACACCCTTCGGCACCATCACCATGGAGGGCGCCAAGAACGCCGCCACCTTCAACGGGTCCCTGCCCAGTGAGGCCAACAACCAGCCCAAGCTCTATGTGCGCTGGACGCCCGACAAGACATCGGAGATAAAAGGCGCCAGCTCCGTCAACGACGGCAACACCATCGCCATGGTGTTCTTCACCGGCACGCCGAAACTTATCGACGACGGCAAGGCACCCGTGCTGGTCTCGTCGGTGCCTGCCGACGGCAGCACCAATGTGTCGGCCAACGGCAAGATTGTGCTCACCTTCGACGAGAAAGTGTCCGTCGATGAGCACGCCACCGCCCTGCTGACCGACAACCCCGCCTCATCGAGCACCGACAACATACAGCTGCTCACCCCGCAGGTGTCGGGCAAGACAGTGACCTTCGAATACAAGCAGCTCAAATACAACACGCTATACGAGTTCTGGCTCAACGGCAACAAGGTGAGCGACCTCACCGGCAACACCCTCAGCGAGCCCATCACCTTCACCTTCACCACCATGAGCCGGCCGGTCATCGAGAAAGGCATGTACGACTTTGTGGTACCTACCGACGGCGACATAGCTGCCGCCATCAAGGCCGCCAACGGACGCAGTAACAAGCAGCAGCGCTACCGTATCTTCGTGATGGACGGCACCCATGTGCTGCCCTTCAGCGAGACGGCCACCATCCACTCCGACGACGGCAACACCTACGCCAGTCCCATCACCTACATCAGCGCGCCCAACATCTCGTTCATCGGCGAGAGCATGGAGGGCACCGTCATCACCCAGAACATCCCGGCCGACGCCACCTACCAGGGCCAGTACGGCACCACCAGTGTCTACGACGGCATCGGCAAGAGCGATGTGCTGCAGCTGCAGAGCGCCGCACAGAACACCTACTTCCAGGACCTCACCGTGAAGAGCGGCATCGAGGACGCCCGCGGCCGCAACATCGCCGTACAGGACAAGGGCACCCGCACCATCTACAAGAACACCTGCCTGTGGGGCTACCAAGACACCTGGGACTCGAACAACGACCGCGGTCTCTACTACTTTGAGAACGGCAAAGTGCGCGGCCGCACCGACTTTCTCTGCGGCAAGGGCGACGCCTACTTCAACGAGGTAGACATACAGGTGTGCATGAACACGGGCGGCTACATCGCCGTACCGTCCAACTCCATCAAGTATGGCTATGTGTTCTACCGCTGCACCATCAAGGGCGAGAACGCGGCACTGAACGGCAACTACACCTTAGGCCGCCCATGGGGCAAGGGTACCCCCGTGGCCTCGTGGATACACACCACCATGGAGGTGCAGCCTTCGGCTATCGGCTGGAGCGAGATGAGCGACGGATGGCCCAAACGGTTTGCCGAATACAAGTCGGTCACTGCCAACGGCACCTTGGTGGACCTGAGCGGACGCAAGACGGTCTTCGCCAACACTCACACCAACAACCCCGTGCTCACCGATGAGGAAGCCGCAGAGGCCAGCGACATGACCAATATGTTCGGCAGCTGGGACCCGCGCTCCAGCACCGAGCAGGCCTCAGCTCCCACCCATGTGGTGAAAGAGGGAGCACAGCTCACCTGGGACGACAGCCCCTACGTGCTGCTTTGGGCCATCGTGAAGAACGGCAAGGTGACCGCCTTCACCAACACGCCGTCCTTCACCGTCGATGACCCCTCGGCCACCTACGCCGTGCGTGCCGCCAATGAGATGGGCGGTCTGGGCGAGGCCACCACGGCCATCGACCGCGACGCCATCGAGGACCTCATCGCCACACCTGTTCAGTCCCGCCACAAAGGCACCTACACCCTGCAAGGGGTGAAAGTGAGTAAGGCCGAAAGAGGTGTCTACATCGTCGACGGACAGAAAGTAGTGGTGAGATAAGCCCCTCACGCCGACAAAATAACGCGTTTTTTTGGATATTCGGATAGATTTGCCTACCTTTGATGCCCCAATGCCAAAGGTAGGCATTTTTCACTACGACATGACAGAAAAAGAACCCAACGACATCCAGCCCGCACCGCCGTCACGACGCAACCGCCGTGTGCTGCTCATCGGGGCTGCTGCCATCATCCTTCTCACCCTAGCCGGCATCGGCATCCTACACTATCAGTACACCTCGCGGATGGACGACATTCATCGGAGCGGGCGGCAGTTCTCCGACCTGCAATACGCCGGCACCGACTACACCCCGCCCGCCGAAGGTGTGGAAGCGGAAACGGCGGAAGACACGGCCTACGACGACGAGGAAGATGGCCACCCCGTGTTCTCAAGGCCGGAAATCCCGGCCGACACCGCGACCCCCACACCACCGGCCGAGGTGAGCACTGACGAGCCGGTCGGTACAAGCATCAAAGGAGGCGCCGGCCACCTGACGCTGCGCGGCCACATCGACGCCGACGCCATGCTCTTCGTGCTCGAAGAAGACGAGGCTGGACTGCTGAAGGGCCAGTTCTACAACCAGTCGACCAACAAGGCCGTTTCTGTGGAGGGGCGCCACCAAGGGCGCAAGATACTGCTTCACAGCGCCAACCAGGGCAACTGGGACTTCACTATCATCGAGGAAGGCGGCCACTACAAGGGCGTGGCCACCGACGGGCAGTTCACCTACCGCCTCACCTTGCACTAAACAGCCCTGAACCCCATTATTCATCTTAAATACACACCACCCAATGAAGACAATCGGCATTATCGTGGCCATGGAAAAGGAGTTTGTACAACTGCGTACCCTGCTCACCCATGCCGTCACCGAGACCCATTATGAGAGAACATTCGTCACCGGCACCATCGGCGACAACCGCATCATCATGCAGCAGTGCGGCATCGGCAAGGTGAACGCCGCTGTAGGAGCCGTGGAGATGATACACGCCTATCACCCCGACCTCATCATCTCGACCGGTGTGGCAGGTGGCGCCGACACCCGGCTCAACATCACAGAGGTAGTGGTGGGCACCGGCTACAACCACCACGACGCCTATTGCGGCAGCGAGGTGGCCTACGGACAGTTGATCGGCCAGCCCGCCACCTATGATGCCCCCGCCTATCTCATCGAGAAAGCGCTGAAAGCCGGCCATACCACGCCGGTTCACGCCGGGCGCATCGTGAGCGGCGACTGGTTTGTGGACACCAAGGAGAAGATGCGCGAGATACTGGGACATTTCCCCGACGCCATGGCCGTTGACATGGAGAGTTGCTCCATCGCCCAGGTGTGCCATATCTACCACACCGAGTTTGTATCGTTCCGCATCATCAGCGACATACCCCTCAAGGACACCAAGGCCGCCCAATACTTCGACTTCTGGAGCCGGTTGGCCGAGGGTTCGTTCGAGGTGACGCGCGCCTTCCTTGAGCAATTGTAACCGACCCACCACAAAACACCTTAAACCATCATGGAAAAGATTCCCAGTTTCACCATCGACCACACCCGTCTGCTGCGCGGCATCTATGTATCGCGCAAAGACCAGATTGGCGGCGAGGTGGTGACCACCTTCGACATCCGCATGAAGGAGCCCAACCGCGAGCCTGCTCTCCATCCCGGTGCCCTGCACACCATAGAACACCTGGCCGCCACCTATCTGCGCAACGACCCCGAATGGAAAGACCGCATCGTCTACTGGGGTCCGATGGGCTGTCTCACCGGCAATTATCTGTTGCTGCGCGGCGACTATACATCGGCCGACATTGTACCGCTGATGCAGCGCACATTCGAGTTTGTCGCCCAGTTTGAAGGCGACATCCCCGGTGCCGCCCCCCGCGACTGCGGCAACTGGCTGCTCCACGACCTGCCCATGGCACGGTGGGAAGCCCGCAAATATCTCGACGAGGTGCTTCTGCACATCACCCCCGAGCAACTGACCTATCCCCAATAGGCTCCGGCTTTGCCCACCTATGAGATGAGGATGCCCCGCAAGCTTTTCGCTGCGGGGCATCCTCATAATATTTTGTCTCAACAGGGAGAGCGGTGTCTCCCGTGTGTTGTTATTCCTTGTTCAGGCGCTTGCGCTCATTGTGGTCGAGCACGATTTTGCGCATACGGATGCTCTTGGGTGTCACCTCCACATACTCGTCGGCCTTGATATACTCCAGGCACTCCTCCAGGCTCATCACCACCTTGGGCACGATGCGGGCTTTCTCGTCGCTTCCGCTGGCACGCACGTTGGTGAGCTGCTTGGCCTTGTTCACATTGATCACGAGGTCTTTCTCGTGCACATGCTCACCTACCACCTGTCCGCCGTAGACATCCTCGCCCGGGTCGATGAAGAACTTGCCGCGGTCCTGCAGCTTGTCGATGGCATAAGCGTAGGCATTGCCTGTCTCCATGGCAATCATCGAGCCGTTCACACGGCGCGAGATTTCGCCTTTGTAGGGTTGATACTCCTTGTAGCGATGGGCCATGATGGCCTCGCCCTGACTGGCGGTGAGCACATTGGTGCGCAGACCGATGATACCGCGCGAGGGGATGTCAAACTCGATGTTCACCCGGTCGGCCTGCGACTCCATGGAGGTCATCTCGCCCTTGCGGCGCGTCACCATATCAATCATCTTGCTGGCGAACTCCTCGGGCACATTGATGGTAAGTTCCTCGATAGGCTCGCAGCGCTGGCCGTCAATTTCCTTGAAGATGACCTGCGGCTGTCCCACCTGCAACTCATAGCCCTCACGACGCATGGTCTCGATGAGCACGGAGAGGTGGAGCACACCACGTCCGCTCACTATCCACTTGTCGGTGGAGTCCTCGAAGAATTCCACTCTGAGGGCAAGGTTCTTCTCCAGTTCCTTCTGCAGGCGGTCGTTGATATGGCGCGAGGTGCACCATTTGCCTTCCTTGCCGAAGAAAGGAGAGTCGTTGATGGTGAAGAGCATGCTCATAGTAGGCTCATCGATGGCGATGGGAGGCAGCGGTTCGGGATTCTCAAAGTCGCAGATGGTGTCGCCAATCTCAAACCTCTCCAGGCCGATGATGGCGCAGATGTCGCCGCTCTGTACCTCTGCGGTGCGCACATGACCCATACCCTCAAAAGTGTGGAGCTCTTTGATGCGCGTTTTCTCCAACGAGCCGTCACGGTGAGCCACGGTGATGTTCATGCCCTCGCGGAGGGTGCCGCGGTGCACACGCCCCACGGCGATGCGTCCGGTGTAATTGGAATAGTCGAGCGAGGTGATGAGCATCTGCGGGGTGCCCTCTATCACCTCGGGGGCGGGAATCACCTCCACAATCTTGTCGAGCAGATAGGTGATGTTGTCGGTGGGCTTGCTGTAGTCCTCACCCATCCATCCGTTCTTGGCACTGCCGTAGACAACGGGGAAGTCGAGCTGGTCTTCTGTGGCATTGAGCGAGAACATCAGGTCGAACACCATCTCATACACCTCTTCCGGCCGGCAGTTAGGTTTGTCCACCTTGTTCACCACCACGATAGGCTTAAGGCCTATCTGCAGGGCTTTCTGCAGCACGAAGCGGGTCTGCGGCATGGGGCCCTCGAAGGCATCCACCAGCAAGAGGCATCCGTCGGCCATGTTGAGCACACGCTCCACCTCGCCTCCGAAATCGGAGTGTCCCGGTGTGTCGATAATATTGATTTTCACACCTTTATAATTAATAGACACATTTTTGGAGAGGATGGTGATGCCTCGTTCGCGTTCCAGGTCATTACTGTCGAGTACCTGGTTGCCGATTTCCTTTCCTTCGCGGAAGAGATTGCCGGCAAGCATCATTTTGTCTACAAGGGTGGTTTTGCCATGGTCTACATGGGCGATGATTGCGATGTTTCTGATGTCCTGCATAATCGATACCTTAAAAAAGCGGGAGGTAAGGCCTTAGCAAATAAGATATTGGCCCTATCTTCTTTCGGGCTGCAAAGGTAATGAAAATCGGGGGGATAACAAAGTGTTTGGGCTTTTTTTTCTATCCCCACCTATATTTATTGATGACCTGCCGGAATCACACAGGTGAGCTTCTTGGATTATTTTTGGCTACAAATATATACAATTATTCATTGAAAGGTAAACACCCGAGCTATTTTTAGGTTCACTTTCATAAAAAAGACGGAAAAAATTTGCGGGGTTGTGGGAAAAGCAGTACCTTTGCACCGCAAAAATTTGCACTGATAAAATAACCATTTAATTCACAACTAGTAAAGATGTATTTAGACAAGGCAAAAAAAGAAGAGATCTTTGGCAAGTACGGAAAGTCCAACTCTGATACTGGTTCCGCTGAGAGCCAGATAGCATTGTTCTCCTACCGTATTGCCCATCTGACGGAGCACCTGAAGAAGAACCACAAAGATCATACTACTGCACGGTCTCTGACCAAGTTGGTAGGAAAACGCCGCGCTCTGCTCAACTATCTCTACGACCGCGACATTGAGCGCTACCGCGCCATCGTGAAGGCCCTCGGCCTGCGTAAATAATCGGGCAGACAAAAACAATGAATCCCCGCATCATGGTTGCACTGTGAGCGGGGATTTACTTTTATCCCTACTTCACACATCACACGCCGGATACCATTAAGACACCCCCCTAAAAACAAAAAGAACCATGAAAAAGACTTTTCTTCTCCTGCTTCTCTGCCTGCTCGCCGTCACCACCAGCGCCCAGGAGCTCTTTGTGGGCAGCTACAACATACGCTACCACAACCAGCCCGACTCACTGAACGGCAATATATGGTCGAAACGTCTGCAAGTGATGAGCGACCAGATACTTTTTGAGCAGCCCGATATCTTCGGTGCGCAGGAAGTGCTCGTCGACCAGTTGCGCGACTTTGAGCGCACCCTGCCCCAATACGGTCACATCGGCGTGGGCCGCGACGACGGGAAGGAGCAAGGCGAGTATGCCGCCATTTTCTACCACCGCGACCGTGTGAAACTGCTCGACGAGGGCAACTTCTGGCTTTCGGAGCATCCCGATAAGCCAGGATTGGGATGGGATGCTGCCTGTGTGCGCATCTGCACTTGGGGAAAGTTCAAGCTGTTGCACTCGCGGCTGCGGTTCTACTACTTCAACCTCCACATGGACCATGTGGGCAAAGTTGCGCGCCGCGAGGCCGCCAAGCTGGTGGTAAGCAAGATCAAGGAGATAGCCGGCGACGCACCCGTGGTGCTGACGGGCGACTTCAATGTGGACCAGAAGGATGAGATATACCGCATCTTCACCCAGTCGGGTGTGCTGGTAGACTCCTATACGGTAGCCGAACACCGGTTTGCCGAGAACGGCACGTTCAACTCGTTCAACACCGACCTCTACACCGAGAGCCGCATTGACCACATCTTCCTTTCACCGCGCTTCAAGGTGGATCGCTACGGTGTGCTCACCGATGCCTATTGGACTCCCGTGGCCGCCGAAGAGCAGAAAGGGCATGACGCGCCGCAGGAAATCTCTTTCAAGTCGTTCGTGAAGCGAGCCCCGAGCGACCACTACCCGGTGATGGCACACATCAGGTGGATGAAGAAGAAGTAGGCGCAAGCGGACTTTGCCATACCTCGGGAAAGATTTCGCTGAGTGGCTGCATCACAAAGTCGCGCTTCCACATAAGCGGATGGGGTATCTTGAGGTCAGGGTCATCCACCCGGCAGTCATCATAGAGCAAGATGTCGATATCGATGATACGGTCATGATAGACCCCTCCGACCGACTTCTTCTTCCGCCCCATTTCGCGCTCAATGCGCTGGGTGGCGGCAAGCAGATCATGAGGACTGAGTGGCGTGAGGCACAACACGGCGGCATTGGTGAAGAGATGCTCCGAGGCAAATCCCCACGGCTCAGTGACATAAAGAGCTGACCGGCACTCCACGTGCCCGGCCAGCTCTTCTATTTTTTCTATGGCCCTCTCCATATTGGCCGCTCCGTCGCCCAGATTCGACCCTAAGGAGAGGTATGCCTTGTGCAGCATAGTATCAGTCATCGAGTATGAGCATGGCATCGCCGTAGCAGCCGAACTTATAACCATGCTCTTGGGCCAACTGGTAGGCTTTCATGACCAGTTCGTAGCCGCCGAAGGCGCACGACGACATGAGCAGGGTGGACATGGGATGATAGAAATTGCATATCATCGAGTCGGCCAGTCCGAAATCGTACGGAGGGAAAATAAACTTGTTGGTCCATCCCTCATACTCCTTGAGCAGTCCGTCGGTGCCCACGGCCGTCTCCGTGGCCTTGATCACGCTTGTGCCCACGGCACACACATGATGCTTGGCCAGTTTGGCCTCATTGACGATGTCGCAGGCCTCTTTCTCCACAAACATCTGCTCGGAGTCCATCTTGTGCTTGGTCAGGTCCTCCACCTCGATGTCGTGGAAATTGCCTAAGGCACAATGCAGAGTGATAAAGGCGAAATTGATGCCCTTTATCTCCATTCTCTTCATCAGCTCGCGGCTGAAGTGGAGGCCGGAGGCGGGAGCCGTGACGGCGCCCTCGTTCTTGGCGAAGATGCACTGGAAGCGGTCCATGTCGTCTTCGGTGGCGGCACGGCGGTCGACGATATAATGGGGCAGCGGTGCCTCGCCCAGGGCATAGAGTTCTTTCTTGAACTTGTCGTGGGGACAGTCGTAGAGGAAGCGGAGCGTGCGTCCGCGGCTGGTGGTGTTGTCGATTACCTCGGCCACCATGGTTCCACTGTCGTCGAAGAACAGTTTGTTGCCGATGCGTATCTTGCGGGCGGGCTCCACGAGCACATCCCACAGGCGCATCTCCTCATTGAGTTCTCTGAGCAGGAACACTTCAATCTTGGCATCGGTCCGTTCCTTGGTACCGTAGAGACGGGCGGGAAACACCTTCGTGTCGTTGAACACGAACACATCGCCCTCGTCGAAGTGGTCGAGCACATTGCGGAAGTCGAGATACACCTTATTGCCCTCCTCGTCGGTGAGGGGTTCTCCGTTTTCGTCAGTACGATAGAGGTCAATCTTGTTCGATTTCCTGTGCAGGATCATCAGCCGGCATTCATCGCGGTGATACGACGGTTCGAGCGCGATGTCCTCGTCGGTGAGTTTGAATTTGAATTGCGACAGCTTCATCCGATATTCCTTTCTATTGTTTGTTGTTTTCGTTTTCTATCTGCAGCGAGTCGAGCCATGCGGGCACCTGCTCCAGTGTGAGGCACTGCTCCACCGTCACCTCCCCCACCCTGGTGCGGCGCAGGTCGGTAAGGAATGCTCCGCTTCCCAGAGCCTGTCCGATGTCGCGTGCCAAGGCTCTGATATAGGTGCCTTTTCCGCACACTACCCTGATGCGCAGGGTTTTCCGCTCATCGTCGTAGCGCAGCAGTTCTATCTCGTCGATGCGCAGCATTTTGGGCTTGAGCTGCACGTCATTGCCCTTTCGCATCAGTTTGTAGGCCCTTTTGCCGTCCACCTTGCAGGCACTGTAGGAAGGCGGCACCTGCGCTATCTCGCCCAAGAAGGTGGGCAGCACCCGCTCCACCAGTTCACGGCTGATATGGCGGGTGGGATAGGTAAAGTCGACAGTGTGTTCACGGTCGAAGCTCGGTGTGGTGGCCCCCAGCTGCAGGTCAGCCACATACTCCTTTGATCCTGCCTGCAGGCGCTCTATCTGCTTGGTGGCCTTGCCGGTGCAGAGTATGAGCACGCCGGTGGCCAGCGGGTCAAGCGTGCCGGCATGTCCGGTCTTGAGCTTTTTCACCCCCAGTTTGCGGCAGAGCAGGTAGCGCACATGGGCCAGTGCCCCGAAGCTTGACATGCCGTAAGGCTTGTCGATATAGATCATTTCACCCTCGCGGAAGTCCATCAGTCGACCATTGCGAGTGAGTGTCCGGTGAGCAGCAGCAGGATGATGATGCCGCCCACGATAATGCGGTAGATACCGAAGGCTTTGAAGCCATATTTGGTAAGGAAGGCCACGAACCATTTCATGGCGAGCAGGGCCACGATGAAGGCCACCACACATCCCAGCACGAGCATGGTGATGTTGTGCGACGAGGCCCATGCGCCCTCTTCCTTGAGCAGGTCGAGCAGGTCGAGCAGGGTGGCGCCGGCCATGGTGGGCACAGCCAGGAAGAAGGAGAACTCGGCGGCGTTCTTGCGGCTGAGTCCCTGCGTCATACCACCCACGATGGTGGCCATGGAGCGCGACACGCCCGGTATGACGGAGATGCACTGGTAGAGGCCGATGTTGAAGGCCTTCTTCTCATTGACCTTGGTCTTCTCACTGCCTTTGTTGAACAGTTTGTCGCAGAAGAGCATGAACACGCCTCCGAGCACCAGCATCACGGCCACCACCTCCACGCTGTCGAGCAGCCAGTCGAGCAGTCCCGACTTCTTGGCCAGCAGTCCTATCACCACGGCGGGCAGCACGCCCACGAAGAGCAGCCAGTAGAAGCGGAACTTGTGTATCAGCTTCTGCCAGGCATTGCTGCCGGCGGGTGCCGGCGTGTGGTCGATGTGGAAGAATTTCTTCCAATAGAGGCACACCACGGAAAGGATGGCCCCAAACTGTATGATGAAGGTGAAGGCATGCACAAAGGGGTCGCCCTGCGGAATGCCCAGCAGGTTCTGCGTGATGATCATGTGTCCGGTAGAGGAAACGGGCAGGAACTCGGTGAGTCCCTCCACCACCGCTATGATGACGGTCTCGAGCCAGGTCATTTGTTCCCCTCCTTCTTGCTGCCGGTTTCTGTAGACTGTTTCTCGTCACGGTTCTTCGGACGGTACACCACGGCATATATCATGGAGATGAAGCCCAGGAAGCACACCACGGGTGCCACCTTGATGCGCCGCACACTGAAGATGTCGGCATTGAACTCCTCGGCGGTGGAACCGGCGCCGCCCATGAGGATGAAACCGATGATGACGATGGCCATGCCTACGGCCAGCAGGATGAAATTGGTACGGCCGAAGGCCAGATTTCTCTTGTCCATATCTGATTATTTTAGATTTTGTAGAGCTCGCCTGCCTTCATGCGGAGGAAGCGGTTGACGGAGAACCAGCTGCACAGCGTGGTGATGACCACGCCGAACACCAGCACGGCCACTGCGGTGACCACCAGCACCTCGGGGGTGATTACCTCTCTCACGTCGGGTTCGTAGTTCATAAGCATGTATACGCCGATGCCCAGCACGATGATGGCGATGATGCCGGCCAGGAGGCCCAGCATGACAGCGCGGCGGATAAAGGGCTTGCGGATGAAATTCCACGAGGCACCCACCAACTTCATGGTGTGGATGCCGAAGCGGCGCGAGTAGATGCCCAGGCGCACGGTGTTGTTGATGAGGGCAAACGAAACGAAGAGCAGCAGACCGGCCAGGATAAGGAGCACGAGACTAATCTTGCGGAGCGTCTTGTTCACACTGTCTATCAGGTCCTGCGGATAGGTGATTTCCGTCACTTTGGGCAACTGTTTCAGCTCCTTCGATATCCACTGGAGAGAGTCGTTGTTGGCATACTCGGCGGCCAACTGGAAGTCAATTTCCGAGACGAAGGGGTTGACACCGGCAAACTCGGAGGGGTCGGTGCCCATCGACTCTTTCTGTTCCTCGAGCACCTGCTCCTTGCTGATGTATTCCAGGTTACTGATATAGGGCCGCGCGCTCAGTTTGCCGCAGAGCTGCTGTGCCTCGCTGTCGGTGATGTCCTCGCCCAGCAGCATGGTCACAGTGAGTTTCTCCTTCACATAGGAGGATAGGTTGCGGGCAGTGAACACGGTGAGCACCACCATACCCAAAAGGATGAGCACCATAGAGGTGCTGATACACAAAGTGGCTACCTGCAGCCCCCCTTGGCGGCCGCGGGATTTCTTCTTGTTGTTTGCCATTATCTATGGTTGTTTTTTACTGTAAACGACATTCCATGCGTTTTCGCCGGCTCCATGCTCTTTTTTAGGGGTGCAATGGGGCCGTTCTCCCGAATATGCTTGCAAAGATACGACATTTTGATGTCCATCCCAACACTTTAACGACTATTAACGTCATCGTCCGTCTGTCGCCGTGTTCTGGGGTTTTTCCACCCCAACTGTCTCGCTCTTTTGTTCCTCTCCGAGGGGTGCCGCTCCAGACGGGGTCACCTCATCGGGCCCCGGCAAGGCCCGGTCCAGGTAGTCTTTGGTCACATAGCGCTCGTAATAGGCTATGATGAGCGTGGTGAGCGGCAGGGCCACGATGAGTCCGATGAAGCCGAGCAGGGTGCCCCACACCGAGATGGAGAGGAGCAGCACAGCCGGGTTGAGCCCCATGGCGTTCCCCATAATCTTGGGGGTGGTCACCATGTCGGTGATAATCTGCACGACGATGAACACCAGCACCGCCGAGCCGAAGATGATCCAGAAGTTCTGTCCGGTGTCGGCCGCCTTGAGCAAGGCCAGGAAGGCGGTGGGTATCAGGGCAAAGGTATGCAGGTAGGGCACCATGTCCATGATGCCGATGAGGATGCCGAGGCCGATGGCCATGGGGAAGTCGATGATGGTGAATCCGATGCAGAACATCACGCCCATGCAGAAGGCCACCATGCCCTGTCCGCGGATATAGTTGTTGAGTGCGGCGGCCGCGTCCTTCATCAGGTCCTGCCAGAAGGGGCGTGCGCTCTTGGGGAAGATGCGCACCCATCCGTTGGAGAGTTTGTCGTAGTCGAGCAGGATGAAGAACATATACAGCAGGGTGATGCACGACGCCACCACGCTGATGACCACATTGGCCGTCTTGCCAATGAAGGCGAACAGCTTGGGCATCGACACCTTCAGGGCCTCGGTGAAGTCGGGGCTGCGGAAGAACTCGCGTATGCGTTCCTGGTTCTCCACCATCCAGTTGCGTATCATCTCGGCGAAGTCGCCGTTCACCGATTTCTGGTTGAGATACTTCACGGTCACCTCGCCCAGGCGCTGAAACTGCTCAATCATGGGCGGCACGATGAAGTAGATGACCGCCGCCACCATGATGGCCACGAAGAGCAGAGCCACGATAATGGACAGCGCCCTCGTAGGCACGTGCATCTTGTGCTCCACGAAGTTGACAAGCGGGTTGAGCAGATAGGCCAGCACCCACCCCACGAAGAAAGGCAGGAGCACCGCGCTCAGGTAGTTCACCAGCCAGAGCACAGCCAGGATGATGAGCACCACCGCAAGGATGCGCACAAAGCGGTCGAAAGTAATTTCCTTATCGAACATAATATTAGGTATGAAAACACTAAATTTTACAGGCGGCTGCCCTACTCGCTTTTTTCGCCCTCGGCCTGGCGGTAGCACTCGCGGCACAGCGGCTCATACTCGTCTTTCTCGCCCAGCAGCACCCGGCGGTCGTTGCTCACCAGACGGTGGCTCAGATAAGCCAGTGCACCGCACTTCACGCAGATGGCATGCACCTTGGTGACATCGTCGGCCACGGCACAGAGGGCCGGCATGGGGCCGAAGGGCTCGCCCTTGAAGTCCATGTCGAGACCGGCCACGATGACGCGCACGCCACGGTTGGCCAACTCGTTGCACACGGCCACGAGTCCCTGGTCGAAGAACTGTGCCTCGTCGATGCCCACCACGTCGATGTCACCGGCCAAGAGGAGCAAGGCCGCCGATGAGTCGACCGGCGTGCTGGGAATGTGCTGCTGGTCGTGGCTCACCACGTCCTCCTCCGAGTAGCGGGTGTCGATAGAGGGTTTGAAAATCTCCACCTTCTGCCGGGCAAACTTGGCGCGTTTCATACGGCGGATGAGTTCTTCGGTCTTGCCGGAGAACATCGACCCGCACACCACTTCTATCCTGCCCCTTCGGCGGGACTCACCAGATATAATATCCATCATGATTCGTACAAGTAGGAATGCAAAAATACGAAGAAAGGCTCATAAAACGAAAAAAATGGTGATTTTTTTGGCAATTATTCCAAATTGCAGTATATTTGCCGAAATTATGGGCATATTATATGTGGTACCCACCCCTGTGGGCAACATGGAGGACATAACGCTGCGCGCCCTACGCCTGCTGAAGGAGGCCGACCTCATCCTTGCCGAGGACACCCGCACGTCGGGCATCCTGCTCAAGCATTATGGCATACAGAACCGGTTGGCGTCGCACCACAAGTTCAACGAGCACGGCACCACCGCCTCGGTGATAGAACGGCTCAAGGCAGGCGCCGACATTGTGCTCATCAGCGATGCAGGCACCCCCGGCATCAGCGACCCGGGATTCTTCCTGGTGCGCGAGGCGGTGGCGGCGGGCATCGAGGTGCAGTGTCTGCCGGGCGCCACAGCCTTCGTGCCGGCACTGGTGGTGTCGGGTCTGCCCGACGACCGTTTCTGCTTCGAGGGCTTCCTGCCGCAAAAGAAAGGACGCGCCACCCGCATCGCGTCGCTCCTTCAGGAGACCCGCACCATGATTTTCTACGAGTCGCCCCACCGGTTGGTCAAGACGCTCGAGCAACTGGCCGAGGCTTTCGGGGCCGAACGCCAGGGCGCCGTGGTGCGCGAGATATCGAAGGTGCACGAGGAATGCCGCCGGGGCACCCTTAGCGAGTTGGCCGCCCACTTCACCGCCGAGCCGCCGCGAGGCGAGATTGTGCTGATAGTGGCCGGTGCCGACGAGAAAATGCTGAAAGAGGCTGCCAAGCAAGCCCGCAAACATTCTACATTAGAAACAAACAACTCTCAAACAGAATAATTTATGAAGAAACTTGTGTGGTTCGCATGCCTTCTGTTCGTACTCACTGCATGCGAGAAAGAGAAAAAGACCCCGATGATCGATGTTCAGCTGCAGCAGAACGACTCACTGCAGAAGATGCTCGACCAGAAGAACAACGAGATAAACGACATGATGGCCACCTTCAACGAGATACAGGAGGGATTCCGCCTCATCAGCGAGGCCGAGGGCCGTGTGACCATTGCCAAGGAAGGCGAGGGTACCGACCGCAAGGCGGTGATACGCAAGGACATGGAGTTTATCCAGGAGACGATGATGCAGAACCGCGACCGCATCGAGAGTCTGCGTCAGAAACTGCGTGAGAGCACCATCAACGGCGAGGAGCTCCGCAAGACCATCGATGGCTTGGTGAAGCAGATGCAGGACCAGGAGAACACCATTAAAGCGCTGCGTGAGGAGCTGAACAACAAAGACTTCCACATCAGCGAGTTGGACAAGGCCATCACCGAGCTCAACGACAATGTGAGCGACCTGAAGGAAGAGTCGAACAAGAAGTCGCAGACCATCAGCGATCAGGACAAGCAGATTCACACGGCCTACTATGTGTTCGGCACCAAGAGCGAGCTCAAGGAGCAGAAGATTCTGGAGAAGGGCGAAGTGCTGAGGAGCAACTTCAACAAGAACTACTTCACCAAGATTGACACCCGTGTAGACAAGGAAATCAAGCTCTACTCCAAGTCGGCCAAGATAAAGACCGACCACCCCGCCGACACCTACACCCTGCGGCCCGACGCCAACGGACAGTACATTCTGCGCATCACCAATCCCGACAAGTTCTGGAGCACCACCAAGTTCCTCGTCATATTGGTGAAATAAGGCAGAGCCCCCTTTTCTCCCCCATCAGCATACCGCCGGTACACCTTCGGACGAAGGTTTGCCGGCGGCATGCTTTCAATTTGACACATGGTCGCGAAAGGGGTGAAATATTACCGAAATGTTAAAACATGACCGATAAATAGAATAATAATTACCACTTTTGGATAAAAATTGCAGTTTTTCGTCATTTTCCTTGTTGAATGCCTAAAAAATATTTATTTTTGCATACTGTTATTAAATGTTAGCCTTATTCGAAATACCATATCAAAAAGAATTAGAAACAAGATTATAAATGAGTGTATTTATGAGAAAGAGACTTAGCTTGATTCTGTCGTGTCTGTTCCTTGGAATAGGAATAGCCATGGCACAACACACTGTGAACGGTGTGGTCATCTCGAGCGAGGACAACGAGCCGATTATCGGTGCCACCGTGAAAATAAAAGGCACGAGCACCGGTGTAGTGACCAACATCGACGGAGAGTTCTCCATCAGCTCCCCCACGGCCAACCCCCAACTGGAAATCACCTATGTGGGTATGACCAAAGTCACAGTAAAAGGAACACAAAACATGAAGGTCACGATGTATCCCGAAGCTTCGCGCGAGCTGTCGGAAGTGGTGGTGACCGGTATTCAGAAAATGGACAAACGCCTCTTCACGGGAGCTACAACCAAGGTGGACGCCGAAAAGGCGAAACTCGACGGTGTGGCCGACGTGACACGTGCCCTTGAGGGACGTGTGGCCGGTGTGTCGATGCAGAACGTGTCGAGCACCTTCGGTACCGCCCCGAAAATCCGCGTGCGTGGTGCCACCTCCATCTACGGCAGCTCCTCGCCGCTGTGGGTGGTCGACGGTGTGATTATGGAGGACGCCGTGTCGGTGTCGGCCGACGACCTTTCCTCGGGTGATGCCGAGACCCTGATTTCCAACGCCATCGCCGGTCTGAACGCCGACGATATCGAGAGTTTCCAGGTGCTCAAAGACGGTAGCGCCACCTCTATTTACGGTGCCCGCGCCATGGCTGGTGTGGTGGTCATCACCACCAAGAAAGGCCGCAGCGGCCACAGCAGCATCAACTACACCGGTGAGTTCACCTACCGCCTCAAGCCTTCCTACAACGAGTACAACATCAGCAACTCGCAGGAGCAGATGGGTATCTACAAGGAAATGGAAGCCAAAGGCTGGTTGGAGTTCTCCGCCCTTGCCAACGGTTCCTCTGCCGGTCTTTACGGACGTATGTACAACCTCATCGACCAGTACGACCCCGAGACAGGTTTCGGTCTGCCCTTCAACGAGGCAGCCATGAACGCCTACCTGCAGCAGGCCGAGTTCCGCAACACCGACTGGTTCGACCTTCTGTTCAACAACAATGTGATGATGGACCACTCGGTGAGCATCTCCACCGGTAGCGACAAGTCGCAGATGTACGCCTCGCTCTCCGCCATGAACGACCCGGGCTGGTACAAGGACAGCAAGGTGCAGCGCTACACCGCCAATATCAACGCCTCGTTCAACCTGTCGAAGCACGTGACGCTGACCATGCGTACCAACAGCTCCTAC
>CACYUZ010000001.1:0-157548 GCA_902777645.1 uncultured Prevotellaceae bacterium | reverse complement strand
TGGCTTTCTCTACCATCGAGGCGGCCAGGATACGGATGTTGTCGGCTGCCTTGTTCATTAATGCTTTGTTGTTCATGTCTCTTTTTTTAAAAGGTTTGTTATTCTTTTTGTGTTATAGTTCTATGACGGCTATCGACTTGGCGGGCAACTTCACCTTCAGGGTGTTCTTCTTCACCTTCAGATCTTTCATGGCTGTGGGAGCCACACGGTCGGGATGCTCAAAGTCGTTGTAGTCGGTTATCTGCTTGCAGGTAAGCATCTTGCCGGTGGCCTTGCGTGCCTGGTAGCCGTCGAGCGAAATCTCCACTTCCTGGGCTTTGTCCAGACTCACGTTGGCCAGCGATACGATGATGCCGCCGTCGGCTTTCTTGGCGGCCGACATCGACACGAGAGGCACCTTGCGCGTGGGGGTGCGGCTGTCGCCGCGCACGCTCATGGTGTCGCAACGGGCCTCGATGGGCAGATAGGTGGCCTCCTGGAAACCCTTGTACAGGTTGAACACATGGTAGGTCGGGGTGAGCACCATGTGGCCGGTTCCCTTGGTGTCGGTCAGAATCATCGACTGGAGCACGTTCACCACCTGCGCAATGTTGGCCATGCGAACACGGTCGGTGTGGCGGTGGAACACGTTCAGCGAGAGAGCGGCCACAAAGGCGTCGCGCATGGAGTTCTGCTGGTATAGGTGCCCGCTCACGGTGCCGGGTTCCTCATCCCACCAGGTGCCCCATTCGTCTACGAGCAGACCAATCTTCTTCTGCGGGTCTTTCACGTCCATGATGGCGGCGTGGCGCTTTATCACGTCTTCTATCTCAAGGCATTTGCCCATCGTCCAGTAATAGTCGTCGTCGCTGAACTTCGTGGCGCTGCCTTTGCTGCCGGTCCAGCCGGTCACGGTGTAGTAGTGCAGAGACACACCGTGCATCAGATGGCCCACATTCTCCATCAGCACCTTCGTCCAGTTGTAGTCGTAGTCGCTGGCACCGCTCGCTATCTTGTACAGCTGGTTGCCGTCGTAGTTGCGGCAGTAGCACTGGTAGCGGCGGAAGAGGTCGCCGTAGTACTCCGGACGCATGTTGCCGCCGCAGCCCCAGCTCTCGTTGCCCACACCCAGATATTTCACCTTCCAGGCTTTGTCGCGGCCGTTCTGGCGGCGCAGCTTGGCCATCGGCGTGTCACCGTCGCTGGTCATGTATTCCACCCACTTGGCCAACTCCTCCACGGTGCCGCTGCCTACGTTGCCGCTGATGTAGGGCTCGCAGCCCAGCAGCTCGCAGAGGTTCAGAAACTCATGCGTGCCAAACGAGTTGTCCTCGATGGTGCCGCCCCAGTTGTTGTTCTGCATCTTGGGACGCTCCGAACGCGGACCGATACCGTCGCGCCAGTGATACTCGTCGGCAAAACAGCCGCCGGGCCAGCGCAGCACGGGCACCTTCAGGCCTTTCAGGGCCTGAAGCACATCGTTGCGGTAGCCGTCGGTATTGGGAATGGGCGACTCGGGGCCTACCCACAGACCGCCGTAGATGCAGGTGCCGAGGTGCTCGGCAAACTGCCCGTAGATCTCTTTGTGTATCTTCTGGGTGCCTTTGTCGGCGGCGATGCGCAGGGTGGCATCCTGGGCCGGGGCGCTGAGGGAGAGTGCAGCAAAGATTACTGCTGAGACAATTTTCTTCATGGGTTCTATTGTTCGTCGTTTTTTAGGTTCTTGCCTGTAGGTTATGCCTTGCACTTCACGGCGGCAGCCTCGATGCCGAGACCGGCCTTGTAGCGCTCTATGTACTTGTTGAAACCGGCCACGTCCTCGGCCGTGGGGGCTATCTCCACACCGGCGTTGCCGGCAAACACCTTGTGCTCGAGCCAGTCGGCCAGGTTCTCCTTGTCGCCGTTGTTCACCACATACGAGGCGAGCAGGGCGATACCCCAGGCGCCGCCTTCACCGGCGGTCTCCATCACGGAGATGGGAGAGTTGATGGCGGCGGCCAGCACACGCTGTCCCACACCCTTGGTCTTGAACAGACCGCCGTGGCCCGTGATGCGGTCCACCTTGATCTTCTCTTCGTTGAACAGGATGTCGTTGCCTATCTTCAGCACACCGACCGAGGCGTAGAGGTGGGCACGCATGAAGTTGGCCAGCGTGAACTTGTCGTTGGCGGAACGGACAAAGAGCGGACGGCCTTCGGCAAAACCGGTCACAGGTTCGCCGGAGATGTAGTTGTAGGAGATGAGACCGCCGCAGTCGGCATCGCCCGTCAGGGCGTTGTTGTACAGCTTGCCGAACACCTCGTTCATGTCTACGGGCACACCGAGCAGCTGCTGGTATTCCTTGAACAGGTTCACCCATGCGTTCAGGTCGGAGGTGCAGTTGTTGCAGTGCACCATGGCCACGAGGCTGCCGTCGGGGGTGGTCACCATGTCAATCATCTCATAGGGCTTCGAAAGGTCTTTCTCCAGCACTATCATCGAGAAGGAGGAGGTGCCGGCTGATACATTGCCCGTGCGCTGCTTCACGGCGTTGGTGGCCACCATTCCGGTGCCGGCGTCGCCTTCGGGAGGACAGAGGGGGATACCTTGTTTCAGATGGCCCGACACGTCGAGCAGCTTGGCTCCGGCCTCGGTCAGGAAACCGGCGTTCTCACCGGCCACCAGCACCTGGGGCAGAATGTCGAGCAGCTGCCAGCTGAAACCCTTCGGGGCAATCAGCTTGTTGAACTTCTCCACCATCGTGGCCGAGTAGTTCTTCGTCTCGGGGTCGATGGGCAGCATGCCGCTGGCATCGCCGATACCTAACACTTTCTTGCCGGTGAGGCGCCAGTGGATGTAGCCGGCCAGTGTGGTCAGGTACTTGATGTCGCCCACATGCTCCTCATTGTCGAGAATGGCCTCGTAGAGGTGGGAGATGCTCCAGCGGAGGGGGATGTTGTACACGAAGAGGTCCGACAGCGCAGCCGCGGCCTTGGCCGTGTTGGTGTTGCGCCAGGTGCGGAAGGGCACCAGTATCTCGTTGTGCTCGTCGAAGGCCATGTAGCCGTGCATCATGGCGCTCACGCCGATACCGGCCAGAATCTCTATCTCGGTGTCATACTGCTTGCGCACGTCGGCGCGCAGGGTGGCGTAGCAGTCCTGCAGTCCGTACAGAATGGCTTCGATGCTGTAGGTCCAGAGGCCGTCGATGAGCTGGTTCTCCCATTCGTGGCTGCCCTGGGCGATGGGCTTGTTCTCCTCGTCGATGAGAACGGCCTTGATGCGGGTGGAGCCGAATTCTATACCCAGAATGGCTTTGCCCGAGTCTATCGTTTGTCTTGGAGTCATATGTGTTATTATGGTGTGTGGTTGGTGGAAACAGGGTGGAAGCTCTCTGCTCAAGGCAGAGGGCTTCCACCTCTCAAATGATTTAGCGGAGCGCCTTATTCAGCATGAAATACACCTCGTTGTTGCGCAGGGTCTGCTTAAACTCGCTCGTCTTGGTGTCCTTGTTGATCTTTACATACTCGATGCCAAGCATCTCGGCGAAGTCTTCCCAGTACTCCTCGTTGATGTCGTAGGAGAAAGCGCTGTGATGGGTGCCGCCGGCCAGAATCCAGGCACCGGCGCCAATCTCGAAGGTGGGCTGGGGTACCCACAGGGCGGAAGCCACGGGCAGGTTGGGCATGGGCTTGGGTTCAATGCACTCCACCTCCTGAGAGATGAGACGGAAACGGTTGCCAAGGTCCACAACAGTGGCCTTGATGCCGCGGCCTACCTTCGAGGTGAATACGAGACGGGCGGTCTGCTGCTTGCGGATGCCGATGCCCAGGAAGTGAACCTCGAGCTTGGGTTTGTCGACGGCGATGAGCGGACATACCTCGAGCATGTGGCTCTGCAGGCACGAACTGCGGTCGCCGGCGAAATTGAGCGTGTAGTCCTCCAGGAACGAGCAGCCGCGGGGCATGCCTTGCTGCATCACCCAAAGGGTGCGGTACAGACAGGCGGTCTTCCAGTCGCCCTCGGCACCGAAACCGATACCCTCGGCCATCAGACGTTGAGAGGCAAGACCGGGAATCTGGTCGAAGCCCACGAAGTTGGGGTCGTCGATGTCGGCGTCGCCAAGGTCGTCGAAGTTGGTGGTGAAGGCGGTGGCGCCCTCGTCCTTCAGTACGCGGCGCAGGGCTATCTCTGCCTTGGCCGCGTTCTTCACCTTCTGCCAGTATACTTCCTCACCGCTCTCGTCTATCTTGATGGTGTAGGCTTGCTTGTACTCCTCTACCAGGGCGTCGGCCTCGGCGTCGGTCACCTTCTTGAAGTAGTCCATCAGCGAGCTCACGGGGTAGTAGTCCACATGGTAGCCCAAACGCTGCTCAAACTCCACACGGTCGCCGTCGGTCACGGCCACATTGTTCATGTTCATACCGAACATCAGGCAGCGCACGTTCTTGGCATCGGCCACACCGGCGGCCACACGGGCCCAAACGGCTATCTTCTGTTGGGCCTCCTCGTTCTTCCAGTAACCGCACACAACCTTGCGGGCCACGCGCATGCGGGTGCAGATGTGCCCGAACTCGATGTCGCCGTGGGCGCTCTGGTTCAGGTTCATGAAGTCCATGTCCATGGTATCCCAGGGTATCTCGGCGTTGTACTGGGTGTGGAAGTGGAGCAGGGGTTTCTGAAGGTCCTGCAGACCCTTAATCCACATCTTGGCGGGCGAGAAGGTGTGCATCCAGGTGATGATGCCCACGCACTTGTCGTCGTTGTTGGCGGCCTTCATCACGGCTTCCACTTCCTTGCTGCTGTTGGCAGTGCCTTTGTACACCATCTTGATGGGGATGATACCGCTGTCGTTCAGACCGTCGACCATCTCTTTCGAATGGGCGTCAACGGCCACCACGGCATCGCCTCCGTAAAGGAGCTGTGCACCTGTTACCCACCAAATCTCGTAATTCTCAAATGCTTTTATCATAATAGATTCTTTATTTAATTGTTAGCTGTTAAGGTTCTGTATAATAGGGGGCTATTTCTTCTTCTGGCCGTAGTAGGCGTTGGGACCGTGCTTGCGGCTGAAGTGCTTCTCCACAAGCAGCGGATTCATCGTCGTGGCGGGGTTCACGCAGAACGAAACGAAGGCCATCTTGGCCACCTGCTCCATCACCACCGAGTTGTAAACGGCGTTGTCGGGATCCTTGCCCCAGGAGAAGGGACCGTGGTTCTTCACCAGCACGCCGGGGGTGTGCATGGGGTTGATGTTGCCCTTGCGGATGCGGTCCACTATCACCACACCGGTCTCTTTCTCATACTCGGCCATCTGGCTCTCCACCATGTCGTCGGTGCAGGGTATCTCGTCGTGGAAATAGTCGGCATGGGTGGTGCCGATATTGGGGATGTCCTTGCCGGCCTGGGCCCAGGCGGTGGCGTAGGTGGAGTGGGTATGCACGATACCGCCTATCTCCGGAAACTCGCGGTACAGCACCAGGTGGGTGGGGGTGTCCGACGAGGGGTTCAGGTCGCCTTCTACCACCTTGCCGGTGGCCAGGTCTACCACTACCATGTCGTTGGCTTTCATCTTGTCGTAGTCCACGCCCGAGGGTTTGATCACCACAAGGCCTTTCTCACGGTCTATGCCCGACACGTTGCCCCAAGTAAATATCACTAAGTTGTGCTTCACCAGGTCAAGGTTGGCACGAAACACTTTCTCTTTCAGTTCTTCTAACATGTTGTTCTCTGTTTTTTGTATTTTTCAGTCGTATTCGTTGCTCTCTATAGTTTGAAGGAGGAACTGCTCCCCAGATTACGTTTGTTGAAACGGTAGAGCTGGGCTCCGCGCTTTGAGGTCTTCTTGTCTACCAGACTGGTCTGCTCGATGAAGTGCATCGTCTTCACACGTTTGCGGAAGTTGCGCTTGTCAATCTCCTCGCCCAGAATAGCCTCGTACACGTGCTGCAGCTGGGTCAGCGTGAAGAGGTCGGGCAGCAGGTTGAAGTAGAGGGGCTCCGTGGCGATGCGGCGGCGCAACAGGCCGATGGCTTGCTTCACCATCTCGTTGTGGTCGGAGTAGAGGGGAGGCAGTGTCTGCACGTCCACCCACTCCAGACCGTATTCCTTGCGCAGGGTGTCGTCGTAGTCCTTCACGTTGATAAGCGCGCAGAAGGCTACCGATATCACACGCTCGCCGGGGTCGCGGTCCACAGCGCTGAAAGCACCCACCTGGCGCATGTACACTTTCTTCAGACCTGTCAGACTCTGCAGCACACGGCTCGCGGCTTCTTCAAGCGTCTCTTCCGGACTGACAAATCCTCCATAGAGCGACCACTCGCCGCGGCCAGGGTCCATCTGACGCCTGCCTATCAGCAGTTCCAACTTTCCGTGGTCGAAACCGAAGATGATGCAGTCTACCGATACCCATACCTTGGAGTGTTCGCCGTAATAACCTGTCATTGCTTGTTGGGTTGGTTTTTTTGTTGGGAAAATCCCCGGGAGCAGCCCTTCAAGGCTTGCTCCCGAGGCACTAATGATTGCTTACCACAGAATAGCGTACAGCAGGAAGGTGATGAGGCAGATGCCTATCGTTCCGTAGGTGTAGCCACGAGTGGTGGAGAACAGATTCAGGTTGATGGGCAGCGCCTTCTTGTCGCGCTGCTGGTCCTTGGCATTGCTGTAGAGCCAAACGGCATTGCAGCCCACCAGTACTCCGAAGAAGATGAAGGCCTGGAAACCGATGTCGTTCAGATAGGCAATGAAGTTGGTGTCGGGATCGGCACCGGGATTCATGGCGCCGAGGGCGGTCACGATGGCGGCGCACACAATCATCACAACACCTGTTATGCCGAGCACCTTGGCCCAGAGAAGCATCTTCTTCTGGTCGCCCTCGGAGGGCTGCTCACAGCTCACATACTTGCGGTCGAGATAGCTCACAAGGATGAAGAAGGTAACCAGGATGATGAAGATGTAGCCGGCACGGAACTGGAAGGCCACGTGGGGAAGGCATACCTTGAAGAGCACGCCAAGCGGAATGGTGATGATGGCGGTCCACACGGCGGCGGTGGAGGAAGCGCGCTTCCACAGCAGACCAAGGCCGAACACGGTGATGATACCCGGATAAATGAAACCGCTGTACTCCTGAATGTACTGGAAGGCCTGGTCCAGACCGCCCAGAAGGGGCTTCACGGCCACAAGGGCTATCACAAGGGCGCACACGGCCACCAGACGGCCCACATTCACCAACTGCTTGTCACCGGCGTTCTTGTTGATATACTTCTTGTAGATGTCCATCGTGAAGAGGGTGGAGGTGGAGTTGAACATCGAGGCCAGCGAGGAGATGATGGCGGCGGTAAGGGCGGCGAAGCTCAGACCCTTGATGCCGGTCGGGGTGAAGTTGCGGATGAGCCAGGGATAGGCGTCGTCGGCCACATTGATCTTGCCGGCAAGATTCATGCTGGCAAACTTCTCGGGATCCTGCATGATGTAGTAGGCGCAGATACCGGGCAGCACCACGATGAAGGGGATAAGGATCTTCAGGAAACCGGCGAAGATAAGACCTTTCTTGGCCTCGTCGATGTTCTTGGCAGCCAGACCCTTCTGGATGATGTACTGGTTGAAGCCCCAGTAACCCAAGTTGGTGAGCCATACACCGCCCACCACGGCGGCGATACCGGGCACATTGGCGAAGGCGCTCGCATTGTGGCTCTCCTGAATCACCAGGTGGAAGTGCACATCCTGGGCGTGGGTGCCGGTGGTCATGTCGGTGTATACCTGGCCAAGGGCGCCAAAGGCGTCGGTGCCCATAATCACACCCATCTCTTTTAGGGCTACGTAGGCGGTAATCAGACCGCCGCCCACCAGGAAGGTCACCTGCATCACATCGGTCCAGGCCACAGAGGCCAGACCGCCGTAGATGGAGTAGACACCGGCGATGACGAAGAGGAAGAGGATAATCAGCATGCGGATGGATATCTCAAAGCCGCCCACACTCACGGCCAGACCCTGCAGACCCAATATCTGCTCGATGGCAAGGGCACCCAACCAGGCTACGGAGGTCAGGTTAACAAACACATAGAGGAAGAGCCACAGAATGGAGAAGGCCAGACCCACACCGTCGTTGTAGCGCTCGCGCAGGAACTGCGGAATGGTGAAAATCTTGCGGTCGAGCATCACGGGAAGAAGGAACTTGCCTATCACCACAAGGGTCACGGCGGCCATCACCTCATAGGCGGCAATGGCGATACCGTCGCGGAAACCGGTTCCTGACATGCCGATAAACTGCTCGGCAGAGATGTTGGCGGCGATGAGCGAGGCGCCCACTGCCCACCAGGTAAGGGTGTTGCCGGCCAGAAAATAGTCGTTGGCGCTCTTTTCCTTGCCGTCCTTGTTGCGCGAGAGGAACAGGCCCAGACTCACCAGAAGGATAAGGTAGCACACGAGAATCACAAAGTCGATGGTTTTGAACCCCGACATGCTGATTGCCTCAGAAATACTGTTCATTGGTTGGTTGTTTTTTTGTTATTAGGTTTTGGGTTTATTTCACGGAGAATTTGTAGGCGGCATGGCTGTGGTAGGTCTCACCGGGCTTCAGTGTAGGCTGCACCCACTCTTTCTTGTTGGGCGAGTCGGGATATTTCTGACTCTCCAGGCACACACTCACGTGCTTGGGATACTTCACACCGTGCTTGCGGGCTATCTGGGCGTCGGGACCAACACCCTGGAAGTTGCCGGTGTATACCTGCAGGCCGGGCTCGTTGGTGAACATCTCCATGAAGATGCCGGTCTTAGGTGAGTAGAGGCTGGCGCACACCACGGTGTCGTCGCCGCCCTTCTCGCGGCTGTAGGTGTTCAGACACCAGTTGTGGTCGTAGCCGGTGGCGTTCTTGATGTACACATAGTTGGTGTCCATCTTCTCAGCTATCACGGTGGGGGTGCGGAAGTCCATCGGAGTGCCTTCCACCGAACGTATCTCACCGGTGGTCATATAGGTGGCGTCGGAGGGGGTGAAGTTGTCGGCGTTCACATACAGCACCATGTCCATGCCGGGCTGTGAGAAGTCGCCGTTCAGATTGTAGTAGTTGTGGTTGGTCATGTTCACAATGGTCTCCTTGTCGGTGGTGGCGTCCCACTGTATGTCGAGCGTGTTGTTGGGCAATACGGCATAGGTCACCGTAGCCTTCACCTCGCCGGGGAAACCGTTGTCGCCGTCGGGAGAGATGAGAGAGAGCTTCAGCACGGAGTCGTTGCTCTCCACCACTTCCCATACCTTGTGCATCCAACCGGTGTTGCCGCCGCCGTGCAGACAGTGGGCTATCTCACCGTGACGGTCGTTCTGGCGCAACTGGTATTCCTTGCCGTCGACCGTTATCTTGCCTTGGTTGATGCGGTTGGCGTAGCGGCCCACGGATGAACCGTAGTCGGAGGGAGTGTTCAGCGTGTCGGCATACTGGGCGATGTTGTCAAAACCCAGCACAACATCGGTGGGCTTGCCGTCTTTGTCGGGCACCACGAGCGACACCACGCGGCCGCCGTAGTTGGTCACACACACTTCCATGCCGTTGGAGTTCTTCAGCGTGAAGAGCTGCACGTTCAGATTGCCGATGATGGTGTCGAAAGCGGCAGGGTCAAGGCCGGAAACGGTCAGCTTCGGCTCGTCTTTGGTACATGCGGTGAATAGCATTCCAGCCATTCCCGCACCGATAATAATACTCTTTAAATGTTTCATGAGATTGTTTTTAATAGATATGTAAGATTTTGGGTGTAAAAATACAATTATTTTTCGATATGCGTATAGCTTTTTATATGTTTTATAGCATAAAACCGCTTTTTTTGCACAAAAAGTGTACTTTTTACACTTTTTTAAGAATATCTTCCTCTTTTTGAGCGCTTTTCTTCTCTTGTCAAGGCATAAAGCAAGAGCGCTTTTCCACGACGGAAAAGCGCTCTTGGGTATAAAGAAGCTTGTAGGGGGTTCCCTTAGTCCACGGGGATGTCCTTGTTCACATTCTTGCTGCCTATCAGGGCATAGAACAGAATGTAGGCAAGCATGGCGATAACCAGCCAGTAGCTGCTGATCGGACCCACCTTAGAGGCAATCGACTCCTGGATGAGGGGCATGATGCCGCCGCCCACTACCATGGTCATGAAGATACCGGAAGCGGCCTCGGTGTATTTGCCCAGACCCTCAACCGAGAGGTTGAAGATGCCGCCCCACATGATGGAGGTGCACAGACCGCAGAGGGCGATGAGCACACTCTTAGTGGGTACGGGATGCTCGCTGATGAACGAAAGGGTCATCGTGTTGCTGTCGGGCATGAAGATGCTGATGATGAGCAGCAGGATGGCCACGGCCGATACAAGCGACAACTGGGTGCGGGTAGACACCTTGCCGGAGATGAAGCTCGAGCAGAAACGGCCTATCATCATCAGGAACCAGTAGGCGGCTGCGTAAGCACCACCCACCACGGCGGCTCCCTCAAAACCTTGTTCGGTGAGGTAGAAGTTCAGCTCCATGGGAATACCGATCTCGATACCCACATAGAAGAAGATGGCTATCACACCCAGCAGGCAGTGGCGGAAGGCGAGCGGACTGTGCTCGTACTTCACATTGCTCTTGCCAAGGTTGGGCTCGGGGATGTTCACGCTTCTGATGATGAAGAAGGAAATGGCGAATACGGCCATACCGATGAAGAGCAGCGGAGCCACATTGCTCATGCTGGTCTCCTTGGTCACAGTGCCCACAAGCACACCGGTGAGCAGCGGGGTGAGCGTACCGGTCAGTGAGTTCAGCGTGCCGCCTATCTGAATGTACTGGTTGCCCTTGTTGCCGCCGCCGCCCAGAAGGTTCAGCATCGGGTTCACCACGGTGTTGAGCATACATACGCAGAAACCGCAGATAAAGGCGCCCAGCAGATAGATAATCAGATTGAGGGCCACGGGGATGTTCTGATAGGTGAACACGAAGGTGCCTTCACCCACAAGGCTGGAGAGATACTGGAAGGCCAGACCTATCACACCCACGGCAAGGGCGATGAGGGCGGTCTTCTTGTAACCGTACTTCACCAGCATCTTACCGGCGGGAATACCCATGAAGAGGTAGGCGGCAAAGTTCATCAGGTTACCCCATGCCTTGGCAAAAGGATAGGTGAAACCCCAGATGTTGCCGAAGGGAGCACCCATGTTGGTCACAAAACTAATCATCGCAAAGATGAAACACATTGTGACAATCGCAACGATGTTCCGGTTTGTACTCGATTGTGCCATTGTTTTAATTTATTGAATAAATGGTTTAAATAATCTTTATAATTTGCTGTCTCTTACTCGCTTAGCAGAGCTTTCTCGAGCCATCGCTGATTACCACGTCGTACACCTTCGGGGCACGGTTGAACTTCTCGTAGTATTTCTGGCAGGCGGTCTTCACAAACGGCTCATAAAGTTCGTCTTTCACAAGGTTGATGGTGCAGCCGCCGAAACCGCCGCCCATGATGCGCGAACCGGTCACACCGCACTCCTTGGCCACATCGTTCAGGAAGTCGAGCTCTTCACAGCTCACCTCATATTCCTTCGAGAGGCCTTCGTGGGTCTCATACATCTTCTTGCCCACAGTCTCGTAGTCGCCGGCAACAAGGGCGTCGCAAACGGCCAGCACGCGGTCTTTCTCGCCCAGCACGAAATGGGCACGGGTGTAGTCTTCCTCACCCACCTCGGCACGCACTTCCTCCAACTGCTCCCAGGTGCAGTCGCGAAGGGTCTCAAACTTGCCCTCCGGATGCTTGGCGGCGATGTGGCGAACCACATTCTCGCAAGAGTTGCGGCGGTCGTTGTAGGGAGAGCCGGCCAGCTCATGCTTCACGCACGAGTTGATGAGCACCAGCTTGTAGCCCTCGGGGTTGAAGGGGAAATATTCGAACTCGCGGCTGCGGCAGTCCAGACGCATCAGCTTGCCGGCCTTGCCGAACACGCTGGCAAACTGGTCCATGATACCGCAGTTCACACCGCAGTAGTTGTGCTCTGTGGCCTGACCAGCCAGCACAATGTCCCATTTCGACACCTTGTTCTCACCGAAAAGGTCGTTCAGACCGCAGCCGAAGCAGCTCTCCATGGCGGCCGACGATGACATGCCGGCACCTAAGGGCACATCACCGGCAAAGGCGATGTTGAAGCCCTTCACAGGCACACCGAGCTTCTCCATCTCCAGCGCCATGCCGTAGATGTAGCGGGCCCAACTGGCACGGGGTCCCTTGCCGTCGTGGAAGTCGAAGTCCACACGGTCCTTCAGGTCGATGGAGTAGGCGCGGATGGTACTCTCGGTACCGTTGGGGCGCATCTCGGCCATAATGCCTTTGTCCACTGCGCCCGGAAAAACGAAACCGCCGTTGTAGTCGGTGTGCTCACCAATGAGGTTGATACGGCCCGGCGATGCGTACACATGGCCGGTCTGACCGTCGAAATGCTTGATAAAGCGGCTTCTTACAAATTCTATATCCATAGTCGTTTGATGATTTATAGTTGTTATGTGTGATAATAATACCTTTCTTCTGTCTGCCTATTTGCGAACGCCAAACTGGTAGATGGTCTTCTGCTTGTAGCGGCGGCCGGGCTTCAGCACCACCGAGGGGAAGTAAGGACGGTTGGGGCTGTCGGGGAAGTGCTGGGCCTCGAAGCACACAGCGCTGCGGCGGGGGAAGGTGGCACCATGCTGGCCGGAAATGCCGCTGCCGAAGTTGTCGGTGTAGAGCTGGATGCCAGGCTCGGTGGTGTAAACGTCCATCGTGCGGCCGCTGTTGGGCTCGTAGATGCGGGCGGCAAAACTCAATTCGGCCTCCTCGTGCTTGTTCAGCACATAGCAGTGGTCGTAGCCCGAACCGTTGCGAATCTGCTCGTTGTCGGCGTCGATGTCGCGGCCGATGGGCTTCGGGGTGCGGAAGTCGAACGGGGTGTCCTTCACAAAGCGTATCTCGCCTGTCGGGATGGAGGTCTCGTCGATGGGCAGATAGAAGTCGGCATTGATCTCACACTCCAGGTCCTCGATGGTGGGAGTGGGGTTGGCTATGCCTGCAAGGCTGAAGAAGGCGTGGTGGGTCAGATTGACGATGGTCATCTTGTTCGTCGTGGCAAGATACTCTATCATCAGCTCGTTCTCGTTGGTGAACGTGTACACCACCGTCACTTTCAACTCGCCGGTGAAGCCTTCCTCACCATAGGCCGACACAAGCTCCAGCACCAAGGCCTGGTCGTTCATCTGAGTGGCGTCCCACACACGGGCGTGGAAACCCTTCGGACCACCGTGAAGCGCGTTCGGGCCGTTGTTGATGGCCAACTGGTAGTCCTTGCCTCTCAGACGGAACTGGCCGCGGCAGATACGGTTGCCGTAACGGCCTATCAGTGTCGACAAATAAGGTTCGGGAGAGTTGATAACGTCTTGGATATTGTCGTGACCTTGTATCACGTTGGCATAATTGCCGTTGCGGTCCGGTACCATGATGGCTACGATGGCGCCTCCGTAATTGGTGATGGCTACTTCGTTGCCCAGACTGTTCTTCAGAATGTAAAGATCGGTCTGCTTACCGTTGACAGTGGTCTGGAAGTCTTCCCTTCTCAGGCCACAGAGATTTTCTGTTTCAGTTTTGTTCATCCTATTAAAAGTTTAATAAGTGGATACTATGTAGTCTGCAAAGTAAACAAAAAAAAACCGTAATAGCAAATCTATTACGGTAAAATCAATTTACTTGAAATGTTAAAAATGCTTTAGCGCAGATGCAGGGCGCAGATACCAAACCACATCACCCCCACATCGCTTACATTGCCCATTCAGCCCAGACCGCCCATTCAGCCCAGACCGCCCAGCATATGTCTACACTCCTTCCTCTATTCCCAGCAGGTCGGCCACCACGTAGCTGCTGCCACCCACAAAGATGAAGTCGTCGGTTCCGGCTTCGCTCAGGGCGGCATGATAGGCTTCTGCCACGGTGGCGAAGCGCTTGCCGCGCAGTCCGTGCTCGGCGCCTATGCGGGCCACTTCCTCAGAGGGGATGGCGCGCTTCGACGAGGCTTGCGTGAAGTAGTAGTCGGCGTCTTTCGGCAGCAAGCTCATCACGGTGCTGATGTCCTTGTCGCTCACCATGCCGAAAACGATGCGCATGCGGTCGCACACCTGTGCCATAAGCTGAGCGCTGAGGTACATCCAGCCGCCCACATTGTGTCCGGTGTCGCACACCACGGTGGGGTGCTCGCGCAACCGCTGCCAACGGCCCACCAGACCGGTGCGCTCTACCACGTGGGCCAGGCCGTCGGCTATCGTGGCGGGGTCGTCCCGTAGCAGGCCTTTGGCGATGAGTTGCCGGCAAACGGCCAGAATGGTGGCCGTGTTCTTCTGTTGGTACAAGCCGCTCAGCTCGCCGTGCAGATGGCCGAAGGTGGCGGTCTCGTAGTCCATGCCGCCGGTCAGGCAGAGGGCGGCGCTCTGAAGCTCGTCCTCGTCCTCGGCGAAGATGAGGGGGGCGCCCACACGGGCTGCCGTGGCGGTGAAGACGGGGGTGGTGGCTTCCTGCCGCTCGCCTATCACCACGGGCACGCCGGCCTTCATGATGCCGGCCTTCTCGGCGGCTATCAACTCGAGGGTGCCGCCCAGAAGCTCGGTGTGGTCCAGACTGATGTTGGTGATCACGCTCACCTCGGGGGTGATGATGTTGGTGCAGTCGAGACGGCCGCCCAGTCCTACTTCCACCACGGCGATGTCTACATGCTGCTCGGCGAAGTATTTGAAGGCCAGGGCGGTGGTGAGCTCGAAGAAGGAAGGATGAAGGGGCTCGAAGAAGGCGCGCTCCTGCTCCACAAAGTCTACCACATACTGCTCGCCGATGCACACACCGTTCACACGGATGCGCTCCCGGAAGTCCACCAGGTGGGGCGAGGTGTAAAGGCCTACCTTGAGCCCCTGGGCCTGAAGGATGGAGGCCAGACTGTGTGAGACGGAACCCTTGCCGTTGGTGCCGGCCACATGGATGCTGCGGAACTGGCGGTGAGGATGCCCGAAGTGCTCGTCGAAGGCGAGGGTGGTGGAGAGGCCCTCCTTATAAGCACCCACCCCGATTTTCTCGAAAACCGGGGTGCAGTGATACAGATAGTCTACTGTTTCTTGATACGTCATAAGTCATGGCTGACAATATGTCAGCTGAAATAGTTCTTGAATTTGTCGAAAATGCTCTTCTTCGTCTTCGTGTCGCTCTTGAAGTTGTCGCTGTCGCGCATCTTCTCCAACTCGTGCTTCTCGTCGCGGCTCAAGGTCTTCGGCACGTAGATGCTGATGTTCACAATGATGTCGCCGCGGCCGTGGCCGTAGCCTTCCACCACGGGCAGACCCTTGCCGCGCAGCCGCTTGGTGGTGCCGGGCTGGGTGCCGGGTTCAATGTTTATCTTCAGCTTGGTGCCCTCGATGGTGGGAATCTTCACCTCGCCGCCCAAAGCGGCCGTGGGGAAGTCGAGCAGCAGGTTGTAGATCAGGTCGGTCTCCTGGCGGATGAAGGTGTCGTTCTCTTCCTCCTCAATGTATACTTGGATGTCGCCGTTTATTCCGTTGTGGCGGCCGGCGTTGCCCTTGCCGGGCACGTTCACCACCATACCGTCGGCCACACCGGCGGGTATCTTGATCTCTACCACTTCCTCGCCTTTCACAATGCCCTCGCCCTGGCACTCCTTGCACTTGTTCTTGATGATGGTGCCCTCACCCTGGCAGGTGGGACAGACTCCCTGCGTCTGCATCATGCCGAACATGGTGCGCTTGGTGCGCACCGTGTAGCCGCTGCCGTGGCAGGTGGGGCACTGCTCGCTGCTGCTGCCGGGCTCGGCACCCGTGCCGGAGCAGTGGGGGCAGCACACGTCCTTGCGTACCTTGAATTTCTTGGTGACACCGGTCGAAATCTCCTGAAGCGAAAGGCGTACCTTCAGGCGAAGGTCGCCTCCGCGGTACTGCGGACGGCTCTGCTGACCGCCGCCGAAACCGCCGAAACCGCCAAAGCCGCCATGACCGCCGAATACGTCGCCGAACATAGAGAAAATGTCGTCCATGCTGAAACCGCCGCTGCTGAAACCGCCGAATCCGCCGGGGGCCTCAAAGCCGAACTGGTCGTACTGCTGGCGCTTCTGCGGGTCATGGAGCACCTCGTAGGCCTCGGCGGCCTCCTTGAATTTCTCCTCGGCTTCCTTGTTGCCGGGGTTGCGGTCGGGGTGGTATTTGATGGCTATCTTGCGGTAGGCGGCCTTGATCTCGTCGTCCGTGGCTTGCTTGCCTACGCCTAACACCTCATAGTAGTCTCTCTTTGCCATTGTCTGTTTTCTCGGTTGGGGAAATTATTGTCCTACAGCCACTTTGGCATGACGGATCACTTTGTCGTTGATGGTGTAGCCGGTCTGAACACAGTCTATCACCTTGCCCTTCTTATCGTCGCCCATACCAGGCACCATGGCGATGGCTTCGTGGAAGTCTACGTCGAAATCCTTGCCCACTGCGTCGATGGGCTTCACACCCAGACCTTCAAGGGCTTTCATCAACTTCTTGTATATCAGGTCCATACCCTCGCGCAGGGCTTCCACATCGTCGCTCTTCTGGGCATTGTCCAGAGCGCGCTCCATGTCGTCCACCACGGGAAGCATGGCCTGCACGGTTTTCTCGGCACCGTTGATGATGAGCTCGGCTTTCTCCTTGATGGTGCGCTTGCGGAAGTTCTCAAACTCAGCGCGCAGACGAAGGTTCTTGTCTTCCTGCTCCTTCAGCTTCTCCTCAAGAGCCTCCAGCGCATTCTCCTCCGCCTGGGGGGCTTCCTCGGCTGTGGCAGCCGCTGCCTCTTCGGCAGGCTGGGCTTCAGTGGCTTCTGTGTTGGTGGCGCCTTCTGTCTCAGCGTTTACTTTCTCTTCTAAGTCTTTTTCTTTCTCGTCCATATCTTTGTGGTTTTTTCTTTGTCTCTTCAACCGTTGCAGCAAAAACCTTGCCAAACGGTTATTGGATGCCATACATGCGGGCCTTCTGCTCCTTGATGGCATCGTCGTAGATGTAGTCGTCATACTGCATCAGTTTGTCGATGGTGCCGTTCGGGGTAAGCTCGATGATACGGTCGGCCACGGTCTGGATGAACTCATGGTCGTGGCTGGAGAAGAGTATGTTGCCCTTGAAGGTGACGAGATTGTTGTTGAAGGCCTGGATGCTCTCCAGGTCGAGGTGGTTGGTGGGGGTATCCAGTATCAGGCAGTTGGCATTTTTCAACTGCATGCGGGCTATCATGCAGCGCATCTTCTCGCCGCCGCTCAGCACGTTCACTTTTTTCTCTACTTCTTCCTGCTTGAAGAGCATGCGGCCCAGATAGCCCTTCATGGCCACCTCGTTGCCCACACCGTACTGCGACAGCCAGTCTACCAGGTTCAGGTCGCTCTTGAAGAATTCGGTGTTGTCGAGCGGCAGATAGGCGGTCGTAATGGTGATGCCCCACTTGTAGGTGCCGGCATCGGCGGCACGGTTGCCGTTGATAATCTCAAAAAGGGCGGTCATGGCCTTGGGGTTGTGGCTCAGGAAAACGGTCTTCTGACCTTTCTCTATGTTGAAGCTCACATGGTCGAAGAGAACGGTGCCGTCGGTGTCGACGGCCTTCAGGTCTTCCACCTCCAATATCTGGTTGCCGGGCTCACGCTCCATGGTGAAGATGATGCCGGGATATTTGCGCGACGAGGGACGGATCTCCTCCACCGTCAACTTCTCCAGCATCTTCTTGCGGCTCGTGGTCTGCTTGCTCTTGGCTACATTGGCGGAGAAACGGCGGATGAACTCTTCCAACTCCTTGCGCTTCTCCTCGGCTTTCTGACGCTGGTTCTGGGCCTGGCGAAGGGCCAGCTGCGAACTCTGGTACCAGAAAGAGTAGTTGCCGGCGAAAACGGTCACCTTGCCGAAGTCGATGTCTACGGTCTGCGTGCTCACGGCGTCCAGGAAGTGGCGGTCGTGGCTCACCACCAGCACGGTCTGCTCCACATTGCTCAGATATTCCTCCAACCACTGCACGGTGTCGAGGTCAAGGTCGTTGGTAGGCTCGTCGAGCAGCAGGTTGTCGGGATTGCCGAAGAGGGCCTTGGCCAGCATCACGCGCACCTTCTCGTTGTTCGAAAGCTCGCTCATCTGCTTGCCGTGCTGGGCTTCTTTCACACCGAGGTTGGAGAGCAGCATGGCGGCGTCGCTCTCGGCGTTCCAACCGTCCATCTCGGCGAATTTCTCCTCCAGTTCGGCCACACGGTTGCCGTCTTCCTCACTGAAGTCGGGTTTCATATAGAGGGCCTCGCGCTCTTTCATGTTCTGCCAGAGGGGCTGATGGCCCATCATCACGGTGTCAAGCACCGTATACTCGTCATACTTGAAGTGGTCCTGGTCCAATACCGAGAGGCGTTCGCCCGGACCTAATTCTATCGAGCCTTTGTTGGGCTCCAACTCTCCGCTGATGGCTTTCAGCAGCGTCGATTTGCCGGCGCCGTTGGCACCGATTACACCATAAATGTTGCCGGAGGTGAACTTGATGTTCACATCCTTGTAAAGTACTCGCTTGCCAAACTGAATGGCTAAATTCGTCAGCGTAATCATCTCTTTTTCGTCGTTTTTGTAGTGTCTCTGAATTTGGCTGCAAAATTACGAAAAAAAAAGAATTTGGCCGATGTATTCCTGTAGTAATTGATTTATTGTGCTCTTAATTCAGAAAAAACATGTCTCGTGCAGGAATTGTTGCTTGCAAGAAATAACTCTGGATATGTGACCTCTATTAAGGTGGGTTCTATTAATTATGTCGAGGCGATTTTTGATTTTTACCGATGAGACTTGACGCTATGCACCGAATAAAAACAAAAAGCGACCGAAACAAATTCTATGGAATACTGCCTTTAATATCAAACAGAATTAATAGAACTCACCTTAAAAAATTATATTTCCCGTGCAGTCTTTTTGGAAAAGTGGTATCTATATCAATAGAGGCAGTGTGTTTTCGATGGACATAGAAGGACTCATAGAGCGAGGGCGACATGGCGACGAGACTGCACTTGGAAGCCTATATAAGGCATATCACCGACAAATGACGGGGATATGCCAACGCATCGTCGGCAATCGACAAATAGCAGAGGAATTAGCACATGATGCTTTTTTACTAGCCTTTGCCAAAATCAATCAATTGCATGACCCGCAAAGCTTTGAGGCATGGCTGACAAGTATTACAACGAATGTTGCCCGACGCTATATGCAGCGACATCATAATCCTTCAATGCTTTCACTTTCCACACTCTCAGAAGAAGAACTTCCATATGAACCTATTCCATCAGACGACAAGCCATTGCCGACAATGGCAGAACTGATGGCGGCTGTAGATGCGCTGCCCCACGGCTATGGGCAGGTGTTCAAATTGGCGGTCATCCAAGAAATGTCGCACAAAGAGATTGCCGAAATCCTTGGAATTGCAGCCCACTCTTCATCGTCACAGCTGTCACGGGCAAAGAAGATGTTGCAGAAGTCACTTGCGCAGTATTGGCTACTATGGCTTTTACCGCTTGTATTGCCTTTGGCCATCTATCTTTATAAAACGGGAAGGACAATTGAAGCACCAGGACCGGTGATAACAAAACAAGAACATACTACGCTTGAAACAAAGCATGATGACGAAGGAACTCCTGGGGTAGAGCAAGGAACTCCAACCATTCCAATAATTACTCCACAGAAGATAGCCATTGTTCCTGTCAAAGATGTTCCTGTAGATAGTCTTACTCCTGCGGACACGCTCCATCATACCGACGAAGAAACAGAGCGAACCGACACAACAACCATCTTGCACGACAACAAACCGTTGCCCAATTTGCGTCCAGACAAAGATACACATATTGCTGATTTGACTCCGGAAAAGCCGATAGAAGTAGAGAACAAGGGGCAAAAGTGGTCTGTAGATATGGCATACACTGGTAGCATGGGCGAACAAAATGATAATAGTCCGTTCTCGCTCACAGAGAAGGAGATGACAGACGCCACATCAGACGTTCCGCGTATACGCTCTTTCGACAAATGGAGCGACTATGCCGAAGCCTTACAGAGCGGAATCCTGGAAGTCGATTACAAGACGTATCAAATCTTGTTGAAGATTGCCCAAAACAACGCTGCTCAGCCCGGCACGGATAAGATTGAGCGTAAGACTCACCATTACATGCCAATCACTTTCTCTTTGGCATTGAAGTATAAACTGAATAACCGCTTTGGTTTGGAGACTGGCTTGAGCTATAGCCGTCTAAAGTCAGAATCTGAGATAGGCACTGACAGGAACGCCATCCGTGAGCAGCAGACCATACATTACCTCGGCATACCGCTGAAGGGTATATATCATATATATAATGTTAGGCGATGGAATCTCTATGGAAGTCTTGGTGCGAAGGTGGATATACCTGTTTATGCACCGCTCAGTACCGGCTATTTCGTGAACGGCATGAAAGAACTGGAAGAGAAGTCTACACTCCATGCTCCGCTGCAGTGGTCGGTAGGTACTGGTCTTGGCTTGCAATATAACCTAACACCTAACATCGGCTTCTTTGCTGAGCCAAGTCTGCAATACTATATCCCGACGGGAAGCGACATCGAGACCTATCGCACGGAACATCCATTTATGTTCTCGCTGCCATTAGGAATCCGCATAACATGGTAGTTTCCCTTCTGTAGTCGTGCAGTCTTTTCTTGCTTTGTGGTATCTATCCTTATAGAGAAACAAAACAAGAAAAGACAATGCAGCAGCGACATCTGAACCGCAAACAGTATTTCTGTGAATTGGCTAACACAGCCCGGATATTCTATATGGAATACCTGAATAGATACATCAAACTAACGCCAGACACCCGCGTGTTGGAAATTGGCTGTGGCGAGGGCGGTAATCTGCTTCCCTTCGCAGAATTAGGTTGTAGAGTGACAGGCATTGATATCTGTAAGGAACGAGTCAATGAAGCACGAATGTTCTTTACAGAATATCACCAGAAGGGAACTTTTATCTGTCAGGATTTTCTACTTTCTGAGGAGCCAACGACGGAGTATGAACGGTATGACCTCGTACTTGTTCACGATGTAATAGAGCATATCGAACCAAAATGTAAACGAGGCTTTCTTCTTCACATTAAGTCATTTCTCAAACAGGAGGGCATTGTTTTCTTCGGTTTTCCTGCTTGGCAGAACCCTTTCGGCGGTCATCAGCAAATAAGCGTTGGCTTTGCCTCCAAACTACCTTTCATTCATTTGCTGCCCAAACCGCTCTACAAATACCTGTTGAAGACAAGCGGAGCCACGGCAAGTAACATTGGCGAGCTGATGAGCATACGAGACTCGCGGATGACCGTCGAGAACTTTGAACGACTGGTCCCCGAAGTCGGTTATAACATTTGCAAGCGCACCCTTTGGCTCATCAACCCACACTACAAGCAGAAGTTCCACATAAATCCTCGCCGCCAGTGGACTTTCTTTGCCAATGTTCCATATCTACGCAACTTCTATACTACATCAGCATGGTATTTACTTCGTCAAGCTCCAAGATAATCAAAGGATGAAAAGAAAAAATATGAACAATATTTTTACAAAAAGAGCGTGTTGCATCGCCTCTGTTTTCGCATTGGTTTTGGGCTTGAATGCACAAAACTCTCTGTTATTCACTGAAGTTTGTGTCGCAAACATCGACCAAACGATTGATTACTCGAATAACTACGGCGGTTGGGTTGAGTTATACAATCCGACTGCTACGAGTGTATCGTTAGATGGGTGGTATATAAGCGATGATTCGGAATTTCTGACGAAATATCGTCTGTCAGGCTATGGTATGCTGAAGCCCGGATGTTATCAATGCGTTTTCTTTGACCATAACGCAGCCGATGGAGAATATGGACCTGATGCAACAAAGCAAGTGAGATTCAAACTAGACAGAAAAGGTGGCACGCTGTATCTGTCAAGAAATGGTAGAGAGGTGGGCTTATCCATAACTTATCCTGCCTCCGTTCCGCGTTGCAGCTATGCAAGAGTAAGTTTGGAAGCTGACGAATGGCAATATTGTGGTTTGCCAACTCCAGGTGCGCCTAATGCAGGTCACTATGCTCAGGAGTGTTTGCCAGCTCCAGAGATTGACTGCGATTCAAGGCTCTTCACTTCTGGATTTGATGTGCATGTGCAGATACCTTCTGGCACGACTCTCCGCTACACAACAGACGGCAGCACTCCGACACTCACAAATGGAAAGACGAGCGCTGATGGGCTTTTTTCGGTATCAAAGACCACGGTGTTGCGTCTGCGGTTGTTCTCTGATGCTTATCTCCCGAGCGGTGTGGTCTCTCGTACATACATTTACAAAGATAAAAACTACTATTTGCCTATCGTCGCTGTCACTACAGACCCACGCAATCTCTACGATGACATGATTGGTTGCTATGTGGACGGCAAGAACGGCATACAGGGACGTGGTTCAACGGGAAAATCCAATCTCAATATGGATTGGGAGCGTCCGGTCAACTTCGAGTATCTGACAGCAGACGGCAAAATGCTCATCAATCAAGAAACGAGTTTTGAAGTGGCTGGCGGATGGAGCCGTCATTTCAAGCCAGCCTCGTTTAAGGTACAGGCCAAAAAGCTATATGATGGCAATGGGCATTTCCCTAAATCTCCTTTTGCTGCCAAGCCATACAACGAGTATAAGCAACTGTTGATTCGTAATGGAGGCAACAATAATCGAACTGATGGCGGGCCTCGTATCAAAGACGGTATCACCCAGCAGGTGTTGACGACAAGCGGCTTCTATGTCGATGCACAAGAGTTTCAGCCTGCTCATGTGTTTGTCAATGGCAAGTATTTAGCCATGATGAATGTTCGGGAGCCGAGCAATCGGTTTCATGGTGCAGCAAACTATGGCTACGATGATGACGAGATTGACGGCTTTGAGTACAGTAGTGGAAGTTACCATCAGAAAGGCGGTACCCGTGAGGCTTTCGACAGGATGATTCAATCGTCATACTATGCTGATACTGACGAAGGATATACTCGTGTGGCAGAGGTACTCGATATCGGCGAATTTGTGCGCTATATGGCATCGATATGTTACACGGGCACAAGTGACTGGGTACTAAACAATAACAACGTGAAAGGCTATCGATGGCAAGATGACGGCAAGTTCCACTTCGTGTTCTTCGATCAGGACCTGACCTGGGAAAACACTAACAATGTGGAAGATTTGGATAACAACGAAATGGATAACAACGAAATCATATATCTCTATCGCAATCTAAAAGAAAATAGCAAATTCCGCCAACTGTTTGTGACGGCATACTGCATCCTTCATGGAAGTATATACACTCCTGATCGGTGCCAGTTCATTGCAGACAGCATTTGCTCTTTGGTGAAGGATGCCCTGTCATTCGACAACCGCTATACAACAACCACCTATAGTAAGTTGCAACAAACCATGTGGGAAGAGAGCCATAGAACGGCTCGCATACAATCATTGATGAAATCCTATTCCCTCTCAAATAAGATAGAAGTGAACTTAGGCACAAACTGTCCATTCGCCCGGATTCAGATAAGTGATATGGAAGTTCCCTTCGGAAAGTTCTCTGGTGTGCTCTTCGCTCCAGCCTCTATCTCTACTGATGCCGCTGAAGGCTACCGATTTTCAGGTTGGAGAGACCAAACGGGCAAATGGCTGAGCAATGATAAAGAGTGCCAAATCACAAAGAGTGGTACATATACGGCAGTATATGAGAAAACAGAAGAAGATGTGTCACCCATCTGCATCAACGAGATTAGTGCTGCCAATGACATCTATGTAAATGACTACGGTAAACGTGCTGACTGGATAGAATTATACAATAGAAGCCAAGAAGCCATTGATGTGGCGCAGTGGCTTTTTAGTGTTGATGAGGATGAACAGAGCAAATATCAGATTGATGCAGGGGGCGAGGTAAACACCATCATACAGCCAGGTGGTCATTTGATAGTGTGGTGCGATGACAAATCTTCTATATCCGAACTGCATCTGCCATTCAAATTGAAGAATGTCGACAACTGCCTTTTGGTCCTGCAATCGTCAGATGGACGATGGAGAGATTCTCTATGCTATGGCACACATTCAGCGAAAGAAACAGTAGGGAGATACCCGGACGGAGGAAGCGATTGCTGGAAGTTCTATCATCCGACCATTGGGACTCACAACATGCAGACTTCCAACGACTGCAGGAGAGATACAACGCCGAATGCGATTATTTCTCAAATCCTTCCAGGCGAAATAGAGAGTGTCAGCTATTACAACATCAATGGAGTACGTGTCATTCGTCCAACAAGGGGCGTACATGTCAAAGTAATACGATATAAGGATGGTCATACCGAGCAATGCAAGGTCTGCGTTAGATGACGGGCGAAAAATGCCGATTGAACGAGGTCGTCATATCAATTGAGTCGCTTCATTCTGTAATAGAAATAAACAGTCTATTTTGCTTTGCTCAAACTCTATCCGTAACTTTGGCTTCGCCGAAGTTACTGACACTCGGCAAAAGAAAGAAAAACAAGTTTTCCTTTCATTTTGCGCTCGTTTATTCGTAACTTTGGCTGCGCCGAAGTTACTGACACTCGGCAAAAGAAAGAAAAACAAGTTTTCCTTTCATTTTGCGCTCGTTTATTCGTAACTTTGCACCCATGAAGAAATACAGCAGTCAGAAAGTGGGGGAGTATACCCATTATGAGGTGAGGAAGGAGCAGCCGCTCCTGGAATACCTCCTCGAGACAATAGAAGGGCAGAGCAGATCCAAAATCAAGGCTACCCTGCAGGGACGTGGCATCAAGGTCGACGGAAAGGTGGTCACACAGTTCGATTTCCCGCTGAGGCCGGGCATGAAAGTGGCGGTGAGCAAAACCAAGCGCAACGACCGGTTCAAGAGCCGCTATGTCAAAATTGTCTATGAAGACCGGCATCTCGTGGTGGTGGAGAAGGAAATCGGCATACTCTCCATGGCGGCGGGCCATGCGTCGCTCAATGTCAAGGCCGTGCTCGACAAGTATTTCGCACAGACACGGCAGAAATGCCGCGCCCATGTGGTGCACCGTCTGGACCGCGACACCAGTGGTCTCATGGTGTATGCCAAGGATATGGAGACCGAGCAGATACTGGAGCACAACTGGCACGATATCGTCTTCGACCGCCGCTATGTGGCCGTCGTCTCCGGCGAGGTGCTCGACGAGGGAGGAACCATAGCCAACTGGCTGAAGGACAACAAGGCGTATTTCACGTATTCGTCTCCCGTCGACAATGGCGGAAAATATGCGGTCACGCATTTCCATACCCTGGCACGAACCACCGACCACTCGCTCCTGGAGTTCAAACTGGAAACGGGACGGAAAAACCAGATCCGTGTGCATGCTGCCGATATGGGGCATCCTGTGTGCGGCGATGCCAAATATGGCAACGGCGACGACCCCTTGCACCGCCTCTGTCTGCATGCTTATATGCTGTGCTTCTACCATCCCATTACCGGTGAGCCCATGGAGTTTACCACACCGGTGCCCACCCAGTTCAGAAAATTGTTCCAGTAAATCATCACCCTTATCATTTGAATCTTATGCTGAGCAACGAGAATATTCTTTATTATGCCTTCTGCATCATCGTGCTGTGCGTCGTAATCTTCCTCATCAGGAAAATCGCCAGCTGCCTCATCAAGTCGGTCATCACCATCCTGGTGATTGCTGCCCTGGCGTGGTTCTATCTCAATTATATGCAGGCGTAGACAAACGGAAGACGGCTTTCAATCGCCAGAATCATAACATCATAAAAAGAGGATGAGCCCAAGCTCACCCTCTTTTTCTCTATATTCACCCCGATACAGTGGGCATATGTCCCTTTAACTTCCCTTTAACTTCCCTTTATCTCAATCTTGCAGTCCTGACGGATGTCTTCCGACGAGGCACCCACCATCACGTGGAATTCGCCCGGTTCCACCACGCGCTTCATGTCGCGGCCCACGATGCTGAAGTCGTCGGCCGTCAGGTGGAAGGTCACACGGCGGGTCTCGCCTTTGGGTATGAACACCCGCTCAAAGTGCTTGAGCTGCTTCAGCGGCTGCGAGGTGGAGGCTACCTCGTCGTGCAGATAGAGCTGAACCGCCTCGTCGCCGTCATAGGCACCGTCGTTGGTCACGTCTACCGTCACATCATAGCTGGTGGCTGAAGTGGCGGCGGCCGTCAGGTTGCTGTAGCTGAAGTGGGTGTAGCTCAGTCCGTAGCCGAAGGGGTAGAGGGGCTTGGCGGTCATGTCCACATAGTCGTGGGGCAACGGGGCCTTCTTGTTGTAATAGACGGGCAACTGGCCCACGCTGCGGGGAACGGAGACGGGCAACCGGCCGGCGGGGTTGTAGTCGCCGAAGAGCACGTCGGCGATGGCCAGACCGCCTTCCTGTCCGGGATAGTAGGCAGTGAGCAGCGCGGCGGCATGCTCATCGCACCAGTTCTTCAGCAGCGGACGGCCTTCGATGTACACCACCACCAGGGGTTTGCCGGTCTTGGCGAGGGCTTCGAGCAACTGCTGCTGATGGCCCATCAGGTCGAGCGTGGAGCGGTCGAAACCTTCGCCGCAGTCCATGTCGCTCAGGGTCTTACTGTCGGTCACGGCGGCTCCGGTCTCCTTGTAACTGGTCTTGAAGTCGCGAGCACTGGAACCGCCCACGGCCACTATCACCACATCGGCGCGCTGGGCGGCACGCACCGCGGCGGCTATGTCGCTTGTCGTGGTGTCGCGCACGGCGCATCCTTTCACATATTCCACCTGCGCGGAAGGCAACTTGCTGAGTATGCCGGTCAGAATGGTCTTCACATTGCCTTCCTCCTGCGGCGAGGTGTAGTCGCCCAGCAGGTTGTACACATTGTCGGCATTCGGACCTATCACGGCCACACGCTGGTCTTTGCGCAGCGGCAGGGTGCCCTGTGCGTTCTTGAGCAGCGTCACACTGGCACGGGCCACATCCAGCGCCACGGCCTTGTGCTCGGCACTGCGCACCTGTGTGCGGGCGGCCTTCACGTCGACATAGGGATGCTCAAAGAGGCCCATCTCAAACTTCAGCCGCAGCACACGGGCCACGGCGCGGTCCAACTCGGCCTCCGTAATCTTGCCGGCACGGAGCGATTCGCCCAGGTCGGCGAAGGCGAGGGCACCGAGGTCGGCGTCTACACCGGCCTTCAGGGCCATCTCACCGGCTTCCGCCCGTGTGGCGGCCACATGGTGGGTGTTGTAGATGCCGTCGATGCTGTACAGGTCGCTCACCACAAAACCGCGGAAGTGCCACTCGTCACGAAGCAGGTCGGTCAGGAAGTGGCGGTCACAGGTGCTGGGCACACCGTCCAGACTGTTGTAGCTGGTCATCACGCTCAGCGCACCGGCATCGATGGCTTTCTTGAAGGGGGGCAGAAACTGCTCTGCCAACTCGCGGGGACCCACAAAGGTGGGGGCGCCGTTCTGGCCGCCCTCAGTAGTGCCGTAGCCAATGAAGTGCTTCAGCGTGGCCAGGGTGCTGTAGGGCTGTGTAAGGTCACCGCCGCCCAGACCGCGCACCATGGCGGCTCCTATCTCACCGGCCAGGGTGGGGTCTTCGCCCATCGCCTCTTCCACACGCGACCAGCGGGGCTCGCGGGTCAGGTCGAGCACGGGACCGTAGCTGATATGGCCGCCCTGAAGGCGTACTTCCTTGCCGATTACTTGGCCGGCTTTTTCTATCAACTGCGGACTCCATGTGGCGGCCATGCCGAAACCGGTGGGAAACACCGTGGTGCCGATGGCCATGTGACCATGGGGGGCTTCCTCGGCCAGGAAGAGGGGGATGCCCAAGCGGGTGTGCTCAAGCACGTATTTCTGAAGGGCATTGCCGGCCTTAGCGGCCAACTCGGGGTTCAGACCGTTCTCGAGCGACTTCCGCGTCCAGGGGTCGGCGCGGTAGGTGCCCCAAAGCATGCCTATTTGTCCCTCGGCGATGTCTTTCTTGAACTTCTCCGAGGGCACCACTTTCTTGCCGTCGGTCTCATAATAGTCCCAGGCAAGGGTGCAGCGGAGCTGACCCACTTTCTCCTCGGTGGTCATGCGCGAGAGCAGGTCGTTCACACGCTCTTCTATGGGCAGGGTGGCATCGCGGTAGGGCAGTTTCTTCTGGGCGTGGCCGGCCGTGAGGGTCAGGGCACACACCATGAGCGTAAAAATTCTTCTTGTCTTCATATTTTTGTGTCTTTTCTGTATTTCCTATTCCACCACCACCTCGTCCATGAAGAACCAGGCGGGGTAACCCACTCCGTAGTGCCAGTCGGGGCAGTTGCCTAAAGTCTCCACTTCTATGCGGATGTAGCGGGCGCTCACGGGCACGGAGCTCTCGGCACGGCCGCCGACGAATTTGACGGATACATCGCGGTCTTCGGCAAACTGGAACGTGCCGAGCTGCGTGTAGCGCTGGCCGTCGGCAGAGTAGGAGATGCGGCCGCCCTTGGGCAGCAGTATCCAGGCGCCCAACTGGTGCAGAAAGTCGATTTCCACGCTGTGGAAGGTTTCCTCCTTGCCCAGGTCGAGAACGAAGTCGGCATCTTCGCCTTCCCAGCCCACCCAGCTCTCCACAAAGGTGGTGCCGCCGTACAGACCGTCGGTCAGGGCGGTGTCGGCTATGCCACGGTAGCGCTGGGCAGGGGCCTTGTTCCATTTTACCGTGGCGTGGGCGGCTTTGTTCTCGCGGCCGGTGGGCAGGAAGCGCTTGCGGTAGAGGGCGCAGTAGTCGGAGGGCTTGTTGTGCCGCTCATTGAGCGTGGGGATGCCGTAGTCGGCGGTGCGCTGCTCGAAGAGGTCGAGCAGCTGGGTCACCTGGGCCACGTCGCGTTGGGGCTCAGTGCGGGCCAGCTCGAGCTGGGCATACTGCAGGGGCAGACGGGCGATGCGCACCCGGCGCAGCAGTTCCTCATCGTCGGCCACGGCGGCTTCTGCCTTGTCAAACAGCTGGTTGTAGGTCTTCAGCAGGGCGGGGCGCAGCATGCCGTTCTTATGGGTGATGGGGGAGTCGTAAATCCACAGGTTGATGCCGCTGGCCAGCAGCGCGCCCTGCATAATCTTGATGTATTGGTACAGGGGCTGGGCGGCGGCGCCGTAGTAGCCGGCGAGAAAACCGCGCATCAGCGAGTCGGCGTCCTGGTAGGGGTTCCACATCAGCTTGGCCATCATGTAGGTGCGCAGCTCGCACAGGTCGGTGCCCTTGGTGCTGTTTATCTGCTCAAACACCTTGGTGGCGTGGTGCTCTTTGAAGAGCTGCAGATTGCGCTGGATGATGTGGAAATTGGGGAAGGGCGACACCACATTGTCGAAGTTGATGCCGTAATCCCACACGAAGATGTTGTCGGAAATGGCCGACCACCCCCTGAGGGCGCGCATGAAATCCTGACCGCTGGCATTGTCGGTGAGCGGCACCTCGCGCATGCAGTCGATGTCGCAGAGCATGATGTTCACATTGGGCAGCGGACGGGTCTTGCGCGGCGGGTGCATGCTGTAGAGGTAGGCTAAGGTGGAGAATTCCTTGTCGGGATAGCGTTTGGCCAGACGGTTCATGAACCGTATCAGGTTGCCCGACGGCGAACCTTCCTCCTCGTCCACGGCGCGGCAGGCGGCGCACTGGCACTGGGTGTTATTGCCGTCGTTCTGGCTCACACTGATGGTGCGAAGGCCGGGATGGGCCTTGAACACGGAGTCTATCTTCTGGCAGGCGGCCTCAAACACTTCGTCGTTGGTAAGGCACCACTGACTGTGGTCGCCGGGCTGGCGGCGGCCGTTGAGCAGCGAGTACCACTCGGGGTGGGCGGCGCCGTACACCCGTGAGGGCAACAGCCGGTTGAAGGTGTGCACCCAAAGGTCGCCTGCGAAGAGCTGCTCATGGCTTTCCAGTGCGAACCAGGCGGTAAAATCGGGGTCGTCGCTGCCGTAGCTTTGGGTCTGCCGGAAACTGAAGGCGGGGGTCTCAGTGAGTTGAAGGGCGGGCAGATGGATGTCTTTCCGCTTCACCACCGTCCAGGCTTGGTAGGCATAGTAGTGGGCGTCGAGATAGCGTTCCAGCAGGGCCACGATGCCGTTCACGGCACCGCTGCCGCCGCCCGTGCGGATGTGCAGGATGCCCTGGCCGCTAACGGCCTGAAAACCGTCCTCACCGGCATCGGGGGTCGGCTCGCCTATCACGATGTCGCCCTTGCGGGCTGTGTAGGGGCCGGTGGTATCGGTCTGCGGCAGGGTGGCGCCGCTCATGCGTTCCAAAAAGGTGTTCAGCAGACGGGCGGCGCGGTGGCTTGTGGCGGTGTCGCCGGTGCATACGATGCGGGCACGGGCCTTGCCTTTCTGCACCAGCGTGAGCTGGGCGGCGGCGGTCAGGGGCAACAGGCAGAGTGCTGCCGCCAATAGTCTATTGCACAATGAGTTGGTCATATTTCAGGGCTTCTCCTTCGTTCAGCATCTGCACGGCGCGCAGTTGCACGTAGCGGCCGTCGGTGGGGGTGAAGTACACATGCTGCATGATGGGGTTGTTGCGGATGTTGGAGAATTCGCCGGTGGTCACTGTGCGCAGGGCATCGGGGGCATCGCCCACCAGTATCTCGTAGTGGGTGGCCACACCGTTGGCGGCGGGCTGGTAGTGCAGACTGCTCACCGTGCGCCGCTGACCCAGGTCGAGGGTGGCGGTGCGGGGGTCGGTGCTGCCCACGAGGGTGTAGGAAAGACCTTTCAGCTCAGCCTTGGTCTCCTCATAGCTTTCCTGTGCATGGGGGGCATAGTAGGCACCGGCCTCGCTCAGACACAGCGGACCGCGGGCCTTGGTGATGCGCACGCGCAACGCGCGGGTCTGGATGGTCTGGAAGCGGAGCAGACGCTTGTAGCCGATGGTGGTGGTCTCTTCCTTCATGCGTACGGGAAGCCACTCCTTGCCTTGCAGGTATTCCACGGTAAAAGCTTCCACGCGCTGTCCCAAGGGTATGTATTCCTGCAGCAGCATGCGGTTCACCGGGGTACTCCTTTTGAAGCGGAAGGTGAGCGTGGCGGTGTGCTCGCCATCGTGCGTGGCCCAGTAGGTGTCGTAGAGACCGTCGGTCAGGGCTTTCACGCCATAGCGCTTGTCGCGGGTGTCGCTGGCGCTCACCTTGGCGCCCTGGAGCAGGTTGGTCTTCAGTTCGGCGGCCACGCGGTGGTGGTAGTCTACGGCGCGGGCGGAGTCGATGGGGTGGATAAGGCCTTCTCGGTCAACGGGGAAGTTGATGAGGAAGGTGCCGTTGTGGCCCACACTGCGGTAGTAGAGGTCGGTCAGATGGTCCACACTCTTTACCTTGTCGTCTTCTTTCTCATGGTAGAACCAGCCGGGACGTATCGATACGTTGCACTCGGCGGGCACCCATGTGTCGCCGTCGGCATGGCCCTGCTGCAGCTCGGGATAGCGCTCGTAGCCGGGATAGACTTCGTTGATGCGGAGCAGCGACCAGTTGGTGGCATGGGCGTAGCCGTTCTCGTTGCCTACCCAGCGGCAACCGGGACCGCCGTCGGAGAAAATGATGGCGTTGGGTTGCAGGCGCCGCACCGTGGCATGGGCACGGGGAAAGTCGTAGTAGGTGCGGCGGTCTATCTTGCGGGTCTCCTTGGCACCGCCGTACCAGCCGTCACCGCCGTTGGCACCGTCGAACCACACCTCGAAGATGTCGCCGTACTGACTGAGGAGCTCTTCCAGTTGGGCATGGAAATACTCCACGTAGAGGGGGGTGCCGTAGAAGGCCTGGTGGCGGTCCCAGGGCGAGAGGTAGAGGCCGAGCTTGAGGCCGTACTCACGGCAGGCGGCGGCCAATTCGCCCACGATGTCGCCCTTGCCGTCCTTGTAGGGGGTGTTGCGGATGCTGTAGTCGGTGTATTTCGTGGGCCACAGGCAGAAACCGTCGTGGTGCTTGGCGGTGAGGATGATGCCTTTCATACCGGCGGCCTTCACCGTGGCGGCCCACTGGCGGGTGTCCAGCCGGGTGGGGGCGAAACTGCTCAGCGGTGCATCGCCGTAGCCCCACTCGCGGTCGCCGAAGGTGTTGGGGCCGAAGTGGATGAAGGCGTAGGTTTCCATTTGCTGCCACGCCACCTGCTGGGGGGTGGGCAGCGGACCTACCGGGGCGGGAGCCTGCGGCTGGGCGGCGGTGGTGAGAAAGCCCGTAAGGGCCAGGACGGCGGTAAGGGTGCGGAGGCTGGACATGGCTATTTTTTCTTCTGTGTGGTCAGACTGTAGGAATAGGGACGGTCGGCATCAGCCGTGCCGCGCTGGGTGTTCGGTCGGGTGGAGAGCCGGAAGTGCAGCTGGGCGCCGTTCAGTAGGTCGCTGTGCTCATAGTAGGTCTTGGTGTAGGGGGCGCCGTTCAGCGTGGCCTGCTCGATGTAGCAGCCCTCGCCGCTGGTCTGGATGTCGACGGTCTTGCCGTTCTCCAGGTGCAGCTTGATGTGGCGGAAGTAGGGGGTGCAGGCGGCATACTGGGTGCTGCCGGGGCATACGGGATAGAAGCCCATGCCGGAGAAGACGTACCAGGCCGACGTCTGGCCGTTGTCCTCGTCGCCGCAGTAGCCGTCGGGCAGGGCGGTGTAGAGCTGGTCCATCACGCGCTGCACCCAGTATTGGGCCTTCCAGGGCTGGCGGCTGTAGTTGTAAAGGTATATCATGTGCTGGATGGGCTGGTTGCCGTGGGCGTAGTTGCCCATGTTCATAATCTGCATCTCGCGTATCTCATGGATGGGGAATCCATAGTAGCTGTCGTCGAAAATGGGCGGCAGGTTGAAAACGGAGTCGAGCATGGCGTTGAAGGTGCGCTCGCCGCCCATCAGGTCGATAAGGCCCTGGGGGTCGTGGAACACCGACCAGGTGTAGTGCCAGGAGTTGCCCTCGGTGAAGGCGTCGCCCCATTTCAGGGGATTGAAGGGGGTCATGAAGGTGCCGTCGGCTTTCTTGCCGCGCATCAGCAAAGTCTCAGGGTCGAAGAGGTTGCGGTAGTTCATGGCGCGGCGGGCAAAGGGACGGAGCTCCTTCTCTTTCTTGCCCAGCATCTTGCCGAGCTGGTAGATGCACCAGTCATCGTAGGCGTACTCGAGGGTGCGGGCGGCGCTCTCGGTTATCTTCACGTCGCAGGGCACATAGCCCAGACGGTTGTAGTGCTCGTAGCCCAGACGGCCGGTAGAGCTCACCTCGGGATGCACGGCCTGGGTGCCGTGAACCACGGCTTCCCACAGCTGGTCGATGTCGTAGCCGCGGAGGCCTTTGATGTAGGCGTCGGCCACCACCGAGGCGGAGTTGTTGCCCACCATGCAGCCGCGGTGGCCGGGACTGGCCCACTCGGGCAGGAAACCGCTCTCCTTGTACACGTTCACAAGGCCTTCCTGCATCTTCTCGTTCATCGAGGGGTAGAGCAGGTTGAGCAGGGGGAACAGACTGCGGAAGGTGTCCCAGAATCCGGTGTCGGTGAAGAAGTAGCCGTCGTGCACCTGACCGTCGTGCGGACTGTAGTGCACGGGCTTGCCGGTGGCGTCTATCTCATACAGGCTGCGGGGGAAGAGCACGGAGCGGTACAGGCAGGAGTAGAAGGTGCGCAGATGGTCGATGTCGTCGTCCTCCACCTCCACACGGCCCAGAATGTCGTTCCAGCACTTGCGGCCCTTGGCCTTGACGGCTTCGAGATTGCCGTCGAGTTCCTGCAGGTTGCGCACGGCCTGCTCCTCGCTGATGAACGAGGAGGCCACACGCACATTGACGGCCTCGCCGCGGCGGGTCTTGAAGGTCACGATGGCGCCGGCGTGGTCGGTCGTCACGCTCTTCTGGCCGGGCTCGAGCACACTGTCGCGCACGCAGGCTATCTGCTCGAAGGGCTTGTCGAACACCAGCACAAACCAGTTTTTGAAGTTGGGTGTCACACCGCCGCTGTTGCGGGTGGTGTAGCCCACAATTTTGCGCTCCTCGGGAATGATGCGCACCGACGAGCCGCGGTCAAAGGCATCGACCACCACATGGGCGGCATCGGTGGCGGGATAGGTGAACCGCATCAGGGCGGCGCGCTCCGTGGGGGCTATCTCGGCCGTCACGTCATAGTCGGCCAGGTACACTTTGTAGTAATAGGGGGTGGCGGTCTCCGCTTTGTGCGAGAACCAACTGGCACGCTGCTCCTCGTTGAAGATGCGCTCTCCCACGGTGGGCAGCAGGGAGAACATGCCGTAGTCGTTTATCCACGGACTGGGCTGGTGGGTCTGCTTCAGACCGCGTATCTTGTCGGCCGAGTAGGTGTATTGCCAGCCGTCACCGTTCTTGCCGGTCTGCGGCACCCAGAAGTTCATGCCCCAAGGCATGGCGATGGCGGGGTAGGTGTTGCCGGTGGAGAGGGAGAATTTCGACTCGGTGCCCACAAGGGTGCTCACATAGTCAACAGGCTCATGCTGTTGAGCTGCCGCTCCTGTGGTCACGGCCAGGAGCAGGGCCAATAATGTCTTCTTCATAGCGACAGTGATTTTATGCTTCTGTTTTTCCTGATATCCATGGAATGGCTTGATATTGCAAATATAGCAAATATTTTTTATTCCACTTCAGAAAAATCCAAAAAACATAAAAGCTTCTACAAGCTTCTTCAAGAAACCCTAGGAACCCTAGAAACCCTAGAGCCCCTAGCTCCCCTAGAAAGCTCCCCCCCCTTAATCTCCCAGATACTGCCCCAGGAAGAAAAGGGCGCCGGTGCTCATCTCCCGGATGAGATACACAAAGGGGCGGTCGGCGTGAAAATCCACTTTCTGTGGCTGTAGGCTGGGGCCCGCCGCTGAACCCAGCAGCATCTCGGCCACCGTCACCGCCGAGGCCTTGGTGCCTTCCTCGTTCACTTCTATCTTGGCCTTCTGTTTCATCGAACCGATGTAAAGGGGGGCATTGCTGATGCGCGAAAAGTCGGCACGGGGGGCGAAGGCGGTGGGCATGCCCATCTTTTTCAGAACATCGTTCAGCTCGGTGTCGCTCTCCGTGGTGAAGGCGGGTAGCAGAATGTCCACCTCTGCCTTGTACTGCTGGCGGAGGGCTTTGCGGATGCGTTCGTCGTCAAGCTGACGGATGATGTCGCCGGTGGTCTTGCCGGGTTGTGGCAGCAGCACGTACATACAGTAGCCTTTATCGCCATAGGGCAGGCAGAGCATGGCGAAATCCTCGTTCTGGCTGTATTGGGCATAGGCGTGGCGGTGCATCAGCTGTCGCTTCACCTTCCGACCGTCGGCCAGGGTGAAGTCGGCCTGGCGGGTGTCCTTGGGGTCGAAGGGCTCGTTCCAGGTGGCCTTGAAGTAGATGGCGTTGAGGGCCACCATCAGGGTGCCGGCGTCAAGCTTGTCGATGATGCTGGGTATCATGCCGTGAGTGTGTTTGCTGCACCAGCTGTTTATCATCTTCTTGCTGCTGTCCTTGCCGAAATCGAGGGCTTCTACGGAGGCTTCGTAACAGTCGGTCACCGTGTTCTCGTAATCCCGTTGGAGCTTGATGCCCTGACCGCTGTTCACGTGGAGGGCATTAGCCACCTCCACGGTCACACCGCTGTCGGCAAAGGGGGCTTCTTTCAGCATCTTCTTGCAGAAGGTGTTCAGCGCGTCACGGTCATCACCGAACCCCATCACATCGGTGATTTCCTGACGGGTCGTACCCTCGGCACCGGCATTGAGCATGCCGAGCAGGTAGGTGACGCTGAGGGGCGACACGATGGCGCTCTCCTTCGGCTTCCCGTTCACCACTTCACTGAAAAGCCGGCAGCCGAAGGTGTTGTTCTTCGTCACATATTGCTGCTGCTCGGCGGTGAGTTGTATCTCCTTGTGTTCGGGTATCATGTAGGTGGTGTTACGGGTCCAGTCGTCGGAGTGGCGTTTCAATACACTGCAACTGGAGGTGCTCAGCACGAGGGCGGTCATGACCGCGGTAAGGTAAATGCTATGCTGTTTCATGGGGCGTGTTTTTTAGGGGTTCTTTCTGCTCTTTTTTTGTATAACGTTTTTTGTGTCCGAATCTTGTCCGCCGACAAAAAAATCTCCGCAACGGTTTGCGCCGTTGCGGAGTTTTCTTATGGTCTTGCAATAGAGAGAACGAATCTTTCTTATTGCAGAATTCGCACCTTAGTACAGTGAGTAGTAGTTGTCCTTTGCCCAGAACAGCTTGGTGTAGTAGCCAGAGGGCTCGGAGTAGTTCTTCTTCACAGCCTCTTCATAGTTGTCCTTGTTGTAGGTACTCTCGTTGCTCGGGTAGGGCAGACGGTGCGGAGGTGTGGGATAGTCGGCCTGCTGGGTGTCGCGGGCAAACTTCACGGTCGGGAAACCGGTACGGCGTACCACGTTCCAAGCCTCCAGCTCGTTCATGTAGCCGAAGTTCAGCCACAGCTGGGTGGCGATGACACGCTGCGAGGCGTCCCAAATCTTCTCGGCATACTCTCTGGAAACTTTGTCAATGTAGGTCTTCATCTCTCCTTTGGCAGCGGCCAAATCTTCTGCTACGAGTTTTGCATCATCCATGAGTTGACGCGATCCGTTATAACTGTCATTGATGAAACCATAGGAAAGATAGATGTCATTACCATCTGCATCTTTAATGGCCTTACCTTCTTCGTCAGTTTTCAATACAGGTGCTGTGTAGCCAGTTGTGAGAGAGCTGTTCAACTTCACATTCCAGTAGTACTCGTTGGAAAGAGCAACACCCTTGACAAATTCAGTCTTGGCTTTGGCGGCGTCGGCGCTCACACCGTAACCCATCAGATAGGCCTCAGCCTTGCTCAGAGCTACCTCGGCGGCGCTGCTCCACACACCGTTCAGGTTGGCGTTGCCCTGATAGGTGGCCCAGCCGGCGAAGGCGATGGAGTCGATGTAGCAGTAGTAGTTGGCGTGTAGGTCTTTGTCCCTCTCCAAATACTCCTTGTTCTTCTCATCGGCGATGTTGCTGATCTGAGAGCTGGTCAGAGAGTTGTCGTAGGCAATGTACTCACCGTCGGGGTTGCAGTCGTAGATGGCGGGCAGACGCGGGTCGGTGTTGGCATCGGGAATACCATTGGCAGGCACGTTCATGGCGTCGAGCATGGCTTGAGAACCGGAACCTTCCGAACGGCCGGCCAGAGCCTGTGCGATGCTCTTGCCATAGTTGAAGTTGTCGGTCTGGGTGTCACCGTTCACACCGATGTTCTGCTCGTTGGTCTCAATGAGCGGATATTTGGCCGAATTGTTCAGAATCTCGGCGATGGCGCTGCGGGCCTCGGAGGTCAGGTCACCATTGGTGGCCAGATGGAGGGCGATGCGCAGACGGAGAGAGTTCACATAGCGCTGCCAGATGTCGGCGTTGCCTTCGGCGCTGCTGAAGTCCTGGGTCTTCAGAGAGGTAAGACCGATGGAGCTCAGGTTGCCGGCGGCAAAGAAGTCGCCCACTTCCTTCAGGTCAGCAAGAATCTGACGGTATACCTCCACGTCGTCATCGTACACGATGGCGGCCTTGGCCCTTGCATAGTCACCGTCCATCCAGAGGGTACCGGCACCCTTGTAGGGAGCGTCGCCCCAAATGGAGAGAACCTCATGCAGCTGTGCCTGCATCACGGTGCGGCCCAGAAGAAGGAAGATTCTGTTGGCTTCTTTCTGCTCGTCGGGCAGGGCATCATAGGTGCGCTCCAGTACACGGAACTGGGTGAGCATGTTGTAGAAGTCCATCCAGCGGGTGTTGAAATATCCCTCGCTGGCGCCACGGAAACGACCGCGGCCGTTGGAGTTGCCAATCACACCAGAGAAACAGCCAGAGGTGGTCGACTGTGTATAGTAGCGGTAGTATACCGGGTTCATCCAGGTGTTGCCGGTCTGAAGAATGCCAGTGAACACCTGCGGAACACCCACGGTCGAGGTCTTGGACGGGTCGGAGTACTTCTCATCGTAGTCAGAGTCCGAGCAAGAAGCAAGCGTCATAAGTCCCATGGCGGCAAAGGCCATATAAATTATCTTTTTCATATACATTTCTATTTAAAAAGTTCCTAATTAGATAAACAGAATAGTTTAAATATAACTTAGAAGCTTGCACGGAGCGAGAAACCGAAGGTACGGGCGCTGGCGGTAGAACCACCTACCTGAGCCTGGTATACCCAGTTGGTTCCGTCGGTCGTCTCTGCGTCGAACAACTTAAGCGAACGGTAGAAGTAGAACGGGTTGCGGGCAAAGGCCGAAACAGTCAGGTTGTTGCAACCGAACTTCTTGGTGAAGGTGCGGGGCAGCGTGTAGGCCAGGCTGATCTCACGGCACTTCACATAGCTGTTCTTCTGAACGGCTTCCTCATAGCTTTGGGTGGAGCTGGTACCCCAACCGTACTGCATGTCGTTGATACCGAACTGGGTAACCACCACGTTGTTGGGAGTACCGTCGGCATTTACACCTTTCTGAATCACACCATTGTCGTATACCCAGCTGTCGCCAACCTTCGTTACACCACGCTCGTAGTTGGAGGGAGCGTCGATGATATGGATGGAACTGACATTGTCAATGCTCTGAACTCCTCCCACGGGATCGCAGTAGTAGTAGATACCGCCGCTCTTGCCGTCACGCACGCCAACAGCGTCCTTGATGATACCGGTGTCCATGTAGTACTGCCAAGGCTGGTTGATCACGTCACCGCCGATGCGGAAGTCGAACGACATGTCGAGGGTGAAGTTCTTCCAGGTGAGGCTGGTGCCGAAACCACCAACCACCTTAGGCATGGCGTTACCCACCTTGCGGCGCTTGGAGGTGTCGGTCACATAATAACCGTCCTGGGTCAGCTTGCCAAGGTCTTCCTTGATGGAAAGGGTCTTGTGGTCCAAAACTTCGTCGAGCTCGGGACCGGTCGACATGAGCGAGCCGTCGCTCATGCGGTACAGGTGCTTGTGAACATAGGCGTAGAAGTCACCCATAGGCTCGCCAACGTGCGACTCGATGGTAGCGGCGCCGTTGTCGAAGTTGGCATGCGACAGAACATCAAGACCTTCGGCCAGCTTCTTCACCTCATTCTTGTTCCAGGCTATGTTGGCACGTACATCCCAACGCCAGTCCTTGTTCTCAAACGGAGTGCCGTAAGCGGCAAACTCAATACCCTGGTTCTTCAGGTCACCAATGTTCATCCACATGCTGCGGCCACCCATGGCGGCGGCGGCTGTCGTCTGAAGCAGCTGGTCCTTGATGTCGTTGCTGTAGTAGGTGAGTTCGAAGCCGAGGCGGTTCTTGAAGAACTTGCTCTCAATACCGATTTCAAACTCTTTCTTCTCCTCAGGACCAAGGCCCTCGTTACCTACAGAAGTGTCGATGTAGTTGTAAACAATGTCATTGGGGTGCTTCACGCTGCCCTGGCTGAAGGCGTTGTTGGCGAAGTAGACACCGGGGTCGTTACCCACGACACCATAGCTCACGCGCACCTTACCATAGTCGTACCAAGCCGGACGCTTGTCTTTCAACAGCTCGGTGTAAATCACACTGGCACTGACAGAGGGATACCAGAACGAGTTGTTGCCGTTCTTCAGCGTAGAGGTCTTCTCGTTGCGGATGGTTCCTTCAATGTAGGCCCAGTTGTCATAACCGTAAGAGGCGGTCAGGAAAGCACCGGTACGCAGCAGGTGAGACTCTCTCGAAGAGGCGTTCTTCGTACCTACAGAGGCATTCAGGTTGAACCAGTTCTCCTGGCTCAGACCCTTGCTGGTACTTACGTTCGAGAGATAGAAGGTCTCCTGACGGGCATTGTAACCCAGGTTGGCCTGCACATTGTGCTTGTCGGCAAAAACCTTGTCGAAGGTCAGCATCACGTCACCGTACACAATGTCGTACTGGCTGTTGGCCAGAGAGTAGCTGTCGCTGTACTCTCCGCTGGTGGAGAAAATGTGCGAGTTCTCAGAGTAGTTCTTGTTCTCCTGACGGTCGGAGGTGAGGTCGGTGGCCACACGGCCGCTCAGGGTCAGACCGGGGATAATCTCCCAAGTGGGGTTCACACTGGCAATCAAACGGTTGTGATACTCCTCCTGGGTACGGCCCAGAATGTTCCAGAAGTACTCGCTGATCAGAGAGGTCGAACCCATCGGGGTGTAGAGGAACTGCTCGTCCGGAGTCAGCGTGTTGGTGGTACCGCCGTTGGCTGCCGAAATGCTGTTCATGTAGCCAAGGCTGGTCATGGTGTGCTCACGGATGTACTTCACATCGGTGAAAGAACCGAACATACCCGAGTAGTTCTGAACGATACGGGTGATACGGTACGGACGGTTCTTGATATACTGGTTCAGGTACGTGGCGTTGTAGTTCAACTTCACATTCTTCAGAATGTTCAGCGTACCGGCCAGGTTGAAGTTGTGCTTGTGGTTGTTTGAGTTGTACTGCATGGCCTCCACATCACTGTAGGTGTAAGAGAAACGTACATTGTTCTTCTCGGTGCTGTTGGTGATGGAGACATTGTAGTTCTGGTTGAAACCGGTGCGGAACACCTCGTCCCACTGGTTGCCGCCGATGGCCTCGTAAGGACGAACGGTGCCGTCGAAGTAGGTCACACTCTTGCTCGAGTCGTAACGGGGACCATACGAGTAGTAGGTCTCACGGCTCGGGGTGGTGATGGTCTTGCCGTCGCGGTCTACACGCACCTGGCGGAAACCGGTCAGAGCGGCGGGGTCATCGTTGCCCAGAACCCAGTTGTCGTAACCAGGACCGAAGTCGGTCTGCATGTCGGGCATGTAGGCCAGGTGGTCCCAGCTCACGTTGGCGGTGAAGTCAACATGGGTGCCGCCACCGTTGTTGCCCTTCTTAGTGGTAATCATCACCACACCGTTGTTACCCTCAGAACCGTAGAGGGCAGATGCGGCTGCACCTTTCAGAATCGAGATGCTCTCGATGTCCTCGGGGTTGATATCCACCAAACCGTTCGAACGGATGCGCTGGTCGGTCCAGTAGCCTTCGTTGTTGGTGTTGCCGTTGCGGATAGGCATACCGTCCATCACAATCAGAGGCTGGGTGTTACCGGAGATGGAGGTAAGACCACGAACCGTCATTGAAACGGCCGAAACGTTACCACCAGGAGCGGCGTTCACACGCACACCGGCTGCCTTACCGTAAAGAGCGGAGGCAAAGTTAGGAGCACCTGTCTTCACAAGGTCCTCGGCCTTCACCTGGCTCACGGCGTAACCTACCTTACGGGCATCTTTCTTGATACCGAGAGCGGTCACCACCACTTCGCTCAGACCCTGAACGTCTTCCTGAAGAACAACGCTCACGTTGCCTGCAGCTTTCACTGTCTGAGGAGCAAAACCGATGTAGCTCACCTCAATCTGGCTGTTGGCCGGACACTTGAGGAGGAACTCACCGTCTACGTTGGTCACTGTTCCCGTCTTGCCGCCGGCAGATTTCACTGTGGCGCCAATCACGGGGTCACCGTACTGGTCTACTACGGTGCCTTTCACAGTAATGTCCTGTGCATAGACTCCCACGCTAAAGAGCATGAAAAGCATTGACCATAGAACTCTGTTCAAGAGTCCTCTTGCATTCTTTTCCTTTTCCATTGCTTTTTAATTTTAGGATTCGTTAATGATATTAGATAGTAGGAAATTATGGTTTGTTGTTTTTCTCAGATTGACTTTTCAGTTAAAATGATTGTAAAAGTAGACATTTTTTTTAAGAAATGGCAAAATTCGTTAAGAAAATGATAGAAATAAACATTTTTTAACAGTATAGTTCGCTTTCTGTCCGCTTTTTTTTGACAAGTGTGCTCTACATCATGGTATTTTCTGCATTATTCTCTACTAATTTTGGGCTTGTATTTTAAGGAATGTTAGTAGAGCAAAACAAAATGTTACATTTCGTCAAGTCTGCCTTCCTGCCGAACCGTCTCGAATGATGCGTTCGGCTTCGGCTCGGGCGGGTTTTCCTGTCTCGGTAAGCGGCAGATGTCCGGTGTGTTGGTAGTGGCGTGGACGCCAATAGGGGGGCAATACCGTCCGGCAGATTCCTTCTATGCTTGCCAGGTCGGTGGTTTCCGTCAGAAGGGCGACAGCTTCGCCCAGCACCTTGTCGGGGCGCTTGCTCACCAGGAAGGGGGCGGTGAGATGGGGCCGGAGCAGCCGTTCCACCTCTTCTATCTGTATCTTGATGCCGCCGGAGCAGATTACATTGTCTTTACGACCCAGCACTTTGAAGCGGCGGCCGTCGTCGGCTATCTCCACGATGTCGTGGGTCACCAGGGTGCTTTCAGCTACTTCGGGCGCGTCGATGACCAGGCAGCCGTCTTCATTCTGGCGGATGGCCACGCCCTTGAAGGGGGTGTACCAGCTGCTGGCCTCCGGGCCGTTCAGTCGGCGCAGAGCGATGTGCGACAGCGTCTCCGTCATGCCGTAGGTGCTCCACACGGCATGGGGGTGGTCTTTCAGTTGTTTCTCAAGTTCATCATCGATGGCGCCGCCGCCGATGATGAGGTGTCGGATGCCCCACAGCTTGGCCTTCTCCTCGGCCGTCTGCAGTGAGTGGTGCACCTGCATCGGCACCATGGCGGCCAGGTCGCACCAGATGCCGCCTTCCTCCGTATCGATATCTCTAAGCGGGTGTCCGGAGGGGGTCGCGGCGGTCAGGTCGCACCAGCTGCTGTCATCGATCGTATCGATATCTTTCAGAGGATGTCCGGAGGGTGTCACAGCCAGCAGTTGCAGGCCTCGCGTGAGAGCCCGCACCACCATCATTTTGCCGGCGATGTAGTCGAGCGGCAGGCAGAGCAGGGCCCTGTCGCCCGGCTCAAGGCCGAGAAAATCGCAGGTGATGCGTGCCGAGGCCGCCATGCGGCGCTTCTCCACAAGCAGCGCCTTCGGCGCACCCGTTGAGCCGCTCGTGTGCACCGTCAGCCGCTCCTCGCCATTGTGCCAAGATGATAGAAAGTCTTTAAGTGTCATCATGCTTTTTCTGGGGTTTCTACGGTATCTAGGGCATCTAGGGTCTCTAGGTTTTCTAAGTTTTTTAGGGCTTCTAGGGGCTCTAGGTCCTCTATAGCTTCTAGGCCTTTTATCTTCTTTTCATTCTCTCTTGTTGAAGCAGCACCTCTATGTGGCGTTTTTCCCTGAGTAGTTCTTCTATCTTTTGCTCCAATATTGGCACCCGCTGGCGCAACACCTTGTTCTCGGTTCGAAGTCGCTCCAGTTCTTCATCGACACCTTTCCTATAGCCAGTCCGAGCAGCATGCATGCGCTCCTTCATACCTCCTTGTTTCACAAATTGCTCTTCAAGCTTTTTCAGATAGCTCATCATCATCTTGTCCACTAGATGAAGAACGGTTACGGCAACATTGCATAGCTCCTCGGCATTCCATCTGTCAAAGTATGGCTCATATTCATTCCTCTTGTTGTGGTTACGGCAAAAAATGAGCATTTCTTTATATCTTGGGTGATGCGGTTGCCAAAGAGTCAAATGCCGCGTTTGTATATAGTCTTCATAATCGGCACGCAGCTCTTTCAGCGAGGACCGCGCCACATTGAGCAGCTTCAATTGCAGTTCGGAGGATGTCACGCCATCTGCAAAGGCCTCGATGATGTTCTGCTTTCCTGAACGTGCTGCCTGGACCATTTGGTCTACCGTGCGATCTCCTTTTGGAGAAAGATAGGTCGTGGTAAAATGGAATGTGAGGGCATAAAGGACCTCTGCCTTCTGGTAAAAGAAAAGCTTTTCATAGAATATCTCATTATTTAGCACAAGAGACGTTTTATCTTCTTCCATATATATTAATAAGGTTGGTTCTTATGGTTGCTCTGCACTTATCTTAATAGCCCATCCCCCGCCTTCCACAGCCCGCAGGCGCAGGCGGCTGCCCTTTGTCACTTTCTTCGTCCGTATGCTGTAGGAGTCCGGGCGCTCCTGCCAACTGGCGTCCTTCCCGTCTTCGTAGATGGTGGCGGTGTAGCGGATGCCGGGCTGCAGAAAATCGAGCGCTATCACCGACTCGTGGGCCTTGCAGCCGGCCACACTGCCCACAAACCACTCCTCGCTGCCCTTGGCCTTGCGCGCCACGGTGACATACTCGCCAGGCTCAGCCTCCAGATAGCGGCTCTCGTCCCAGTCTACCGCCACATCTTTTATAAACTGGAAGGCGTCGCTGTAACGCTCGTAGCTCTCGGGCACATCGGCCGCCATCTGAAGCGGACTGTACAGCGTCACATACAGCGCCAACTGGTTGCACACGGTGGCTTTCACGCGCGAGTGGTTCTCGGGGTTCACTTTCGAGACGTCCATCTCAAGAATGCCGGGGGTGTAGTCCATCGGACCGCCCTGCAGACGGGTGAAGGGAAGAATGGTGACATGGCGCGGCTGCACACCGGCCGAAGCCTGGAATTCCATGCCGCGGGCGCTCTCATTGCAAACCAAGTTGGGATAGGTGCGGCACAGGCCGGTGGGGCGTACGGCTTCGTGACCGTCTATCATCAGGTGGTACTTGGCGCCCAACCGCACGCTGTACAGGAAGTGGTCTACCATCCACTGGTCGCCGTGGTGGCCGGAGGGGAAGATGTTGCCCACATAGCCGGTCTTGATAAGGTCGTAGCCGTTGTCGTGGGCAAAGGCGTAGGCCTCGTCCATATACCGCTCGTAGTGGGCCACCGACCCGCTCGTCTCATGGTGCATGATGAGCCGCACGCCCTTGCTACGGGCGTACGACTGCAGCTCCTGAACGGGAAAGTCGGGGTAGGGACGGGTGAAACTGTAGTTGTTGTATTTCTGCCACGAGTCTTCCCATCCGCAGTTCCAACCTTCCACAAGCAAAGCAGGAAAACCGTGCTCGCTGGCGTAGTCGATGTAGCGCATCACATTCTCGCGGCTGGCACCGTGGCGTCCGGTGGGGGCGAGACGGGCGAAGTCGGTCGTGTCGGGGTTCACGGCTTGGTAGTCGGCGTAGTTCCAGGTGCTCTTTCCGGTCATCATCTCCCACCACACACCCATGTACTTGGTGGGGTGAATCCACGAGGTATCAGTCAGTTTGCAGGGTTCGTTCAAGTTGAGGATGAGGCGCGAGGCGAGCATCTCACGGGCGTCGTCGGTCACCATCACGGTGCGCCAGGGGGTGTGCGTGGGACAGCGGATGAAGCCCTTCCGGCCCTTGGCGTCGGGGGTGAGCCACGACTCCAGCACCATGTGCTCGTCGTCCAGGTTCAGATGCATGCACGAGTAGTCCACCAAGGCGGCCTCGTGGATGTTGATGTACAGGCCGCCGTCGGTCTTCAGCAACAGCGAGGTCTGAAGACCGGTTGGGGAAAAACCGCGCTGTGTGGCGTTCTCCGTGCGGGCCTGCTCCTGCAGAAGGCGCACCTCGGAGAGCCGCGACACGGTGTATTCGTACTCGTCGGTGTCGTAGTCGCCGGGGAGCCAGAAGGCGGTGTGGTCGCCGGTCAGGGCAAACTGGGTGTGCTCCTCACCCACAATCACATTGTCGAGCTGCTCCTGACGGGGCAGCTCGTAGCGAAGGCCGATGCCTTCGTCGTAGACGCGGAAACGGAGCGTGATGTGCCGCTCCGTGCGCTCCTGCACCACCTCGGCGGCCAATTCGTTGTAGTGGTTGCGTATGGCGCGCTCCTCGCCCCATACGGGCTGCCACGTCTCGTCGAAGGTGCTCCGCTCGGTCTTCACCAGCGAGAATCCGTCCATCAGACTGGGCCAGTTCACCAGCTCCAGTCCTAAGTGCGAGGGCCGAAGCACCGGCTGGCCTTTGTAGTGCAGCTCATAGGTGAGCTGGCCTTTGTCGATGTAGAAACGAAGGGTGGTCTGTCCGCCGGGCGACGACAGCTCTTCGGCTGCCAGCAGAAGGGGCCAGCAGCACAGCAGCATAAACCATTTTCTCATGGCGGCGACTATTTCAGTCCGGGGAATTTATACACCACCTGGGGCCGCTCGTTCGTGCCCCACACCCAGGCGTCGGTCCAGAAGGAGTTCTTGATGTCGCGCACATACTGCTCGGCCTTCGACTTGGTGGTAAACTCAAACGGGCAGATGCGGTATACGGCCTTGCCGTTTACCATGGTCTTGTATACGGGGCTCCCGGCGAAGATGTCGGCCTCCAGACGCACGCGCTTGGCTTCGGCCAGTGTGCTGTAACTGCCTATCACTACATAATAATATTTGTCGGCCTTGGCCTGACTGGTCTGCTTGCTCTGGCTGGAAAGCCGTGAGGCAACCGCCTTGGAGCGGTTCAAATCGGTGGTGATGTAGCTGCTGTGCACATAGCCCACCGTGTTGTTGTCGCGTACCTTCCACCACTTGCCCGATGAGTCGAGCACAAGGGCTCCGCGGCCGCCGGCGGTCAACTTACCCAGGATGGGCGACTGGCCGTCAGGACGCTGGCGGATGTTGACGAATCCGTCCGACGAACAGCAGTAGACGATGACTTCATGCTGATTGCTGTTACCGCGTACGGGGGCACCCTCCGTAGGCTCTTCCACATCAACGAATGCCTCTGCAGGGGCTGCCTCGCGCTCGGCGGGTATCTCCGACAGTCCTTTCAGCTCGGCAGTGTCAAGGACTTCTTCCTCTGCCTCGGCAGCCTCGGCTTCTGCCTTCTCGGCGGCTTGCTGGCGGTAGGCTTCCTGCACGCGCTGCAGCGAGTCGATGGTGGCTTGCTGTTCGGCTATCTTCTTCTTGTTGCTGTCGTCGCAGCTGGCGGTCAGCGCAAGGGTGCACAGGCCGGTCATCATGGTGATAAGTAGGGTTCTTTTCATGGTTTTGAGCGTTTAGTACAACGCAAACTTACGTAAAAATCCTGAAAAGAAAAAGTGTTTCTCATTTTTTTGTGTCTACAACGCATAAAAACACAAAAAAGGAGGTGTTCATCCACCTCCTCGGTAAGGGCAGCTCTATGCTGACCTCTATTTCGCTTTACCACCATAGCTGTCTTGGTGGACATTAGAATTCTTTCTCTGAAATGGTCAGTATCAGACTTTAGGCCCATTTAAGCCTTACTCGTCCTCATTGTCCCAAATGGGGCTGCCGGAATAGGCTTCACCGGTGCCGCCGCCGCCATATTTGAAGCCTAAGTCTTCATCACCTTTCTTGGCCTTAACACTGGTAACGACGCCGTCCATTACATCCCCTGTCACCAGAGGCTGTATCTCGCTGAGTGGGGTCGTGTAAATCTTTTTTTCCATAGGGCTTGGATCGCGCGTCTAAAAAATCGAATGAATATCAGACAAATCAGACAAATCCGTAGTTTTGATTCTTACTATCAGAAAAATCCGTAGTTTTTAATTCTTGCTATCAGACAAATCAGAAAAATCCGTAGTCTTGATTCTTACTATCAGACAAATCAGAAAAATCCGTAGTTTTAATTCTTATTTATTATTATCGTTTTGCAAATGTAGTAATTATTTTATGGCGAAATGCAATTTCCTTTAGTTTTAACATTTTTTTAGCCATCCTCTTTGACTTCCTTTTACTTCCGATTGTTGAGCGAAAGAAAAACTTGAATTAGATATCCTAAAGGCTAAAAAAATGAATCCATTCATTTTGTTTGTCATGCGGTTTTCATTATCTTTGTTCCCAAAATCATAGATATACCATCATGAAACACCTTTTGCGTAAACTATCTGCCATCATATGTGTGGCACTCTTGCCCTGCCTGTCGGCTATGGCTGTCGATAAGGACTTTACACAGTACGTAAACCCCTGGATAGGTACCGGCGGCCACGGACACGTGTTCCTGGGCGCCAACGTGCCCTTCGGATTGGTGCAGCTCGGCCCCACGGAGCCAACACGCGGATGGGACTGGTGCTCGGGCTATCACTATAGCGACTCCGTGCTGGTGGGATTCGGACACATGCACCTCAGCGGAACAGGCATCGGCGACCTCGGCGATGTGGCCTTCCTGCCCGTGAAGTGCTGCTGCCAGAAAGAGGTGCGCTTCTCACATCTTAGCGAGCATGTCACCCCCGGCTACTACAGCATCAAACTTTCCGATCCCAATGTACTCGTCGAACTCACCGCAACCCGCCGCGTGGGATTCCACCGCTATACCTTCGGTGCCGACAGCGAGGGAGGCCTCTTCGCCGTCAACCTGAAGCAGGGCATCGGATGGGACCAGATGGCCGACTGCTCCATGCAGCTGGAGAGTCCACGCATGCTCACCGGTCACAGACACAGCAAGGGATGGGCCAAGAGTCAGCATGTGTTCTTCGCCGCTGAGTTCTCACGCGACGTGAAGGTGAAAAAACAACAGGGCGACTCCATCTCCGTGTTCAGCACAGAGGGCAATGAGCCGCTCCTTATCAAGGTGGCGCTCTCGGCTGTCAGCATCGACGAGGCCAAGGCCAACCTCAAGGCCGAACTGCCCGGATGGGATTTCAACGCCACCGTAAGGGCCGCACGACAGGCATGGAACGAGGAACTGGGGAAAATCGACATCACCACCGACGACGCGGAGGTGAAAAAGGTGTTCTACACCGCACTCTACCACACCATGACGGCTCCTTCCGTGTTCAGCGATGTGAGCGGGGCATACCGCGGAGCCGATGAGCAGGTACACAAGGGCGACTTCGTCAACTATACCACTTTCTCGCTTTGGGATACTTACCGCGCGGCTTATCCGCTCATGACTCTCATTCACCCGGAGAAACAGACCGACCTGGCCGAGACTTTCATCCATATCTTCCGCGAACAGGGCAAACTGCCCGTGTGGCACCTCATGGGCAATGAGACCGACTGCATGGTGGGCAACCCGGGCATACCCGTACTGGCCGACATGGTGCTCAAAGGGTATGTGAAAAACGAGGAGGAGGCTTTCCAGGCCATGAAGACATCGGCCATGCTCGACGAACGGGGCATGAACCTGCTCAAACAGTATGACTACCTGCCCTATGACCTTGACCCGACCTTCGAGACCGTAGCAAAAGGACTGGAATATGCACTGGCCGACGCCTGTGTGGCGCAGGTGGCCAAAAAACTGGGCAAGAAGGCCGACTACCAGTATTTCTTCAACCGCAGCAAGGCCTACCGGCACTACTTCGACAAGAAAACCGGTTTTATGCGCGGCCTGGGTTCCGACGGCAAGTTCCGCGAGCCGTTCAATCCCTTCGGCGCCGTTCACCGTCAGGACGACTACACCGAGGGCAACGCATGGCAGTATACATGGCTCGTGCCGCACGATGTGCACGGACTGGTGAAACTCTTTGGCTCGGAAGAACGATTCGTCACCAAGTTCGACTCGCTCTTCTTCGTCACCGGCGACATGGGAGCTGAGGCATCGCCCGATATCTCCGGACTCATCGGACAGTATGCCCACGGCAATGAGCCGAGCCACCACGTCATCTATATGTACAACTATGTGGGGCAGCCCTGGAAGGCGGCACGGCTGCTCAGACAGACCATGAGCGAGATGTACCGCAACGACTTCGACGGACTCAGCGGCAATGAGGACGTGGGACAGATGTCGGCATGGTATGTGCTCTCCTCCCTCGGACTCTATCAGGTGGAACCGGCCGGCGGAAAGTTCATCATCGGCTCGCCGCTCTTCACAGAGGCCACTGTCAACGTGGGCAACGGCAAGACCTTCACCGTAAAGGCTACCGGCAACAGCAAGGAGAATATCTATGTGCAGAGCGCACGCCTCAACGGAAAACCTTACACCAAGTCGTATATCAACTACAAGGACATCGTCGGCGGAGGAACGCTCGAACTGGTAATGGGACCCAACCCGTCGAGGTTTGGCACCAAAGCCAAGGACCGTCCCTAAAACATAACCCTAAAAAACAAAGCGCAACATGAACACCCGACACCTGTTTCTCGCACTGACCCTCGCCTGCGGACCGCTCTCTCTCGCGGCCCAGGAGAATGCCGAGGTGACCATCAACGACCGGTACACGGCAGCCGTGCCCGACAATGTGAAGGTCTATGTTTCCAAACGACCGCCCGTAGAGGAACGCCTCTTCTCTTCGCAGGCCGTGGAGAAGAAAATAAAAGAGGTGCAGCGCATTCTGAAAGGGAATCCCCGCCTGGCGTGGATGTTCGCCAACTGCTTCCCCAACACACTGGAGTCGACCGTGCACTACAGCGTCATCGACGGCGAGGACGACACCTTCGTCTATACCGGAGATATTCCCGCCATGTGGCTGCGCGACTCGGGCGCTCAGGTGTGGCCGTATGTGCAACTGGCGCCGCAGGACCCCAAACTGCAGAAAATGCTGCGCGGCGTTATCCTGAGGCAGTTCAAGTGCATCAACATCGACCGTTATGCCAATGCTTTCAACAACGGACCCACCGGTGCCGGATGGCAGAAGGATGCCACGCAGATGTGTCCCGATGTCTTTGAGCGGAAGTATGAAATCGACTCGCTCTGCTATCCCATCCGACTGGCCTACTGGTACTGGCTCGTCACACACGACGACTCCATCTTCGGCGATGTATGGCTCAACGCCATCGGCAATGTCCTCAAGACTTTCAAGGAGCAGCAGCGAAAGGAAAACCGCGGGCCGTACCACTTTTTCCGCATGACCGACCGCACCTACGATACCGTGGGGTGGGGTGGTTATGGGGCTCCCGTGAAACCGGTAGGACTCATCGCTTCCGTATTCCGACCCTCCGACGACAGAACCGAACTGCCCTTCCTCGTACCGTCCAACTTCATGGCGGTATCGTCGCTCCGTAAGGCGGCCGAGATACTGACCAAGGTGAACGGAAATACGGACCTGGCGGCTGAGTGCCGCGCCCTGGCCGACGAGGTGGAAAAGGCGCTCCGCGAGTATGCCGTAGTGGACCATCCCAAGTATGGCAAAATCTATGCCTTCGAGGTCGACGGCTTCGGAAACCGGCTTCTCATGGACGATGCCAATGTGCCCAGCCTCCTGGCCATGGGCTATCTGGGCGATGTGCCCCTCGACGACCCCATTTACCAGAACACACGGCGCTTCGTGTGGAGCGAGGACAATCCCTGGTTCTTCAGAGGAAAGGCGGCCGAGGGCATCGGCGGTCCACACATCGGCTACGATATGGTGTGGCCCATGAGCATTATGATGAAATGCTTCACCGCACAAAACGATGATGAGATTCGCTGGTGCATGCGCACGCTCATGAAAACCGACGCTCAGACGGGATTCATCCACGAGTCGTTCAACAAGGACAACGCGGCCGACTATACACGGCCCTGGTTCGCATGGCAGAACACGCTCTTCGGCGAACTCGTGCTCAAACTTATCAACGACGGCAAGGCCGACCTGCTCAACAACCTGTAAAACAGGGAACCGGCTCTTCTGCTTTAAAAGACTTCTTACAACACACTTTAAACAATATGGACAAACTTGAAATCTATGGACAGCCGCTTCCCAACATGCCCTGGGAGGAAAGAAACGGCCAGCGGGGCGTGATGTGGCGAGACACCGCCAACCCTATCATTCCGCGCGACCTGCTGCCCGACTCGAACAGTATCTTCAACAGCGCCGTGGTGCCCTTCGCCGGCGGATTCGCCGGCGTATTCCGATGCGACGACACCAACCGGCGAATGACACTGCACGTGGGATTCTCCGACGACGGCGTGTTGTGGCATATCGAGGAGCAACCGCTCCGATTCCAGTGCGACAATAAGGAAATCGGGGAGTGGGTATATGGCTACGACCCGCGCGTCTGCTGCATCGACGGCCGCTACTACGTCACCTGGTGCAACGGCTACCACGGACCTACCATCGGCGTGGCATGGACCGACGACTTCGTCACCTTCCACCAGATGGAGAATGCCTTCCTGCCCTACAACCGCAACGGGGTGCTCTTCCCGAGAAAGATAAACGGACGATTTGCCATGCTGAGCCGGCCCAGCGACACGGGACACACGGCTTTCGGCGATATCTTCTACAGCGAGTCGCCGGATATGGAGTTCTGGGGACACCACCGCCATGTCATGTCGCCGGCCGCCTTCGAGGTGAGTGCATGGCAGTGCATGAAGATTGGGGCGGGACCCATCCCCATCGAGACCTCGGAGGGATGGCTCATCTTCCATCACGGGGTGCTGAAATCGTGCAACGGTTATGTGTACAGCTTCGGCTCGGCACTCCTCGACCGCGAGGAGCCTTGGAAGGTGATAGCACGCTCAGGTCCTTATCTCATCTCACCGCAGACTCCCTATGAGTGCATGGGCGATGTGCCCAATGTGTGCTTCCCCTGTGCGGCGCTGCACGACCCGGCCACCGGACGTGTAGCCGTCTACTACGGCTGTGCCGACACCGTCACCTCCCTGGCCTATGGATACATACCAGAGATCATTGAGTTTACAAAGAAAACCAATATAGAGCCCTAGATTCTCTAGAGTTTCTAGGGTCTCAAGGGCTTCTAGGGTTTCTAGGGCCTCTAGGGCCTCTAGAGCTTCTAGGGCCTCTAGGTTTTCTAGAGCTTCTAGGGTCTCTAGGGTTTCTAGCCCCCATCTAGGCGGGCCCCTATCCTTTTGGAGCGGGGCCTGCTTCAGTTTGGAGCCCCTTCCACAACCGCTCGAAGGTGTCGCGGAGGGCATCGGGGTGGGAGATAGTCTCGCGGATGACCTTCAGGTTCTGCTCATTCGACGAGCCGGGTATCCACAACTTGATATAGCCGTGCGAGGAGTACTTGTTCTCCATGTGCTCCCTGAAACGCTCCCAGTGCTCTTCCTTCGATTTCTCAGGATAGTGGTCCAGACCATATTGGATGGTGCGAGTGAACACCATGTCGGGCTCCAGGTCGCGGTCGGCCTCGGCCACTATCTTGCCGTAGATGTTGCGGGGGGCATGGGCGGCCGAGGCGCGGTGGTCTTCTACCGCCTCCTTCATCATGCTGATCTGCATAGGCGAGAACCATTTCTTCAATCGGTGGTCGGACTGCAAAATCTTGCCGCTCGTCAGGTGGTGGACGGCGCGCGGACCTTCCATGCCGAGGTCGTGATAGGCGGCCGTCACATAGGCCATGTTCAGGTCGGCACCGATACGCTGCGCCAAATCGAGCGAACGGCGTATCACACGCGTCACGTGTGTCAGGTCATGGGCCTTGTCAAAAGCTGTGTAACGGGGAAGAATGTTGGTCTCGACAAATTCCATCAGGTCGAGCGATACTCGGTTGTCTATATTCATGGCAGGATAGGGTGATTTTCATCGTTATGTTTTGCAAATATACGGGTTTTTCCTTACTTTTGCAATGATAATGACAGGTTTTCATCGTTTCTGGTGGGTTCTGTGCATTATGTCAAGGCTTTTTTAGATATAATTCTCCTTTTGTTATGACCAAAAACAACCAAGTGGTTCTCAATAGCGCCAGGGCTTGGGTGCTCGCAGCACGGCCCAAAACACTCACAGGGGCGGCAGTGCCCGTCATGATGGCACTGGCACTGGCCTTCGCCGATGCCCCGCAGGGCGGATTCAAATGGCTGCCGGCGCTGCTCTGCCTGCTCTTCGCTTTCATCATGCAGATTGACGCCAACTTCGTAAACGATTATTTCGACTTCAAAAAGGGTACCGACGATGAGCATCGACTCGGACCGCGGAGGGCCTGCGCACAAGGGTGGGTCACCGCTGCCGCCATGCAGAAGGCCATCGCACTCACTACGGTGCTGGCCTGTGTCGTGGGACTGCCGCTGGTGCTCTACGGCGGATGGCAGATGGTGCTGGTGGGGGCGCTCTGCGTGCTCTTCTGTTTCCTCTATACCACGCATTTGTCCTACTGGGGACTGGGCGATGTGCTCGTTCTGGTGTTCTTCGGACTGGTGCCGGTATGCCTCACTTATTATCTGCAGTGTCACACGGTCACCAAGGAAGTGCTGTGGTCGGCGGTGGCCTGCGGACTGGTCATCGACGCCCTGCTCGTGGTGAACAACTACCGCGACCGTGACAATGACCGACGGACGGGAAAAATGACCATCGTGGTGCGAATCGGGGCGAAAGCCACGGAGTGGCTCTACCTTTGCCTGGGACTCTTCGCCTGCCATGCCGGACTGGTGTTTTTCTTCGAGGGGAGATATGCCACCTTCTTCCTGCCCTTTATCTATCTTGCCTTGCACGCGCGGACGTGTAGGAAGATGCGGCGCATTCACCAGGGAAAGGCACTCAACGGCATCCTCGGCGAGACGGCGCGAAACATCTTCTTCTATGGGCTGCTCTTCTCAGCCGGTGTCCTGACCGACTGCCTTCTGTTGAACAGTTGGTAAAAAATCAGTTGAAGAAATTCCACGATACACCGAAACGGATGATACGGTCGTTCAGTGGGTAGTGGGGAGTAAGGAAGTAGTTGCCGTCGGCACTGTTCACATGGCTCATCATAATGAAGAAACGGGTGTGCTGCAGATGGAAATTGGCATATACGTTCACAATGGGGTAGTTGCCGATGTCAACACGTGAGGCACTGGTCTCCTGAACGGCATACTGACCGAGGCCGGGCACGTAGTCGGGGGCATGGTAACGGGTGAAGTAGCGCACATCGGCACCGAAGTCGGTCTTCAGCACACCGGCTATCTTGAAGCGCAGATACAGATTGGCATACAGGTTGAACTTGGGCAGCGGAAGAATGTCTTCCTTGCTCGAGGTCTGATAGGTACCTACCAACTCCAGATTCACCGGACCGAAACGGAGGTCCTGCGACAGCTGGGCGGTCAGCACACTGATATTGCTGTCGGCCTGGCGCACCGTGGCCATGTTGTTCAGGCGGAGATAGTCGTCGGCCACATCATAGGCCGTAGCAAAGTAGGTGTACTGGTCCAGATTGTCTACGGCCACCGTCAACCGGGTGCCGGTGCGCTTCAGCAGGAAGTTGCCCTGCACACGGGTGTGCGTCATGTCCTTCAGATCGTTGTCCCACCAGAAGTGGCGGGCATGGTAGTGGCGGTAATAGAAGGTGGGCTTGTTGCGGTGGAAAAAACCGCTCGCGGCCAACTGCACCGTGTCCTTGAAAAGGCGGAAGTTGAGGTCGGCATGGGCGTCTACCCATACCTTGCCGGCATCCTCACCGGCCACACCTATCTCGGCGGTGGCGTTGTAGTGAAGCAGGCTGCCCTCGGTCTTGCTGATCTGACCGCCCACCGATACCGTGTGCTCATTGTAGCCTTTTTCCAGACCGGCCGTGTCGGGTAGCTCAAAGTGGGAAAGGTCGTGCGACACAAAGGCTTTCAGACCTGCCTTCGCGTATTTGTTGAACCCTTCGAGCAGGGCTATGGCGAAGGTATTGCGGAGCTCGAAATGGTCGGTGCGGTCGTAGATGGAGTCGCCGGTCAGCTTGGCAATGGTGTTGTAGTGCTGGGCGTAGTAGTTGTCGGGGGTGTTGTAGGCCTCGTAGATGCGCTTGTAGTTGTCGAACTTCAGCGTGTGGATAAAACTGGTCACGGGCACATACTCGTCTTTCGTCCAGGTGGTGTCGGCAGCGGCGGCGGCCGTCTCGCCGGTCACGGCATAGCGCTTGTCACGCTCCAGCTGGGCCTGGTATTCTTCCTCGTCCCATTCCAGACCTTCCTGCTCGGCCTTGCGGCGGGCCTTTTCCTTGGCGCGCAGGGCTTCGTTCTCCTTCTGCGACTCCATGGCGAATTTCTTGGCCTTGATCTCTTCCTCCGTCATCGGTACCTGACGGGTGAAGCCTAAACTGTAGCGGTGGGTGAGAAACACGTGCTGGTTGTCGTTGCGGTTCCAGTTGTCGTGCAGCATCGTGGGTATCTCGTTCGTCCGGTAGTCGTCGTTGAAACTCTCGGGATGGGTGATGTAGTTGTCATTGGTGATACCGCCGTTCTCGGCCTGCTTCTGGTGGTTGGTGGAGAGCAGCAGATGGGCCTGGTAGTGGTCGCCGAGATAACTGCCGTGCATGGTGTAGTTGAAGAGCGAGGTGCTCTGGTTGTCGTAGTAGCCGCGGCCGTACAGATAGTCGAACTTGAAACCGAAACCCAACCGCTTGCCGGCATTGATGGCGAAGAGGGCCTTGAAGTGGTCCTCGCCGTTGGTGCGGTTGCCGCACGACTGAAGCGAGAGATTGGTGATGGGCGAGTAGGTGTTGGTGAAATGATAGTCGCCCACATCGGTGATGAAATAGTCGAAGGGCTGGGTGAAAACAAACTGGCCATTGGTCTTGCGGAGGTTGAAGATGCGGCTCTGGCGGGGAACACCCAGGTTGCCCGTCGTGTTGTACTCACCGCGAAGACCGGTGGTGAACACGGTGTTCATGTAAAGATACGACATCGTGTCAATCTCAGCCGGACGCCGGTCACCGAAAAGGGGGTCTACCGTCCATACCTTCAGACCGCGCGGTATCTCCTTGTGTCCGCTCGCCGTGCTGTCGCCGGCGTTGCGCGTGCCGCGCGTCACCCTGCCGCTTTCGTCTATGCGGTTAAAGTCCTGGGCCCACAACCGCGGACTGCCCAGAACAAACAGCAGAACAAGGAAGATGCGTGTCAGATTCCTCATTTCCAGCCCTTTACTTCACAATCATGCGTATGGCACACTCCACCATCTTCACAGCCATCGCCGCCAGCACGATGATGATGCCCAGACGGCTGCTGCCTAAATAGTAGGTCACCACACCTGCAATGGCGCCCAGCATGAAAACCAGGTTCAGTATGTTGCGCAGCGGCAGCATCTTGTTGTCGCTGCGCTCCTCGCTGCGCAGATGGTGGCGCGGACGGCGGGCAAGACCGTTCTCTCTCTCCAGTTCAGTCATCGGCTCTCAGGTTTAAGGCTATGTCGTCGAGCAACTGATTCATGCGGTCCACCGTCTTGCGACGAAACTTGGCGGTCTTCTTGTAAAGCTTCGTCTTGCTCTTGTTCAGCGCGTTGGCGTCGTTGATAATCTCCTCGGCTTTGAAGTGCTGCCCGGCACCGCGGTTTTCCTCATAGGCGTAGTGAAGGCGGAAAAGCTTCACGCTCACTTCCTTGTCGCGGCATTCGGTCAGAATGGTGTAGTCGAACTCGGTGCGGTCGAGGGTGAGAAAACTGCTGCGGAAGAGCAGCCACTCGCTCACCGAGCATACTATCTTGTGCTCGTTCTTGTCCACAAGGGCCACACGGCTCTCGGGCAACTGGTCGGGCTGCTTGGTGAGGCGGGTCAGATAGTCGAGCATCTTGCTGTAGTTGGTCTCGGCGTCCCAGGTGTTGCGGTAGGTGCGCTGCCACACCACCTCACCGTCCTCCTCAGGCACGGCGCCTGCCAGATAGGGGGCGTCGGGGTTGGCCTCGACGGGACGGACGGCTTTCTTCTCTTGTTTGGGGGCGGCGGCCTGTTGCTGGCTCTCTGGCACCTCCCATACCTGGGCACCGGCAGCAAGCGGCAGTGCCAGCAGTAGGGCTATGATGATTCTTTTCATATATGTTCTCCTTGATGTTGTATTTAGCGCATTGTGCGAATATCCTTGCAAAGGTAATACAAAGTTGCTGATTTCCGCCCCTCCGCACAAAAGTTTTTTATAACATTAACGAACGGCGGCATCAAATGAATTGAGCCGCCGTTCGCTGTTGGGGGGTGCTGCGTTCTCTAATTGCCCATATTCCGGCCCATGAAGAAGAGGACGTTGGTGGTGCGCTCCGTCACCAGATAGGCGAAAGGACGGTCGGCGTGAAACTCCTTGGTGCCGAGTGTCTGAGGCATGGGCGCGGCGGATAACATCTCGATACCGCCTACCGTTACGGCAGCCATTTTCGAGCCGGACTCGTTCACCTCTACAGCGGCTTTCTGCTTGATCATGGAGACATAGGGGCTGCCTTCTTTCACCATCTTGGTCAGCTGGGCTTCCTGAGGGTCGAACATGCGGCGGATGCCCATGTTCCAGAGGATTTTCTTCAGGTCCATATCACTGTCGGTGGTCCAGCGGGGCACCTTCACGTCCACCTCGGCCGAAGCAAAGTGTGCCTCGGCCAGGTCGGTGGGCTTCAGGTTTGCCAGCACCTGGTCCAGGTCTTTACCTTCTTTGGGCAGCAGAAGCAGCATTCTGAAGGCACCGCTGCCGTAGGGAAGGGCTATCATGGTGTAGTCGCCCATGTCGGCGTAGCTCACAATCACCTTCTGGTGCATCATGTCCACGGTGGTGTTGCCGGAGGGACTGTGGAAGGTGGCTTTCTCAGTGTACTTCTCCTCGAATTTCTCGGCCCAGTCGGCCTTGAAGTAGATGGCGTTGAGCAGGTACAGCAGGGCGGAGGCCGAGAATTCATCCCTCGACAGTATGGTGGGTATCAGGCCTTGGGTCTTCTCCTTGGCCCACTGGTTGATAACGTCTACATTGTTCGGGTCGCTGAAATCAAGGTCGCTCAACTCTGCCTCGTACCATTTCACCATCTCGGCCTTGTAGGCATCGTCCACATGTGCCATGTTCTTGTTCATGAAGAGACTGTTGGCGATGGTCAGCGTCACCTTGGGGTCCAGGTTGGGGGCGTTCTTGATGAGATTCTGGCAGTAGGCGTTGATGGCGGCGGGGTCGTCGGTGCCGAAAGCCAGCACGTCTTGTATCTCTTGCTGGGTCTCGCCCTCGGCGCCGCTGTTTATCATACCCAGTACATAGGTCACACTCAACGGCGAGCAGAAGAGGCTCTTGGTGCCGCTGGCCTCGCAGAGGTGACGGAACAGGTTGAGAGCAAACTCGTTGTTGGCGCCCACATAGGCGCGTTGCGCGTCGGTGAGCTCTATGCGTTGCGGGGGAAAGAGCATGTTGACCGCACGAGGCTCGTCGTTAATCACATTGTCGTCCTTGTCCGAATCGCAGGATACCATGACTCCGGCAAGCAGCAGGACGGATAGGATAGTCCAGATTTTCTTCATAGATACTTTTTGCTTTTAGGGTTTCATTATATCTTATAAATCGGAATGGACGCTTTTCTTGCACCCCAAGAGGATTTTTTGTGATATTATTGTCGCCGATGATTATAATTATGGGAATACACCTTTATTCTGCCTGTTCTTCCTGCAGCTTCTCCAGCCGAAGCATCTCGTCGCGGTACTGGGCGGCCTGAAGAAAGTCGAGGTTCTTGGCGGCTTCTTTCATCAGGCGGCGCGTCTCCTCGATGCTCGCAGCCAACTGCTTCGGCGTCATGCGGGCCACGATGGGGTCGGCCACCATGCGGCCTTCGTCGGGCTCCAGATAGGGCTGGGCGTAGGGCTTGGCCTTGCCGGGCTTCTCCTGCGGGGCCGAGGCGGGACGCAACCGGCTCTCCGTGATGTTCTTCACTATCTGCTTGGGGGTGATGTGGTGCTCCTCGTTGTAGCGCAGCTGGATGCTGCGGCGGCGATTGGTCTCGTCGATGGTCTGCTGCATGCTCTGCGTGATGGTGTCGGCATACATGATGACCTTGCCGTTCACATTGCGCGCCGCACGGCCTGCCGTCTGCGTCAGCGAGCGGTGGGAGCGGAGGAAGCCTTCCTTGTCGGCGTCGATGATGGCCACGAGGCTCACCTCGGGCAGGTCGAGACCCTCGCGGAGCAGGTTCACACCTACCAGCACATCGAAAAGGCCGGCCCTGAAGTCGCTCATAATCTTCACACGGTCCAGCGTGGCCACATCGCTGTGGATGTAGTTGGTGCGAACCTCGTGGTTCAGCAGATATTCGGTCAGCTCCTCGGCCATGCGCTTGGTCAGCGTGGTCACCATCACGCGCTCGTCGCGCTCCACACGCTGCTCTATCTCGTTCATCAGGTCGTCTATCTGGTTCTCGCTCGGACGCACCTCTATCTCGGGATCCAACAGACCGGTGGGGCGTATCAGCTGCTCCACCACCACACCCTCGGCCTCGTTGAGCTCAAAGTCGGCGGGAGTGGCGGAGACGTAGATCACCTGGTGCACCATGTCCTGAAACTCGTCAAACTTCAGCGGGCGGTTGTCGAAGGCGGCGGGCAGACGGAAACCGTATTCCACCAGATTCTGCTTGCGGGCGCGGTCGCCGCCGTACATGGCGTTGATCTGCGGCACGCTCACATGGCTCTCGTCCACCACAAGCAGAAAGTCGCGCGGAAAGAAGTCGAGCAGACAGTAGGGCTTCTGGCCGGCCTCACGCCCGTCGAAATAGCGCGAGTAGTTCTCTATGCCCGAACAGTGGCCCAGCTCCTTGATCATCTCCATGTCGTATTCCACACGCTCCTTGATGCGGTGGGCCTTCAGCGGGTCGCCTATCTCCTCGAAATAGGCTATCTGCTCCACCAGGTCGTCTTGTATGCGGCGGATGGCGCTCTCCTGCTGCTCCTTGCTCGTAACAAAGAGATTGGCGGGGTATATCTGGTAGTCGTCCATCACGTTCAACCGGTGATAGTCCAGGGCGTCCACCTCTTCTATGCTGTCTATCTCGTTGTCCCACCACGTCACGCGGAGCACATACTCGCTGTAGGCCATGAACACGTCGACAGTGTCGCCGCGCACACGGAAGTTGCCGCGCTGAAGGTCGATGTCGTTGCGCACATAGAGGGCGTCTACCAGACGGCGAAGGAAATCGTTGCGCTCCAACTTTTGGCCGCGCTTGATGCTGATCACACTGTTGGCCATGGCGGTAGGACCGCCCATGCCGTAGATGCACGACACCGACGACACCACTACCACGTCGCGGCGGCCGCTCAGCAGGGCGGAGACGGCCGACAGACGCAAACGGTCTATCTCGTCGTTGATGGCCAGGTCTTTTTCTATATAGGTGTCGGTCTGGGGCAGATAGGCCTCGGGCTGGTAGTAGTCGTAGTACGACACGTAGTATTCAACGGCGTTCTTCGGGAAAAAACCGCGCATCTCTTCGTAGAGCTGGGCGGCAAGGGTCTTGTTGTGGCTCAGTATGAGGGTGGGGCGCTGCACGTTGGCTATCACGTTGGCCACCGTGAAGGTCTTGCCCGAACCGGTCACACCAAGAAGTACCTGGGCCCGGTCGCCGCGCTCCACACCCTCGGTGAGCTGACGGATGGCCTCGGGCTGGTCGCCGGTAGGACGGTAGGCGGAGGTGAGTTCAAATTCCACGGTTGTCTTGCTTTATGGGTTGGTCGTATTTTTCGTTCCTTTTCCCCGTCTTGCTTGTCGCATCTCTTTCCCGGTCCAGCTTGTCACATCGGGGCAGGGAAGGGCGATTGCAAGTCGAGGCTTCCTACAAAAGTACGGTTTCTTCTGCGTATGGACAAATCTTCACGCACTATTTTTTCTTTTCCTCATACCGCTGCCCTAAAAAAATGAAAAAATGGTAAAAAACAACCGCAACACTTGGCAGATACTTGAAGAATGTGTAACTTTGCAAGTCAAAGCGTATTGTGATGAAGAATAATGTGATAATCGCTCTCCTCGCCGGGCTGCTCATGAGCAGCTGCGCGAAGGAATTCAATCAGGTCTACAAGACCAGCGACTACGATTATAAGTACGAGTATGCCAAGGAGTGCTTCGCCGCCGGTAAGTACAACCGGGCCGTAACACTGCTGCAGGACATCGTAACCATCATGAAGGGCACCGACAATGCCGAGGAGTGCCTCTATATGCTCGCCATGTCGGCCTACTGCGCCATGGACTATGAGACGGCCTCACAGTACTTCAAGAAGTATTACTCCACTTATCCACACGGGGTCTATGCCGAAATGGCTTCCTTCTACGTGGGACAGAGCCTCTATATGAGCACACCCGAACCCAGGCTCGACCAGTCGCCCACCATGTCGGCCATCGCTGCCTTCCAGGAGTATCTCGACCTCTTCCCCAATGCGCAACTCAAGGAGCAGGCGCACATGCGGCTCTTCGAACTGCAGGACAAATTGGTGCAGAAAGAACTCCACTCGGCCAAACTCTACTATGACCTCGGCTCCTACTTCGGCAACTGCACCAACGGCGGCAACAACTATGAGGCCTGCATCATCACGGCGCAGAATGCCATTAAGGACTTTCCCTACAGTGAGAAAAGAGAGGAGTTCGCACTGCTCGTCATGAAAAGCAAGTTCGAACTGGCGGAGCGTAGTGTGGAGGCAAGAAAGCTCGACCGGTTCCGCGATGCCGAAGACGAGTGCTACGGATTCCTCAACGAGTATCCTGACTCCGAATACCGCAAACTGGCCGAGAAATACATCGCCAGCTGCAAAAAGGTGACGGAGAAGGCAGAGGACAACGATGTGATAACCAACTAAACGGACCGCTCACCACAAAAACCGCTTTAAGAAAAAAGATTTTTATTTCTAACATTTTATATGGATTACAAAAAGTCAAAATCACCGGTTAATACCGTTACACGCGACATTATGGATCTTTGCGAGGACACCGGCAACATCTATGAGACGGTGGCCATCATCGCAAAACGTGCCAATCAGATTTCTGCCGAAATCAAACAAGACCTGAGCAAAAAACTCCAGGAGTTCGCCTCCTACAACGATACCCTCGAGGAGGTGTTCGAAAACCGTGAGCAGATAGAAATATCACGCTACTACGAAAAACTGCCCAAACCCACACTGCTCGCCACACAGGAGTATATCGAGGGCAATGTCTACTGGCGCGACCCCGCACAAGAGGAGCAGGAACTGTAAAATATTGTCAGTATGATACAGCGCATACAGACAGTGTGGCTACTCGTAGCCGTCATCCTGGGCGTGGTGGTACTCGTAAGCAAACTGGGCACCTTCCTCTCCACGGGTATGGCACCCGACGCTACACTCTACAATCTCTTCTTGCTGCAGAACGGACAGCACAACTTCTCCGTGGCCGCACTCTTCGGCATCATGCTCCTGACATCGACCGTCGGACTGTTCGCTGTCTTCATGTTCAAAAACCGCAAAATGCAGATGAGGCTCTGCTCCACAAGCATATTGCTCTGCCTGTTGTGGTACGCAGCACTCGTGGAAGTATGGATGAGGTTCGTGGGCGATGAGGCCTTCACCTTTGAGCCTTCATGGTTCATCCTTGCACTGCCCTGCGTGATGGCCGTCTTCTTCTTCCTCGCCTACAAAGGGGTGAAACACGATGACGAACTGGTACGCAGTGCCGACAGAATCAGATAACAAGACCGAAAGCCGCGACTATTAACATGTGTTTGCCGGTTTCATAAGAAAAGGAAGGGAGGCTCAGATACTGAGCATCCCTTTTTCTACTCCTATCTGCATCTTGAACCATTAATCATTGAGTCATGCTTTTCAATTCCTTCGAGTTCTTATTATACCTGCCGATAACATTCCTGCTTTATTGGGCCTTTTCCCGTAATCGGAAAATCCAGAACCTGATTGTCGTTATCGCAAGCTATGTCTTCTATGGCTGGTGGGATTGGAGGTTCCTTATGCTTATCGCTTTCACATCAGCGTGTAGTTACGCCAGCGGGTTGCTGCTGGAACGATTCGAGGGACAAAGAAAACGGCAAAAAATGGTGAGCGCTGCCAATATAGTGCTGAACCTGGGCATTTTAGGCTTATTCAAGTATTACAACTTCTTTGTTGATAATCTCGAACTGTTATTTAGCGCAATGGGCTTTCATTTGGACATGATGACCATGTCCATCATTCTCCCCGTGGGCATCAGCTTCTATACTTTTCAGGCGCTTAGTTACACAATCGACATCTACCAGCAAAAATTGCCCGCCACACACGATATCATCGAGTTCTTCGCTTTCATCAGTTTCTTTCCACAACTGGTGGCGGGACCTATCGAAAGAGCTACCAACCTCTTGCCCCAGTTTCAGAAAGAAAGGAAGTTTGATTATGCCAAGGCGGTCGACGGATTGAGGCAGATGCTGTGGGGGTTCTTGAAAAAACTGGTGGTGGCCGATAATTGCGCTGCCGTTGTGAATGAACACTGGAACGACTATCAGACCTTGCCCGGACTTACGCTCTTCATATTGGGCGTGCTGTTCACCTTACAGATTTATTGCGATTTCTCCGGCTATTCTGATATTGCGATAGGATGTGCGCGACTCTTCGGCATCAATCTCATGCGCAACTTCAACTTTCCTTATTTCTCCAGAAGTATTCCTGAGTTTTGGCGCCGATGGCACATCTCGCTGACCACCTGGTTCCGCGACTACATCTATTTCCCCCTGGGAGGAAGCCGCTGCGGTAAGTGGAAAACTATACGCAATGTCTATATCGTATGGGGCATCAGTGGATTGTGGCACGGGGCCAATTGGACGTTCGTCTGTTGGGGCTTGTTCCATGCCACCTTGCTCGCTGTGTATAACATCCTCGGAATCAGTACAAAATACAAACAGGTGGTGGCGTACGGACGTTTCCTGCCCAATTTGAAAGAGACTGGGCAGATGATGCTGACTTTCTTCCTCGCCGTGCTGGGATGGATCATTTTCCGGGCTGAAAGCATGAGCCAGGCGGCCGGCTTCTTCCATGCCATGGTATGCAACACGTTCTACGACCCTTCCAAATTGTATGGATTGATGTTCCTGCGCTTCGGCCTCTTGCTACTGCTCGTGGAATGGCTCCAACGCGACAAACAGCATGCGCTCCAACTGCCGGTTGTAAAACCCTTTAACTACAAAGTGGTTAGATGGGGCATTTATTACCTCGTGCTTGCGCTGATTTACAATTATACCGGAACAAGTCAGTCTTTCATTTACTTCCAATTTTGAAGAACGATGAAAAAATTTCTGAAAAACGGACTTATCTTTGTCTTCCCGCTCTTACTGGTGCTCGTGCCGCTGGAAATCCTTTTGAGAGAGGTGCCTAATCCCTATAAGTACAAATATGAGTGGATGCAAAAAAATGCGCCAGAGGTGGAAACATTGGTCTTAGGCAGCTCGCACGCCTTTTATGGCATCCGACCGGAATTTCTGGACGGAAAGGCTTTCAGCCTGGCCAATGTGGCGCAGGAATTTCAACTGGATTCTTTCCTCATCAATTATTGGAGCGATAAATATACGCATTTGAAAACGGTCATTTGTCCTGTCTCATTTTTCTCTTGGTTTGATCCGGGTATTGAAAAAGGGAAGGAGTCTTATCGATGCCGCTACTACATAATCTATATGGATTGTGACCTCTATTCAAGTATTTCCTACAATTTTGAATTGTCTCACCTTAGCTCGTGTAAATATAAATTTAAAAAAATCTTTGCTGATAATCCAAAAGCGGGGTGCGATGAGTTCGGATGGGGAAATGAGCAAACCCTTGCCAGAAAAAACAAAAAAGCGTGGAAGGATGGCTCTGATGCAGCAAAAACGGCAAAACATCATAAAAGGAATATTGCTGAAAACTATAGGGAAAATTATGAAAGAATGAGAAACATCGCTCTCTTTTGCCAAAATAAAGGTATAAGGTTGATTCTTGTCACCACGCCTGCCTGGCATGACTATTATGACAAACTCGACCAAGAGCAATTACTTAAAATGTATGAGTTGACCCATAAGCTGCAAAAGGAATTCAATCTGCCTTATTTGGATTATCTGAAATCTCCGCTCTTCGGAGAAGACGATTTCTTCGACGCTGATCATCTTTCGGATGTAGGCGCTGAAAAGTTTACGAAAATCTTGAACCGTGACATCAGTATGTTAAAGCGTTAGACCATAAACGCCGGCACATAAATACCGCCACATAAAAAGAGGCGCCTTCCAAATCCTGGAGGACGCCTCTCTTTTAATAGGTGTTTCTCGCTTATTTCTTGAGAAGTTTGTCGGCAGCTTTGTTCACTGCGTCGGCAGCGGCAGCCTTACCGTCCTCAACGGCCTTGTTAGCGGCGTCCTCAACGGCCTTCTTGCCAGCTTCAACTTTCTCATCAACTTTGGCAGCAGCCTCGTTCACCTTCTCTGTGGCGGCGTCAACAGCGGCATCCTTCGCACCCTCTGCAGCGTCTTTCACACCCTCAACTGCATCGTTGGCGGCATCGGCCACGTTCGGAAGCTCAATCTCGGGAAGATTCGTCACAGTGTCAATCAGACCGGCAACAGCACCTGTGCCTACCACACCCTTGATCTTCTCTGCATTCTCTTTCAGGAAGGCCTGAACAGTAGCAAGATACTCCTTAGCCTTGGCGGGGTCTACTTTCTTCAGCTCCTCAATCTTGGCCTGTACCTGGGTGAACAGATTGCCGATAGCGGTGGTGTCACCAGCCTCGATAACAGCATTCAGAGAGTCGACGGAGATAACCTCAACCTGAGTGGAGTCTGCGGGAGCGGGCTCAACGGGAGTAGCGGGCTTGTCGGTGCAAGCAGTGAAGGTCATGGCAGCTGCGGCCAATGCGATAAACAATACTTTCTTCATGATTTGTTTGAATTTAGTAAAACTTTTAGTAAAACATTTAAGTGTCAATTCACGCTGCAAATATAAACTTAAAAATAATCCGTTGTTATTTTTGTTTGAAATATTTAACTTAAAAAATGGTTAAAAAACAAGCCCTTCTGTAACTTTTTCTTTTTCGGTCGGATGGCGGCAAAAAAGGAGTATCCGGCAGACCGGATACTCCTTCTATTAATGTAGGGCAGAAAAGGGACGATTAGTCTTCCCAATTCTCCTGCGTCTTGCGAACATAGGTCTTGTAGCGGAGCTGAGCCATGCGCTGGGCCTCGGCAAACAGTTCCTCGGCCTCGTTGGGATAGGCCTTCTTCACGCTCAGGTAGCGTACTTCGCCCATCAGGAAGTCGTGGAAGTTCTCCCAGTTCGGCTCCTTCGAATCAAGGCTGAACGGGTTCTTGCCTTCCTCGGCCAGAGCGGGATTGTAACGCCACAGGTGCCAGTAACCGCACTCCACAGCCTTCTTCTCCTCGGCCTGGCTCTTACCCATACCGCCCTTGGCCTTCAGACCATGGTTGATACAGGGGGCATAGGCTATCACAATCGAAGGACCGTGCCATGCCTCGGCCTCGCGGATGGCCTTCAGCGTCTGGGCATGGTCGGCGCCCATGGCTATCTGAGCCACATACACATAACCGTAGGTGGTGGCTATCATGCCGAGGTCCTTCTTGCGGATGCGCTTGCCCTGAGCGGCAAACTGGGCGATGGCGCCAAGCGGGGTGGCTTTCGAGGCCTGACCGCCGGTGTTCGAGTACACCTCGGTGTCGAGCACCAGGATGTTCACATCCTCGCCGGAAGCAATCACGTGGTCCAGACCACCGTAACCGATGTCGTAGGAGGCACCGTCACCACCGATAATCCACTGGCTGCGCTTCACCAGATAGTGGTCAAGCGTCTGCAACTCCTTGCAGATCTCGCAACCCTTGGCAGCGCAGGCGGCTATCTCGGCGCGAAGCTTCGGAGCTATCTCCTTCGTCTTCTCTGCATCCTCGCAGTTGGCTATCCACTCTTCGGCCAGTGCCTTGTACTCGGGAGTAACATCGCACTTCTCGCAGGCCTCATTGAGCAGCTTGGCCACACGCTCCTTCATCTTCTTGTTACCGAGGGCCATACCGAGACCAAACTCGCAGAAGTCCTCAAACAGAGAGTTGTTGAAGCACGGACCCTGACCCTTCTCGTTCTTCGTGTAGGGAGTGGAGGGAATGGAGGCGGAGTAGATGGATGAGCAACCGGTGGCGTTGGCAATCATCTGACGGTCACCGAACAGCTGGCTGATGAGCTTCACATACGGGGTCTCACCGCAACCGGAGCAGGCACCCGAGAACTCAAACAGAGGCTGGGCAAACTGGCTGTTCTTCACATTGCTCTTGATGTCTACCAGATGCTGCTTGCTGGGCACTTTCACCAGCTTGTCCCAGTCGGCGGCCATCTTCTTCATATCCTCGGCATCGGGATTGAACGGCACCATAGTGAGGGCCTTGCCCTTCTTCGGATGACCCGGGCAGATGTCGGCGCAGTTGCCGCAACCCAGACAGTCGAGCACGCTGGGCTCTATCACAAAGTGCATGCCCTTCATGGCGGCAGGAGCCTTCATCTCGAGGGTCACCAGACCGTCGAAGCTACCCAGCTCCTCGTCGGTGAGAACGAACGGACGGATGGCAGCGTGAGGACAAATGTAGGCGCACTGGTTGCACTGGATACAGTTCTCAGAGTTCCACATCGGAACGAAGGCTTCCACACCGCGCTTCTCATAAGCGGCAGTGCCTACCTCCCAAGAACCGTCTACGGTGTTGTGCTTCACAAAGTCTTTCACCGTCAGAAGGTCGCCGGCCTGGGCGTTGATCGGACGGACAAGCTCCTTCACGAAAGCGGGGGCGTTGTCGGCCTTCTCCTCATCGTCGGGCAGGTTGGCCCACTCGGGCTTCACGGCAAACTGAACATACTCACCACCACGGTCGATAGCGGCATAGTTCTTGTCTACCACATCCTGACCCTTGGCACCGTACGACTTCAGGGCGGCTGCCTTCATCTTCTCCACGGCCAGCTCCACAGGTATCACCTCGGTGATGCGGAAGAAGGCACTCTGAAGAATGGTGTTGGTGCGGTTGCCGAGACCAATCTCCTGGGCTATCTTTGTAGCGTTGATGGTGTAGACGGTGATGTTGTTCTGGGCAAAATAGCGCTTCACCTTGTTAGGCATGAACTTCTCCAGCTCCTCAGCATCGAAGATGGTGTTCAGCAGGAAGGTGCCGTTCTTCTGAAGACCGCGGGTCACATCATACATGTGCAGGTAGGCCTGTACGTGGCAGGCCACAAAATTCGGGGTCGTCACCAGATAGGTAGAACGGATGGGGGTGTCGCCGAAACGAAGGTGGGAGCAGGTGAAACCGCCCGACTTCTTCGAGTCGTACGAGAAATAGGCCTGGCAGTACTTGTTGGTGTTGTCGCCGATAATCTTCACGGAGTTCTTGTTGGCGCCTACAGTACCGTCGGCACCAAGACCGTAGAACTTGGCCTGGAACATGCCGTCGCCACCAAGGGCTATCTCCTCAACGGCGGGCAGTGAGGTGAACGTCACGTCGTCGACGATACCCACTGTGAAGTGGTTCTTCGGCTCCGGCATGGCGAGGTTGTTGAACACGCTGATAATCTGGGCGGGAGTGGTGTCGTGAGAACCGAGACCGTAGCGGCCGCCTACGATGACAGGACGGTCTTCCACATCGTAGAAGGCGTCTTTCACATCCAGATACAGAGGCTCGCCGTTGGCACCGGGCTCCTTCGTGCGGTCCAGAACGGCTATCTTCTTCACCGTCTTGGGAACAGCGGCCAACAGGTGCTTCACGCTGAAAGGACGATACAGGTGAACACTGATCATACCTACCTTCTGACCGTTGGCGTTCAGATAGTCGATGGCCTCACGGGCAGCATCGGTGGCCGAACCCATCAGGATAATCATGCGGTCGGCATCCTCGGCACCATAGTAGGAGAACAGGTGGTACTCACGGCCGGTAATCTTCGAAATCTCGCACAGATATTTCTCTACCACTTCGGGAACACTGTCATAGTAGGGGTTGCAGGCCTCACGGTGGGTGAAGAAGGTCTCGGGATTCTCAGCAGTACCGCGGGTGATGGGACGCTCGGGGCTCATGGCACGGTCGCGGAAACGCTTGATGTACTCCTCGTTCACCAACGGACGGATGTCTTCCTGGTCCATCAGCTCAATCTTGTGGTACTCGTGAGAGGTGCGGAAACCGTCGAAGAAGTTCACAAAAGGTACACAGGTCTCAAGGGTGGCAAGGTGGGCGGCGGCGGTCATATCCATCACCTCCTGAACAGAACCCTCGCAAAGCATGGCGAAACCGGTCTGGCGGCAGGCCATCACATCCTGGTGGTCACCGAAAATACACAGCGAGTGGCTGGCAAGCGTACGTGCGGAAACGTCGAATACGCACGGTATCAGCTCACCGGCTATCTTGTACATGTTCGGTATCATCAGAAGAAGACCCTGAGAAGCGGTGAACGTGGTGGTCAGCGCACCGGCCTGAAGCGAACCGTGAACAGCACCGGCGGCACCGGCCTCCGACTGCATCTCCTGCACACTCACGGTCTGACCCCAGAGGTTCTTGCGGCCACGGGCGGCCCACTCATCCACATGCTCGGCCATCGGCGACGACGGAGTGATGGGATAGATGGCAGCTACCTCGCTGAACATATAGCTGATATGCGCAGCAGCCTCGTTGCCATCACAAGTGATAAACTTTTTTTCTTTTGCCATTTTGTTGTTAGTTAAAATGAATTGTTATAATGTTTTTGCTTAGTGTATATATAATACGTTGATGTGTCTAATAAAGGAATCCAAGCATCCAAAGGGGAAGCTTGTCGCCAAGTCCTACCTCCGAGTTGTAACGGGCCTGTATCACACCGGGCTCCACACGCACATGATTCGGCTGAGAGGCATCGCACACAAGAAAACGGTAACGGCCGTCCACCAGATAGGTCTTCTCATGGCTGCCCTGGTTCACCAGGTGGTCCTTCCACAGCGAGTTCACAAAGAAGGCTTCCATCACATCCTGACGCTCCACCTTGCCCGGATAGATGGTGTACATCAGATTCGAATTGTGAAGCATCACTTTCGAAGGTTTCTTCGGAAATCCCTGACCATAGGGATAGATGAGGTTGATCAGACGGGCGTCGGCCAAATACTTGATGTAGTTCATCACCGTGGCACGGCTCGTCTCGATGTCCTGGGCCAACTGGCTGATGTTGGGGGCCTTCGGACCGTCTACCGCCATCTGGTAGAACAACTTCTTGATCTTCGTGAGATATTTCAACTCTATCTGCTTGATGAGAAGTATGTCCACCTCCGTCATCATGTTCATCGTCTTCAGCAGATTCTCCGAGTAGTTGCGGTGCTCCTGGAAGAAGGGGTAGAAACCATGGTGAACATAGCTCTGGAAATACTGCGACGGACGTACCTTCGACAGTACCTGACGGGCCAGCTGCTCATGATGTTGCAAAATCTCCTCCAGACTCCATGGCTGGAAGTCGTTGCCGGTAAGCAGGTTCAAAAACTCCCTGAAAGAAAAACCGCGAAGATTGTAACTCTTCACAATGCCGTTCAACTCGGGATTCTCTTCCTTCAGACGCATCACACTCGAACCGGTGAACACAATCCGCAGACCGGGATAACTGTCGTAGCAGTGGCGTAACTCCTCACTCCAGTTCTGCTGCTTGAACACCTGGTCCACCAGCAGCACCTTGCCGCCGTTGCGGTAGAACTCGCCGGCAAAGTCGGCAATGCCGCGACCCTGAAAGTAAAAGTTGTTCATGTTCACATACAGACACTGACGGTCGTGTGTGTCGAAATGCTCCTTGGCATATTGTAGCAGAAACGTCGTCTTCCCCACACCGCGGGTGCCCTTGATACCAATCATGCGGTCGCTCCAGTCTATCTCGTCCATAAGGCCACGACGAACCGGAGCATTTACATGCTCTACCAGATAGGCGTGAGTGCGGAAAAACGCTTCCATGGGCTTTGTTCTTCTAAGTAGTTTTTGGGGAGAGCTTGCTTGGATACCAATTCTTTTTTCTTTACCCTCTCTTGTTAAAGTGCAAAGATAGTCATTTTTTCGCAAATTGCAAACTCTATATTGCAAAAAATGATTTATTTCACATTTTTATACTCAAATAACCTTCACGAAGGGCTTCTCTCTTTCTACCTTCAACTCGGCATTCGTGCCCTGGGTGATGTAAAGCACGCCTTCTGGGGTAGTGGGCGAGGGGGTGAGATGCAAGGCCACATGACCCATCGTGCGACGGAGGTTGAGTTCCACACAGGGATGGATGCTGTGGCCGGCACCGTCGGCATGACGCACCACCATCATGTCTACACCGAACGGACCGCTGTAGCGGCCGGATAATAAAGTGGTGAAGGAGGTGCCTACTTCATCTATTAATAAGGTGAGAAGGTCGTTATCCATGTAGCGCAACAGACGCTCGCGCTTGCGGGCCTCCGTAGCCAGCCAGTTGCCTTGGTAGGCGCCGCTGCGGGTCTCAAAAAGGGAGAAACCCAAAAAACGGGCTCCCTGACCGTCTGCCATCTCGTATTCCAACGCAAAGTCCATCGCACGGTCGTAACAGGGCTCCGAGATGATGCTCCCCTGACGGGCTATCACACCTTCTGCCCAGCGGCGGATGGCGGGGTCCAGTTCGCCGCTCACATAGCGCACACCGCGACCGCTGCTGCTCCAGGGCGACTTGAGCACAAGGGTTCCTCGGTGCTGCAGCTCCCGCTCCACCTCTGCCAGGTCGGTATGGCAATGCCGCTCTCCCACAGTGCCGGGCAGACGCTCCACCAACTCCCGGAGCAGGGGTATCGTGCTGCGGCGGTGGGCCAGGGTGCGGATGGCGTCCATCTCTTTCAGCGTGGGAAGATGGCTCGCCGACACACCGCTGCGCATCAGCTGCTGGCGCAAAGGCAAGTCCCAGCCCCAGGGCGAGATGGACAGCTGCAGGGTGTCCATGCTGATATGGCGGAGCATGCTCTTCAGCTCGCCGAAGGTGAGGAAGTGAACTTCCGGAAGCGCATCCCGCCATCGCTGGGCGGCTTTCTTGGCATAGTCGCTGTCGTCCACCAATACGATGTCGCCCTTCTCGGCCCATAACGCGGGCATCCAGCCCAAACCGCTGCGCAGACGGGTGGCGGCATGGGGCGGGGTGTAGTGGGTCCTGCCGGAGGCAAGGCATATCTCGTGCTCGGGGTTGAAGTGGTGTATACGCATCGGTATGGTCGGCTTTGTCATGCAAAGATAGTGAAAAACGTGCGGCCAGCAAAAAGTATTCTCGTTTTTTTGTCAGAGCCACCTACTTTGGCTTTACTTTGACTTATACAAAGGCCTCCTTTTCTTGCCTTACATAAAGGTCTGCTTTTTCTTGCGGAGGTCTTTTTTTTTCCTTATTTTTGCAGATGAAAAAAACTACTACTTTATTTTTCTATGAACAACAGATTCAAATCCTTCCTCCTCGCTGCAGCACTGCCGTGCATGGCGCTGGCGCAGCAAAGTGATAACTACCGCTCGGAAGTGTGGTCGCCCGACAATGGCGACGGTACCTACACCAACCCTGTAATCAATGCCGACTACAGCGACCCGGATGTGTGCGTCGTGGGAAACGACTATTATCTCACGGCCAGCAGCTTTCAGTGTATACCCGGGCTGCCCATCCTGCATTCCACCGACCTCGTCAATTGGGAAATCATTGGTTATGCGCTCAACGAACTTACGCCCTATGAGGAGTTCAACCGGCCTTCACACGGCAATGGGGTGTGGGCGCCCAGTATACGTTACCACAACGGCGAGTTCTATATTTATTGGGGCGACCCGGATTATGGGGTCTTCATGGTGAAAACAAAAAATCCGGCCGGACCATGGGAAAAACCGGTCTGCGTCATACCGGGAAAGGGGATGATTGATACGTGCCCGCTGTGGGACGAGGACGGTAGGTGCTATCTCGTCAACGGATGGGCCAACAGCCGCTCACGCTTCGCTTCCGTACTCTGTGTCAGAGAACTCAACGCTGAGGGGACTGCGCCCATCTCCAACCCCGTCATCGTGTTCGACGGGAACGGAACGGAAAACCGCACCTGCGAGGGACCGAAATTCTATAAACGCGACGGGTGGTACTGGATTATGTGCCCGGCAGGAGGAGTGCCCACGGGCTTCCAACTGGCCATGCGCTCTAAGTCGCCCTACGGTCCCTATGAGTGCAAGAAAGTGCTCGCACAGGGCAAGTCGTCCGTCAATGGTCCTCACCAGGGGGGATGGGTGCACACCGCAGCGGGAGAAGACTGGTTCCTGCACTTCCAGGATAAGGAGTGCTACGGCAGAGTGGTGCATCTGCAGCCTGTCAACTGGCGCGACAACTGGCCCGTCATGGGCGTCGATAAGGATGGCGACTATTGCGGTGAGCCTGTCATCAAATATCGGAAGCCTAAATCATTGGTGCCCAATAGAATAGTGAATCCGGTGGAGAGCGATGAGTTCAATGCTCCCACACTCGGACTGCAGTGGCAGTGGCATGCCAACTACGACCAGAAATTCGGCATGCCCACGGCCTTCGGCACCTTTAGGCTTTACAACTTCAAGCATGCGCCGGAATCGCCCAATCTCTGGGACGTGCCCAACATGCTCCTGCAGAAAACACCCGCCGATCGGTTCACCGCTACCACCAAACTGCGCCTTACCTCCAAGGCCGACAACCAATACGGCGGTCTCATCATGATGGGACTCGACTACTCGGCGCTCATAGCCAAAAGGGTGGGCGACGAATTCCTCCTCCAGCAGGTGGTCTGCCATGCGGCCGACAAGGGGAAGAAAGAGGAAATCACCACCATCGCCACACTGCCCGCTACAGAAAAAGATGTTATCGACTACAAACCGGGCATACACCTCGATATCTATCTCCGCATGCAGGTGGATGACGGGAAATGCTCCTTCTCCTACAGCCTCGATGGTAAGAAATTCAGCAAGGCTGGTGATGTCTTCAAAATGCGTGAGGGAAAGTGGATAGGTGCCAAAATCGGACTCATCAGCGTAGAACCGGACGGAAATACCGACAGAGGATGGGTTGAGGCGGATTGGTTCCGTGTTATAAAACGTTAAAAAATGTAGATTGTTACCCACAGTTTACAGAGTTATATGTAAATTTTTATATATTTGCAGATATTTTAATACTATAAGGATATAATCGCTAAGATAATCATTTAACACTTATTAATAATTCTAATTTTAACACAAAACTATGATTAAAAATCTACGATTCCTTACATTGGCGCTGCTCTCGGCTCTGTTCAATGTGGCTATGGCTCAAGAAGCCGTTAGCAGTGTGACTTTCGTAGGTGCAGACGATCCTATCGAGGAGGTTATGGATGCTGCTGATGGTACCACCATCGGTTTTATCCTCCAAAAGGATGGTGTCACCATCGAAGCTAAAAAAGCTGAAGGAGCTTCTGCTCCTACGCAAAACGGTAAATTTTTTGATTACCGTACGTATGCCAACAACACCATCACAGTGTCTTGCGAAGGTGGCTACTTGCAGCAAATCGACTTTACCCTCTCTGCACAGGGTAAGAAAAGGTATGGTCCTGTTGATGCTACCTGTGGGGCTTGGGCACAAGCTGCAGGCGACGAGGTCTTCACTTGGTATGGTGACAAAATTGCCAATAGCTTTGTGACCTTCACTGTAGGTGAAAAAGCTGAATATGGAACGGATGGTGAAACCAAAGCTGCACAGCTCGACTTCGACGAAGTCACTGTTACCTTTGTGAAAACCGGGGAGCCCGAGCCCGTTGTCGATTTCATCACCGACCAGTTCGAGCGCTATGAGCTCCTCACCGATCCCAGCACCCTCAAGAGTGGCGACCAGCTCGTAATCCTCTCCAAGTCGTATGTGGCCATGGCTACTACCCGCGACGGTGGCAACTACGGAGCCGCCGGCAGCGATCCTACTGAGCTCACTGGTTCGGAGATTGCCGACAACCGCTACGACAACTACTTCAATGCCACTCCGCTGGTGTCGTTCGACAATGGTCAGAAACAGGCCCTCTATCGTAACATGTACACCAACCGCATCACCCTCGAAGAGGGACAGAACGGATGGTTCTTCAAGTGCCTCTCCATGAACTACAGAAATCATGACGGTGGATACCTCTATCAGCTCGACGACAAGACAGGCGGCATGAGAACCATCACTTCGCCGACAGCAACTGCCGAAATCATGATTCTGTCCAACGAAGACGGTACCTTCTCCCTGACTTTCGCTGCTCATCCCGAAGTGTCTATCGTTTATGACAACGAGGCCGTCTGCTTCACCAGCTTCAACAACAATGACCAGCCGGGCGACAATGTGGAGGAAGGTGTTTACATCTACCGCCGCGTGGCTCCCACCGACTATATCGTGGTTCCGCAGAACCCAAGCTTCTATGCTACCCTCTTCTACAGCGACAAGAACCTCGTGGTGCCCAACGGCATGATGGCTTTCGGTGTAGGTTATAGCGAGGAATCTGAGAAGGATGAGGTGACCGGCGAGACCAAGTTGGCACGTGTCGGTTGCAGCGACCTCGGTGGCGAGGCTCAGCTCCGTGTGGTGGCTGCCAGCTTCCTGGGCAATCCCAACGCTATGTCCTATGAGCCCAAACCGCTCGGTGGTAGCGCTTTCTTCACGGGTTGCTATCTGCCCGGTGAGGTCATCCCCGCTGGTACTGCCGTGGTGACCGGTATCGAGTCTAGCAGAAACGAATTCTATCCTTGGGAGTTTACCCGTGAGCAGACTCCTGTTGATGCTTACTTCGCTGTGATGGACAAGGCTTATGAGGATGTGTACGGAACCGACGACACCAACCTCCTCAATGGTTTTGATGAGGATGCTCTTACCGTGGCCGACGAGCCCAGCTATTTCTACCGCCTTACCTATAGAAATGGCGATTCTCATCCCACATTCCGCTTCGGCGCTGAGTATGGCACGGCTTTCACCAGTGCTGCACACAAGGCTTATCTCGCTGTTCCTAAGAGCCTTGCTGAGGGCGCCAACAGCTTCTCCTTCGATCTCTTCGGCACTGATGGTATCAACCAGGTTAAGGTGGCCGAGGTTAATGCTCAGGGTGTCTACACACTGTCTGGTGTTCGTGTTGACGCACAGAAACTTCAGAAGGGCATCTACATTGTGAATGGAAAGAAAATGGTTGTCAAATAATTAAAGGAGGAACTACACAATGAAAAAGTATATAGCACCTGAAGTTTACATCGTAAACGCCAAAGAGAGCATCATGGGTCCCAGCCAGCTCGACGACATCATCATGATCAGCGATTACTTAGCCACTGATGTTCAGCTCGGCAATACATTCGGCTTTGATGATGAGGATGATGATTATATTGATCCTTGGGCCAATGTCAAGAGAGTCAACCTGTGGGACGAAGACTAATTGAAGTCCTCACGACTTAAATACTTAAAAACAGCCGCTCCTCCAAGAGCGGCTGTTTTTTTATAGGTGTGTAGAAGTATTTGAGTGTAGGAGTATAGACATATGTTGTTTTGGTGAGGAGTGATTATGTGATTTATATGCCGATTTTGTTGCTTCTACTTTAAGTTTTCAGGGTACATCAACAGAACTATGTCAGCTGTTTTATCGCTGAACAGCCAGGAATAATGGGAGACTATTCTGAGCGTACCTTTCTTGGCAAACTCGGGCTTGGCTGGATACCCAATAAGAGTTTTGAACACTGGTGGCATAAACCATCGCATTTTGCATGGCAAATCGCCTAGTGTGGAAGCAAAGTCGTTGAGTCGACCGTTTTTACCAATAATCTTGCCCTATATTCGACAACCAGAGCCTAAATTGCTAAAGCCCTGGCATAAGCAACAAATGTCTATACTCCAACACTCCTTCACTCCTGAAAAAGGCAAATGTCTACACTCCTTCACTTCTACAGAAAGAGCCCTGCACGAATCCGTGCAGGGCTCTTTCTATAATAGTTTTGTAAGTTTACAACTTGTCGTCCAGTGCGTCGTCCCAAACAGTATGGGCATTGGTCCACTCTTCCACATCGTCGTCGGTTTTGCTGCCGCCACCGCCTACAGTGGGGTCGGTCACACTTTCGCCGGCAGGACCGGCTATCGGCTCACAATACAACGTTTTAATCTGAGGAAGAATATATGATTTCTTTGTTTCCATGTCCATTACTTATTTGATGATTTTCTTACCGTTTATGATATACAGACCTTTCGGCAGACTGTTCACAACATTCTCCAGATGGCGCTGGCTGGTGCTCATTACCTTCACACCGCTGATGGTGTAGATGTTCACCACCTCGCTCTCACCGGTACCGTTGGCAATAACCAGGTCACGGATGGCAGAAGTGCTGTTGTCGTCTAAGAACACCACCTGTACGCTCGAGGCTGTCGTCGATACGCTGGAGGCATCTGTACGCGAGGCAAAGAACGAACGGAACGGCTCAACTTCCTTCGAACCCTTCACATAGTCGAACTGATTGCCGGCTTCATTCATGAAGTAGAGGCAGTTGTATACACTCTCCTTCGGGGTGACACCTGTCGTGGTGGCCAGGAAGCAGAGGTCGCGGGCCTCGTTGAAAATCTCTTTCGGAGTGGCGGGTACCACATAGTCGCTGCCGTCCTGACTGAAGGTTATCTCCTTGCCTACAAGATTCCATTCCTCACCCCATTTGTCACCGGCTACAGTGATGATATAGGGCTTGTTGGCAAGAAGCTCCTGCGGCATCTTGAAGTATACCTTGTTGTATTCGGCACCGTAGAAGTAACCCATCCAGATGTTCTTGTCCTCCTCGGTCTTGTCGCGGAACCAGTCGAGGGCTTCCTCACCGGCCTTCACGGCGCTGGGGGCGAAGGGGAATACCACGGTGTTCCAGTTGCTGTCGTCGGCTCCCATATTGCCCTTGTCGAAGGTGCGCACATAGTTGGCGGTGTGACCGTTCAGGTTGAACTCCTGAGGAACGAAGGCTGCTTGGCCGTCGGTAAAGGTGATGTCGCTGTTGGCGCTGAACGCGTCACCGTCCATCATTACTACATTCTTGCCCTCAAGGTTGGCGGCCTCGTTGGCGTTCTTCACATAGTAGACGGTGTTCGGATTGGCGTTCGGGGTTATCACAACGTCTTTCTTCGAGTCGGTGGTCATCACGGCCAGTGCATTCTCCGGGGTCTCAAAGCTGGCGGCGTATTCCACACCCATGCCACGGCCGGAAGCATCCCAATAGCGCACACCGCTCTGGGTGGGCTTGAAGATGCGCTTCAGCAGATACTCATAGTCCTTGAAGTCGCTGCCCTTGGCGTCCCAGTTGCTGGTGCTCACGTTCTTTGCGGCGACAAACACAAATACCTGGGTGCCGAACTTCAGATTGTCTACATAGTACTCGAATTCTTTCTCCTCACCGGCCTGCAAGCGGAGGTGATAAAGCTGGGTCTTCATCCATTTGCCGCTCTGGGTGCAGATAAAGCGCATGTAGTCGTTGTAAGGCTCACTGCCCGTGTTCTTCACCTTGAACTTGATGTAGTACTTGTCAGAGTAGGTCTTCGTCTTGTTGCTGGTGCCGTCGCCGTCCAGTATGCTCTCGTCCACTATTTCAAATTTGAGGTAGCGGTCGGCTGCGGTGCTCCAATAGGTCTTCTTGCCGCCTATAGTGACATTACACTTGCCCTGGGCAGAACTGCCGATGCCTGAAGCGGCCTCGCGGTAAATCCAAAGGTCGGTCTTGTAGGTGTCACTGCTGTACTGGACAAACGGGAATACCAAATCCACCTCACTGCTGTGGGGAAGGATCTTCAACTCCTCTGAATAAGTGAGAGCGGCATGCTGGGAAGAGGTGGAAGAAGCGGCCAGACGCATCTGAAGGGTCTGGGGATTCAGGGCGTTGTTGCGAATCTTCAGAACCATGTCGACGGGGGCGCCGGCGGGCTGGTTCATATCGGCCTCATTGGGAGCAAAACCCAGCACCTCGTACGAGGGAACGGCCTGCAGACCGTTGGCGGTCATCTCAAAGTAGGCGGTGTCGCACGCGCAACGGTCATAGTGCCACTCGGTGCAGCCCTTGATGCGGCTCACAGGAAGCAGACGCATGCCGGCGGTCACCTTCGAAGGAATGGTGTATACGTTCTCGATACGGACGTTCTTCACTTCCTTGTCCTCATCGGTAACTTCCTCACCCTGACGGGGTTTGGGCAATACGGGCAACTCGGTGTATACGCCGGCGGGATAGGTGGTCTCGTGCTTGCGAATCACGGCCTTCAGGTTGAAGTCCTTGTCGAAAGCGCCAAGTGCCTGCTCAAAGGTCTCCTCGGTGGGATACATGTTGCAGTTGTATATCGTCACAGTGCTGCCGTCATCGGCCATCTTCGTGCCTACATACTGTAGACTCTTGTCTTCGGCCTGATAGTAGTCCACATCATTGCTCTCCACATGGTTGGCGGGCTGGATGCCGGTCACACAGTAGATGCTGAACGAGAAATTCATGTAGACAGGGGCGTCATACTCGCTCATGGCGGAGAAACGGAACCAACCGTCGGCAGAACCGCCCCAACCCCAGTTGATGTAGAAATAGTCGTCACGGTCATAACCGCCAATCAGGTAGGCATGACCCACCGTGCTGGTCGTCTGGGTGGCATAGGCGGAGGCGCCTACAATCACAGGACGGTGATGGCTCATCTCATTGTATATCTCCTCAATAGAGGCCTCAATGTCGCGGGCACCGGTTACATGGATGCTGCGCACATCATCGGCAAAGTGGAAATAATCCCGCATGGCTTTCTTGATGAAGGAAGTAGAACCGCCCGACTCAGTGGCCTTGAACGAGGTCTCGGTCGACCAGGCGCAACGCTGCATCAGGCTGGCCACGGCATCGTGACCGGCTTCGTCCGTAGCGGTATAGGTCTCCTTAATAAGACTCCAGTCCATGTCGTAGGGATCAAGGTCCTCCAACTGCTGACCCACTGCACCCATGTCGGTGTAGCTGGTGTAGCCGGGAATGGCCTCAATACGGTCGAACGAACCGGGGAAACAGGCCAGTGCCTGGGCAAAAGCGGTGTTCACACAACCTGTAGGGCAGGTAATGGAGGGATTCGAAGGATCGGTGGGGCAGAACTTGTTGTACGGGAAACCCTGACCCCACTTGGTCTTCAGGAAAGGAGCTACATACTCGCGGGTCAGCGACATGGAGCGGCGGGGAGAGGCCGCTTCGGAGGTCTGACTCTCATCAAGCATGTTGATCTGCTCGGCGTAGAAGTCCAGTTGCATCTGAAGGGCGGGAGGAAGGTTGTCCAGGTCAAGACTGCCTTCTTCTGAGTAGCCGAGAATGCTCTCACCGCGGGTGTCGCCGCTCACCAGAACGAAACCATGCCCGTCTTCAGAATTGAATACATAGAACGGTGACACCGTGGTACCGTTCCCTTGCTGTGCAGGTGCCCGATGGGACCTGGTCTGCTGTAGCGTCATGCTGCTGCCGCGCGACAAAAGGAAGGCCTTCGCCTTGTCAAACGCAGTCGCCTCATCTACAGGGCCGGCCCAAACTCCAAGACTGGAGACGGCAAGCATCATGCAGGTAACTAATGTAAACTTTTTCATGTTGATGGATTATGTTGATTATAATATATTTCTTTTCAAAACAGTGGTTCTCGATTCTCCGATTACTCCGATTATTCAAATTATTTCCTCTAATTATTGCCTTTATTTAAATAATATTCTTAATTTGGGCAAAATTAATGTTTTTTTTTGATTATTGGGTGCTTAATCCCCTCTTTTTTACCATGGGTCTACATATTTTAACGTTTCTCCCCCCGATAGGACTACATACAGTTTTGGAGAAATTTTTTGTGAATAGCGTTTATTCTTATAAACCTGCCTTCTTGCAATCTGTAAGTTTACTGCCCGATATCTAATGAAATAACCTCTCCAATCTCTGAAAAACGAGATTGGAAAGGCTTATTTCGTTGAATAAAGTTTCAAATCGTAAGGTTACCTTACAACCACTGCCTTGCGGCCGATAATGTACAGTCCTTTAGGCAGTTGACGCAAATCTTTTGCAGTGGCTCCTTGCAGCACGAGCCGCCCGTCGGGGGCGTAAACGTTTTGATTGCATTCCGTGAGAGAGCTGAGCTCGTGTATCTGGCTGGTCAGTGCGTGAAGATACAGGTTGGCTACCACCTGGGCATCCTTGAAAATGAGCGACAACTGCCCGCTCTTGGGGGTGGTCAGCGTGATGTGGTGGGTCACATACTGCCCTCCGGAACGGGAGGGAAACACGTAGTCGGTCGAGGTGAAGGTGTCGTCGCCAAGGGTCTGGAGATAGGCGTCGCTGTCGTCGGAGTTGCTGTAGCCGGTAATGTCGGCGCCTACAATGGTCACTCCTTCGGGCAGGTTGATCTTGAAGTTGCTGTTGCGGGAGAATTTGATGCCTTTCATGCCGCAGCTGCTGCCTTCTGCGTAGCCGTTGCCCACCGATATCTTGATGCCGTTGGTAAAAGTCCAGTCACCGTTGGACGTATTGGGAGATATCTCGTAGACCTCGGTCACGGGAGCCTCGCTTTCCTCCTCGATGTAGCCGCCTTGCTCACCGCCGGCATACTGCTGCTCGGTGATGTCGGCCACCAGCGAGTTGAGATAGTGCTCCAGATGGGTGTAGCCGTCGGAAGCCTGCTGCTTGCCGTCGCTGCCGTCCTGGGGATTCAGACCGTTGGCGGTCTCCCATGCGTCGGGCATGCCGTCGCCGTCGCTGTCGGCAGGGGCTGTGTCGCCGTTCAGCACAGGCCAGGCGCTCCAGTCGTCGCCGGCACCCTCGGGCTTGTTGTCGTCCTGACTGTCCACAATGCCTTTGTGGTTGCCCTTGCCGGTGGCGCTGGCCTCACCGTTGCGCACGTCGCTCACCATCTGCGCGTCGAAACTGTCACGGGCCTTGCAGGCACCGGCATAGGCGAGCACGCGCTCGTAGGCGGTCTCGGCTGTGTGGGTGGTGGTGAGCACATAGTCGATGGGTTCGCGCAGACGGATGGAGTCTTTCACGGCGTCATCGTACAGACCGTCGTTGTTGTCGGCGTTGATCTGGTTGTACATGCCGTAGGTCCAGTTGTCCTCGGTCACATCGCTGTACTTCGGGTTCACATTGCCGTCTACATAGTATTTGCCCCAGATGTGCAGGGTGGGGGCGTAGTCGGGGTAGCTCTTGATGTAGCTGTCGGTGCGGATGCCCACCGAGGCGATGCGGCGCTGCTTGGTGCTGCTTATCTGGGCTGTGCCGGGACCGGGCTTGTAGTAGTTGTTCACAATGTTCACATGCATGGCCTCACCACCGTAGCAGCCGTTGCCGGCATAGTTGTATATCACATTGTTGCGCATGTCCATACGCTCGTCCAGCTGCGTGGTGTAGCGCGGACCCAGACGGGGCGTGCGGCTCTCGTGATGGGCCAGCAGGTTGTGGTGGAAGGAGGCACCGCTGCCGCCCCAGTTGCCGCCGTAGCCGTGGGCGCCTTTGCTGTGACCGGCATCCTGCAGACTCTGGGCCACAAGGCACCACTGCACCGTGGTGTTCTTGTTGCCGTAGACGGAGAGACACTCGTCGATGCTCCAACTCACCGAACAGTGGTCGATGATGATGTCTTGCTGGTCGAAACCGCCGAAACCGTCCCAACCGTCGGCACCGTCCTTGGTCACATTGTTGTTGCCTAAGCGGAAACGCATATAGCGCACTATCACATTGTTCGCCTTGATGGCCACGGGGTAGTCGGCCACGCAGATGCCGTCGCCGGGAGCCGTCTGGCCGGCTATCGTGACATTGGCCTTGGAGATGTTGAGGGCCGACTTGAGGTGGATGGTGCCGCTCACGTCGAACACGATGGTCTTGGTGCCGCTCTTGTCGAGAGCCCACCGAAGGGAGCCCTCGCCGCTGTCGTTCAGATTGGTCACGTGGTACACGGCACCGCCGCGGCCGCCCGTCACATAGCGCCCGAACCCCTCGGCGCCGGGAAAAGCGGGGGTCTTCTCCTGGGCCACCGCGGGCTGCACACCCAGCAGCATGGTCAGCAGAAATAATAAAAAGAGGGTCTTCTCTTTCTTCATAATTCTTTGTTTGGTTTCAGTTTCAAAATCACTTTATAGTCTCTATAGCTTATATGCCTTGCGCAACTATCGCAAGTCGGAAAGAAAAGAGCATATGTCCCTTTAACTTCCCTTTAACTTCCCTTTAACTTCCCTTTATATATCAGGCACGCAGCCTGAAGTGAGGTGCGTGCCTGATAAAAAGGGGCTTCAGTAGGATTTAGTACCAGCGGGGGTCGCCCGGAGTGGGCTTGTCGCCGCCAAGTTCCTTCGTCACAATCTGGAAGTTGCTCTTCAGAGCATCCTTGAAGGTCTCGGTGGTGCTCGTGCTCAGCGTGGTGCCGGGGAAGGCGGCCTTGGGCGACGGATCCTCTTCGGAAACAGGGGCCCAGAGCACATCGCTCGTGAAGAAGATGTCGCTACAGGTGGGCTGCACGCTGCCGCTCCAGCCAGTGATACCGGTGCTCACCTCGGCGGCGGTGTTGCGGCCGGCACGGCCGATGAGGCAGTTCTTCATCGTAAACTTGTCCTTAAAGCCGTCCCAGTTCTTGCTGTTGAAGTCGAAGAAGGGCTTGTTGTCGGCGATACAGTACACGAAGGTGCAGTTCTCCACTACCAGCGAGTTGGGCTGCAGACCCTTGGTGCCCACGCAGATCTTCTCGGCGTTCGACACGGTGGTGTTCTTGATCGAGACGTTCTGGATGTCGGCGTTGGCGTTGTCGGCATTTGTCAGACCATAACCGCTGATGGAGTCGATCACACAGTTGTCAAACTCCACGTTGTCTATCTTGGCCGTCGTCTGGATACGGCACACACCGCGCTTGAACTTGATGCTGCTGTTCTGGAAACGGATCAGACCCATGTCGCCGCCCTTCTGGTTGAAGTTGAACACATAGGTGGCACCGTAGTGGTCGTCCTGTGTGCGAGGCTTGTTCTCGGTGTCGGTGAAGGCTACCTTGTTGAAAATCATACCGCCTACATATGAGTCGGCAGCCACACGGAAGTTGCCCTCCACACCCAGCTGGGCCTCGCCGGCCAGCGATAGACCGGTCACAAGGGTAATCACACCTTTCGTGGCGGGTATCTCTATCGTGGGGATACGGTACTTGGTGCCACCCTCCAGCACAATGGTGAAGTCTTTGTCGCGCAGACCGTTGTTGATCAGCGAGTCGAGCGTGTTGGCATAAGCCGAGCTCGAGCCGGTGGAGAACCACTTCCATGCAGTCTCCTCATCGAGGCCGCGCAGGTCTATCACCTCGCCTTCGAATTTCTCCGGAGCAGCGGTGGTGAAGCGGCGCTTGCCTTTGTAGGCACCCTCTGAGTAGGCCTCCACACGGTAGGTGGTGTTGGGCTTCAGGTTGTACACAATCTTCTCCAGAAGGGTCAGGTCGTTGCCACTGATGTTCAGCTCATTTACCAACGAGTCGTTACTGTCCTGATAAACCTTCAGCTGGTCCAATATGGCCTCTTCCGACCAACGCACGCGGGCGGCGATGTCGATCACGTCGGAGGTGGTGATGTTCGACAACTGGGTCGGATAGTCCAGAGAGGTGGTGGTAAGCGTGAAAGCCTTCGATGTCAGGCCGCTGCGGCTGTCACTACTGTAGAGGCTCACGTTGTACTCCTTGTCATACTGCAGCTTGTCGAAACGGTAGAAGGTGGTGTCGGTGCTCACCTCGCGGGTGTCACTGCCGTCGTTGGCCTCTATCTTCACCGTATACTGGTCGGCATTGCTGTAGTTGTCCCAAGTTACAATCATGTAGGGATTGTTGTCGTCGTCAAGGTAATGGCTGATGTTGTCGCTGTCTATTACCGGACGGAACAGACCGTCCATAGCGGGCAGGTCATCGTCGTCGCAACTGGCAAGGAAACCGGTGCAGGTGGCAACAGCCATGAACAGCAGCGCTGATTTGAATATCTTTTTCATCTTTCTTGCGATATTAATAGTTTTCTTTGGTTATGGTAGCAACTTCAGCATTGATACCCTCGCCAGTGTCGTTCGACAGAATGCCGTAGCCGTCGTTGCTCAGCACGTCGCTCGCATTCAGGGTGGTCACGCTGATGGGAAGCAGGAAGGGAACGTTGCCGTCGCCCGTCAGGGCGCCGTTGGCGTAGCCGCGGTACAGACGGGTGGCGTAGTCGCTGGCGGTATAGACATCGCGGCGGGTAACACCCGACTCCTGGTCACCCTCCACAGTGAAGGTCACTGCGGCGGGAGCGGTGCCCAACGTGTAGGTGGTCACACCAGTGGCGGCGTCCTTGGTCTTCGTGCACGAGGCATACTCCGTGCCGTTGTAGATATAGGTCGAGGTGCGCTTGATGAGCTGGGTGCCCCAGCGGCTGCGGTAGGTGGTAGTACCCACTGTCTCCGACTGCATCCAGCCGTTGGCCTCCATGGTGGCGTCATCGTCAACCGGACGGTACTTTTGGTCGTACCACTCTATGTCGGCCTTTGTGTTGGTCGTACCCACACGTTTGAACCACATCTTGTCGGCATATTTCACATAGTCGGCGGCCTCGGGGAATTTGCTCATCACCTCAGGCAGCATCAACAGGTCTTCGTTGGTGGAGATACCCCAGCAGAGCATCGTCCGCATGGCCTGCTCTATCTTCTGGGCATACAGGTTCCAGCGAATCAGGTCGAAACGGCGCAGTCCCTCACCGCCGAACTCCCAGGCACGCTCGTCGACAACGGCGTTGAAGAAGGCTTCCTTCGAGTTCAGGGCCGATACATAGCCGGTCACATCGTTGGCGTAGGTGGGACTATTCTTAAAGGCACGCGCGCGCACCTGCGTGAGGGCATCCTTGGCCAGAGCGGTAGGACCGTTCAGCTCGTTCTCGGCCTCAGCCAGCATCAGCAGCACGTCGGAGTAGCGCATCAGCGGATAGTTGATGCCGGTACCCTTCGAACTGCTGCCGCCAAGCGACTTGGTGGCCAGAGCGCGGTCCCATTTGCCGATACCCATGGCGGTGCCCTCGGTGGGATACACCACGTCGGAGGCATGCTGCCACTTGCCGCAGGTCACGTCGCGGCGCTGGTCGTTGTCGGCGAACGAGATGTAGTAAGAGGGAGTCAGACCCACCTGGTTGGTGGTGTTACCGTTGGCGTTGCTTCCGGTGTTCGTCACACCGATGCTCCAGCCCACATCGCCACCCATAGACTCTACGAAGGCCACTTCATACAGTATCTCGGCGTTGTTCTCCACATAATAGGAGTTCTCGTTGGTAAACGGAGTGCTGAAGTCGTCGTACAGCTTACGGGGCTTCAGCTGGATGAGCTTCTGGCAGTAGTCCTTGGCCATCTGAACATAGTCGTTATGGCTGTGGGCAGTCACCTGCTGGCCGTTCAGGGCGGTGTAGGTCACGCTCAGACTGTCGGCATTCACGTCCAGATAGTCGTCGGCACGCTTCATCTGGCCGTCGAAGGTCTTGGCGTAGCCGGCGCGGAACAGGGCCAGACGGGCTATCATGCCGATGGCGAAGTCGCGGTTCATACGCTCTATGCCGCCGGTGTTCACGTCAGAGAACTTCATGCGCGGCTCTATGTTCACCAACTCCTGAAGGATGCGGCTGTAAACCACAAACTTGTCGGTGCGGGGCTTGTCAAGCTGGCCGCCCCACTTCGAAGCGGTGTCGTAGTAGGGCACGTCGCCCCAGAAACCGCACATCAGATAGTAGCGGTAGGCCTTGATACAGATGGCCTCGCCCTTCATCTGCTGCATCTCGTCGCTCGAGCCTACAGCACTGCCGTCGATGCCTTCTATCACCTGGTTGGCACGGTCTATGGCCTGAAGGTTGTGGTTCCACATGTTGGTCATGTCGTTGAAACCGGTGATGGCCGACGACTGGAGCGACCATACGGCACGGCGGTCGCTGCTCGGCACACCGGCACTCGGGGCACTGGCCTCAACGTCGGTGTTCTGCATGTACACACCGCACATACGCGATGTGTAGGAGTCCTGACCGAAAAGGTTGTAGGCGCCATAAAGGGCCTGAAGGGTCGTTTCGGCGCTGGAATAGACCGAGGTGGCATCCTTCTGTGAGGGGGAGTCCACATCGAGCACATCGCTGCAGGAGCTAAGGGCAAGCGCTCCAAGCGCGGTGATTGCTAAATATATATTCTTGAGTTTCATATCGTTGAATGTCTTTTTATATTAAAGGGTCAGGTTCAGGCCGAATGTGAAGGCGCGGCTCTTCGGGTAGGAAGAGTAGTCGATGCCAGGGGTAAGGCCGGAGTAGCTGCTGTTGCGGGAGTAGGAACTCACTTCAGGATCGTAGCCGGAGTAGTTGGTGATGCAGAACAGGTTGCTGCCCGTCACGTAGACACGCAGACGCTGGATGCCGGCTTTCTTCGTCAGCGTGGACGGAAGGGTGTAGCCGATGGTCACACTCTGCAGACGGAGGAACGAGGCGTCCTCAATGGCCCAGTCGGTGGGCAACACAACGGCGCTGCCGAAGGAGTAGGGGCTCCACATGGCTTTCGGACTGGTGCCGTTGCCGCCTTCATTGTAGTAGGCAAGGTCTTCCAGACTCGTCAGAAGGGTGCCGGTCTCAGGATTCATATACGAGTAGGCGTTGGCCTGGCGCATGTCGTTCAGCATGTTGGGATAGGTACCCGAACGGTACTGCTGAGAGGTGGCTATCTTGTTGGCGTTGTAGATGTCGTTGCCGTAGGTGAAGGTGAAGTTGGCCGAGAAGTCGAAGTCGTAGAGCGTGCCGCTCAGACCGAAACCGCCCGTGAAGTCGGCGTTCGTGTCGCCAATCACCGTGATATCGTTGGCGTCGACCACACCGTCGGGGGTTCCGTCAGGACCGCTGATGTCCTGCAGCTTGATCGTACCCGGACGGATGCCGATGGCACCACCCAGAAGGGCGGTGGTGGGAACGCCTTCTTTCAGCGTGTAGCTGCCGTTGGCGGCGTCGTAACCCTCAAAGTCGGTCGTCTTGTAGTAGCCTGACGTCTTCCAACCGTAGATCAGACCGATGGGGTCGCCGACACGCACAATGTAGTCCTGCTGGTTGCGGTTGTCGGTGCCGGCCCAGCCTGAGGGGAAGGTCATCTGGTCCAGACCGTTGGCTATCTTCTCCACGTTCGACTTGTCGAAACCGATGTTGAAGTTGGCGTTCAGACTGAAGTTCTTCTTCTGAACAAGCACACCGTTCAAGCTCAACTCAACACCTTTGTTACTGGTCTCGGCGCAGTTCTCCCACACGGAGGTGTAGCCGGCGGCCGAGATGTCGTGGTTGATCAGAAGGTCGGTGGTGTTGTTCCAGTAGTACTCGATGCTACCGGTCAGACGCTCACGGAAGAAACCGAAGTCGAGACCGAGGTTACGGGTGGTGCGCTTCTCCCAGGTGATGTTGGGGTTGGCAAGCACCGACGAGGCGCTCAGGTCGGTATTCGACGACTCGCCCACACCATAGCGCTTGCTGCCGCTGTTCAGGTTGTACAGCTGAACGAAGGTGTTGTTGCCCAGACGGTTGTTACCTACCTTACCGTAGGAGAGACGGAGCTTCAGGTTTGACAGCCATTTCTTGGTGCTCTCCATGAACGGCTCCTCAATAATACGCCAGGAGGCTGCAGCGGCGGGGAAGAAACCCCACTGCTTGCCATGGGCAAACTTCGAACTGCCGTCCTCACGGAAGGTCACCGTCAGGAGGTAGCGGTCTTTGTAGTCGTAGTTCACACGGCCGAAGAAGGAGAGCAGACGGACGTCGGCCGAAACGGTGCTCTCGGCACGCAAGATGGCGCCGTCGCCCTGGCTGGCGAAGTTGGCGAATACATCGTCAGGACTCATCGACTTGCTGTAACGGGTGCCGTACATGTAGTTCTGGTCCTGCATCTGGTTGCGGTACTCCTGACCCAGCATCACGTTCAGGTGGTGGTCGGTGTTGATGCGCTTGTCGTAGCTCAGGTTCACACTCTCACGGATGGTCCGCACGTTCACCTTCGTCCAGTCGGCAAGGGGAAGACCGCCTACATAGGAGGCCTGGTTCGTGGTGTGGCCCCACCAGTTCTTCGTCTCGTTGAACTGATACTCGTAACCACCTTCCACATGGGCTTTCAGACCCTTGATGATGGACCAGTCGAGGGCGGCGTTGAAACCGTACTTGCGGTTGTTGCGCTTGCGCCAGTAACGCTTGGCCTGCTCGGCAAGGGTCAGCTGGCTGTCCTGCCATTCCTCATACTCCTCGTCGGTCATGCTGGCGAAGTCGGGGGTGATGAACTCTGAAAGACCCTTCGTGGCAACAGAGCTGATGGCCTGGGTAGTACGGATCTTGTAGGTGCCGCCCTGTGTTCCCTGACCGTTCACAAGCTGGTCGCTCACATTGGCCTTCAGGTTGAATTTCAGGTTCTTGCTGATGTCATGGTTCAACTTGAACATGAAAGCGAAACGGCTGAAGTCGTTGTCGGGCATCAGACCGCCGTTGTAGTCGTAGGTGCCGGAGAGGGAGAACTTGGTCTTGTCGGTACCGCCCGTCAGACCCACGTTGTGGCTGTGAGAGAGCACATCGGCGCCGAACATGTCTTCCTGCCAGTCGATGGCTTCGATGCTCTTGTACAGATAGAGGTCGTCGAACACACCAAACTGCTTGTAGAAGGAGTTCAGACTGCTGGTGCCGCGTATCAAGGCGTACTCGTAGTTAGACATCACATAGTCGTAGGTGTTCATCGGATCCAGACGCTTCGACACGGTCTTCGTCTGTACGAAACCGTTGTAAGTCACCTGCGTCTTGCCGCTCTTGGCGTTCTTCGTCGTAATAAGAATCACACCGTTGGCACCCTGAGAACCGTAGATGGCGGTCGAGGAGGCGTCCTTCAGAACCGTGATGTCCTCAATGTCGTTGGGGGAGATGTCGCTGATGCTCTCCGTCTGGAAACCGTCCACCACATAGAGAGGACTGTTGTCGCCGGTGATGGAGCCGCCTCCACGCACACGGATCAGAATCTCGGCATCGGGCGAACCGTCGGTGGTGGTCACGTGCACACCGGCCATCTTACCGGTCAGCGCCTCACTCACGTTCGGAACAGGCACCTTGGTGAGCTCCTGGCCCTTCACCGTCGAGACAGAACCGGTCAGGTCCTTCTTGCGGGCGGTACCGTAACCGATCACCACCACATCGTTCAGGGTCGATGACTCATCCTCGAGCACCACATTCACACTCTGCTTACCGGAGATGTTCACCTTCTGCGTCTTCATGCCGATGTAGGAGATGGTAAGCTCTTTGCCTTTAACACTCAGGGTGAAGTTTCCGTCAATGTCGGTCACCGTGCCATTCGATGTGCCTGTCTCCATGACAGTAGCACCGATGACGGGCTCTCCGCTCGAGTCGGTCACGTTTCCCTTGATGGTCTGCGCTGTGACATTGCCCACTAACATGGCGAATGTCAACAGAAGCGCCATTCGAAAGAATTTCAATTTACCAGACATAAATGTTATTTTAGGTTGAAAAAATGGTTTTAGTCGTATTGACCAGATTGATTTGTTTCACTAGGGTAGATGCATATGTGTTGGTATGATCTTATGCCGCGACGGGGCGTTCCCTGTGTCGCGGAGATAGCACACTCTTCACTTTATTTTGCAAAGTTAATATTTTTTATCCTATTTTCAACAAGTTTTCGGGTAAAACACGTTTTTTTAACTAAAATCTGCCGATTATCTTACATTTGGGAATCCTGTCGGTAAAAATCTGACTTGTCGGTGCAAAAGAGCCTTTACATACAAAATTCGGGCAGACACACGATAGGTGCCTGCCCGAAATGTTGGGGTCGTAAAAACTGCCGGCTGAAGCCTTACTTCAGCACATGCTTCTTGCCGTTCTGTATCACAATGCCTTTGTAGGTCTTGTCCACACGCTGGCCCGATACATTGTAGAGCGGTGCGTTCAGGTCGATGGCAGTAGCGGTCACCTCTTCGATACCGTCGGTCACACCGTTGAGCGAGTAGAGATAGGTCTCACCCTGCATGGTCTCGGGGGTAGTGCCCTGGTAGTTGGTAATCTTACCGTAGACCACCACTTCGTCACCCACCTTGATCTGGGTGTCGCCCTCTACCCACTTGCGGTTGCCGAGGTAGAGCGTGCGGAAGATGTAGAACTGGCCGTTGTCGGTGCCGTCGTCACTGATGTAGAAGCTGGCGTTGCCGAAACGCTCGCCAAACTCGCCGTTGTTGGCTATCGAGGCAATCTTGCCCTTGATGTAGTAGCCTTCCTCGGTCTGGGCTCCCTCTTCAAGGGCGGCGCCGATGTTGTAGGCGGCCACACTGTTGTACGGATCCTCAAGGGTGCCGCTGCCGCTGGGCTGGGCGGGCTCGATAATCACGGGCTCCTCAGAGGTCTTGCCGTTGAGCGAGTAGAGGTAGCTCTGCTTCGAGGCGGTCTCGGGGGTGCCGTTGTAGTTGGTCAGCTTGCCGCAGACAATCACCTCGTCACCCAGATTGATCTGGGTGTTGCCCTCTACCCAACTCTTGTTCTCCAGGAAGTAGGTGCTGTAGACGAGGAACTGGCCATCTTCGGTGCCGTCGTCGCTGATGGAGAAGGTGGCGGTGCCGTGGGCTTCATCATAGGCGAACCGGATATTGGAGATTTTGCCCTTGATGTAGTAGTCCTGCTCGCTCACCGTGCCCTGCTCGAGGGCGGCAGCTGCGTTGGTGGCGGCTACGTAGTTGAACGGATCCTCAAGAGTACCGGTACCGGTGGGCTGGGCGGGTTCCACGGGATCGTCTGCGGTCTTGCCGTTGAGCGAGTAGAGATAGGTTTCGCCCTGCACGGTCTCGGGCGTAGTGCCCTGGTAGTTGGTAATCTTACCGTAGACGACCACATCGTCGCCCACCTTGATCTGGGTGTCGCCCTCTACCCACTTGCGGTTGCCCAGGTAGAGCGTACGGAAGATGTAGAACTGGCCGTTGTCGGTGCCGTCGTCGCTGATGTAGAAGCTGGCGTTGCCAAAGCGCTCGCCAAACTCGCCGTTGTTGGCTATCGAGGCAATCTTGCCCTTGATGTAGTAGCCTTCCTCGGTCACAGCGCCCTCTTCAAGGGCGGCGCCGATGTTGTTGGCGGCCACGCTGTTGTACGGATCCTCAAGGGTGCCGCTGCCGCTGGGCTGGGCGGGCTCGATGATTACGGGCTCGTCGGTGGTCTTGCCGTTGAGCGAGTAGAGATAGCTCTGCTTCGAGGCGGTCTCGGGGGTGCCGTTGAAGTTGGTGAGCTTACCGCAGACAATCACCTCGTCGCCCAGATTGATGTTGGTGTTGCCCTCAACCCAGCTCTTGTTTTCCAGGTAGTAGGTGGAGTAGACGAGGAACTGGCCGGTTTCGGTACCGTCATCGCTGATGGAGAAGGTGGCGGTGCCGTGGGCTTCATCATAAGCAAACCGGATGTTCGAGATTTTGCCCTTGATGTAGTAGTCCTGCTCGGTCACCGTACCCTGCTCGAGTGCGGCGGCGGCATTGGTGGCGGCTACGTAGTTGAACGGATCCTCAAGAGTACCGGTGCCGGTGGGCTGGTCGGGCTCGATAATCACGGGCTCGTCGGTGGTCTTGCCGTTGAGCGAGTAGAGATAGCTCTGTTTCGAGGCGGTCTCGGGAGTGCCGTTGTAGTTGGTGAGCTTGCCGCAGATGATGACCTCGTCGCCCAACTTGATCTGGGTGTTGCCCTCTACCCATGGCTTGTTCTCCAGGAAGTAGGTGGCGTAGATCTGGAACTGGTCGTTCTCGCTGCCGTCGTCGCTGATAAAGAAGGTGGCGGTGCCGTAAGAGGCGCTAAAGGTAAACTTGATCTGTGAAATCTTGCCCTTGATGTAGTAGTCCTGGTCGGTCACCTGACCCTGTTCAAGAGAGGCTGCCAACTCGGAGGCGGCCACGGCGTTGAACGGGTCGGAAAGGGTGCCGCTGCCACTGCCGCTGCCGCCCTCTTCCTTCACAAAGGTCTTCTCCACTATGTCACTCGCATTGCCGTCATAGTCTTCCTCATAGGCTATCACCTTTGTGGTCTTGGTGATGGTGAAGGGCGATGTGTATTGAAGAGAAGAACTGGAAATCACAGGATGGGTGCCGTCGATGGTGTAGTACACGGCGAAGTCGGGGTTCGACGGGGTGATGGTCACCGTCGTGGAGCCCTTGAAAGGTGTCTGGCCCGTGATGCTCAGCTGCTGGGGCTCGGGGGCGCCCACCACCACGGTAATCGACGTCATGCGTACCTGGTTGCTGCTGGCGGTCCAGGAAATCTGAGAGGCGTCGCCGGTCCAGTTGCCGTCATTGCCGCTGTAGGTGTAGGAACCGGTGGTGCAGTCGGTGAAACAGCCCGGACCGTACTTGGCATCGTCCTTCGCCGTGCAGGTGAAGGTCACCGAGGTAATGTTGCCGATGGTCGAGCTGATGGTGAAGGTAGAGCTTTTGTAGACCCTGTACTGCTGTCCGTTGCCGAACGAGCCGGTGGGACTGGCGGAGATGGTGATGCCGTCTTTCGTCACCTGGTCCTCACCGGTGCTGCTGCCTGCCTGACTGCCGAGGTCGGTGGTGGGGTCGAACACCACGGTCGTGGCGAGAGCCTGGCCGCAGACCAGGGCCAGGAGGGCCAGCATGGTTGTGCGTAAAAATTTTCTCATAGTTTAATTGGTTTTGTTATTGATAGAATGTTGTTGAGTTATGTCTTGTCTTTGTTTTTTTTGAGGTGGGTCCTGCTTGAGAACCCACCTCAGTAGGGGGCTTCGGCTGGCTTACTTGCCTTTGCCTTCCATCTCGAGCGAGGCCCAGATAAACGGACCCACACCCTTGGCGTCGTTGTCGCGCACCGGCTCGCTCATGTAGTAGTCGAAACTGCCGTCGCGCTTGTAGTTGGGTTTCTCCACATACGGACCGGGAGCCGGACCAAGGCCCGACACCTCGCAGCAGCGGGTCAGCGAGATGGTCTTGTCGGCGTTCACACGCACAAATTCCTTCAGAATGCCCTCGTAGGCCTTCACACCGGCGGCCTTGTAGCTCTCAGGCAGATAGCCCTTGCGCACGCCTTTCAGCAGGCAGTAGGCGAACATCGACGAGCAGGTCGACTCGAGGTAGTTGCGCGGGTCCTGCACGTCGAGCACGTCGTACCACACGCCGGTGGCCTTGTCCTGGTATTTCACCACGGCTTTCATGGCTTTCTGGAAGAGTTCCACCACATCGTCGCGGTCGTCGGTGCCTTCGGGCAGCGCATCGAGCACTTCTATCATAGCCATCGTATACCAGCCTAAGGCGCGGCCCCAGGTGTGTTTCGACAGACCGGTCTCCTTGTCGGCCCAGAAAGCCTCGTGGGTCTCATCCCAGGCGTGTTTCCACAGACCGGTCTTGGCGTCGTAGGTGCGCGAGTCGGTCTTCGTAATCTGGTCGATGGCGTCGTCGTAGTATTTCGGGGCTTTCTTGCCTTTCAGGGCCTGGGCGGCATAGGTGTAGTAGGGCAGGCCCATGAAGATGCCGTCGAGCCATACCTGGTTGGCGTAGATGGCTTTGTGCCACCACACGCCTTCCTTGGTGCGGGGCTGCTTCTCCAGCTGCTTGTACAGGGTCTTCAGCGCCTTGGCCATGCCTTTGGTGCGCAACTCGGGGAAGGTCTCCTGCATGCGGAAGATGTAGCGCGCCGTGCGCACATTGTCAAGGTTGAAGTCTTCATATTTGTAACCGGTGATGTTGCCCTTCTCGTCAATCATCTTGGCGGGATACTCTTTCAGGTAGTTGGCTATCTTCTCGTCGCCGTAGGCCAGGTAGGTGTCGAGCATGCCTTCCTGCTCTATACCCATCACGTAGCTCCACTTGGGCTTCTTGGCAAAGTCGAGCAGATAGGGGTGCTCCACACGCTGCATCTCCGAGTAGGTCATCCACTGGCTGTAGGGGTAGGGGGTCTCGGTGAGCAGCAGCGAGCCGTTCACCATCACATTGTCCAGATGCAGGTCGTGGCTCTTGCCAGTGCGGTGCAGACCCTTGTCCTGCACACCCTCGAAACGGCAGTTCTTCACATTGATGTTGTACACGTTGTCGGCATCGTCGAGACCATTCACCAGCAGGCCGTATTTGCTCTTCTGGCAGGTCACGTCTTCCATGTACACATTGCGAACCGTGGGGTTGAAACCGCGGCAGCAGTTCTCCTTCGGCTCGTAGTTCAGGTTGATGCGCATCACAGCCTCACGGCACTGACCCACCGTCACCTTGCGCATGTAGATGTTCTCGATGATGCCTCCGCGGCATGAGTTGGTCTTGATGCGGAGCACACGGTCCAGGTCGGGAGAGTCCATCTGGCAGTTCTCCACATACACGTTGCGGCAACCGCCGCTTATCTCGCTGCCTATCACCACACCGCCGTGGCCGTCTTCCATCACGCAGTTGCGCACTATCATGTTCTGGCTCGGGATGTTCCACTTGCGGCCGTCGGCATTGCGCCCGCTCTTAATGGCGATGCAGTCGTCGCCGGTGTGGAAGGTGCAGTTCTCTATCAGCACACGGTCGCACGACTCGGGGTCGCAGCCGTCACCGTTGGGACCCTCGTTCCATATCTTCACACCGCGCACGGTGATGTCGTTGCTCAGAAGGGGGTGGATCACCCAGAACGGCGAGCGGAGCAGCGTCACGTTCTCTATCAGGATGCCGTCGCACTTGTACAGGTTGATGAGCTGCGGACGCAAGCCCTTGCCCTTGCCGTAGATGCGCTCGCTCACGTCAACACCGTCCTCAGCTTGCTTCAGCAGCTCCAGACGGGTCACCTTCTGACTCTCGGCCTGGCCTTCCACATAGCCGAAACGGTCCTTGCCGCACATGTTCCACCAGGTGTCGTTGCTGCCGTTGCCGTCGATGGTGCCCTCGCCGGTGATGGCCACATCGGTCTCACCGTAGGCGTAGATGCAGGGGGAGTAGTTGTACACGTCGATGCCTTCCCAACGGGTCAGCACCGTGGGGTAGAGGTTGCGGTCGAAAGCGAACAGCAGGGTGGCGCCTTTCTCCACCACCAGGTTCACATGGCTCTTCAACCGGAGCGCACCGGTGTTGTAGGTGCCGGCTGGTACCACCACCTTGCCGCCCCCGGCCTTCGAACAGGCTGCTATAGCCGCATTGATGGCTTTCTGGTTCTTGGCGGCCGTGGCTTTCTCTGAGGCGCCGTACTTGAGAATGGAGAAGGTCTTGTCAGGAAACTGTAACTGACGGATGCTGTTCTCGATTTGCTTGTAGTCGGTGTCCCAACCTGCCGCCCATAGCGTAACGGGCAGCATAAGCAGAAGGACAATGGTTTTTAAGTACTTCATTGTGTGTAGTTTGAATGGGTTGTACGTGCGGTATGCGCACACTCTTTGCTTTGCAAAGATAAACAAAATTTTTGAGATAGATGCCTTTCCGCTCCTTTTTCTTCGATTTCGTGCTGCTATTGATGCTTTACCCCCCTGACACGCAAATGCCCGGAAATCGTTATTTACAGAGCAAGTTCTTTCATATACAGAACTCAAAATCAGCGGCTTGCCAATTCTTGTTGAAGAAATGATTCAGTGATTTCACACAGCAAAAAAATAAGGATGAGCACTCACTTGGAGTCTCATCCTTATCGAGGTACCTAGCGGAGTCGAACCGCTCTAATCGGTTTTGCAGACCGGTGACTAAGCCGCTCATCCAAGGTACCGATTAGTTTTGCGGTGCAAAGATACTGCTTTTATTCCGTACGGCCAAATTTTTTTATGCTTTTTTTTGAACAGCCCTTTCCTGGGGGCGTCTTGTGCGGACAGTCGGCCTTTTTACGCAGTTCCTCACGCAGACGGCAGCCCGTGCATCCGGCGCAGGGGTCGGATGGGGCATGCACTGCCTTTCTTATACGCGCGATGGCATAGACGATGCAGGCGGTGAGGACCAGAAGGGTCAGAATCGTTTGAAGCATGACTTTTCGGGCCTCAAATATAGACATAATTTGTGGATTTATAAGCCTGTCAGATGAAGATTTTGATGCCTAATGGGGAAAAATAACGGGAAATGGAAAAATTTGTTCAAAAAATTTGTTGGATTGAAAGTATTTTTCTACATTTGCCGACGGAATGTAACTTTTTAACGGATATGAGTAATATTTTGTTCTCTGCATGGTGGTGGCGCAGCTCGTGATTCGATAGTCGTGAGTCAGCAACGCCGTGTGGTAACATCCAACATACAGAAGGCCTGCCGTTCTTGCGACAGGCCTTCTTCCTTTTTGTAAAAACAACAGTATTCAACATTATAAAATAAAGGTATTATGACAAAGCAGAAAAGATTTATCCTTCAGGAGAAGGACTTGCCAACCAAGTGGTACAACATTCAGGCTGAGATGCCCAACAAACCGCTGCCGCCGCTCAATCCGGCCACCAAAGAGCCACTCAAGGCCGAAGACCTGGCGCATATCTTCAGCCTGGAGTGCTCCAAACAGGAACTCGATACGGAGCATGCATGGATAGACATCCCTGAGCCGGTGCTCGATATGTACAAGTATTACCGCTCCACACCGCTGGTCAGGGCCTATGCCCTCGAAAAGGCGCTCGACACACCCGCACATATCTACTTCAAGAACGAGAGTGTCAACCCGCTCGGTTCGCACAAGGTCAACTCGGCGCTGCCGCAGTGCTATTACTGCAAGCAGGAGGGCACCACCAATGTCACTACAGAGACGGGAGCCGGACAGTGGGGTGCGGCACTGAGCTACGCCGCCAAGGTGTTCGGACTCGAGGCGGCCGTCTACCAGGTCAAAATCTCCATGAAGCAGAAACCTTACCGCTCGTCTATCATGCGCACATTCGGCGCCACCGTAGAGGGTTCGCCCTCTATGTCGACAAGGGCGGGAAAGGATATCATCACACGCGACCCGCTGCATCCGGGCTCTCTCGGAACGGCCATCTCCGAGGCAGTGGAACTGGCCACCACCACACCGGGATGCAAATACACGCTCGGGTCGGTGCTCAACCATGTGGCGCTCCACCAGAGCATCATCGGCCTGGAGGCGGAGCTGCAGATGGAGATGGCGGGCGAATATCCCGACAAAATCATCGCCTGCTTCGGCGGCGGGTCCAATTTCGGAGGCATCGCCTTCCCCTTCATGAGGCATAACTTCACCGGCGAGCGACACACGGAGTTCATCGCTGCCGAGCCGGCCAGCTGCCCCAAACTCACCCGCGGACGGTTTGAGTATGACTTCGGCGACGAGGCGGGATACACGCCGCTGCTGCCCATGTTCACGCTCGGTCACGGCTTCAAGCCGGCCAACATACACGCCGGTGGCCTGCGCTACCATGGGGCAGGCATGATTGTGAGCCAGCTGCTGAAGGACGGGTTCATGAAGGGTGTCGATATCCCGCAGCTCGAGACCTTCGAGGCCGGACTCCTCTTCAGCCGCACCGAGGGCATCATACCGGCACCGGAGAGCAGCCATGCCATCGCTGCCACCATACGCGAGGCCATCAAGTGCAGGGAGACGGGAGAGAAGCAGGTGCTGCTCTTCAACCTGAGCGGACACGGACTCATCGATATGACGGCCTATGAGAATTATCTCAACGGCGACCTGCGCAACTATGAACTGCCCGACGAGGTGATACAGGAGAACCTGAGCAAGTTGCCGCACATTATTAAATAGGTTCCCTTTAATATAGGTTCACACCCTAACCATACAAAGCGCCGCCCTGACCCATGTCGAGGCGGCGCTTTTTACGCAACTTTCAGAAGTATCCAAGGAATATAAATAGTAGAACCCAAAGGGCATATGTCCCTTTAACTTCCCTTTAACTTCCCTTTACTCGTGAACATAGAGGTCCCAGCCCAGGTAGGTGCTGATGGCCTCGTCGAGTATGTCCACCACATCGGTGCGGCACATGGCCACATGGTGCTCGAAACCGTTCTTGCAGATGTATTTCATCAGGCGCTGCAGGTTGTCCACCTTCGTTACGGCGATGCAGCCGTCCATGCCGTAGGGGTCGTTGGTTATCTCGCCCTTGCCCAGGTAGGCCTTGATGCAGCCCTTCGGGTCGTCGGTGGAAAGACGGAAGAAGGTGAAGGGACCTTCCGACACCTTGGCGTAGACGGCGCCGAAGGTGTTCACCTTGCCCAGCGTGCGGCCCAAAACGCCGAGGGGACCCAATTTCAGGTCGTCGTTGCCGACAAACGACTTGGGGAAGTTGCCGCAGTGGGTGCACACACATTTGTTGCGGTCCTCGGCAAAGTTGTTGTTCCAGTCCAGAAGGGCAGGGGCCTGACCGGAGGCCAGAGCAAGGGCATACATCGACACGGCACCGGCAAGGTCGGTCTCGCAGGCGGCGGGTATCAGCTTGTCGCTTAGCATCGACATCGTCACACAGGCGGCGCAGCCGTAGTTCTGCTCCAGCGAGTCCCAGCACTGGATGGCCACGGCCTGCACGTCGTTGGCGGCTATCCAGGCGTCGACGGCCACACCGAACTTGGCCTGCAGACGCAACTTCTCGCGGTAGTTCTCAGGCACCTTGGCATAATGGGCGATGTGCTGGCATTTCTCTAGCAGGCGCGGGTCGTCGTCGGCCACTTTCTCAGCGGCGCTCAGTATCTCCGACAGGTCTACGGGCACCACCGTGATGCCGTAGCGCTGAAGCAGCTTCTCGCTGGCGCGGCAGGTGTTGAATCCCAACGGACGGGTGCCTATCTGCCCGATGCGGCAGTGGCGCAGACCGTTCACCACACGGCAGATGGCGGCGAAACGATGCAGGTCCTTGGCCAGCAACTCACTGTAGATGGAATAGGTGTGGAGGGTGGTGTCGGTGAAGGGAATGCCGTATTGGTAGAGATTGTTGCATACGGATATCTTGCCGCAGAAAGCGTCACGCCTGCTGTCAAGGTCCACCTTGTCGTTCTCGTCGTCACAGGCCTGCACCAGTACGGGCACGCGAAGGTCGGCGTCGGAGATGGCATTGATGATGCCGATCTCAAAACCGAAATTGGGCAGCGACACGATGATGCCGTCTATCTCGTCGCGGTGCTCACGAAACTGACGCGATACCTTCAGACCGTCCTCGCGGGTCTCAATGCTGCTGCTACCCGTGGGTGTGGCGTCCTCAGGCAGTATCACATAGGTGTAGCCCTCGTCCTCGATGGTCTTGAGCAACTGCTTACGCACATCGCGGGCTAACTCTGAGTTGAAGTAGGCGCGGGTTCCGATAATCACGCCAAAACATGTCTTTCCGTCTTTCATAATGTTTTTATCGTTTAGGTTATTTTTTCTTATCTTTAAATTATATAATATCCAACAAATGTCCCTTTCACTTCCTTTTAACTTCCCTTTAACTTCCCTTTAACTTCCTTTTAACTTCCCTTTTAACTTCCCTTTAACTTCCCTTTAACTTCCCTTCCCAACCAACTGTTCCACGGCCTTCAGCCAGCCGGCATGGCCGCGATGGGGAAGCTCGTCGTCCGAGGGGGTAAAGGTACGCACCACCTTGCGTAGCGGCGCCACCTCCTCAAACTGGCTCCAACGGCCCAGCGCCATGCCGTTCATGATGGCGGCGCCCAGGGCCGAGGCATCCTCCACCTCGGTGCATACCACCGGGGTGCCGAGAAGGTCGGCCTGCCACTGCATCAGGAAACGGTTGCGGGTGGGACCGCCGTCGGCGCATATCTCCTGCAGCGGACCGCCAGTGGCACGGGCCATCACATCTACCAGGTCTTTCACTTGATAGGCGATGCTCTCCAAGGCGGCACGAAGCACATGGGCGCGGCTGGCTGCGAAGGTGAGGCCGAAGATGGCTCCTTTCACCTCCATGTTCCACCATGGGGCACCCAGACCTGAGAAGGCGGGCACGATGTATACACCGCCGTTGTCGGCCACACGCGTGGCTTCGGCTTCCATCTCGCCGGGACTGCCGATGAGCCGCAGCTGGTCGCATATCCACTTCAGCGTGGCGCCGGTGCTGTAGATGTTGCCCTCGTAGCCGTAATAGGTCTTGCCAAGGGCGCTGAAACCGACAGAGGTGACAAGGCCTTCGGGAGCGGGAAGGGCTTCGGTGCCGATGTTCACCATCACCGACGAACCGGTGCCGTAGGTCACCTTGCCGCTGCCGGCACCAAAACACATCTGTCCCACCAGGGCACCGTGAGAGTCGCCCAGCACACCGGCTATCGGGATGGGCTGCGCAAAGAGGCCTTCCACGGTGGTCTCGCCATAGAGGGCGTCGCAGGGGCGTACCTCGGCCAGCATGCTCCGGGGAATGCGGAACAGCCGCAGCAGGTCGTCGTCCCATGCCAGGGTGTGGATGTTGAAGAGCATGGTGCGCGAGGCATTGGTGGTGTCGGTGGCAAAGGTCTTGCCGCCGGTGAGCTTCCACACAAGCCAGGTGTCTATCGTGCCCATGAGCAGATGGCCGCTCTCAGCGGCCTCACGCGCACCGGCTATGTTGTCCAGGAGCCATGTCACACCGCTCGCCGAGAAGTTGGGGTCTATCAGCAGACCGCTGCGCTCCATCACAAGATTCCTGACGGTATCGTCGCTGCGCAGCTGCTGGCACAATTCGGCGCCGCGGGTGTCCTGCCATACCACGGCATGGTGGATGGGACGTCCGGTGCGGCGGTCCCACACCACAACGGTCTCCCGCTGGTTGGTCAGGGCCAGCGAGTAGCGGTGGCGCTCCAGCGGCTGGTCTTGCAGCAGCAGGCGGATGGCCTTCACCATGTTGCGGTATATTTCCTCGGCATCATGCTCCACCCAGCCGGTCTGGGGATAGTACTGGCGGTGGTCTACATGGCTGCTGCCAAGGAGGTGGCACTGACTGTCGAAAAGCAGGGCTTTCGTCGACGATGTGCTCTGGTCTATGGCGATGATTCTGTGTTCCATGGGGGCTTAGGATTGTAGGAAGTCGAGGGCGGAGCGAACGATGCCTTCGGCATCCATGCCGTAGTGGTGGAATATCTCGGGCGAACTGCCGTGTATCACGTTCTCATCGGGGATGCCGATGATGCGCACGGGGACGGGATGCTCGGAAAGGGCCTCGCACACCAGGGCGCCAAGACCGCCGAAACGGCTGTGTTCCTCGACGGTGAGGATACGTCCTGTCTCACGGGCGGCACGCTCTATGGCGGCGCAGTCGAAGGGCTTTATCCACGACAGGTCGAGCACACGGGCGCTGATGCCCTGGCCACGGAGGGCACGACTGGCCTCGCGGGCGTGGTACACGGTCTCGCCGGTGCCCACAATCGTCAGGTCGTTGCCTTCACACACGGTGATGGCCTTGCCGGGCTCAAAGGGCACGTCGTCGCTCTCATATACCTCGGGCACGGCGGCACGGCCCACCCGAACATAGCAGGGCAGGGGGTAGTCGGTCAGCAAATGCACCAGCTTCCTCGTCACATGCTCGTCGCTCGGCAGGCAGATGCTCATGCCGGGAAAGGTGCGCAGCGCGGCGATGTCGTGCAGCGAGTGGTGGGTGGCGCCCAGCGCTCCGTAGGCCACGCCGCCGCTCACACCGAGTATAGTCACGGGATTGCCGCTGTAGGCCAGGTCTACCTTCACCTGCTCCAGACTGCGGGCCACGTAGAAACAGGCTGGACCGCAGCAGAACACTTTCTTGCCCGAATGGGCCAGTCCGGCGGAGATGCCCACAGCATTCTGCTCAGCTATGCCGCACTCCACAAACTGGGAGGGGAGGGCAGTGGCGAAATCGCCCAGGGTCACCGAACCACGGGCGTCGGTGGTCACGGCTATGATGTCGCGGTCGGCACGGGCCAACTCAAGTAATGTGTCGGTAAAAACTTTTCTGCATGCGGTCATAAGGCTTCCTCCATTTCTTTAATTCTTGCTGTTATCTCTTCCATGGCCTCGCGGTGCTGCTCGGCATTGAGCACTCCGTGGTGCCACTTGGCCACTCCTTCCATAAACGATACGCCCTTGCCCTTCGTGGTCTCCGAAATAAGCAGGTGCGGACGGTGGTTGCTGTAGTCGATGCTGCGAAGCGTGCGCACAATGTCGTCCATCGAGTCGCCGTTCATGCGCTTCACGTCCCAACCGAAGGCGGTCCAGCGCTCCTCAATGCTCTCAAGGGGCATCACGTCCTCTGTGTCGCCGCTAATCTGCAGGTGGTTGCGGTCGATGATGGCCACCAGGTTGTCGAGCTCATAGCGGTGGGCGGCCATCGCGGCCTCGTAGATGGAACCCTCGCCTTGCTCGCCGTCGCCCATCAGCACAAAGGCACGCCAGGTGCGTCCGTCCATCTTGGCGGCAAGGGCCATGCCGGTGCCGATGCTCAGACCGTGGCCCAAAGCGCCGGAGTTGACTTCTATACCGGGCACTTCAATGGTGGGATGGCCGGAAAGTATGCTGCCAAACTGACCCAGGGTGTCGAGGGTGGCTGGCGAAAGAAAACCTTTCGACTCAAGGGTCACGTAGAGGGCTTCCACACAGTGGCCTTTGCTCAGTACAAAACGGTCGCGGTCGGGATGTTTCGGGGCTTCGGGGGTCAGACCGCGCATCTCGTCGAAATAGAGGGCGGTCAGCACGTTCAGACACGACAGGTCGCCTCCTATGTGCCCGGCATGGGCGTGGTATACCACGTCTACCAGCCTGAGACGGTTGCGCTCTGCGGTCAACTGCAGTTCTTTTGTGTTCATAATGGTTGGTTTGTGTCGTTTTTAGTAGATAGATATGGGGTAGGGGCCTCAAAAGGGGCGCTTTGATAGTTTGATTGATGCAAAAATATAAAAAAAATGTGGATGATGGCACCTTAAACAGTCTCTTTTGCTGTTTTTTGTCAAAACTTCTTGCTTTTTGGCGAAAAAAATCGCTTTTCCATGAAAATTGTTCGAGCTTGTGTCACGTTATGATGCATCCTCGACCTAACTTTGCCGATGTAATAATTCATAGCGGGGAAAAGTGACCCCTTTCTGCCTATACACTCACTGTCTATATATCGCACGTCCCGAAACCTGCCTGGGGTTTCGGGATTTTTTCCCTCGCGGCGGGTCCTGCTATGGGCGGCAATCGCACGGATGCCAAATTATTTCAGCATCACGCTGTTGCTTTTTTAAAATTTATTTCTTAATTTTGCATTCAGTAACATAATTTTCCTGCTATGAATATCAAATTCCGCTTATCACTCATGAACTTCTTGGAGTTTGCCGTATGGGGGGCTTACCTCACCTGTATGGGCAATTATCTCGGCATCGCAGGCCTGGGCGACAAAATTTCATGGTTCTATGCCATTCAGGGCATTGTAAGTATCTTCATGCCTACGCTGATGGGCATCGTGGCCGATAAATATATGCAGCCGCAGCGCGTGCTCGGACTCTGTCATCTTCTGGCTGGAGTCTTTATGATGGGCTGCTGGTGGCTGGGCTATCAGGCTGGGTTCGGACAGCAACTGGCCGACAAGTCGCTCTTCATCGCCCTCTATTCGCTGAGCGTGGCCTTCTTCATGCCTACCATCGCACTGGCCAACACCACGGCGTTCTGCATCCTGAAGGAGAACGGAATGGACACGGTGAAGGACTTCCCGCCCATCCGTGTGCTGGGAACCGTGGGATTCATCGCCACCATGTGGTTCGTCAACTGTGCTTTCATCGATGACAGCGGATTCGGATTCACGCTGACCGAAAACTCGCATAAGTTCCAGTACACGTACATGCAGTTTTTCGTGTCGGGATTGCTGAGCTTTGTGCTCTTTGCCTATTGCTTCTCCTTGCCGCAGTGCAAACTGGAGAAGAAAGAGGGCAAGGTGTCGCTCATCGAGGCGCTCGGACTCAATGCTTTCAAACTGTTCAAACGCAGGCAGATGGCGCTGTTCTTCATCTTCTCGGCACTGCTGGGCATGTGCCTGCAGGTGACCAATGGATTCGCCGGACCTTTCCTCACCAGCTTCAAGGGAATACCGGAGTTCGCCGATACTTTCGCTGCCAACAACGCCACGCTCCTGACAAGTATCTCGCAAATCAGCGAGGCGTTCTGCATCCTGCTCATTCCTTTCTTCCTGAAGCGCTTCGGCATCAAAATCGTCATGCTTATGTCGCTCTTCGCATGGGTGTTCCGTTTCGGACTCTTCGGAATGGGTAATCCTTCCATGCCGGGCGTGCTGCTCTTCGTCCTTTCCTGTATCGTCTATGGCGTGGCATTCGACTTCTTCAATGTCTCCGGCGGCATCTATGTCGACCAGGAGTGCGAGCCTTCTGTCAAGGCGTCGGCACAGGGATTGTTCATGATGATGACCAACGGACTGGGGGCTACCATCGGTACGCTGGCAGCCGGCGAGGTGGTCAACAGCTTCTGCTCCTGGCAGGATTTCATGGTCAATGGCGAGAAACAGAGCTTCCTCGTAGGCGACTGGGCCACTTGCTGGTATGTCTTTGCAGCTTTCGCATTGGTGGTGGGTATCGCTTTCGCACTGGTCTTCCATCCTGAGAGCTCTACCGTCAAGAAATGACCACAAAACTGATTTTCAGAGGGGTCTACGATATCGTGGGCAACAAACAGGTGGGACTGATCGTGCTTACCGACGAGGAAAAAGCACGACAGGTCTCACTGGTATGCGACCATAACATGGTGGTGCAGCTGAGCCTGCGCCTGGAGAAAAACGTCCGATTGGAAAAGCTGCTGCCCGAGGTGCTCTGGACCGTGGTGAAACGCTACAACGATATGGATTTCATGCTCCTCTTCAGCGATGTGAAAGACGGGGAGTATATCACCTACCTCTGCTCCATCGACAATTCGGTGGCCATACAGCTCAGAGCCAGCGACGCGGTGCTCCTGGCTGTCATCTCCGGACTGCCCATCATGATGGACTCTCAACTGTTCTGCCGACACAGCACACCGTATTATGGGGCCAAATCGAAGGTGGCAGTGCCGCTCGCATCGCTCTCCAAGGAGATGCTCGAGGAGGCTCTGCAGAAAGCGGTCGAGGCGGAAGACTATGAAAAGGCGTCGCAGCTGAGGGATGAACTGCTGAGGCGTAAAAAAGACAAAGACACCGAAAAATCATGAAGGAGACGCGGTTCTTTTATGTGCCTGAGGCCGATTCACTGCAGGAACTTCCCGCCGAAGAGGCGGCGCATGCCGTCAGGGTGCTCCGGCTCGCACCGGGCGACAACATCTTCCTGACCGACGGCAAGGGGAACTTCTATGAGGCGGAGGTTACCCTTGCTGCCAACCATCATTGTGGTTACCGCATCCTGCAGCGAATTCCGCAGCCCGCTCCATGGTGGGGACACATCCATCTGGCCATGGCGCCCACCAAGATGATGGAGCGGGTGGAGTGGATGGCGGAGAAAGTGACGGAGGTGGGGGTCGACGAACTCTCCTTCTTCACCACCCGATTCTCGGAAAGAAAGAACATGAGGGCCGACAGGGTTGAGAAAATCGTGGTAAGCGCCATGAAACAGAGCCGAAAGCCTTGGAAACCGGTGGTCAACGAGCTCATCCCGTTTGAGCAGTTCCTCAAAAGGCCGCTACAGGGTAGGGGATACATCGCGCACTGCTATGAGGAAATTCCGCGTACCGAACTGGTCGAAGAACTGAAAAAACCGGTGCCGGAAAGCATGCAAAGCGTCACCCTCCTCATCGGACCGGAGGGCGATTTCTCCATCGATGAGGTAAAGGCGGCCATCAGTGTCGGCTATGTGCCCGTTTCGCTCGGACAGAGCCGCCTGCGCACCGAGACGGCGTGCCTCGTGGCGGTCATGATGGCGCATTGGGCCCGAATGTGAATATTTTACCCGTGCGCTGCGCACGATGATGATTAAAAATTTTGGTAATTACGGGAATTTCTGTCGGTTCTCCCTATAACCATAAATTTCTGATTATTATGATAATTTCTTTCCTTTTCCCTTTATAAGTTTTCATAAGCAGCAGTTTTTTTCTTTCAGGAAAATAAAGATATACCATTTTTTTTATAAATTTGCATCTGTAATGAAGAAAGTATATCATTTTGTATGTTTATGCATGCTTCTGCTGCTGCCCTGCGCGCTGCAGGCCGAAGGCGATTTCATGCGGCTCCTCGGGCAGTTTGAGAAGACTCCGCGCGCGGCAGAGGCCAACCGGCTGTTCGCCCTGCTTCACGAAGAGGAGTTCACCGACAGCCTCATCCGCTTCGATGGAAAGGTGACAGCCGACTCCCTCCAGTCGCAGGTGTGGTATTGGGCAGCTGAGTACCTCTACAGCCAACAGCAGTATAAGATGGCCGCTGAATACGGCGAGAAAGCATTGCCGCTGCTGAAAGGAAAGGCAGGGGAGTCTGACTGCCTCAATCTCCTGGCTGTCATCTTCATACGCCTGACAGACTATACCTCGGCGGCCAAATATGCGAAAATGTGCTTTGCGCTCGATGAGAAAAGCGGTGACCCCGACATGATGTCGTCGAGCCTCAACACCCTGGCGGCCATCTACATGGGCGCCAACCAACCCAGGGAGGCTGAGAAATACATCCTCAAGGGACTCGACGCGGTGGAGAAAGCCGCCAATCCCTCGCGCAAGGCGGTGCTACTGGGCATGGCCTCAGAGATTTACCATGCCATGGGCGACGACAAAAAGTCGCTGCCCTACGCCGAGGAGGCGTATCTGTTGGAGAAACAGCTGGGACATGCCGACAAGGCGGTGCTACGACTCTCGCAGAAGGCCGCGGCACTTATCGGTCTACACGAATACAAGCAGGCCGAACAGATCCTGCGCAGCGCTATTCCTCAACTGCGGGCCATGGGCGACCTGCACTCACTGGCCATTGCTGACAACAAGATGGGCATGGCTCTGCTCTGCCAGAAAAGGGAGACAGAGGCGGTGTCCTACTACCGCGAGGCGGCACAGATTCTTCAGAAAATGGGCGACATGGCCAACGAGATGCATGCCCGGCGCGGCCTCTATGAGAGCCTGTGGAACACGCAGCCCGACAGTGCAAAAATGGAGCTCAACCGTTTCAACGACCTGAAAGACTCGCTCTATACCAATGCCTCGGCCGAGAGCCTGGCTCGCTACAGCGCTGAGTTCGACAACGACTGGCTCCAGAAGGAGAGGGAGGCGGAGCGAAGCGCCAAGCACCGCATCGCAGGCATCGCCATAGGCATCATCCTGCTGCTCGCTTGCCTGGCCGCCGCCATCTGGCGGGTGATGGCGCGCCGGCACAAGAGGCAGACCAAAATAAACGAGCAGCTTACCGCCAATATCGGCGAACTGCGGGAGAAATACCGGCAGCTCTCGCTCGAATACAACCAGGCCATGGCCGAGCAGCGCGCGCAGGAGCAGCCCGAACAGCTCAACGCCGCCGACCGCGAGTTCCTCGACAAGACCATCAACCACATCAACAACATGATGCTCAACGGACAGGTCGACGCCGACAGCGTGGCAAAGGCGATGGGCATGAGTCTCTACCAGTTCCGCCAAAGGCTCACCTGCGTCACGGGCGAGAAGCCGCAAGACTTCATCACCACCCTGCGCATGAAGCGGGCACAACACCTGCTCGAACACCATCCGGAACTGAACGTCGCCGAAGTAGCCGCCCTCTGCGCCTACAACGACACGTCCAATTTCACCCGCGCCTTCAAGAAATTCTACGGCAAAACACCTACACAATTTGTCGGGAAAGGATAGTGGTCTGAATAATTTTGTAATTGCATAAATTCTGAATAAAAGTCCGAAAACGCCACGGTTTTCGGACTTTTTTTGCTTTTTCCTGGGTCCATTTCACGAAATGACAAAAGTATTTCACGAAATGATAACAGCCTTCGGGGCTCCGAAACGTAATTTTGCAGTCGAAGAAACCCCGCCGCCATGGACAAAAATCACTCACAGGAAAACGCGATGGACTATTCCATCGAGTATCTGGAGCATCTGCTCAAGATGGAGGATGTCATGGAGCAGCACATGGAGCGGAAAATCAGCCAGATGATCGACCAGAAACTCCGACAGTATGTCGAGAGCGGTCGGCTCACCCCGAAGGCAGAGAAATTCGACATGGAAACTGACGAAAATATCAACAACACTCAAAATCATTAAAAAACCTACGACAATGAAAACAAAAAATCAATTGATTGCAAGAGTCATGATGGCCATCGCCATCCTGTTCGCTGTGAATCTCACAGCCGATGCCCAGTTCGGCAACCTGGTCAAGAAAGCCAAGGGCGCTGCGAAAGAAAAGGTGAAAGAGAAGGTGAATGAAAAGGTAGGACAGGCAACAGGCACCACTACCACCATGGGCACTGCCGACGGAGCCGACAATGCCACCGTAGGCAACACGGCGGGCATGGAAGTGGCCCCCAAGGGATGGCGCTACCATGGCGGCAAGGTGCACCGCTTCGTGCCCAACGAGACGGATGAAATACTGAAATTCCTCGAGCTCAACCAGACACCCGAGATGCAGAAAGTGTATTCTTACTACGATCTTTCGAGCTCTGAAACCATCAATGCACCGGCCAAGACCGACTATCAAAGCGTGGCGCAAGACCTGGTGCGCCTGGAGTGGGATCTGCACGATGTGGAAGGCTCGCTCGGTGGCATGTCGCCCGAGGGCTGGATTAAACAGCTCGATAAGGAATTGTCCGACAAAATCAACCGTGCTGCCTCCTACAACCAGGAGCCCGCTGAGGTGGCCGACTATTTCGACGCTGAGCTGCAGCGCGTGAAAGCTCGCTTCCACGACAAGTATTTCCCCGGCGAGGAAAAGCTGGTGGGTAAGGACGTGTCGGCCTATCTCGCAGAACGCACAGCAGGCCGTGCCGAGTATAAATACGGACTCAACGAACTGAAAGACAACGGCTCGAACCCGAAGATGAAACAGCAGTTTGAAGCCCAGGTGAAGTCGCAGCTCAAGCCCGACCGCATCCTGGCCACCTATATCGTGTCCAACTTCTGGCGTGGAATGCCCTGCAAACAGATGCCCGAATATGGCGAGGAATGGGCCTCCGTGCAGGAGAAACCCATGAAGACCTACTACATGAAGGGTGGTAAATACTATTATGTGAAGGGCGGATTCCGCCAGGGATACAAGAGCGACGACCCCGGCATGAGCAGCAAGCCCATCGCCAACTACAACCCCGGCCTCGAGGCTCCCATCGAAATTCCGGCTGCCATAGCCAAGAAATATTTCAAATAAGCATTCTTACAACCATTAAACATTTGCAGTTATGAAAAAACTATTTTTAAGCCTTGTCTTTGCAGCTGTAGTAGCGGTAGGCATGATGTCATGCGGAGGTGGTGTCACCAAACTCGAGGGCGAAACTGTCGAAACAGAGTATTTCTCAATCATCGTCCCACAGACATGGGAGCAGAACAAATACAACACGGACAAAAATTTCAGAATTGAGAAGAAACTGGAGGATGGATCATGGTGCACCATGACACTGTATCCCTATCCCGACAGAACCAGCGAGCCGGCACAAGCCAATTCGGGCAATGTGAACGCTGGTTACACTGACAAGGGCGATATGAAATTCGGCAATCTGACCTACAATGTGGCTATCAAAGAGGCGGAGAAACCTACAAGCAATCTTTACACCAAACTGACAGAGAAGGGTTTGCTGCTCGTTTCTCTCTACAATGGCTCCATCGACGATCCGGAGGTGAAGGCCATCATCGAGAACATCTCTTTGAAATAGCCCTGATTCTCTGATTGAAACCATCAGATATACAGAATCTTACACCATTAATCATTTAATTATACCGAAACATGAAAAAAACTTTTTTCAGTCTTGCTATCGCAGCCATTGTAGCGATAGGCATGGCATCTTGTGGAAACAAGAGCGACAACGCAGCTTCTGGTGAGACCGCCTCCGAGGGCGAGCTGACTGAACAGAATACTGAAATAGCTGAGGCTGCTCCTGGCACATACGAAACGGAATTCTATACCTACAAACTCACTGAGAATTTCAAGGAGAGTTCTGTACAAGACGGCAACAAAGTGTATATCAAAACGGCCCACATGCCTAATATCAACATCAGCATCGCTGCCGGCAAACAGGGCGATCTGGACTTCTGGAAGAGCATGCAGACCAATGATAAAATGGAAGCCGGTGAAGACGTGGCAAGCCAGGGATATACTTATTCCACCTTTTACAAAGAAGGTGCATCAGGTTATGTGCTGCGTGCAGCTACCATCATCGGACTTGCGGATGCTCGTAAGGGACAGGAAGGACGAATCGAACTGCAATTACAGGGAAATCTTGCTGACGAGAACCACAAGCAGGTGGCTTATGACCGTCTGAAAGAGGTCCTCGACAACATCACGCTGAAGAAAAAATAATCAATTTTCCACTAAAACAACTGGAAACGGGGATTCTGATACGCTTTTGTACAGAATCCCCGTTCGCATTGTTCACGAAAAATACGTGTATAACGATAATTTCTGTCAAAGATAATAGTCAGAAGAAAAAGGAAAGAAATTCCCGTAATTCCCGTAATATCTCATAGTTCCATGTTTATGGTAATGAAAAATTTCTGAGCATTATGAGAATTTCTTTCCAAAAATGAACAATTACGTGTATAACGATAATTTCTGTTCAGTTTCTCGCCTGAAACTTATTCTTCCATCAGTTTGCGGTAACGGATGCGCTTGGGCTCTTCCAACCCTAAGCGCTGGGCCTTGTTGGACTCATACTCCATGTAGCTGCCCTCAAAGTAGAACACGTTGCCGTCGCCCTCAAAGGCTAAAATGTGGGTGCAGATGCGGTCCAGGAACCAGCGGTCGTGGCTGATCACTACGGCACAGCCGGCAAACGACTCCAGGCCTTCTTCCAAAGCACGCAAGGTGTTCACGTCGATGTCGTTGGTGGGCTCGTCGAGCAACAGCACATTACCTTCCTGCTTCAGGGCAATGGCCAACTGCAGGCGGTTGCGCTCACCGCCGGAGAGCACGGCGCATTTCTTCTCCTGGTCGGCTCCGCTGAAGTTGAAACGCGACAGGTAGGCGCGCACGTTCACATCGCGGCCGCCCATGCGGATGGTCTCATTGCCGCCGCTCACTATCTGATACACGCTCTTGGCGGGGTCTATGTCCTTGTGCTGCTGGTCCACATAGCTCAACTTCACGGTCTCGCCCACCTCAAAGGTGCCGTCGTCGGGTTGCTCCAACCCCATAATGAGCCGGAAAAGGGTGGTCTTGCCAGCACCGTTGGGGCCTATCACGCCCACAATGCCGTTGGGGGGAAGCATGAAGTTCAGGTCCTTGAACAGCACTTTCTCGCCGAAGGCCTTCGCCACATGCTGCGCCTCTATCACCTTGTTGCCCAGACGCGGACCGTTAGGGATGAATATCTCCAACTTCTCCTCCTTTTGCTTCTGCTCCTCGTTGAGCATGCGGTCGTAGGAGTTCAGACGGGCCTTGCCCTTGGCATGACGGGCCTTGGGAGCCATGCGCACCCATTCCAACTCGCGCTCCAGTGTCTTGCGGCGCTTCGAGGCGGTCTTCTCCTCCTGGGCCATGCGAAGGCTCTTCTGCTCCAGCCACGACGAGTAGTTGCCCTTCCAGGGGATGCCCTCGCCACGGTCCAACTCGAGTATCCACTCGGCCACGTCGTCGAGGAAGTAGCGGTCGTGGGTCACGGCTATCACGGTGCCCTCATACTGCTGCAGGTGCTGCTCCAACCAGTCGATCGACTCGGCGTCGAGGTGGTTGGTGGGCTCGTCGAGCAACAGCACGTCGGGCTTCTGAAGCAACAGGCGGCACAGGGCCACACGGCGGCGCTCTCCACCGGAGAGATTCGCCACGCTCCAGTCGCCGGGAGGACAGTTCAGGGCGGCCATGGCACGGTCGAGCTTGGAGTCCATGTTCCAAGCATCGGTCGAGTCGATGATGTCTTGCAGCTCGGCCTGGCGGCTCATCAGCTTGTCCATCTTGTCGGCGTCTTCATAGTATTCGGGCAGACCGAACTTCACGTTGATGGCGTCGTACTCGGCCAGCGCGTCATACACGTGCTGCACGCCTTCCATCACGTTCTCCTTAACGGTCTTGGCCTCGTTCAGAGGAGGGTCCTGTGGCAGATAGCCCACGGTGTAGCCGGGACTCCACACCACATTGCCCTGGTATTGCTGGTCCAGACCGGCGATGATTTTCATCAGGGTCGACTTACCGGCGCCGTTCAGACCGATGATGCCAATTTTTGCACCGTAGAAGAAACTCAGGTAGATGTTCTTGAGCACTTGCTTCTGGTTCTGCTGGATGGTCTTGCTTACACCGACCATTGAGAAGATTACTTTCTTGTCGTCAACTGTTGCCATGGGGTTGGGGGTTATGGTTTTTCATTAAAAGGATACAAGGGGTAAAATTACGAAAAAATCGCCTCCTGCTTTATGATGTAAATCATGACGTGACAGGAGGTAATCCGTATGTGGTTGAAGAAACACTTTATCAGTGGTGCTCGGGCACAATGGCAAAGTATACCAACTCTTCCGTGCCGTCGTTGTAGAGGGCGTGAGAGTGGCCCATCGGACAGTAGTGCACATCGCCGGCCCTGAAACGCTCTTCGGTGTCGTCATAGCGGAAGTAGCCCTCGCCGCTGATGATGTAGACAATCTCTGAGTTCATCTCGTGCTTGTGGTAGCCGGTGTTGGCGCCGGGCTGCAGACGGCTCATCATAATCTTGTTCTTGGCGTCGATGTAGTCGCGGGTGTCAAGCTCGCCGTTACCACCCTTGAAGTTCATTTTCTTCTCTTCGGTAATGTTTTTGTAGTCGATAATCATGGATATTGGAGCATGGGGGTTAAGGCGGACCCTCTGGGGACGTTCTGTACTGTGCCCTTCCCGTGCGAGTGCAAATCTACTCTTTTTTCCCGAATTTCACAATAGTGGCAAGCGTTTTTTTCGTGTTCCACCCTTTTTTGCTATATTTGCAAGGTAATTCTATCGTCTATATCATTTTCAAGCAATGAATACATCCGACTACCGTTTTGAGGTCTGCGCCAACGGCGTGGAGAGTTGCCTCGCAGCACAGCGGGGTGGGGCACACCGTGTGGAACTGTGCGCCGGCATACCCGAGGGGGGCACCACGCCTTCCTACGGCGAGATAAAAACCGCCAGAAAATACCTGGACCGCACCAAACTGCATGTCATCATACGGCCGCGGGGCGGCGACTTCCTCTACACGCCCCTCGAGGTGGAACGCATGGTCGAGGATATCGAGGTGGCCAAACGGCTGGGGGCCGACGGCGTGGTCTTCGGATGTCTCACACCAGAGGGTAAGGTCGACAGGGAACTCAATGCTCTCCTCCTGCAGCATGCAAAGGGCATGGCGGTCACCTTCCACCGGGCTTTCGACCACTGCCAGGACCCGGAAGAGGCGCTCGAAGATCTCATTGATCTGGGATTCGACCGGGTGCTCACCTCCGGACAGCAGCCCACGGCGCTGGAGGGGGTCGACTTGCTGCGGTGGCTCCACACACTAGCGGCCGGACGCATCCGTATCCTGGCGGGATGCGGGGTCAACGAGCAGAATATCGCACAGATAGCGCAGACCACGGGGGTGAGGGAGTTTCATTTCTCGGCCAGGGAGCCTTTCCCCTCACAGATGCAGTATACCAATCCGGCGGTTTATATGGGGGCAAAGGAGGCCGATGAGTCGGCCGTACTCCTCACCACCGAGCGGCGGGTGCGCGATACCATCCGGGCGCTGACGGCCGCCTTTTAAATATATTTAAAAGATAACTGATTATTTTGACTTCTCATGATAATTAGGTATCTTTGCATAATCTTTGTGAAGACGCCTTCTCCTCGTTGAGGGAACATACCTGAAAATCAATCAATAACAGATATTTATGAATAAACTTTTACGTACAACGTTCTTGACCCTGCTCGTGGCAGTGGCCAATGTTGTGTCGGCCTCCACTTATTCCTACACCTTCGAATCGAAGGTTTTCAGTGCGGCCGGAACAAAAAAACTGGGCGATGTGTCCTGGACACTGGCCACCGATGCCGGCTATTTCGGATACGACGGCACCAAGGGGCAGCAATTCGGTAGTGGAAGCAACCCGGCTTCTTCCGTCTCCCTCACCACGTCTGCCTTCGGGGGCGAAATCACTTCCGTCAAAGTCAATGCCAGCACGGCTTCCAATGCCAGCGCCACTCTTTATGTGAAGGTGGGAGGACAGAACTTCGGCTCCTCGCAGAACCTTACCTCCACAAATGCCGATTATACCTTTACAGGGTCGGCAAGTGGAAGTTTGGAAATCCTCTACTCCCAGCCCACCACCTCGAAAGCGCTCTACATCAAGAGCATCGAGGTGACGTACTCCGAAGATGTGGAACAGAAAGAATGTGGACTGGCCTACAGTGCCGCTTCCTATGAGGCGGTGCTGGGCGGCGACAACACCTTCCCCACACTGAGCAATCCCAACAAACTCACCGGCATCACCTATACCAGTTCCAATACGGTGGTGGCATCGGTGTCGGAGAGTGGAAAGGTGACCCTCAACTCCACGGGCTCCACCACCATCACGGCTTCATTCCCAGGCAATACGCTCTATCTGCCGGGCAAGGCTTCCTATGAGCTCACCGTGATGAGCGGAGAGGCTCCGCAGCCGGAAGACGGCGCATTCGTAAAAGTGCGCGACTGCACCACACTGGCCGCCGGCGATATCATCATCCTCGTCAACGAGAGTGCCTCGAAGGCCATGTCCACCACGCAGAAGGCCAACAACCGCGACGGAGTGGCGGTCACCATCACCAACTATTCCATCCAACCCTCCAGCAATGTGCAGCAGATCACGCTCGAGGGTGCTACCGGTGCCTGGTATCTTAATGTGGGCAACGGCAGGTATCTCTATGCCGGCTCAAGCAGCAGCAACCAGTTGCTCACCGGTGCCAAGAGCGACAATGCGAAGGCTTCCATCGTGTCCAACAGCGGCGATGCCGACATCAAGTTCCTGGGCAACAATACCCGAAACTTGTTGCGGTACAACGATTCCAGCAGCCTCTTCGCCTGCTACAACAGCGGACAGGCCCCCGTGCAGATCTACCGCATGGTGAACCCCACCGCTGTGGCTACCAACGTGGAGGAACTGGCTGCCCTCGAGGATGACAGCAATGTGAAGCTGGTGCTGGCCGATGAGGCCGAGGCACGGGTGCTCTATGCCACCGACGGCGAGGCTTACGTGCGCACCACCGACGGCGCTTTCTGCCTCAGCGGCGTTGAACCCAATGTGCCCTTTGCATCCAACCAGCACATCGCAGGTACTATCGTGGGTAAAAAGACCTCGCTCAACGGCATGACGGTCTTCGAGGCAACCAACCGCACCAATACGGCTTTCCTCGCCATCGCCGATCCGGTGACAGAAGAGGAACCGCAGCCGGTGGGCATCGCAGCTGGTGAAATCAACGACCACCTGGCCGACTGGGTTGCTGTAGAGGCTGTCAGAGTAGGGGATGACGCACAGGTGAACAACCGATTCGCGCTCACCGCCGCCGACGGATTTGACGACAGCTACGCTTACAACGGTGCACTGGCCGATGTGGCTGCTATCGCCCGTCCCGAGGCCCTCTGCCCGGTATCTGTGAACGAGGTGACGCCCTTCACCTTCGTCATCGACGAGACACAGGAATTCGTATCGCCTGCCAGCGACCTGGCCAATGTGCCCCTCCGCCTGGTGCGCACCCTCTCCAGCGAATACTGGAACACGCTCTGCCTGCCCTTCGGCCTGACCGACTGGGACGGCGAGATCCGTGAGTATGCCAGTGTGGAAGGCAACAAAATGAACTACAATGAGGCCACGGAGATAAAGGCCGGCGTGCCTTATCTCTTCAAACCGGCGGCTGCCATCGAGAACCCGACCTTCGAGGGCGTCACACTGAGCGCCGCTCCCGCCAAGACCGTCACCTTCGGCGACTACAGCTTCGTGGGCATCTACAGCCCCTATGAGCTGGCACTCGACAAGACCGAACGCTTCCTCGGCGACGGCGACAACCTCTACTATCCTGAGAGCAGTGAAAACAATGCCAACAAACTGCGCGGCATGCGTGCTTTCTTCCGCGTACCGGCCGACGCTGGCGCCAATATCGACCTCTCCGGCTCCGACGGCATCGAGGAGGTGGTCGTCAGCGACACCGCCGACCAGTGGTTCTCCATCAGCGGTCAGCGTGTGGTGAAACCGCAGCACGGCATCTATATTCACAATGGCAAGAAAGTGGTCGTTAAATAATCATACAAGGAGATACGACAATGAAAAAACGCTATATCACACCCCGTAGCAAGTGGCTCAATATGCAGGCCGGCAACGATGTGCTCGCTGTGGTGAGCCCCGACGTGAACAAAGACGGCTCTAAAGTGAAAGTCGATGAAGACGAGAGCGGAAACGCCTGGACAAGCGGACGCTCCAACCGTGGATTGTGGGATGATCCCGATGAAATGGAATAATCATTAACACTGAAAGGAAAAAGCAATGAAAAAGATACTATCCATTCTTACACTCATGCTCACGGTCACTGCCGCCAACGCTCAGAGGGTGCCGTCGAAAATTGAGCTGAAAAACAATACTACTGTCACCTTCCAGAAAGAGGAGGTCGACAGCACACGCGAACTGCCGGGAGTGGGCATCAAGGTCTATCCCAACGGGTCGAAGGTGTCGCAAGACTATCTCTACTCTCAAATCAGCAACATCGAGTTCTATGAGGGCACCGCTGCCGGTCTCAACAAAAACAAGAATGATGTGCCGGGAGGACACCTACTCGAGTATCCGCACTTCACAGAAGGCAGCGACCAACTGCTCGTGGTGCACAAGACCAATGATTATGGCATCACCTACTCGCTCGAGTGGGACTGCACCAAAAAGTCGCAGCGATGGACGGCCTATGAGTTCCACGACGGAATACCCGACAATAATGTGGGGCGTGGCAACAACTGGAAGGACGACCCGGAGATTCCTTCTGCCTACCAGACACATGAGAGCTGGTACTCTGGAACTGGCTACTCCAAAGGCCACATGTGTACGTCGAACGACCGCCAGTCTTCGAAAGAACAGAATAATCAGACCTTCTACATCAGCAACGCCATGCCGCAGAACAGCACTCACAACAGCGGACTTTGGAACACGCTGGAGAATAAGGTGAATTCCTGGGGCAACAGCAAGTCGTTCCGCGATACGCTTTATGTGGTCAAGGCGGGAACCATCCGCGACGACCAGGTGCTTGAGTATGCCGGCACTTACAAACTCCTTGTGCCCAAGTATTTCTACATGGCCATCCTCTGCCTCAAAGACGGACAGTACAAGGCTATCGGTTTCTGGACAGAGCACACGGCCAATAACAGTAGCAAGAATCCGGCCGACTATACCATCTCTATCAAGGAACTGGAGGAGAAAACAGGTATCGACTTCTTCTGCAACCTGCCCGACGATATAGAGGAGGAGGTGCAAAAGGAATACAACCTCGCTGACTGGGGGCTCTGACCCCGCTCTCCACAATGCAGCGAAGGCCTGCCGTCAACACGACAGGCCTTCAAATCTAATCAATAATCAATTTTCTTACAATGATAGTAAATATTACCGGACTCTGCAAACCTGAGAATATAAGGGAGGTTTGCCAACTCGATGTCGATTGGATAGGACTCAACTTCTGCCAGGGCAGCCCCAGGTACCTGGCACAGGTGTCGTCGAGAGGGGGATTCATCCCTGACTATACTTCTATCAAAGACGAGCGCCTCTCGCTGGGCAGCCCTGTCGACACAACCGTCCGCCAGGAAAACAAACCGCTCCGTGTGGGACTCTTCTGCAATGAGATGCCCCAGACCATCGTGACACGTATCTACAACTTCAAACTCGATTTCGTACAGCTCGAGGGCGATGAGAGTCCTGTCATGATCGCAAATCTCCGCCGTACCATCGAACCGGACATCCGCACGGGGGTGAAAATCATCAAGACCATCCACGTGTCCTCGGCCGAGGATATGAAGAAAGGGGCTGAGTTTGAGGGCGTGGCCGACTACTTCCTCTTCAAGGCGCCTGCCAACGTGGAGGATGTCGATGAGCAGCCCTTCAACTGGGACCTGATAGCGCATTATGAGGGCAGTACGCCTTTCCTCGTGGGCGGTGCCGTCGGGGCCGACAACGTGGAGACACTGCGTGCCGTCCGTCATCCTCTCTTTGCCGGCGTCGAGGTCGGCGCTAAGTTTGAGACCGAGCCGGGAATGATAGATGTACCGGCGCTGAACGATTTCCTGAAACTGGTGAAATGAGAAAACTTACCGCTATTTGGCTCCTGCTGCTCACCGCGCTGACGGCAGGGGCTGTCGACTTTGAAACGCTGAGGCAGAAGGGACTGCCGGCCGATGCCATGCCGGCCAGCTTCTTCTTCGATTATCGGTTTTACGGCACAAGGCCTGCCTTCACAGAGCAGGATATCAACAACAGCTCCTGTTTTGGTGTCGACGACAGCTATTATTTCTTCGTGCAGCCCATCACGGGCCAACCGGAGGAGGAATTCGAGCGCGTCGCTGTCTGGATGTACACGGAGAAGACCGACCGGGTGGTCAAGGTGTTCTCGCAGCAGAACAATGAATACAGCGAACTCTTTGTGTCCGGCATGGGATGGCTGCTCGACAAGAGGTACTCCTTCAAGAATCATGTCAATGAGGATACCCATGAGACCATTCGCCTGCAGGAATATTCCTTCTCGCCCGTCATCGTGCTCCAGGCGGAGGTCTTCACCGGCTTCAGCCATTCTCCCAGGGTCACGCTCATCATCAACCCGGTGAAGAAAACCACCAAGCGCATCGATAGAGAGCAGTTCGTGAGCATCTTCCACACGAAGACCAATATGCTCATGTCGGCCGAGCAGGACCTGGCGCAGGACTATATCCTGACCACCAGCACGGGGGTGCGGACGGAGGAGATGCCGCTCAAGGAGTCGTCCGACTATACCATCTACAACAAGCAGTTCCTAACACCCGTACTGCATGTATATACCGCCGACGGCCAACTCGTGAAGAGTATAGAGCTGCCGCAGGATGAGGTGGATATGGTGAGATAAGACGAAATTTATCTGTCAAAGTGTAACCAATCTGTTTGAAGTGTAGTCAATTTGTTGATAAAAGCTCAAAATTTTTGCCAAATGTTTGGTCATATAGCATTATTGACCTACATTTGTCGACGAAAAATCAAAAACAGAAAAGATGAGTAGAAAATTTAACGCATGGTGGTGGCGCAGCTCAAGATGACAAAGTCGTGAGCATGTCATGCCGTGCGTATAATGAAATAGCGAGGGCCTGCCGTTCTTACGACAGGTCCTCTTTCTTTTTGTGCTTTTTCAAAAATTGGTTTCACTAAAAAAAGATTGTTGTTATGAAGGAAATTCTCTTAAGACTGCTCGACCATGAGTATCTCACACGCGACGAGATGCATGCCATCCTGCTCAACATAGCGCAGGGGGCTTATACCAATGAGCAAATCTCCGCCCTCCTCACGGCGCTGCAGATGAGGGGCATCACGGTCGACGAACTGCTCGGATTCCGCGACGGAGTGCTCGAGACAGGGGTGTCCGCCACACTCGACTGCGGACGGTATATCGATATCGTGGGAACAGGGGGCGACCAGAAAAACACGTTCAATATCTCTACTTGTGCCTGCTTCGTGCTGGCAGGCGCGGGATACAAGGTGGCCAAGCATGGCAACTATGCCGCCACATCGGTGAGCGGCTCGTCGGATGTCATCGAACTCCACGGGGCTAAGTTCACAGCCGATACGGACCGCCTCAACCGTTCCATACAGGAGTCGGGCTTTGTCTATCTGCATGCACCGCTCTTCGCCAAGGCCATGAAGTTTGTGGCACCCGTGCGCAGGGCGGTGGAGTTTCCCACCATCTTCAATCTCCTCGGACCTATCGTCAATCCGTCGCAGCCAAGATGCCAACTGCTCGGTGTGGCCAATCTGGCACAAATGAGGCTCTACAACAATGTCTACCAGAAGATTGGTATCGACTATGGCATCGTGAACAGCATCGACGGCTACGACGAGGTGTCGCTCACATCGCCCTTCAAGGTCACCACCAACCGCTATGAGCGTATCTTCACACCGGCCGACCTCGGTATGGAACCGGCCATCACGGAGCACCTCGTGGGCGGCAGCACACGGGAGGCGGCCCGTATCCTCTTCGACAACATACTTGACAACAACTGCCTGCCCGACCAGAAAAATGTGGTCCTGGCCAATGCGGCATTCGCCATCTCCGTCTTCACGGGCAATGATGACCTCCTGGCATGTGTGGAGGAGGCAAGGGAGTCGCTCGAGAGTGGACGGGCCAAGAAGGCCTTGCAGAAGTTTGTGGAAATCAATGCCTGAACCTGTTTGCACTGATGGCTATGGATATTCTGGATGAGATAGTAAGACATAAAAGGCTGGAGGTGGAACTCTTCAAACAGGAGGTGCCGCCGGCAGTACTATATGCGCAGGTGGAACGGCTCATGGCCGCCGGCAAGCGGCCGCCGTCGATGAGGCAGGCGCTCCTGATGTCGACAACGGGCGTCATCGCTGAGTTCAAACGGCGCTCTCCCTCCAAAGGTTGGATAAAGGAGGAGGGAAGGGCGGATGTCATCCCCCTGCAGTACCAGCTGGCGGGGGCGACGGCTCTCAGCATCCTCACCGACAGACATTTCTTCGGGGGCGATGACCGCTTCATCCGGCAGGCTGCCGACGCAGGGGTCTGTATCCCGGTGTTGTACAAGAATTTCATCATCGATGAGTACCAGCTCTTTCAGGCTCGTCTCGCGGGGGCTTCGGCCGTGCTCCTCATCGCCGCCGACCTGACTCGCAACGAGTGCGCCGCTTTGCTGAGCCGCGCGCATGAGTTGGACATGGAGGTGCTGCTTGAGATGCATGGACCCGAGGAAATCGACTATGCCGACCTCGGGCCTGACCTCTACGGCATCAACAACCGACATCTTGGCTCTTTCGTCACCGATGTGGAACATTCGTTCAGAATGGCCGAAATGCTGCCTGCCGGCGGGTGCTGGGTGAGCGAGAGCGGCATCTCACAGCCCGATACGGTTCGACAACTGCGGGAGGCGGGCTTCAGGGGCTTCCTGATTGGAGAACGCTTCATGCGCGCTCCGCAGCCGGGTGAGGCGCTGAGGCAGTTCATCCTCTCGCTTTGCAATAACAAGACGGAGTAATAAGAAAAAAAGAAAGTGCTATGATTGTCAAAATATGTGGGGTCAGCAACCCTGAGAATCTGCGGCAGGTGGCACGGCTCGACGCCGATTGGATTGGGCTCAATTTCTATCCGCCCAGTCCAAGATACTTGAACCTGCGGGCATTGCCGCCCGCCGGTAGTAGCGAGCCGAAGCGGGTAGGGGTCTTTGTCGATGAGATGCCGCAGACCATCCTCTCGCGCATCGTGGCTTTCCATCTGGACATTGTGCAGCTGCACGGCTGCGAACGGGCCGTGATGATACAGAACCTGCGCCGCTCGGTGGTGCCCGATATTCGGGAAAAACTCGTGGTGGTTAAGGCCGTCAGTGTGGCCACAGCGGCCGACTTCAGGCAGTGCGAAGAATATGAGGGGGTGGCCGACTATCTCCTCTTCGACACAAAAGGGGCACTGCACGGCGGCAACGGCGAGAAGTTCAACTGGGACCTGCTCGATGCTTACCAAGGGAAAACACCTTTCCTTCTGAGCGGGGGAATAGGACCCGACGATGCCGATGCGCTGCGCGGCATCCGCCACCCGCTCTTCAGGGGGGTGGATGTAAACTCTAAGTTCGAAACCGCTCCGGGTGTGAAGGACATCGACTTGCTCCGCTCTTTCATAAAGCGACTGAGGGCATAAACTGACGTACTTCCGCAAGTTCAAGGATATGTCCCTTTAACTTCCCTTTAACTTCTCTTTAACTTCTCTTTAACTTCCCTTTAACTTCCCTTCTATAAATATGAACCGAATAGACCAATTGTTCAACAACTGCGGCGATAGAAAACTGCTGTCGCTCTATTTCTGCGCCGGATGCCCCACACTCGACGGCACGGCCGACGTCATCACCACGCTGCAGCGGCGGGGCATCGATATGATTGAGGTGGGCATCCCCTTCAGCGACCCGCTGGCCGACGGACCCGTCATCCAGGAGGCGGCCACCAAGGCGCTGCGCAACGGCATGACGCTCAGCCTGCTCTTCGACCAACTGCGGCAGGTGAAAGAGCAGGTGCGCATTCCGCTCATCCTGATGGGGTATCTCAATGTTGTGATGCACTTTGGCATAGAACGCTTCTGCCGCCAGTGCGTGGAGAGCGGGGTGGCGGGGGCTATCATCCCCGACCTGCCCTTCAAAGATTACCTCGAGACGGTGAAACCGGTGGCCGACCGCTACGACCTGCGCATCATCATGATGATAACACCGGAAACTTCCGAAGAACGCATCCGCTTCATCGACAGCCATACCGACGGCTTCATCTATATGGTCAGCTCGGCCAGTATCACGGGAGCCCAGCAGAATTTCGATGAGCGCAAGCAGGAATACTTCCGTCGTATCAACGACATGCACCTCCGAAACCCGCGCATGATTGGCTTCGGCATCTCCAACCGCCAGACGCTCGAGAGCGCGCAGGCCAATGCGGCGGGGGCCATCATCGGCAGCAAGTTCGTGTCGCTGCTAAATGAGACACTACGGCCCGACACCGCGCTCGACCGGCTCTTCAAGGCACTCGCCGAATAATTGTTCACTGTATTGAATGTTTTTTTTATTTTCAGCTTATGAACTATCAAGTTGACGAAAACGGATTCTACGGACCCTTCGGGGGCGCCTATGTGCCTGAAATCCTCTATAAATGTGTGCACGACCTGCAGGAGGCTTACCGGCCCATCATCGAGAGCAGGGAGTTCAAGGAGGAATACTACCAGCTGCTGCGCGACTATGTGGGACGGCCCTCACCGCTCTACCTGGCCAAGCGCATGAGTGAGCGCTACAACTGCCGGCTCTACTTGAAGCGCGAGGACTTGAACCATACGGGGGCACACAAGATAAACAACACCATCGGGCAGATTCTCCTGGCACGAAAAATGGGCAAGAAACGCATCATCGCTGAGACAGGGGCCGGACAGCATGGCGTGGCCACCGCCACGGTGTGCGCACTCATGGGCATGCAGTGCGAGATTTTCATGGGGGCCACCGACGTGCAGCGGCAGCACACCAATGTGGAGCGGATGCGCATGCTGGGCGCCGTGGTGCATCCCGTCAGAACGGGAAACATGACACTGAGCGATGCCTGCAGCCAGGCCATACGCGACTGGTGCTGCCATCCGGCCGACACGTTCTATATCGTGGGCTCTACCATGGGACCGCATCCGTATCCGGATATCGTGGCACGGATGCAGAGCGTCATCTCCGAGGAGATAAAAGCACAACTGTTGGAGAAAACCGGACGCGACTATCCCGACTGCCTCGTGGCTTGTATCGGCGGAGGAAGCAATGCGGCCGGTACCATCTACCACTATATGGACGACGACAGGGTGCGCATCGTGCTGGCTGAGGCAGGAGGCAGGGGCATCGACACCGATTTCACCGCGGCCACCATTCACCGGGGCACGGAGGGCATCCTGCACGGGGCACGCACGCTCGTGATGCAGACCGACGACGGACAAATCAAGGAGGCCTTCACCATCTCGGCGGGACTTGACTACCCGGGCATCGGACCCATGCATGCCAACATGGCCCTGAAGAAACGGACGGAGGTGCTCGCCATTAATGACGACGAGGCCATACGGGCAGGCTATGAGCTCACCCGGATGGAGGGCATCATACCGGCCATAGAGAGCGCGCATGCCATAGCGGCACTGCAGCACCTGCAGTTCTCGCCTGAACAGGTGGTGGTGCTCACCGTGAGCGGCAGGGGTGATAAGGATGTGGAAACGTATCTTAATAATAAGGACAAGGCGGGCGAGTATGGCCGCTTCTAAAATACTGATGATGACAACAACAGAAAAAATATTCCATTACAAAACCGCGGCACGCACCGTGCTCGGCGACTTGCACACACCGGTGGCGGTATACATGAGGCTGCGCGACCTCTATCCGCAGAGTGCTCTCATGGAGAGCTCCGACTATCATGCCCGTGACAACGGACGGAGTTTTATCGGCACCAATCCGGTGGCCAGCATCGCCATCGGTCATGGACAGGTGACCACGGCTTTCCCCGACGGCTCAAAGCTGCAGAGACACCTGAAACCCTCTGAATCCTGCGACAAGGTGGTGGCCGACTTCCTGGCGCGCTTCAGCATCAGCGGACCGGAAAGCGCGCTGTGCGGCCTCTTTGGCTACACCTCTTTTAATATGGTGGCTTATTTTGAGCATATCTCTATCAAGGACGAGACGCTGGAGAAAAACGATGCGCCCGATTTGCTCTATATCCTCTTCCGCGACATCATCGTGTTCGACCATTTCAACAACCGGCTGTCCATCGTCACCTTGACAGTCGACGGCGAGGGGCATCGGCAACTCGACGAGATAGAGCACCTGATGGCAAAGGGCTCCGTCAACGACTATGGATTCAAACCGGTGGGCGAGGCTGTGTCGACACTTACCGACGCGCAGCACATGGACAATATTCGCAAGGGTATCGCCCACTGCCTGAGGGGCGATGTGTTCCAGATTGTGCTCTCCCGACGTTTCGTGCAGCGCTATGAGGGCGATGACTTCAAACTTTACCGCGCACTGCGCAGCATCAATCCTTCGCCCTATCTCTTCTATTTCGACTTTGGCGGGTTCCGCATCTTCGGGTCCAGCCCGGAGACGCATTGCCGCATCGAGGGGCGAAGGGCTTATATCGACCCCATCGCAGGAACGACCCGACGGACGGGAAATGCGGAGGCCGACAGACTGGCGGCCGACTTCCTGCGGAATGACCCCAAGGAGAATGCGGAGCATGTGATGCTCGTCGACCTGGCACGCAACGACCTGAGCCGCAACTGCCGAGGCGTGAAGGTGGATTTCTACAAAGACTTGCAGTACTACAGCCATGTAATACATCTTGTGAGCCGGGTGTCGGGCGAGTTGAGACCGGAGTGCGAGCCGGTGAAGGCGTTTTTCGACACGTTCCCGGCCGGCACACTGAGCGGCGCACCCAAAGTGAGGGCCATGCAGCTCATCAGCCGTTATGAGCCGCACAACAGGGGCGCCTATGGGGGATGCATCGGGTTCATCGGCTTCGACGGCAGTCTGAACCAGGCCATCACCATCCGCTCGTTCGTGAGCCGCAATGGGGAACTGTGGTTTCAGGCGGGTGGAGGCATCGTGGCCAAAAGCAATCTGGAGTATGAATTGCAGGAGGTGAACAACAAACTGGGGGCACTGCGAAAAGCCATCGACATGGCCGCCGAAATGTAGAGTATGATATTAGAGTGAAGCTTATGCAAACAGTAACAAATCCAATAAGAGTCGTCATCATCGACAATTACGACTCTTTCACCTACAACCTCGCGCACCTGGTCGAGTCGCTGGGGGCTGAGGTCACCGTGTGGCGCAACGACCGGTTCGAAATACCGCGGTTGGAACGTTTCGACAAGATCCTGCTCAGTCCGGGACCGGGCATTCCCTCCGAGGCGGGACTCCTCTGCGAGGTGATTCGGGCCTATGCCGGAAGGAAACCCATTCTGGGCATCTGCCTGGGCCACCAGGCCATCGGCGAGGTGTTCGGAGCCCGACTGGAAAACTTAAGTGAGGTGTATCATGGGGTGGCCACGGAGGGCACTCAGTGGGGCAATGACACGATTTTCTCCTCGCTGCCGCAACGTGTTGTCATGGGGCGCTACCACAGTTGGGTGGTGAGCAGAGAACTTCTGCCCGCCTGCCTCACCATTACGGCCGAGAGTGACGACGGATGCATCATGGCCCTCCGGCACAATGATTATGATGTGAGGGGACTACAGTTCCACCCGGAGAGCGTGCTCACTCCCGACGGAGCCGTAATGCTGCGCAACTGGCTCTATCCCCCAAGAATTTGATAAAAGGAACATATGTCCCTTTTACTTCCCTTTCACTTCCTTTTAACTTCCTTTTAACTTCCCTTTCACATCCCTTTCACTTCCCTTTAGAACTCTGAGGTGAAGTGGAAGCGGATGTGCTTGAAGTCTTCCTGTGCCATCGACAGCACATAGCCGGAGTCGGCCAGGAACACGTCGCGGCCCTCGCGGTCCTTCGCCATGTACTGGTACTTGCGCTTCTTGAAGTTGGCCAGCTCGGCCTCGTCGTCGCTCTCTATCCAGCAGGCTTTGTACAGATGCACGGGCTCCCAGCGGCACTTGGCGTTGTACTCGTTCTCCAAGCGGTACTGAATCACCTCAAACTGCAGCTGGCCCACGGTGCCGATAATCTTGCGGCCGTTGAACTGGTTCACGAACAATTGGGCCACGCCTTCGTCCATCAGCTGCTCGATGCCCTTGGCCAACTGCTTCGACTTCATCGGGTCGTCGTTCTCAATGTATTTGAACATCTCGGGCGAGAAAGAGGGCAAGCCGCGGAAGTGGAGCTTCTCACCGTCGGTCAGCGTGTCGCCAATCTTGAAAATGCCGTTGTCGGGCAGACCGATGATGTCGCCGGGATAGGCTTCCTCGATGGTCGACTTGCGCTGGGCCATGAATTGGGTGGGGGAGGAGAAACGAAGCGTCTTGCCCTGACGAACATGCAGGTAGGGCTGGTTGCGCACGAACTTGCCGCTGCATATCTTGCAGAAAGCGATGCACGAACGGTGGTTGGGGTCTATGTTGGCCGTTATCTTGAAGATGAAACCGGTGAAGTGGGGCTCCTCCGGACTCACCATGCGCTCCTCGGCCTTTGTCTCACCGGGACTGGGCGCTATCTTCACAAAACAGTTGAGCAGTTCCTGCACACCGAAGTTGTTCAGCGCGCTGCCGAAGAAGACAGGGGCCACCTGGGCGGCCTTGTAGTCGGCCTCGTTGAACTCGGGATACACACCGTCTACCAACTCAAGGTCGTCGCGCAGCTGCTGGGCGTCCTGCTCGCCGATGCGTTCCACCAGTTCGTCGCTGGCGATGTCTACCTCCACCTTCTCCGTCACGCGTTGCTTGTCGGGGGTGAAGAGGTCGAGCTTCTGCTCGTAAATGTTGTACACACCCTTGAAACGGGCACCTTGGTTGATGGGCCATGACAGGGGACGCACCTTGATCTGAAGCTCTTCTTCCAACTCGTCGAGCAGGTCGAAGGGGTCGCGCCCCTCGCGGTCCATCTTGTTGATGAAGATGATGACGGGGGTGTTGCGCATGCGGCACACGTTCATCAGCTTGCGGGTCTGGGTCTCCACACCTTTCGCACCGTCCACCACGATGATGGCGGAGTCGACGGCGGTGAGCGTGCGGTAGGTGTCTTCGGCGAAGTCCTGGTGGCCGGGGGTGTCGAGGATGTTCACCTTGTAGCCCTCGTAGTCGAATTCCATCACCGAGGTCGATACGGAGATACCGCGCTGCTTCTCGATGTCCATCCAGTCGGAGGTGGCTGTCTTGCGTATCTTGTTGCTCTTCACGGCACCGGCCACTTGTATCTGGCCGCCGAAAAGAAGGAATTTCTCGGTGAGGGTGGTCTTGCCGGCATCGGGGTGGGAGATGATGGCGAAGGTGCGTCTGCGTTCTATTTCTGGGTTCATGATGTATCTTCCTTTTCTGATGGTGTGGTGGCCGTCTCGTTACAGCTGCTCGTCGGCCATGATTTGTTGGATGGTTCGGGCCAGCGAGGTCTCCCAGTGGGGGATGGTGAGATGGTAGTCGCGCTTTATCTTGGTCTTGTCGAGAACCGAGTAGGCGGGACGGCTGGCGGCTGTGGGATACTCTGAGGTGTGCAGGGGGCGGACCTGGCAGGTGTCGATACCGGCCAGACGGTGGATGGCGACGGCAAAGTCGTACCAACTGGTCACACCCTCGTTGCTGAAGTGGTAGAGACCGGGACGAACGCCTTGCTCGATGATGCTGAGGATGGCCTCGGCCAGGTCGGCGGCACAGGTGGGGGTGCCTATCTGGTCGAACACCATGCCGAGCTGCTCCTTCTCGCGACCCAGACGCATCATGGTCTTCACAAAATTATGGCCGTAGCGGCTGTAGAGCCAGGCGGTGCGGATGATGAGGGTGTTGGGGCAGAACTTGGTCACACCGAGCTCGCCGGCCAATTTGGTGTTGCCGTACACGCTGTCGGGACAGGGAGTCTCGCCTTCTTGGTAGGGCAGGTGGTGCTGCCCGTTGAAAACATAGTCGGTGGAGATGTGGATCATCCATCCGCCGCGCTTGCCGATGGCGGCGGCCAGATACGAAGGAGCCACGGTGTTGAGCGTGGTGCACAGCTCGCGCTCGCTCTCGGCTTTGTCCACGGCCGTGTAGGCGGCGCAGTTCACGATGCCGTCGATGCCGTTGCGGTTCACAAAGTCTTCCACGGCAAGCTGGTTGGTGATGTCGAGCTCGGCAACGTCGGTGTTGTAGAAGGTATGGGCGCTGTGCTGCGCCTCAAGGTGCCGCAGCTCACTGCCCAGTTGGCCGTTGCAGCCGGTGATGAGTATATTCATAGAATAGGATTGCTTGATTAAGTCATTCGTCAAAATTCAGACCTTCGGTCTTGTCTTTCAGATAGTAGTCGGAAAGCATGCCCATCAGCGTGCTGATTTCTCCCATGGCATGGGCGGTCTCAGCCGACACTTCCTTCTTCTGCAGACGGAGCATCATCAGACCGTAGAGGGCGTTGAGGCAGGTCTCCACCTCGTTCTCGTCGCTATGGGCTCCCTTGTTGCGCAGCTCCACGATAAAGGGCAGCACCTTGTAGTACTCGGCTGTGTAGAAGGGAAACTTCACACTCTCCAGCAGCATGGCATGCAGCTCTGAGAGGTCCTGCACGATGATGCGCAGTATCTGGATGTGCCCTTTCTCACGCACACCCTCCTGGTTCATCATCCGTATCAGATTGCCGTACCAGTCGGTCAGGTCTTCTTTCTGCTCCTCGTCGTAGTCAAACTGGCTGATGTACTCATGGCGCAGGCGCGACAGACTGCAGCCGTAGGCGCGTATGATGTCTTCCACCTGCCACATATAGAGCAGATATTCGGCAATGTTCTTCTTGCGTAATTCTTGTGATATATACATGTTGATCGAAATGTCTTCCTGATCAGTAGTAGTGGATGGTGAAAAGGTTGAAGGCGGTGCCGAATAGCACGATGAGAGAGAACACAATCACCACACTGCCTATCACCTTGTTGATAATGACTATACCGTTGTCGTTGAATTGCACACGTATCTTGTCAATGAGCCACGTAAGACCGAACCACCACAGCATCGCTCCTGCCACAATGCTCAGATAGCCTATCATCATCACCATCGGATGCCCGGGTATCACAAAGGCGAGCTGGGCAAAGCAGGCCATGAACAGCAGAATGATGAGCGGATTGGACAGGGTGAGAAGAAAGGCGGTCAGGCCGTTGTGGAAATAAGTGCCTTTCGTGGTGCCGCTCTTGTGCATGTTCTTCGTGGGGTTGGAGAAGAAACTGGCGAAACCGAAAACCAGCAGCACCAGACTGCCCACTATCTGAAGAAAAAACTGGTTGCGGGCATTGGTTATCAGGTCCATCACAAAACTCATGCCAAGACCGGTAATCAACGCGTAGAACAGGTCGCTCGCTGTGGCGCCAACACCGGTCACAAAGCCGTACCAACGGCCTTTGTTCAGCGTGCGCTGCACACACAATATGCCTACCGGACCCATCGGGGCCGATGCAAGCATACCTATTATGACACCCTTGAATATCGTATTCAGGATATCTATCTGAAACGTAATTGGCATATCGACTGCAAAGTTACGGAAAATCGAGGGGAGAACAAAATAAGCTCGCTTATTTTTTATGCCGAGATGGAGTAACTTATCTAAAGTTACGAAAAAACGAGAGGAAAGAGAAGAAAAATCATGTTTTTCTTCTCTTTCCCGAGTGTCAAGTAACTTCGGCGAAGCCAGAGTTACGGAAAATTGAACCCCAAAATACAAATTCATGACAAAATTAAAAATTTTAGCTACAAATCTTTGTCGGCTAAAGCTTTTTTCCTAACTTTGCAAAGATAGTGATATCTTACCTTGGGCAATATTTCTTTAATAATAAATAATATGAATACACAAACCGAAATGAAACCGTATGTAATAGGATTGGACCTGGGTGGTACCAACTCCGTTTTTGGCATTGTCGACAGCCGTGGCGAAATTAAAGCCACTACCGCTATCAAGACACAGGGATTCGACTCCGTCGATGATTATGTCGACGCTTCCGTCAATGCCCTGCAGGTCATCATAGAGCAGGTGGGAGGCATCGACAACATCAAGGCGATGGGTATAGGTGCTCCCAACGGCAACTACTATAATGGTACAATTGAGTTCGCTCCCAACCTCTCCTGGGGCCATGATGGCGTAGTGCCCCTGGCCAAGATGTTCAGCGACAGGCTCGGCATTCCCGTGGCTCTTACCAACGACGCCAATGCCGCCGCTATCGGTGAGATGACCTATGGTGTGGCACGCGGCATGAAAAACTTCATCATGATTACACTCGGCACTGGCGTGGGCTCGGGCATCGTCATCAATGGCCAACTGGTTTACGGCTGCGACGGATTCGCCGGTGAGCTCGGACATGTCATCATGCGGCGTACCAACGGACGTCCCTGTGGATGCGGACGCTTCGGCTGTCTGGAAACTTACTGCTCGGCCACAGGTGTGGCTCGCTCGGCACGCGAACTCATCGACACCACCGACACACCCTCGCTCTTGCGTGAGATGAAGGCGGAGGACATCACTTCGCTCGATGTGTCAATCGCTGCCAACAAGGGCGACAAACTGGCCCTCGAGGTGTATGAGTTCACCGGCAGGATGCTGGGTGAGGCTTGCGCCGACTTCGCTGCTTTCTCCTCGCCCGAGGCTTTCATCTTCTTCGGCGGACTCACCAAGGCTGGCGATCTCATCATGGATCCCATCAAGAAGAGCTACAACGAGAAGGTGCTCAAAATCTTCCAGGGCAAGGCAAAGTTCCTCATAAGCGGTCTCGACGGCTCGGCTGCCGCCGTTCTCGGCGCTTCGGCCATCGGATGGGAAATCTAATATTCTTCTCTGTCAGAGAATAGTTGTCATCTCCCCTTGCCCTCAGGTGGCAGGGGGAGATGTCTTTTTAAGTTCTGCATGCGCACCAACGGCCCTCTTCAGCTGTATCCTCTTCTCCGCATGGCGCTGGCCATGGCGGCGGGCATCTTCGTGGCATACGAGTGGGCCTCACCGCTCCCTGTGTGGGCGTGGCTGGCCGCTTCTGCCGGCTGTATTGCTGTGGCTGTGGCCTGCCGCCGGTGGGCGGTAGCGCAGGGCTGTCTCATCATGGCATCGTGTTTCTTCCTGGGCGCATACCTTCTGGCCAGACAGCTCCAGTCGCTGGAGCGGGCGCTCCCCGAGGAGAAGACCGCTTGCACGGCGGTCTTGTTGAGCGAACCGCAACAGAGGGGGAAGGTGGTAAGGGCCGACTTGCAGGTGGTGGGAGGTGAGCTCGACGGCCTGAAGGTCAAGGCGAGTATCTTGCGCGATGCGCAACAGCGCTACCACTCGCTGCATGTGGGACAGGGCATCAGGGCGCAGATGAGTCTGCAGAAACCGCAAAACTTCACCGACTCTCGTTTCAATTATCCGCTCTATCTGCGCTGCAGGGGTTTCACGGCTACGGCTTTCATCCTTGCCGATGAATGGCAGATGGAGCAGGTGTCGCTGCAGACCTGGTCGCATCTGCAGCGTACGCGGCTGGTGGCCCTGACCATGAGGCAGAACCTGCTCCGGCGATATCTCGACATGGGCATCGGCGAGGAAGAGGCGGCGGTGGCGGTGGCCATGACACTGGGCGACCGCTCCCGGCTCACCAACGAACTGCGCGATATGTACTCCATGAGCGGGGCCTCGCACATTTTGGCGCTCTCTGGCATGCATCTGGGCATTATTTATATGCTCTTCTCCTTCCTGCTCGGTTTCGGAAGGTGGACATGGTTGCGGGAGATGCTCATCGTGGTGGGGATATGGGCCTATGTCTTCCTCACCGGACTGTCGCCGTCGGCGGTGAGGGCGGCAGTCATGATTACCATCTATTCGGTGGTGAGTGTGGCCGACCGCAACCGCATGTCGCTCAATGCGCTGGCGCTCGCAGCATTGGTCATGTGGATGGCCAACCCGCTCTGTCTCTATGATGTGGGCTTTCAGATGTCGTTCATGGCGGTGCTGGCCATTCTGGTGCTCTATCCCGCAGTGTTTGGTTGGGTAGACCGCCAATGGCTCAACAGCCACAGAATCATAAAATGGGCATGGGCCATGGTGGTGCTCTCTTGTTGTGCCCAGGTGGGCGTGGCACCGCTCACGGCCTATTATTTCGGACGTTTCTCAGTCTATTTCCTCCTCACCAATTTTGCGGTCATCCCTTTGGCCACCTTGCTGCTTTATCTCTCCGTGGCTTTGGTGGCGTGTATGGCGTGGCCGGCAGCGGCGGCATGGCTGGCAAAACTGTTGGCGCTGGTGGCGTCGTGGCAGAATGCTGCTGTGCAGTGGATTTCTCAATTGCCCGGCAGCCACATCGAGCACATCATGCTCAACCGCCTGCAGGTGTTTCTCATCTATGTCTGCATGGCGGCCCTCATCGTCTTCACCGCACGTTGCATCCAACTGAAAAAGAAATAACGCGCCGGCCCCCAATTTTTAATCTTTAATCTTTAATCTTTAATTTAAGAAACTTGGCCGTGTAGCCTTTGGGGCTGGCCGCAACTTCCTCGGGGGTGCCGGTGCTGAGTATCTGACCGCCGTTGCGGCCGCCTTCGGGACCCATGTCGATGATGTGGTCGGCCAATTTTATCACATCGAGATTGTGCTCGATGATGAGCACCGTGTTGCCGCGGTCCACAAGGCGCTGCAGCACGTTCATCAGAATGCGGATGTCCTCAAAGTGAAGACCCGTGGTGGGCTCGTCGAGTATGTAGAAGGTCTTGCCGGTGTCGCGCTTCGACAGCTCGGTGGCCAGTTTCACGCGCTGGCTCTCGCCGCCCGAGAGGGTGGTCGACGACTGCCCCAGCTTGATATACCCTAATCCTACATCCTGCAGCGTCTTGATTTTCTGCAGGATGTTGGGCACATTCTCAAAAAACTCCACCGCCTGGTTGATGGTCATGTCGAGCACATCGGCTATCGACTTGCCTTTGAAACGCACCTCGAGAGTCTCGCGGTTGTAGCGCTTGCCGCGGCACACCTCGCAGGGCACCATCACGTCGGGCAGAAAGTTCATCTCCACCGTCTTGTAGCCGTTGCCGCCACAAGCCTCGCAACGGCCGCCTTTTACGTTGAAGGAGAAACGACCGGGCTTGTAGCCGCGTATCTTGGCCTCCGGCAGACCGACAAAGAGGGAGCGGATGTCGCTGAACACGCCGGTGTAGGTGGCGGGATTGGAGCGGGGAGTGCGGCCGATGGGGGCCTGGTCTACGTTCACCACTTTGTCGATGTGCTCGATGCCTTCTATGCTGTCATAGGGTAGGGGGGCTTTCAGCGAACGGTAGAAGTGCTGTGAGAGAATGGGATGGAGGGTCTCGTTGATAAGGGTCGACTTGCCGGAGCCGCTCACGCCGGTCACCACGATGAGGCAGCCCAGCGGGAAGGTGGCGTCGATGTGCTTCAGGTTGTTGCCCGTGGCGCCGTGTATCACAATCTGTTTGCCGTTGCCCGTGCGCCGTTGCGAAGGCAGTTCGATGCTGCGCAGACCGTTCAGGTAGTCGCTCGTCAGGGTGCGCTCTTTCAGCATGTCGGAGGGCAGACCCTGAAACACCACACGGCCGCCCTTGCGGCCGGCAGCGGGACCGATGTCGACGATATAGTCACTGGCACGCATCATGTCCTCGTCGTGTTCCACTACAATCACGGTGTTGCCCAGGTCGCGCAACTCTTTCAGACTGGCTATGAGCCGCTCGTTGTCGCGTTGGTGAAGACCGATGCTGGGTTCGTCGAGGATGTAGAGCACGTTCACCAGCTGTGAGCCTATCTGGGTGGCCAGACGGATGCGCTGGCTCTCGCCGCCGGAGAGCGAGGCCGACTGTCGGTTCAGCGACAGGTAGTCTAAACCTACTTCAAGGAGAAAGTTCAGACGGGTCCTGATTTCTTTCAGTATCTCTGTGGCAATGGCTTTCTCCTTGGGCTCCAGATGTTGTTCGGCCTCGTTCAGCCATTCCAGCAGCTGGGCGGTGTCCAGATCGGCGGCTTCGGAGATGTTCTTGTCCCAGATGCGGTAGGAGAGCGACTCGCGGTTCAGGCGCATGCCCTTGCACTCAGGGCAGGTGCAGGTGGCACGAAACTGGTCGGCCCACTTCTGGCCGCTGGCGCTCTCGTCGTTCTCCATCACCTGCCGCAGGTATTTGATGATGCCGTAGTAGTCGGTGAAGTAGTCGGTCGAGGTGTGAACCAACTCCTTGGCGATGCGCAGCTTGCCCAGCGAACCGTAGAGTATCTCGTTCATCACATCGTCGGGGATGTCCTGAAGGGGGGTCTTCAGGGTCAGACCCTGCGCCTGCAGAATGGCGTCTATCTGCCAGAATATCATCTGGTTCTTGTATTTCCCTAAAGGAAGGATGCCGCCGTCGTGTATCGACAGATGCTTGTCGGGCATCACCTTCTCCATGTCGATGTCGTTGATGTAACCCAGACCCTTGCAGCGCGGACAGGCTCCCTCGGGCGAGTTGAACGAGAAGCGGTTGGGAGCCGGGTCGGCATAGGAGATGCCAGTGGTGGGACACATCAGACGCTTGGAGAAGTTCTTCACGCTGCCGTCGTCGGCGTCTACTATCATCACCACGCCGTCGCCTTGACGCATGGCGCGCTCCAGCGTGCGGCGCAGACGCTCGTCGTCCTTCCCGCGCACACGCAGCTTGTCCACTACCACTTCTATGTTGTGGTTCTTGTAGCGGTCCACCTTCATGCCGCGGGTCATCTCCTGTATCTCTCCGTCGATGCGGATGTGCAGGTAGCCCTTGCGGCGCATGCTCTCGAAGAGCTCGCGGTAGTGGCCCTTGCGCTGCCGCACCAGGGGGGCCAGAATGTAGATGCGGTGACCGTCGTACTCGCTGAGTATCATGCTGAGCACTTTCTCCTCGGTATACTTCACCATCTTCTCGCCGGTCATGTAGCTGTAGGCGGTGCCGGCACGCGCGTAGAGCAGGCGGAGATAGTCGTATATCTCGGTGGTGGTGCCCACCGTGGAGCGGGGGTTCTTGTTCGTAGTCTTCTGCTCTATGCTGATAACAGGGCTCAGACCTGTTATCTTGTCTACATCGGGGCGCTCCATGCCGCCCAAAAAGTTGCGGGCATAGGCCGAGAAGGTCTCTATGTAGCGGCGCTGTCCCTCGGCGTAGATGGTGTCGAAGGCCAGCGACGATTTGCCCGAGCCGCTCACACCGGTCACCACCGTAAGGCTGCCGCGGGGTATGGTCACATTGATGTCTTTGAGGTTGTGCACACGCGCACCCCAAACTTTTATCTCTCCGTCTTCTCTTTGCATTTAGTCGCGTTGGATTGCTTTATTCGGTGGGGGTGCTGTCCTCTCTCTCTGTAAAACCGCGCAGCAGGTTCACGTCGCGGCGTATGTTGTACTTACGCCCGTCGGCGCCCTTCGCCGTCACATGCACGAAGTATACGCCTTGCTTCACAGGGGTGCCGTGGAAGGTGCCGTCCCAGCCGCCGGCGGGGTCGTCCCACTCGTAGAGTTTCTGGCCCCAGCGATTGTATATCACGGCGTGAAACTCCACCAGACTCTGGTAGCCCTCCTTGGCCTGGTAGAGGTCGTTTATTTCGTCACCGTTGGGCGAGAAGGCATTGGGCATTTCGAGCTTGCTCTCGCTGATGGTCACACGCAGGGGGTCGGCATCCGCCCAGTATTCGTCGGTGTAGCAGATGGAGTCGTTGCCCTGGGTGAAGATGGCGTAGAGCTGCACACGGTGCGAGCCGGCTCGGGTGAAGGTCACCTGGGTGTCTTCCTCATAACGTATCAGATAGGGTTCAATTTCTCCCTCCATGGTGAAACGCCATTCGTAGTAGGTGGTCCAGCCGTCGGTCCACTCGGCGTTGGCCTCGAAAAGGGCGTCAAGAGGGGCTGAGCCGGAATATTCGGTGCCGGTCTCTGTGGTGCCGTCGCTTTTCGTGAAGGTGGCAAGGGGATTGATGGAGGGGTATGGGTCTTGCGCTGTCAGTGTGGTGGCGCAGAGACTGAAAAACCCCACTGCAAGACAGATGGTTTTGATATATTGCATTTTCATCGCTTGTTATATTTCATGCCAAGGTTGTACATAATGAATCCGTAGATGTCGGCCTGCTCCTCGAGCACCTTGCTCATGGGTTTGCCACCGCCGTGGCCGGCCTTGCTGTCGATGCGGATGAGCACCGGTGCCTTGCCGCTGTGACATGCCTGAAGCGTGGCAGCAAACTTGAACGAGTGGGCGGGAACCACACGGTCATCGTGGTCGGCGGTGGTCACAAGGGTGGCGGGGTAGCTCGTGCCGGGCTTCAGATTGTGAAGGGGTGAGTAGCTTTTCAGATACTCGAACATCTCCTTGCTGTCGGCGCTCGTGCCGTAGTCGGAAGCCCAGTTCCAGCCGATGGTGAACTTGTGGTAGCGAAGCATGTCCATCACGCCCACACGGGGTACGGCCACCTTGAAGAGGTCGGGACGCTGCGTCATGCAGGCGCCTACGAGCAGACCGCCGTTCGAGCCGCCCACAATGGCTATCTGCTCCTTGGTGGTGTAGCCGTTGGCGATGAGCCACTCGGCGGCGCCGATGAAGTCGTCGAACACGTTTTGCTTCTTCATCTTCGTACCGGCCAGGTGCCACTCCTCGCCATACTCCGAGCCGCCGCGCAGATTCACCTCCACATAGATGCCGCCGCTCTCCAGAAAAGGAATGCGGGTGGCGGAGAAAGAGGGCGACAGGCCGATGTTGAAACCGCCGTAGCCGTAAAGATAGAGGGGAGCGGGCTGCTGCTTGCTGAAGGTGGACTTCAGGGCCGTGACGAACATGGGCACACGGGTGCCGTCCTTGCTGGCGAAGAAGATCTGGCGTGTCTCGTAGTCGGAGGGGGTGAAGTGGGCCTTCGGGGCGGAGTAGAGGGTGCTCTCGCCGCTTTCAAGGTCGCAGCGGTAGATGGTGCCGGGGGTGGTGTACGAGGTGAAGGCGTAGAAACACTCGGGGCGCTCTTTCTCGCCGCTGAAACCGGCGGTGCCCACACCGGGCAACTGCACCTCATGCTCTCTGCGGCCCTGCAGGTCGTAGATGTAAGCGTGGGTGGTGGCGTCTTTGCTGTAGCTGAGCACAAGGTGGCCGCCGGCCATCACGGTGCTTTCCAGCACATCCGTGCTCTCACCCACCAGCTCTTGCCAGTCGTAGATGCCGGGCTTGTCTATCCGGCAGGTCATCAGCCTGCCTTTAGGGGCACCGTAGTTGGTCTGGATGTACAGGGTGTTGTCCTTTATCTCAACCACGTCGTAGAGATAGTCCATGTCGCTGGTCATCTGGATAAACTGCGAACCCTTCTTGCGCAAGTCTCTCACAAAGAGATTGTTGCCGGCGCCGGCACCGCTCTCCGTGAGCAGCATCACCGTCTCCTCGCGGTTCACCCACGTGGTGTAGAACCGCTGCGGATAGGCGGGGTTCTGGTAGAACAGCTCGTCGGCGCTCTGAGGCGTGCCTATCTTGTGGTAGTATATCTTATGGCCCTCGTTCTTGTTGCTGTACTCGCGGCCGTCGGCCGAGGAGTCGTAGGCGCTGTAGTAGAAACCGTCGCCACACCAGGCGGCACCGGAGAACTTGGCCCACTGGATGTGGTCGGAGAGCAACTGCCGGGTGGCCACGTCCATCACATAAAATTCCTGCCAGTCGCTGCCGCTGCGCGATATGCTGTAGGCCATGTACTTACCGTTATGGCTGAAGTAGATGCCGGTGAGCGCCACCGTGCCGTCGGTGCTCAACAGGTTGGGGTCGAGCATCACACGGGCCTCGCCGCCGGGCTGGTCGCACTCGTACAGCACGCTCTGGTTCTGCAGACCGTCGTTCTTGTAGAAGTACCACTTGCCGTTGCGGTGGAAGGGAATACCTTCCTTGCCATAGTTCGACACTTCCTTCAGACGCTTGAGCAGCTTGCTGCGGAAGGGGATGCGCTTCAGATAGGCATCGGTCACGGCGTTCTCGGCCTTCACCCAGGCGGCAGTGGCCTCGCTGGTGTCGTTCTCCAGCCATCGGTAGGGGTCGGCCACTTGGGTGCCGAAGTAGGTGTCTACGGTGCCGTCCTTAGGAGTGGACGGGTATTTTATCTGTTGGGCGTTCAATAGGGTGGGGAGGGCCATAAGGGCGAGAATTATGTTTTTTTTGTACATGTTGGTGCTTTCTCTTGTGGATTATCCTACAAAAATACGTCTTTTTCCGCTATATGCCAAAAAACAAGTGCTTTTTAACCCTCTTTTAGCCAAATCGTACTATTTTCGTACCGCTTTTCTTGCTTTTTCTCTTTTCACCCCGTATCTTTGCAGCCGTACCACCAACATCTATCACTATGTACAGAGGTAAATATATTTGCAAGACTTTAAAAGAGGTGAGGCGCAAGATAGCCAAAGCCAACGACATCGTTTATGAGCCCACCGAATGCCGCCATGAGGGCGACTGTCTGGGCACCTGTCCCAAATGCGAGGCCGAGGTGCGCTACCTGGAGCAGCAGCTCGACTTGAGGAGGTCGCTGGGCAAGGCAGTCAGCCTCGTGGGCATCAGTGTGGGCATCACCGCCGTTTCTTCCTGTTCTTTGGTCCGGCCCGTCCAGCCTACAGCGGGCGAAGTGATGGCGCCGCCCGACACCGTAAAACGAATTGAGGTGGCTGGCATGCCGCCCGCCCCGGACCTCCAGCCAGCGCAGGTGGAGGAGGGCGACACGGTGAATGAGGAGGCACACAACTCGCTCGTGGTGCCTACCGACTCCCTGGAGGCTAACTTCATCTTCGGTGATGTGGAGGAGATACAGCCTTCTTTCCAAGGGGGAAACAATGCGCTGATGGAATATCTCAGACAAAATGTGGTCTATCCGGAACAGGCGCGCAAAGACAGTGTCGAAGGGCGCGTCGTCGTTTCTTTCGTCATTGAGAAAGACGGGTCGATTACCAAGCCTGCCGTCGTCCGCTCGTTGCACCCCTTGCTTGACGCGGAGGCGTTGCGGGTGGTGGCTGCCATGCCCAAGTGGAGCCCCGGCATGACCATGGGGAAGCAGGTCGCTGTGAAATACAACCTGCCCGTCACTTTCAAGTTGGATAACTGATAAATCGGATGACTGATTAATATGAATCAGGAGACGACAACACTGCAAACGGCGCCTTTCATTGCCGTCGCCCGCCATCGGTTGGCGGTCGACGGCGAGGGGGTGACCACACTCGTGGCTTTCCACGGCTGCCCGCTGCGTTGCAAGTATTGCCTCAACGAGGCGTGCCTGCGCCCCGATGGGGTGTGGCGCACGCTCTCCACGCAGCAGTTGCTCGAGATGGTCAGGGTCGACAGCCTCTATTTCCTCGCCACCCGCGGTGGAGTCACCTTCGGGGGCGGCGAGCCGTGTCTGCGCAGTGCTTTCATCGAGGAGTTCTGCTCCATGATGGACCCGCGATGGCGCATCACCCTTGAGACCTGCCTCAATGTGGACCGTGCCCACATCGACCGTCTCCTGCCGCATGTGGATGAGTGGATTGTGGATGTGAAAGACACCGACCCCGCTATTTACGAGGCCTATACCGGACGTTCCAGGACCCTGGCCGACGACAACCTGCGCTATCTGCTCTCCATGCCGGGCATGCCGGAGAAAATGATGCTCCGCCTCCCTCTCATCCCTGATTTCAATACACCGGAGCAGGTGGCACAAAGCCGCACCCGCCTGCAGGCACTGGGGGCGCTCCGCTTCGATGAGTTTACTTATATAGTGAGGTGAGGGCCTTCCCTTTATCTTCCTTTTAACTTCCCTTTACCTCCCCAACAAATGTCCTTTTAACTTCCCTTTAACTTCCCTTTCCAAAGTGAAGCGAAAGCGAAACTTAAAAGTATTTATAATAAAACCCCGTTTCCTCCGTTTATCTTATGGATAAAAATGAAAAAGGAAAACACAGGGAGCTATTCACATGTCTTGAAGTACACCGGCCTCTTCGGCGGAGTACAGGGATTGAGCATTCTGGTGGGTATCGTGCGCAACAAACTCGTGGCCATGATTCTCGGACCGGAGGGCATGGGACTCATTTCCTTGTTCAACTCCACCATCAACCTGCTATCCAACTCCACCAACCTCGGTATCTCCATGAGTGCCGTGCGCAATATCTCCGAAGTCTACGACAGCGGCGACCACCAGCGTATGTGCCACGTCGTCAAGATGATAAGGTCGTGGAGCCTGCTCACCGCACTCATCGGCGTACTGCTCTGCATCGTGCTCAGTCCGCTGCTCGACAAGTGGACGTTCGGATGGGGCGACCATACGCTCCACTTCGTGCTCCTCTCACCTGTCGTGGGACTGATGGCCATCACCGGCGGCGAGACAGCCATCCTGAAGGGAACCCGCCACCTAAAGCGCCTGGCAGCCATCTCTATATATAATGTGCTGGCGGCGCTCTTCATCTCCGTGCCGCTCTACTTTTTCTTCGGCGAGTCGGCCATCGTGCCATCGCTCGTGGCCATGGCACTGGCGCAGATGCTCCTCACCATCTCCTATTCCTATAAGCAGTTCCCACTGAAAGTATCGGCCAACAAGGCCTTGCTGGGAGAGGGAATGAATATGGTGAGCCTGGGCATCGCTTTCGTGCTGGCGGGCATCTTGGGCAGCGGGGCGGAATTCGTCATCCGCTCCTTCCTCAACAACACATCGTCGCTCACCACCGTCGGCCTTTACAGTGCCGGTTATATGATGACCATGACCTACGCCGGTATGGTGTTCTCGGCCATGGAGACCGATTTCTTCCCGCGCCTGTCAGCGGTGGCCACGGATATCAGCGCCGCCAACACGCTCGTCAACAGGCAGGTGGAGGTGTCACTGCTCCTCATAGCGCCGCTCCTCGTGTTCTTCACCATCTCGCTGCCCATCCTCATGCCGCTCCTCTTCAGCGGTAAGTTCACACCCGTGGTGGGTATGATGCAAATTACCGTGCTGGCCATGTACTTCAGGGCGCTCAAACTGCCGGTGGCGTACCTGCCGCTCGCAAGGGGCGACTCCCGCTCCTATCTCCTCCTCGAGGGCATCTACGATGTGATGCTCGTCTGCCTGGTCATGTTCTGCTTCCGGCGGTGGGGACTCGTGGGATGCGGTGTGGCCATCACTGTCGCCGGACTCCTCGATTTCATCCTCATTCATGTCTATACACACTGGAAGTATGGCTACTGCATATCACGAAGGGTGCGCCGCAGCGCTTTCATGCAGCTGCCTTTCGGCGTGCTGGCCTTCCTGGTCACTTTTATCAAGAATCCGTTCCTTTACTGGGGCCTCGGCATCCTGCTGGGATTGCTCAGCCTGTGGGTGTCGGTACATATCCTGAGAAAGAAAACGCATCTGTGGAACTCGCTCATGGCGCGGTTTAAAAAGAAATAGCGCACCATGAGTAAAGTCAGCGTCCTGGTGGCGGCTTTCAACGCCGCTCCTTTCTTGGAGAAATGCCTCTCCTCACTCGTCGGCCAGACGCATGCCGACCTCGAGATTCTGTGCGTCGACGATGCATCGACCGATGATACCCCGGCAGTCCTCGACCGATGGGCACTGCGCGATACGCGCATACAGGTGGTGCATCTACCCGAGAATGGCGGACAGGCGCATGCGCGTAATGTCGGGCTCCAAAGGGCCACAGGCCAGTTCGTCTGCATGGTCGACAGCGATGACTGGCTCTCGCCCGATGCCCTGGAAAAGGCGGTGGCTACATTCGAGAAATATCCCGGCACCGACTGCGTGCTCTTCCAGGTGGTCGAGGTGACAGGGGCCAACGAGCGACGCTATCCATTGCCCGCCTTCGAATCAATGAGCGGGGCCGAGGCTTTCGAGGCCAGCCTCACCTGGCAGCTGCACGGCCTCTATATGGTGAGGGCCGAACTGCACCGGCGCTTCCCCTACGACGAGTCGTCGCGTGCCTACAGCGACGACAACACCACACGCATCCATTATCTGCATGCTCGGCAGGTTCGCATCTGCGAAGGGGTGTATTTCTACCTGCAGCACCCGGCATCGGTCACACACAGGGTGAGCGTCAGACGGTTCGATTACCTGCGGGCCAACGAGAGTATGCTGCGGCAGATGAGGGAGTGCGGGGCCGACGAACGTCTGCTCGATATCTATGAGAATGTGAGGTGGCTCAATGTGGTCGACACTTACATGTTCTACTTCCAGCACCGGGGCGAGCTGGCCCCCGATGAGCGGCGGTTCGGACTCGCCGAGATAAAACGCATCTGGAAGAGTATCGACCTCGGCCGGCTCACTAAGCGCAACCGGCTGAAGTTTGGATATGCACCGCTCAGACCGTGTTGGTGGCTTTTCCGCCTCGAGGAGGAGACTTATTTCTCACTCCGTTTCTTCTTCAAGGGCCGATAAAAGGCGCTTGGAAAACTTTTTTCCCTCCAATGGCCGTTTTTTTTGGAATAATGTGTATCTTTGCATATCCTTGATGCAAGAAACAACGAAGCCATGACACTTATCATCGTAGCGATTTTCCTCGTTTGCTGCATTCTCATCGCAACCGAAAAGTTCACCAATGTCAACAAATCGGCAGTGGCCATCTTTGCGGGCACGGTGGGGTGGGTGCTCTATATATGCTGGGGCACCGACTTCGTAATGCACGAGCACGAGGGGGAATATACGGATTTCCTCAACGGGGCCGTGGCCACCAGCGTGGCCGTCAAACATTATATCGCCGAGAATATCTTCCTCAAGTATGTGGGAAAAGCAGCCGAAATCGTGCTCTTCCTGCTCTCTACCATGACCATCGTGGAAATCTTGCTCAACAATGGCTGCTTCGACTTCCTCACGCCCTGGATCCGCACCAGGAAGAGCCGAAAACTGCTCTGGATGCTCTCCAGCTGCACCTTCATCCTCTCGGCCAACCTCGACAACCTTACCACCGCTTCCATCATGCTGGTGGTGATGCATGCCCTTGTGCCCAACAGAAGGCAGCGGTTCATCTATGGAAGCAGCGTGGTCATCGCCGCCAATGCGGGAGGGGCACTCACCGTCATCGGCGACCCTGCCGGACTGTGGCTCTGGAACAGCGGAGCCGTCACGGCTTCCAATTTCTCCATGTCGCTGTTGCTGCCCTGCCTCGTGGCATGGGGACTGCCCACCTATCTGCTCGGAAGAGAACTGCCCGAACGTATCGACATCGACTGGCGCCCTATGCCCTACAGGGGCGACGACACCAACCTCAATGCATGGCAACGGGTGCTCATGCTCATCGTGGGAATCGGCGGACTGTGGTTCATCCCTACTTTCCACAATATCACCAAACTGAGCCCCTTCCTCGGGGCGCTCTGCGTGCTCTCCGTACTATGGGTGGTCAATGAAATCTTCAACCGCAAACTCATGAGCGTAGACAAAATGGTGGAGAGGAAAATGCCCAGGGCGCTCCAGTATGGCGTCCAGCAGATGATTCTCTATGTCATGGGATTCATGCTCGCCGTGGGAGTGGTGCAGGAAACGGGAGCGGTACACTGGCTCGCTGAAGCCATCGATGCCCATATTCACAACTGCTGGATATTGGGAGCCGTGGCGGGACTTATCAGCTCGGTGCTCGACAATTTCGCCGCCTCGCTGAGCTTCTTCTCGCTCTACCCCATGGTCGACACGGCCGCCGGCGGATACGGCGAGGCATTCGTACAAAACGGCATCTATTGGAAAATCATCGCCTTCTCCACAGCACTGGCAGGAAATATTGTGGCCATCGGCTCCATGAGCGGCGTGGCGCTGCTCAAAATGGAGCGTATGAGGCTCACCTGGTACATCGCACACGTGGGATGGAAAGCGGCGGTGGGATGGTGCGCCGGACTGGTGGTCATGGCCCTCACACTGCTGATGGTCTGATGGCCGAACCTCAAAACCGGATTAATCAATATCATAAAAGATACATATATGGCAAAAATCAAGACTATTGGACTGATGACGTCGGGAGGCGATGCTCCTGGCATGAATGCCGCTATACGTGCCGTCACGCGCGCCGGCATCTACAACGGATTCAACATCATGGGCATCTACCGCGGTTTCGACGGATTGATCAACGATGAAATCAAACCATTCACCACCGAAAATGTGAGCGGTATCATCATGTCGGGCGGTACCATCCTCAAGACGGCCCGAAGCAAGGAGTTCATGACACCTGAAGGACGGCAGAAAGCCTACGACAACATGCAGAAACACGAAATCGACGCACTGGTGGTCATCGGCGGAAACGGCTCGCTCACCGGCGCCATGCAGTTCGCACAGGAATTCGACGTGTGCTGCATCGGACTGCCCGGCACCATCGATAACGACCTCTACGGAACCGACTCCACCATCGGCTACGATACCACCATGAACACCATCATGGAGTGCGTAGACCGCATACGCGACACGGCCCAGAGCCATGAGCGCATCTTTTTCGTCGAGGTGATGGGACGCGACGCCGGATTCCTGGCACAGAACAGCGCCATCGCCTGCGGAGCCGAGGCGGCCATCATACCCGAGGAGTCGACCGACTCCGACCAGTTGGCGCGATTCATGGAGAGGGGCATACGAAAGTCGAAGAAAAGCTGTATCGTCATCGTCTCCGAAAGTCCCAAATGCGGCGCACTCTACTATGCCGACCGCGTGAAGAAGGAATTCCCCAACTTCGATGTGCGTGTCTCCATCCTCGGACACCTGCAGCGGGGCGGCCGGCCCACAGCGCACGACCGAATACTCGCCAGCCGGACCGGCGTGGGGGCTATCGAGGCCATCATGCAGGGACAGCGCAACATCATGATTGGCGTACGCAACAACGAGGTGGTCTACGTGCCCCTCTGCGAGGCCATCAGAAGCGATAAACCCTTCGACAAGAAACTTATCAAAGTGCTCGACGAATTGAGTATCTGATGCACTGCAAACCTTCCAATTTCAGTAAAAATGAGAAATATTGCCGCGAATATTTGCGGCAGTAGGAGATTTTTAGTATTTTTGTTCGCTACTTATTATTTAATACTTGATACATCCATTAAAACAAATAGCTTATGTCACAAATCAACGGACGCATCTCACAGATTATCGGACCGGTCATCGACGTCTTCTTCGATACTAAAGGTCTCGATGCCGAGAAGGTGCTCCCAAAAATTCACGACGCACTCAAAATAGTGCGACCTGACGGCCGTGACCTTGTGGTGGAAGTGCAGCAGCATATCGGTGAGGACACTGTGCGATGCGTCGCCATGGACAATACCGACGGACTGCAGCGCGGACTGGAAGCGGTGGCCACCGGATACCCCATCCTCATGCCTACCGGCGACCAAATCAAAGGCCGTATGCTCAACGTTATCGGCAAGCCCATCGACGGCATGGCCGAACTCGACATGAAGGGCGCTTACCCCATCCACAGAGAGGCTCCTAAATTCGAGGAACTCTCCACCCAAAAGGAAATGCTCGCTACTGGAATCAAGGTCATCGACCTGCTCGAGCCGTACATGAAGGGTGGAAAAATCGGACTCTTCGGAGGCGCCGGCGTAGGAAAGACCGTGCTCATCATGGAGCTCATCAACAACATCGCAAAAGGACACAACGGCTACTCGGTGTTCGCCGGCGTGGGTGAGCGTACACGCGAGGGTAACGACCTTATCCGCGAGATGATCGAAAGTGGTGTGGTCCGCTATGGCGAGAAATTCAAAAAGGCCATGGACGAAGGCAAGTGGGACCTCTCACTCGTCGACCCCGAGGAACTCAAAAAGAGCCAGGCCACACTGGTCTACGGACAGATGAACGAACCGCCGGGAGCACGCGCCTCAGTGGCGCTCTCCGGACTGACCGTGGCCGAGGAGTTCCGCGACAAGGGCGGAAAAGACGGCGCTGCCGCCGATATCCTCTTCTTCATCGACAATATCTTCCGATTCACACAGGCAGGTAGCGAGGTGTCCGCACTGCTCGGACGTATGCCGTCGGCCGTGGGATACCAGCCCACATTGGCCTCGGAAATGGGTGCCATGCAGGAACGAATCACTTCTACCAAGAAGGGCTCCATCACCTCCGTGCAGGCTGTCTATGTGCCGGCCGACGACTTGACCGACCCGGCGCCCGCCACCACCTTCACACACCTCGACGCCACCACAGAGCTCAGCCGTAAAATCACACAGCTGGGTATCTATCCCGCCGTCGACCCGCTCGGAAGTACTTCGCGTATCCTCGACCCGCTCATCGTCGGACGTGAGCACTACGACTGCGCACAGCGCGTAAAGCAGATACTGCAGCGATACAACGAACTGCAGGATATCATCGCCATCCTGGGTATGGACGAACTCTCCGACGAGGACAAGGTGACAGTGAACCGCGCACGTCGCGTGCAGCGTTTCCTCTCACAGCCCTTCACCGTGGCCGAGCAGTTCACCGGCGTCAAGGGCGTCATGGTGTCTATCGAGGATACCATCAAGGGATTCAACATGATTCTCGACGGCGAGGTCGACTACCTGCCCGAACAGGCCTTCCTCAACGTGGGTACCATCGAGGATGCCATCGAGAAAGGTAAGAAACTCATGGAGGCCGCAAAAGGTTAGTACAGTATGTTGACACTTAGAATAGTATCGCCAGAGCAGGTGGTCTTCGACGGAGAGGTGGAGAGCGTACTCGTGCCGGGAACGCTCGGAAGCTTCGAAATACTCAACGACCACGCTCCTATCATCTCCTCCCTGCAGCCGGGACTCGTAGAGTATGCCACCAAAGAGGGCAAACAGCGGCTCATGGTCAACGGAGGATTTGTCGAGGTGCAGAAAAACCGCGTCTCGCTCTGTGTGGAAACCCTTGAAGAAGAACAGTGATGGGCAATACCGACAGTAGCGTGCAAACCTCCTTCCGCAGGTATCTCAAACAGTCGCTGTGGATGATTGTGGGAATGGCCTTGGTCGTACTGGCTTTTATGAGCATTAAGTTCAGTACCGACCTGGTCAATGCGCTGATTGTCACCGTGTTGTTCTCAATGATCTCAAGTATCACTTACGGACTTGTTTGGAAACGTATCGCACTCCAGTCGCCTGCCGCACTCACCAAGTTCTTCCTCGCAGCACCCGCTGTGCGTATGGTCGTGGCGGCTGTCGTCATGGGAGTCTGGTGCTATGTGGTCAGAGACACCGCAGCCATCAAGTCGTTCGTGCTCATCTTCTTTGTGTTTTATCTGATTCTTCTGGTGTTCGACTGTGTCTTTTTCGCCCGACAAGAAAAGAGAAACAAATAACCAAGACAATGAAATTTATCAGACAAATTCTCTACGTGTTGCTGCTCTTCATTCCCGCCCTGCCGGCTTCGGCACAGGAAGAGGGCGAGAAGAAGGGCGTCGACCTGCAAGAGGTTTTGTGGGGACATATCAAAGACGCCTACCATTGGCATATCATGGATATCGGAGGCGAACCGGTGGTCATCCACCTGCCGGTCATCGTCAAGAGCTCCACAGGATGGCATGTCTTCTCCAGCAGCCAGTTTGCCGAGGAACCCGATGCCGACGGAAACAAACCTGGACCCTTCGGACTCTATATCTCCGGAAGCCAGGAACATCCCAATAAGATTTGCGAAATGGTCGACGGACAGGAAGTGAGACCCTTCGATATCTCCATCACCAAAACGGTAATGGTGCTCTTCATCGATGCCATCATACTCCTGCTCTGTGTGCTCATACCGGCAAGATGGTGCCGAAGGCACAAAATCGACGACCCCGCACCAAAGGGATTCGTCGGCTTCATGAATATGTTCATCACCTATGTCTACGACGATGTGGTAAAACCGACACTCGGCAAGGAGGCCGACAAGTATGCGCCTTACCTGCTCACGTGCTTCTTCTTTATCTTCATCGCCAATGTCATGGGGGTGGTGCCATTCCCACCGGGCGGAGGAAACCTCACCGGCAATATCACCTGCACCTTCTTCCTCGCACTCTGTACCTTCCTCGTGACCAATATCACAGGCACAAAGGCCTATTGGAAAGAGGTGTTCTGGCCGCCGGTGCCCACATGGCTCAAGGTGCCCCTCCCCCTCATGCCCATCATCGAGTTCTTCAGCCTCTTCACAAAGCCGCTGGCACTCATGATCCGACTCTTCGCCAATATGTTGGCAGGACACGCCATCGCACTCTCACTCACCTGCATCATCTTCATCATGTTCGCACTCAATGCATTCGCAGGATCCATGATGACCGTGGTGAGTGTGCTCATGAGCGTCTTCATGATGCTCCTCGAAGTGCTGGTGTGCTTCATCCAGGCACTGGTGTTCACCATGCTGAGCGCCGTGTTCATCTCGCTTGCTCATGTCCATGAGCATGAAACCGAAACCGTAAAGGAATAATATTCATAAATTCAAATCAAATAACAATTTAAAACTTTAAGACTATGTTATCATTATTACTGGCAGCAGACGGTGTTGCAAAATTGGGTGCCGCTATCGGCGGTAGTTTGGCTGCAATTGGTGCAGGTATCGGTATCGGACGCATTGGTGGAAATGCCATGGACGCTATGGCACGCCAGCCTGAGAAAATGGGCGACCTCCGCTCGGCTATGATCGTGGCTGCCGCCCTCGTCGAGGGTGTGGCTTTCTTCGCCGTCATCATCGCACTTCTCGCGCTCTTCGTATAATTACTGTGTGATATTCCATCTTTCACCTATTGTTACAGAACAGAAGTAATCTGAACAGCGTATGGATTTAATAACCCCGGATTTTGGCCTGCTCTTCTGGATGACAGTCGTCTTCCTGATTGTCTTCTTCATCCTCTGGAAGTGGGGCTTCCCCGTCATCGTCAAAATGGTGAACGACAGAAAGGAGTTCATCGACGATAGCCTCAGAAAGGCAAGGGAGGCCAACGAACGACTGGCCAATATCAAGACTGAAAGCGAATCCATCCTGCAGGAGGCACGCGAAAAACAAGCGCTCATACTCAAAGAGGCTTCCGAAACGCGAAATGCCATTGTCGAAAAAGCAAAAGAAAACGCACGCGCAGAAGGCGCAAGGCTGCTCAGCGAGGCTAAAGCCGAAATTGAGAGCGAAAAGCAGAACGCTATACGCGATATCCGTGCACAGGTGGCCGAACTATCTGTGCAGATAGCTGGAAAGGTGCTCCACCAAGAGCTCCAAAGCGACAAAAAGCAGATGGAATTGATTGAAAAGCTGCTGGATGAAATTTCTGTCGACGGTGATAATAAATAATAAAGCGTTATGGATATAGGTGTAATGTCGGTACGTTATGCCCGGGCACTGCTCAAATGTGCCATGGAGACGAAAATCGAAGACAAGGTATACCAAGATATGCAGGCCCTCTCGGCCAGCTATATCCAGGTGCCACAGCTCCGGTTTACGATAGACAACCCCATGCTCGCAAAAGACAAGAAGGAAACCCTGCTCCAAACGGCCGCCGGTGGCGACAAAATCCAGGAGCTTACCAAGCGGTTCATCCAACTCGTGCTGCGCGAGGACAGGGAGAACACCCTGCAATTCATGGCCGCTTCGTATATCACTCTTTACAGGCAACAGAAGAACATCACACGCGGAAAACTCATCACCGCCACTGCCGTCTCACCCGAAACGGAACAGAAAATGAAGCAGATGGTGGAGAGCAGGACTCAAGGCACTGTGGAGTTTCAAACCGAGGTCAACCCCGAAATCATCGGCGGATTCATTCTCGAGTATGATACCTACAGGATGGATGCCAGCGTCCAGACAAAACTGCGCAACATCCTGACACAGTTGAAAAAATAAACAAACAACTTCTTTAGTTTAAAACGGAAAAAGTATTCTTTACCTACAATGGCAGATAAAATAAAAGCAAGTGAGGTATCCGAAGTCTTGCTCCAACAGTTGAAGGGTATCAGCAATACCGAAAAGTTCGACGAGGTGGGCACCGTGCTCCAAGTGAGCGACGGAGTGGCACGTATCTACGGACTGAGAAATGCTGAGGCCAACGAACTGCTCGAGTTCGAAAACGGTACCATGGCCATCGTGATGAACCTCGAGGAGGACAACGTGGGCTGTGTGCTGCTCGGTACCACATCCGGCATCAAAGAGGGCATGGTGGTGAAGCGCACCAAACGTATCGCTTCCATCCGTGTCAACGACAATATGCTCGGTAGGGTCATCAACCCGCTTGGACAAGCCATCGATGGCAAGGGAGATATCGACCTCTCCAACGCTTTCGAGATGCCCCTCGACAGAAAAGCACCAGGCGTTATCTACCGACAGCCGGTGAAAGAGCCGCTACAGACGGGACTCAAAGCCGTCGACTCCATGATTCCTATCGGAAGAGGACAGCGTGAGCTCATCATCGGTGACCGACAGACAGGAAAAACTGCAATCGCAGTCGATACCATCATCAACCAGAAAAGCTTCTACGAGGCAGGAAAACCGGTCTACTGTATCTATGTGGCCATCGGACAGAAAGCATCCACTGTGGCAGCACTCGTACAGAACCTTAAAGAGCATGGGGCTATGCCCTATACCATCGTGGTCTCAGCTACTGCCGCCGACCCCGCAGCCATGCAGTACTACGCTCCCTTTGCTGGAGCAGCCATCGGCGAGTATTTCCGCGATAGGGGCGAGTCGGCACTCGTCGTCTACGACGACCTCTCCAAACAGGCCGTGGCCTACCGCGAGGTGTCGCTCATCCTCCGCCGTCCGTCAGGACGCGAAGCTTACCCGGGCGATGTGTTCTACCTCCACAGCCGTCTCCTCGAGCGCGCTGCACGTATCAACGACCAGCAGGAAGTGGCCGAGCAGATGAACGACCTGCCCGCATGCATGAAGGGACACGTCAAGGGTGGTGGCTCCCTCACCGCATTGCCTATCATCGAGACACAGGCCGGCGACGTATCCGCTTACATCCCCACCAACGTCATCTCCATTACCGACGGACAGATCTACCTCGAGACCGACCTCTTCAACCAGGGATTCCGACCCGCCATCAACGTGGGTATCTCGGTGAGCCGTGTGGGTGGTTCGGCACAGGTCAAAAGTATGAAGAAAGTGGCTGGTACACTCAAAATCGATATGGCACAGTACCGCGAGCTGGAGGCCTTCTCCAAGTTCTCCAGCGATATGGACGCCGTGACTGCCATGACCCTCGACCGCGGTAGAAAAAACAACCAGCTGCTCATACAGCCGCAGTACAGCCCTATGGCGGTAGGCGAACAGGTGGCCATCCTCTATTGCGGAACAAGAGGACTCATGCACGATGTGCCCGTCAATGAGGTACGCAGATGCCAGGACCTCTTCCTCGACAAACTGCGCACCACGCATCCCGACATCATCGAGTTCCTCGGAAGTGGTAAAATCGACGACAACGCCACCAACGTCATCGAACAGGTGATGGCCGATATCGCCGGACAATTTAAGCAGTAATCGCCTATGCCGTCGCTGAAAGAGATAAAAAACCGTATCGCATCGGTCAGGAATACACGAAAAATCACAAGCGCCATGAAAATGGTGGCTTCGTCGAAACTGCACCATGCCCAGCAGATGATAGAAGACATGCTGCCCTATGAGAACCTGCTCGAACATATCCTCAAAACCTTCCTGGCTTCTGAGGCCGACGCGCAGTCGGTCTACTCTGAGCCAAGACCGGTCAAAAGGGTGGGATTGGTGGTCTTCGCCTCCAACAGCAGCCTCTGCGGTGGATTCAATGCCAATATCATCAAACTCATGCAGCAGGCTATCAGCGAATACGAACACCTCGGCAAGGAGAATATCGTGATTTATCCCGTCGGAAGAAAAGTGGCCGAAAAAGTCGCTAAACTCGGATTCAAAGCCGCAGGCGACTTCACCGCACTCGCCGATAAACCTAACTCGGCGGAGTGCATACGCATCGCTACCGAACTGGGATTCTTGTTCCGTACTGGAGAACTCGACCATATCGAACTGATTTATCATCACTTCAAAAGCGCTGGCTCACAGGTCCTTACAAGGAAGACTTTCTATCCTATCGACCTCGAGTCGGAACTTACCGATGAGCACGACCGCGACCTCACTTCGGTCGTCGCAACGAAAAAGTCGCAGGAGTATCTCAAAAAGCATCACCGCGAAGCGGAACGTGAGGAGGAGAATGTGAAACCGCTCAACGATAACTTTATCGTCGAACCGGATATGGAGACCGTGCTCGGGGTGCTCATACCTAAACTGGCACACCTCTCGCTCTATACCGCTCTCCTCGACAGCAACGCCTCTGAACATGCCGCACGTATGGTGGCCATGCAGACGGCTACCGACAATGCCGATGAACTGCTCAGGGAACTCAACCTGCAGTACAACAAGAGCCGACAGCAGGCTATCACCAGCGAACTGCTCGACATCGTGGGAGGTACAGTGAACAACTGATACCGACGATTCTTACATTTTTTTTCAAAAAGAGTCCGACCTGATCCAATCAGGCCGGACTCTTTGGATTATGGCCCCTAAAATCTCGTTTTTCAACCACATTGATGTCTCTTCCTTCGCCATTTTCCCCTTATGGGGAAAAATCATAGGTGAAAATTTGTCATATCGAGATATTTCCTTAATTTTGTGCGTGATTTCGAAATCTTGCCTGTTTTTCAATCTGAACAATGTTGTATCTAAATACAAATATCCGATTCATGACGATGAAAAAGTATGCTTTGCTGGCTGTGGCACTCCTTACAGCCGGCTTCAATGGTGTTTGGGCCAATACCGCCGATGAGACGGTCATCTCTTTCCAGGACGACAATGTCAAAATGGTCTGTATCGACAATTGGGATACCGATGGCGACGGCGAACTGAGTAAGGATGAGGCGGCCGCGGTCAGCAGCCTCGGCGATGCCTTCTCTGAAAATGCCGAGGTGGTGAGTTTCAAGGAACTCCAGTTCTTTACCAGTCTCGAGGCAATCGATGATTATGCCTTCTCCTTCTGCACCAGCCTGAAAGAGGTCGTGTTGCCCGAAGGCATCAAGACCATCGGGGAAAGTGCTTTCGACGGATGTGCCGCATTGAGTGGAATCATTATCCCGGAGAGCGTCACAAATATCGGTATATGGGCCTTCAACGGATGTGCTGAAATCAAAACACTCAGTGTGCCGGCAAGCGTCGAGTCCATCGGCAATTACGCCTTTGGCGATTGTGAGGCACTCACCCAGCTCTCCTTCAGTGAGGGGTTGCAGACTATCGGTGAGGGCGCTTTCCAGAATTGTCCGCTCATCACGGAGGTAACACTGCCGGCTTCGTTGACATCACTACAGTGGGGCGCTTTCTTCAATTGCAGCGCGCTGGTGGCTGTCAAGGTGTTGTTCAAAACGCCTATCAATATTGATGGAGCCACTTTCTCTAACCGTGGAAATGCTACACTTACTGTCCCTCATGGCTGCAAGGAGGCATTCACCAATGCTGCCATTTGGAAAGAATTTATGGCCATCGAGGAGGTCCCGCAACTTTTTATCGTTTTCGAGGACAATGCCGCAAAGAGCGTGTGCATCCAGCATTTCGATACTGATGCCGACGGCGAGTTGAGCTACGACGAGGCTGCACAGGTCAAGGCGCTCGGCACAGTGTTCGAAGGTAATACTGATGTTCGTTCCTTTAATGAGTTGAGATTCTTCACAGGGTTGACCGAAATCAAGGCGGGCGCCTTCAGAGGATGTGCCGAAATGCAGACCCTGACACTGCCTCGCAACATACAGACCATCGGTGAGTATGCGTTCTTCGGATGCTTTTCACTCCTCGCCGTCAACGTGGTGGAAGAGAACAATACCTATGCGTCGGTCGATGGTGTACTCTTTACAAAAGACAAGAAAACACTGTTGACTTATCCCACCGCCAAAGGGGTCGATTATGCTGTTCCTGAGGGTACGCTTACCGTGGGACCGTCTGCCTTTTATGGCTGCATGCTTTCCAATGTCTATTTCCCCGAAAGCCTCGTCTCTATCCAAGAGGAAGCTTTCGCTGAGAGTGTCACGCTCCAGGAGGTCTCTTTGCACGAAGGATTCACCACTATCGCACCGCGCGCTTTCTTCCTCTGTTCACAATTGACGGAGGTGAACTTGCCGGCTTCTCTCACGGCGTTGGGCGAGATGGCGTTCGGTGAGTGCAATGCCATAACAGCGGTCAACAGCCAGATGCTTTCTCCCATGCCCATCGAGGTCAACACCTTCTCTGATGTGGCCTATGCCAATGCGCTGTTGCATGTCTCCATGCAGAAGGATGCTGTATATATGGCTACAGAGGGATGGAAACTGTTCTCAAACATCGTCGATGACCTCAATAGGGTTGACGACGAAATGATCGTATCAGTCAGCGATGTCGACATTCATGCAGGCAGTACTTCCCAAGTTCTCGTCTCTCTCCAAAACGGCAACGCCGTGCTCAATGGTTATCAGTTCCATCTCATCCTGCCCGAGGGCTTCTCGCTCGCGAAGAATGGGAACGGAGACTTCCAGGCCGAACTTTCTAACCGCTATACCGATAGAAATGCAATGAATCTCTCTATTCAGGAGAGTGAGGGCGGCTACCAGATAGAGTGCCGCACGGATGGTTCCGGAACCCTGACGGGCGCGGAAGGACCGTTGTTGTCACTCACCATCCAGGCTGAGGAGATTATGGGGGAAAATGATTTCATGGCCAGTATATTCAATTTCAGCTGCAGCTATATCTATGAGGTGATTTTACCGGCTGAAGATACTTCCTTTGCTATTCATCTGGTGGAATACAGGCCGGGAGATGCCAATCACGATGACCTCGTCAATGTCACCGATGTCATGACAGTCATCAACCATGTGTTGGGACGATACAATGCTGCTTTCTTTGACGAACAGGCCGACTGGAATGCTGACTCGAGGGTGGATGTGGCCGATGCAATGGGCATCGTGAAGTATATCCTCACCACGTCGGCTGATATGCCGGCCAGCTCCTTGCTCTCCAAGTCCGACGGCTTGCAGATATCTGCCGATGAGAACGGCTGCCTCCTCGAAGTGGAAAACCTCGGCGATTATTCGGCTTTCCAAATGGAGGTGGCGCTGCCTGAGGGAGCTTCCCTGCGTGATGTGAAACTCTGTGAGGAGGCTTCTGCCGGTCACAGCGTACGGTTCAACAAACTCGATAATGGCCATTACAAGGTGGTGGCATTCAGCATGAATGGAAAACAGTTCCGGGGCGATGCCGCCAGACTCCTGCGCTTCACGGTGCAAGGGGCAACGGTTGGCAAGGTGGCCTTGACCGATATCCAGTTCACCAATGCCGACCTCAACACCGTAGGATTCAACGATGTGCAGACAGCTACCGATGGCATCGGCAGTGTCGAAGCTCCTTCTGACGACGCCCCTGTCTATAACCTGCAGGGCCAGAAGACGAACGCAGCCCATAAGGGTGTCTATATCAGGAATGGCAAGAAATTTATCCGGAAATAATAAAAACAATCAATACAATGCGACGCAAACTTTTTTATTTGTTGCTGTCATGGATGCTGCCTTTGGCGGTCTGGAGTGCAGGTGAGACACCTTCTCTTACAGCCCAGGTGACGGAATCAACAGCCGGTAAAGGCTATGGGTTCGAACTGGCCGTCTCGCTCAATAATGGCGACCTGCTCCTGAATGGCTATCAGTTTAAAGTGGAATTGCCGGAAGAACTCTCCCTGGCTTACGACGACGAGAAAGGTGACTATTGCTACACTTTGGGAACGCGTTACACCAACAGCGCCAATGTTGAGGTGGCAGTGGAGAAAACGGGCGAAACTACTTATCAGGTGGTCTGCTACTCGCTCACTAACGAGACCATTGCGGGCAGCGAAGGATGTATCCTGACATTGGGTATCAAGCAAGATGCCAATGCCGCACCCGGTGATTATACGGGTAGATTGACGGCTATCGCCCTAAGTGCCGATGAGGGAGCCAGCATACAGGCTGAGGACGTACCCTTCATGGTCAACATCCCTGAACCTGAGCCCATTACACTCCGAGTAACCAGCGTCTCCCGTCTCTATGGTGACGAGAACCCTGCATTTGAGTATACCGTTGAGGGCGGCGAACTCGTTGGCGCTCCCGTCATCTCCTGCGAGGCCACACCTACTTCGCCCGTGGGCGAGTATGAAATCAAAATCGAGACTGGAACAGTAGAAAATCCGCTTGTCACCTATGTCAGCGGCACGCTGACCATCGAAAAAGCGCCGCTCACCATCAGCGGCGGCGAATACACCATGAAGCAGGGCGACCCGCTTCCGGAACTGAAAGCGGAGTTTGCGGGC